>NZ_FUZC01000039.1 GCF_900168115.1 Salegentibacter salinarum
CATAGTATGGGAATATCTCCTGATATTTTCATTAAACATTTATGGCCATTAGATGGGTATGCGTCCTATTAGTTAGTTGGTAAGGTAACGGCTTACCAAGGCAGCGATAGGTAGGGGTCCTGAGAGGGAGATCCCCCACACTGGTACTGAGACACGGACCAGACTCCTACGGGAGGCAGCAGTGAGGAATATTGGACAATGGGCGAGAGCCTGATCCAGCCATGCCGCGTGCAGGAAGACTGCCCTATGGGTTGTAAACTGCTTTTACAGAGGAAGAACCACTCCCACGTGTGGGAGTTTGACGGTACTCTGCGAATAAGGATCGGCTAACTCCGTGCCAGCAGCCGCGGTAATACGGAGGATCCAAGCGTTATCCGGAATCATTGGGTTTAAAGGGTCCGTAGGCGGGCAGTTAAGTCAGTGGTGAAAGTCTTCCGCTCAACGGGAGAACTGCCATTGATACTGATTGTCTTGAGTTATTATGAAGTGGTTAGAATGAGTAGTGTAGCGGTGAAATGCATAGATATTACTCAGAATACCGATTGCGAAGGCAGATCACTAATAATATACTGACGCTGATGGACGAAAGCGTAGGTAGCGAACAGGATTAGATACCCTGGTAGTCTACGCCGTAAACGATGGTTACTAGCTGTTCGGATCGATTAAGATCTGAGTGGTTAAGCGAAAGTGATAAGTAACCCACCTGGGGAGTACGTTCGCAAGAATGAAACTCAAAGGAATTGACGGGGGCCCGCACAAGCGGTGGAGCATGTGGTTTAATTCGATGATACGCGAGGAACCTTACCAGGGCTTAAATGTAGTCTGACAGGTCTGGAAACAGACTTTTCTTCGGACAGATTACAAGGTGCTGCATGGTTGTCGTCAGCTCGTGCCGTGAGGTGTCAGGTTAAGTCCTATAACGAGCGCAACCCCTGTGGTTAGTTGCCAGCGAGTAATGTCGGGAACTCTAGCCAGACTGCCGGTGCAAACCGCGAGGAAGGTGGGGATGACGTCAAATCATCACGGCCCTTACGTCCTGGGCCACACACGTGCTACAATGGTAGGGACAGAGAGCAGCCACTTCGCGAGAAGGAGCGAATCTACAAACCCTATCACAGTTCGGATCGCAGTCTGCAACTCGACTGCGTGAAGCTGGAATCGCTAGTAATCGCATATCAGCCATGATGCGGTGAATACGTTCCCGGGCCTTGTACACACCGCCCGTCAAGCCATGGAAGCCGGGGGTACCTGAAGTCGGTCACCGCAAGGAGCCGCCTAGGGTAAAACTGGTAACTGGGGCTAAGTCGTAACAAGGTAGCCGTACCGGAAGGTGCGGCTGGAACACCTCCTTTCTAGAGCAATGTTTAGCTGATTTATCAGTGATAACAACGCGCAATAATCAAAGGGAAGTTCTTAAAGAGCTTTTTTTGGTCTTGATTCTAAAGCTGTCGATTTAATATTTAAAAAATTAGAGAAAAGAAACTAGAGAAAAGAGAAGTGACTTTTTAGTCGTGGATCTTGAGTGCTGGTTCTTGGATCAACAAAGGACAGTCTCATAGCTCAGCTGGTTAGAGCGCTACACTGATAATGTAGAGGTCGGCAGTTCGAGTCTGCCTGAGACTACGATGCGCTA
>NZ_FUZC01000037.1 GCF_900168115.1 Salegentibacter salinarum
TCGAGACCTTCACCCCTTCGGAAAGGATACCACCAGCAACTGCCAAACGGTAACCGGAGGTTTGGACAACACCAATCCCTACATTGTCTCCATCGCAGTACATAGTACCCGTAGAAAGACTGTCACTGGAGAGTGTCTTTAGGTGGCCCTGACCTTCCGCTATCCCGGATTGATCTAAAATAATATTAAAGGTACTTTCCTTATCTGCACGCTTAGCAAGGACGGAGGCTTTTTGGACGTTCCCACTACGTAAGCTTTCCATTCTAGCATGCTGATCCAACAGGTACAAACTAAGCTCTTCTATCTTTTTCAAATTAGTCTTATCCATATGTTTCAATGAAATGCCATCAGATAACACCTCTTCTGCAGAAGGCAAACCTGGTAAATGACCCTGTTCCTTGATATAAGAAGCCACATCTTCTAAATCCAAGAGGTCGTAAGTTTCCGAGAATACATAGTCAGGCCAGTTTGTTACTTGAGCGATTCGAATACTATCAGACAAAACAGTTCCCGCCACGGAAAGCAAATTATCTGAAAAGCCTTCTCCATCCCCCACTTCAATTTGACCTGATTGATTTTCGTTAAGTAGAGAGCAATTAATGTTTTCTTCTTCATTATACAACAAAGATACTTCGACGGAAGAAAGAATCCGATCATACATTCTGAATTCATCTAATATTCCATAAAAATGCCTTCTGTGACCACTATATTCGCCAATTCTTAGATCCCCTCCTTCCGACAAATTTACATTTTCCCATATAGTAATATCTTCCTGACAAATAACTTCACCATTAAGGTAAATACTCAAAAGGTTATCCCTATCAAAGGTAGCTGTAAAATGATACCACACCCCTTTTTCCAGTACAAATTGGTCATCTCTACAGTATAGAATCTTATTGCCAAATACAATGGCAAATCGACTATTAAAAATTCCTGCAGCATATTTATTCTCAGATGGCATATCAATCTTGGAAATCATTGACATTTCCCCTTTGATATAGGCATTCTCATCAAGATTAAACCATCCAGAAATACTAAAATCCTTTAGTCCTAAATTCAAAACATTTCCAAAATGTACATACCCATTATCTTTGAAATATAGAGCACTATTAGGGTGGCCAAATCTATTTATAGCTGACTCTGCATTAACAATCATTCCGTGATTACTATTAATACTTTGATCAATAGCATTATTATCCAATTTCCAATGGCCTATTAGTCCACTTTCCAGATTTTGAGCTAATGTAGTCTCAGAGAGAAAAAAAATAATAATTAATAAAACGACTCTATTCATCCTATAGCTTTTTTAAAATTTCTAATCGGTCCAGTTGCTTTTCTTGATTAATTACGTACAAAAATAAAACCTCGATCTTCTCCAATAGCAAGCCATCCATAATCTCTAACCGGTAACCTTCCTGTTCCACAAGCTCGGCTTTTGGAACTCTGGGCAGGTGCCCTTCCCTTTCTATATAGGCCGAAAGGCTCAAAAGATCCCGTAGCTTATAGTCCGCCTCAAAGACATAGTCAGGCCAGTTAGCCACCGAGGCCACCTGGATGTCATCGGTTAAAATGCCGCCGGAGACCGCAAGACGGTACCCTGCTACCGGATCTGCCCCAATTCCAACTCCTTCCCCGTCACAGGAAATTACATCACATAAAGCTTCTGTAGAAGCTTCTATACTTCGATGAGAGGTCATATCTGGAAAAATACGTCCCTCTTTTTGGATAGGTGCATTGAGATAGGATTCAATATCCACGTTATGGCTTTTATAAACAGTTTTACCTGAAGCAACTTCTTCATCCGCTACCGGTAGTATAACTCCCAACTCCCCGGATAAACTCTCTAGCTCGGACTCCTGGTCAATAATGTACAGGGTGAGCTCCTCTACTTTCTCCAGAAGGAGCTTATCCATTTCCGATAGGCTATACCCTTCACGGGCGATCGTTTTAGCACTCGGAAGACCCGGTAAATGTTTGTTTG
>NZ_FUZC01000032.1 GCF_900168115.1 Salegentibacter salinarum
CCTCCATCACTTACCAGCAATCCCAATACAATTTGTGGGTTTTGATGTTTTCCGTCTTTACTAAAACCGGTAATTCTAAGCTCATCTTCCTTTGAAGCCTCAAAATATAAGGTAGTCACATCATAAAATACAACTGATAAAGCATTGTCGTACAAGCTTAAGGTGTGCTTTAAGCTGATTTCCTTAATCTGTTCCATTTGTTCCTTATGGAGCTTATCAAGATAGCGGTAGACACTATAAACACTTATTTCTACACCTTTATACTTGAATAGATAATCCACTGTTCTTAGTTTACTTACCGGGTAAATTAAGCGAGTAATAACTAAATGACGGAAGAGCTCTTCCTCAATAGTATTAAATCCAATTTCATCAAATAATTTCCCTAAAAGTAATTCCGGGCCCACCAGATAAAAAGTGTCCAAACTATTCATAAAAGCATCGACAAATTCCAGCTCTTTATCTCTATCAAAACTCATGGAAACCTGACCAGCAAGCTTAACAATCCGCTGCTTCCCTTTCTTTACCAGGTGTTCAATCTCTTGAGGATCGTCTGAACTACCAACCGTTTCAAGCACAACATATTTACCAGATGACTTATCAATAATCTGGATGCTGATTAAACCACTTTTATTAGGCTTCTTTCTGACGAACATAATCCTGATAAAAATAGCATTTTGACCTTAAAAAAAGCTGGGACACCCTATGCAAAACATAAACTCCAGTATTTACAAGGGGTTAGAGGTTATGAAGGGAGGAGCCGCACAAAACAGGAAAATGGAAAATTAAGACTCTATGAAAGCTGGAAATGGACTTCTGGCGATAAGTCAAGCGGAAATTCCATTTTGGAAGAATTATAGTTTGAGTTAAAAGAAGGGAAAAGCCGAAAACTTGTTATATGGAAATAAATCTTGTCTTTTTAGTCTCAAGAGTAACGACATTTTTTTAAGCCTGCATAAGGATATAAAGTTTTGAATCTTTCATTATATAATTAGATTTTCCTCTATAGGTTGGTTTAGACAAAACTTAATCTGGATTTATTTTCTAGATAATCATCCACAGAACTAATAGTACCAGCTTCTTTATCTTCTTCGTGATCAAAATAGGCATACCCAATTTTTTTCAGATTTCCGTAAACCTCACATAACTGACTTCCCGAGTAATAACAAGTACCTTTGAATTTTCCTATGTTGGCATTAAAAACACTTTCGGTTAGTAGAAAATAGGGCTTAATTGAAATGGAATTCTTAAGAAGCCTATGAGCTTCGATCACTGCTTTTCCGTTTTTCAAAATCACTTATGGAATAAGTAGCTATTTCTCCATAATGGGCAATCATTTTTAAGGAAAGATTAATTTTCATATCATTTTCCAGGCTTAGCTCCTTAACTTTTCGCTGAAGCCCTCCAGCATAATTTCATATTGATTCTTTATTTGTATCGGGGTTAAGGTGTTCTTCGTATAAAACAAAACGGCATCTCCTTCAATTTCCGAAATTTCGAGATTTAGGATATTATTATTTATGATCCCCTGAAGGAGCTGCCTGGTTATTTCACGCCCTGCCGAAAATTCGGTCTCATTAACGAATTTTGTAAATCCGCTTATATCCGGAATCAGGATGGTACCAGATAAAAGAACAACACTTGACCATATCCGGAAGGTCTAATGATCAATATACTTGTAGGTACAGTTTTTAGTGATCCTGATTGCCACTGGTAACACTCCTTTGAAATTGAGCTTTTTTTCAAAGAATAGTTTTTGCTCTTGCTGACTTAGTTGAACTGTGTATGTTGCGAAAGTTAAAGGATTATAAATAAATCAATTTGTACCGCTTTATTAAGAGGTGTGCAAGACTTTACCGCTGTATACTCTACTGCTCGGTAAGGAAAAATCCTATTCGCTTCAAAACTTCATCTACCTTCAAAACTCTATTCAAGGACGATAAATTCCGACCTCCTATTTCTCTGATGTTCTGCAGAAGAACATGCTGAACCATTTCCGCAATCATTCAGTAGTCTCTCTTCCCCGAAGCCTTTTGCCTTAAGCCGTTGCTCGGAAATGCCCTTTTCAATTAGATATCTCTTAGTAGATTGGGCCCTTCTTTCCGATAAAGCTTTATTATATGAATCAGATCCTCTACTATCAGTATGAGACCTAATTTCAAGTTTTAGGTCTGGATAATCCTGCATAACCATAAGAAGTTTCTCTAGTTCAATTTGCGCATCACTTCTTATATTAGCCATATCAAAATCAAATAATATATTTTTGATATTTAACAAGCTACTAATATCGGTTCCTGGTACCAGAGCAAGAGTGTTCCTTCTTAAAGAAAAATTAATTTCTTGTTCTTCTTCTCTTGGTTTATTAAATTTCTCTTTGGAATCATAATCTTCTTTATCTGCCTGCAATCTATACTTGCTAAAATAATTAACAGCAATGCTGTAATTTCCTGCACCATCGGTAGCTATCGAATCGTATAGCTTGCCGTCAGTATACAACTTAACACTGGCATTTACCAGGGGTTCTCCTGTATCCTCTTCAAGAACTTTACCCAGGATTATAGCCTTATAAGCGTTTTGAATATTCTCCTTCTCTTTTAAAGTATAAATGTTATCATAACCAAATGTGCCATTCTCCTTTCTGTTTGAACTAAAGAAACCCTGCTTTGTTTTTTGATTTACTCCAAAGGAGAAATCGTCTGCATAAGAGTTAATCGGACGGCCTATATTAAGAATATTACTGACTTCTGAACCCTCCATCTTCACATAGAAAACATCTAGCCCTCCAAGTCCGAAATGCCCGTCAGATGAAAAATAAAGCTCGCTATTATTCGAAATAAAAGGAAAGGTTTCTTTGCCTTTTGTATTAATTTCTGGCCCCAGGTTTTCTGGTTCACTCAAACTTCCATCCTTATGAATAGCTGCTCTGTAGATATCTGATTCTCCAAAACCACCTGGCCGGTCTGAAGCAAAATAAAGATATTCTTCTTCTTTATCAAGGGTTGGGTGCGCAGTAGAATATCCTTGAATATTTATTGATAAATCTTCCAGGTTCTTCCATTTACCATTATTCAATTCTGCTCGGTAAATCTTTAAATACTGATTTTGGTTTTTATTATTATTACTTCTCGTGAAATACAGGGTTTTTCCATTTTCAGACAAGGTTGCTGAAGATTCGTGGTATTTACCACTTATACTTTTAAGTTTTTTAGGTTTGCCCAGTAGGGAATCCTGTTTTAATTCAACCTCATATAAATTCAAAAAACTAAGACCGTCCCAGGAATTTTTTCTTTTTACGAAGACTCCAGTATCCTGGGTTGAAGCATAGATTAACTTCCCGTTTTTGAAAGAATGACCAAATTCTCTCCCATTTGTATTGATTCCTTTTAATTTTTGTATGGAATATCTTCCAGAGTTTCTTTCAATTAAATACAAATAATCCTCGGCAGTAAGTCCATCTTTTTCCTGGAATAGGTTATAGTAACTTTCCGCCTTTTTCGAATTACCAGTAGCCTGAAGAGATTGCGCATAGCGTCTCAAATACTTCTCTTCCTGATCTTCATTTAAGGAAAAAAGTTTTGTATACCATACAAGGGCATCACTATATGCCGCATTAAAATAGTATGAATTACCAAGTCTTTGAAAAAGTTCTTCGGATTCAAAGCCTTTTTCAGCTACTTTCAGGTATATTTCTCTAGCATTGATATATCCATAGTTTTCATATTTTTTTTCAGCCATATCAAGTTTAGCCTCTTGAGCTTCAATTGATGAAATTGAAAAGAACAACAGTAATAAATACAGATATTGATAATTCTTATTCATACAATTTTTTATTAACTAAATTAAAAGAATCGAGGGTTTACACTATTGCGTATTTTTGTACCTAATTCAAATCGTAGAAAAATTTCATGAGTACCGGAATGGTACCTGGTCAAGGGAGTAGTATCATAATCATACGCATAGCCAACCATAATTTGATCAGATAAATTAAAAGCTGCAAGGGCACTTACGGCGGCATCCAAACGGTAAGCTGCTCCTAGGGTAAATTGATCATATAACTGCAAATTCGCCGATATATCAACGGCTAAAGGTGCTCCGGAAACCGCTTTCAATAAAAATGCAGGCTTTAATTTTACATCTTGATTTAAATCAAAAACATATCCTCCAATAGCATACATATGCATTTTCTCTGAAGCAGTAGAAACAGCAATTTCATCATAATGTTCTGTTTCAAGCATATTTGGAGTAGATAAGCCAAAATACCATTTGGTGGAATGCAGGTAAAAACCTAATCCTACTACCGGGGAAGTAAGATTTCGGCTAACTAAATTAATATCATTTGGATTTTCAATATCCAATTTATTCATATCCAGATTAAACATGTTCAGCCCTGCTTTTAATCCAAAGGAAAGTTTGGTTTCGGCATTAAAAACAGGTATGCTGTAAGAGAAATCTGCTGTTAAAATGTCTTCTGAAGAAGGTCCTATACGATCGCTTACAAAATTTAATCCTAAGCCAACCCTTCGTAGACCTATAGGTGTGTTTAAAGAAAAATTCAAGGTTTCCGGTGCACCTTCCAAACCTACCCACTGATTCCGGTACATTCCAAAAGTACTCAACATCCCCCTGCTCCCAGCATATCCCGGGTTGATGCTCACCGTATTGTACATATACTGGCTATATTGAGAATCCTGCTGCGCGTTTAGGTCCTGATAGAAAAGGCCCATGCTCACCAATAAGAAAAAAAATATTTTTTTTAAATGTATACTCATCGCATTTTTTTTAACAAATTAGTTACCGTTCAGATATAGATAACCTGCCTTTTTAAACGTTTCTAATTGATCGCCACCTACTTCGTAATCAAATTTTAATATATAAAAATAGGTTCCAGATGGTAATTGCTCATCACCGTTTACATTCAGCCTTCCTCGAGAGAAGCCATCAAACAGGTCTCCCTCTTCCCCATAATTATTGGTTTCAAACACTTTAACTCCCCAGCGGTTATAAACTTCGACTTGCAGGTTTTCAGTACAGGAATTTGAAGAACCGGTGTTAATTTTGAAATAATCATTTACCCCATCACCATTAGGAGAGACCGCATTATAAACTGAAATCTCACAAGGAAGAATACCGGAATCATCCATTCTTGCCATAGTAAAAATGCCGTATTTTTCAACAAGGGTAGACACTGTTTGATTGGTATTATCTACAATTCCACCTTCATCTACCCACCTATTTTCAGATTCGTCCCACCTAACGATATGTATCGATTCTTCCCTTGGTTCTTGAAGGATTGCTGCTGGAGTAGTTTCTTCACTCCATGACAGCGTGATAAATGCCTCCTCCGCACCTCCAATATGCTCTATGGTCCAATACTCTTTGTTATTTATAAGCTGCACAAAATCGGGACGTAATTCGTGAGAATATAAAACGTCACTATTTTCCAGGAAATATTTTGCTTCAACTATACTGGCATCATTAATCAAATCCGCTGTACCGGCATATCTATAATAACCTCCATCTCCTATAGGGAAAATAAAATCCTCTTTTCCAAAGTGCCCCACTTTTCCATCTACATGACTTTCATTTGAAGTATTCACATGGCTTGCGTTCTCTCCATAGAAGATGCTTCCTCCATAATTATCATTATCAACTATACCCTGAAAAAAATTGGATTCCCCCTCTATGGTTAATGTGCTGTATAAATGGAAAGGCACTTCATCACTGGAGTTATAGAACTCTACATCATATAGGTAGCTTTCTTTACTGCCTGATAATTCCTGTATATTCTGCCCAATAAAGCGGGTAAGGCCCGTATTGCCATAGAAATTAATAATTCCATCATTGGAGAAATTACTATAAATAAAAGCTTCCCCGTCATTATAAAATTCCCCCGAACCCTCATTTTGAAAATCTTTGACTACAGATATTTGAGTTCCTTCACTTACATAGAGTTTACCTGAGTTTGTGGTTTGAGCGATACCTGCTCCGGAAATAAGAAAGAGAAGTAGAAACAGCTTTATATTATTCTCGTATAAATATTTCATATTTAAGGAGTTTTAGCTTTTGAGGGGAGCATTGGATTAGTCATTATTAAACAGGGGGTTTGATTTTTCCCACTACCATAGCCTGTCATAGTAGTGGCTCCTACTACGTTCTGTGTGGCAGTAATGGTATTGGATCCCGAGGTATTCCAAGGAATACTATTAAATATATTACCATTAGTCAACACCAAAGGAAACAATGGGCCGCCCGAAGCTTTACTTGCATAAAGAGCTACCGATCCCGTAGGGCTTATAACCACCCTGATAAGAGGGGCTGAAGCATTTCCTGTCATTTCCCATACAGCTCCTTCTGTATCCGTTTCATATTCGTCACCATCGGCAAAGCGAATATTGATACCGGACGTACCCGAAGATTGAAATTCAAGTTCATCTACAGCCAATTGAGTACCGTTAATCTCCAGGTTAAATGAATTATCCAGGGTATAAATATCAAACTGGAAACCGTAATCAGTCGCTGGTTGATTAAAAGTTACCGATTCGCCATCTGATAAGTCAAAGCGCTCGCCTGCTACGTCTTCCTCACACCACCCGGTAGCACACCCTCCCATACTTTCCGGGAGAGAACTATCTTTCACTAGGACCAATATTTCCGTTAGTTCACTTTCACAACCTCCTTCACTCTGACTCACATAATAGGTATCGTAACCCGGCGTAGACGTATTGGGTATTACCGGAGAACCTCCTTCGTTAAGATACCAGGTAAGGGTATATCCAGGATCAGCAATATCACCTGTTGGAATAGTTTCCCCCTGACAAACTTCAATATATCCGGCTACCGGCACACTTGGGACAGGAGGTTGTGAGGCTATATTTACTGAAGAACTATTGTTACCCAGGTTTTCCGGAGGTTCAATATTACTTCCGGAACCATTAAATTCCACTTCTGCAGTATTGGTATAACCCGAAGAAGTTCCAGCATCTATGGAAAAAGTAATTGGTGGTGCCGACAATCCCGACCCCAGAGTACCGATACCATCTAAAGTAAATGTGTGTATAGTACCATTACCGTTATGCGTCCAACCCGTACTGTTATTGATAAGTGTGGCTCCCGCCGGTAATTCATCAGTTACCACTACCGCATTGGTATTGCTGTAGTTTAAGTCATCTGTTCCCATATTAGAAACTGTTATGGTAAATTCATTACCATTCGTGACATCTAAACACTGCTGGTTAGCATCTTTTTCGATAGTCAGGTCTACGCCCTCTGCAATGACAGGAGTACTTACCGTAGCAGTATTATTGGCCAAATCTGAGTCGGTAATTTCATTGTTTTCAATATTGACTCTATTTTGAAGTAAATTCCCCTCTGGAATATCGGTTAATGTACCTTTTACCGTAATCTTTCCGGTACTGTTTGCCGACAAACCTACAGTTCCGTTAAAATTTCCGGAGGTTATCGGTGTTCCCGCAGTAGGTGAAGGTAAACTGGCACTGGTAAAACCACTATGGCTAATGTCTGTGATATTAAGCATTCCGTTGGGTATAGAATTTCCCTCCCCATCAGTAAGTTGATCTTCTACATCAATAGCCGTTAGTGCTACAGGCGTATCATTAGTCACCTCTATAATATAGGTGACTTCATTTTCATTTCCTGAGCCGGGTACGGAACGCAATGTACTTTTATCGACCAATTTTCCTACCCTCAAATTTCCGGGTGTTGTTACCAAAAGGTTTCGGATTTCGTGATAATTATACGAACCACCTGTTGAAGCGGCGAAACCCAGTTTTAAAAGTTCAGGAGGAGCCTCAGTTGTTGTGTAGGAAATCAATTCCGTAAAACTTCCCCCTAAATCTTTAGACCATCGAACGTCAATGTCAAAAAAACCTCCACCGGTCGGTGTGATTTGTATTTGTACTCTTCTATAAAATAAATCATCACTCGGACGTATTGCTGTTCCTGTATTATAATCTATTTGATTTTCGTTTCGATTTCCTGTATTGGTATTAATTGACAGGACTTGATCTGGATCTCTAAGCGTAACACCATCCAAATATTCGTTAGTAGTAATTGTATTGTTTGTAGTAGGTCCCCTTAGCACTAGGGCATTAGGCTTTTCACCAGGTCCTCCATTTCTTCCTTCCGTCGGATTCGCAAAATTACCATACGAATCCAGGCCTATTCCGATATAACCGCCGGTTACACCATAGTCAGCGTCATTACCATTAGCATACCCTAGAGATCCCCCATAGGCTCCCAATTCGAAATTTCCTGGTCCATAATTGGCATCAAACAAAAACACACCAACTCCATCTGCTCCTGGATCAATTCCATTCTCTCGCCACATTTTATATTCAAAATCTACTATAACCCCAAGAGTAGAAGGAAAGGACCTATTAACATAGGCATAGCCTTTTTGATTACCAGTATCTTCTGTTAAACGCAACCAGCCAGCATTTATGGGATCGACTACTCCTGATGTCAGATAAGCTTGATCACCCAAAATGACATCCTGGGAGCCACTGCCCCTAAAGTCATCCGTGATAGTAAACTGTGCTGAAACTTTAAAAGGAGCGAGTAACAAAACAATACTGGTAATTAGTATATGTATTATGTTTTTCAAATTGTTAAATTTAAATTTTGACTTTACATTTCTTGTCTCAAATGAGCATACAAGGTTTCTATAACCTTACAATTCCGTAGTACTATTTCACTACAAATACAATGTTCATAAAGGATGCTGCACTGTTTGTAGAGCTTATAACGTCATAAGTTAAGTTTCCAACAGCATCGATAGATACGTTTTCAAACACTGTATCATCATAATAGGTGATATAGTACTCTAAATCATTGGCATCCAAGGTTGGAATAGCTCCCGAGGCTCCGCTACTCGATACCACAGGAGAACCAAATTGGTCCACATAATCCTGATGTAAATTGCGAGTAATGCCTGTATCCTGTGTTGAAGTATCGAACACTACACTTGGCATATAAAAGAATTTAGGCATTGCTGCTTTTAATTGTTTCAATTCTCCAGTATTTGGATCTGCCACTACAATATTATCGGTTGCTGAACCATCCTGTAGCCCCTCTACTGCAAGAGTATTTGTAGCATCTGTAGTTATAGCTGTTGGCTGGATTAAATCTCCTCCTAGTTGAATATTATCAGTTGTAGCTGTAACCCCATTATTGGCACTTACTTCCAATGCCCCTGTAGTTGTGTTTTGGGTCAATCCATCTCCGGCAACATTAGAATTAATATCTGAAGCCTCAATAGCTCCGTCTACGATGTTTTCAGTATTCACAGCGTTATCAGCCAACTTATCGTTGGTGATTCCATCTGCAGCTACCCTTAAATTGGCTTCTACCAAAGTAGCACCTGTACCATCAACCACAGTAATTGAGCCGTCTCCTGCGGTTAAATCTGCTCCGTCTACATTTTCTGAGGATATATTTCCGTAAGTAACATTTCCAGAACCATCGGCAATGCCTACCTGACCAGAAGTTGCGCTGCCGGAATT
>NZ_FUZC01000029.1 GCF_900168115.1 Salegentibacter salinarum
TTCAGCTTTTTAGCTTGCGCGGCACCAAGAGCAACCGACATTCCCTGTCCAAGTGAACCCGAGGCAACACGAATTCCCGGTAGGCCTTCGTGGGTTGTTGGGTGGCCCTGCAACCTGGAATCGATAAGTCGAAAAGTATTTAATTCATCTACAGGAAAATAACCGCTACGGGCTAAAACGCTGTAGAAAACCGGTGAAATATGGCCGTTAGAAAGGAAGAATAAATCTTCGTCTTTTCCATCCATATTAAATTCTGGCTTGTGCTCCATAATTCCGCCCTGGTACAAAGCGGTAAAAAACTCTGTACAGCCCAGCGAGCCTCCCGGGTGACCGGAATTCACCTTGTGAACCTGCCTTAAAATATCCCGGCGAACCTGGGTAGCAAAATCTTCTAATTCTTTGATTGTTGACATTAAAGTAAAATTGTGTTGTTAAAATAATAGCCACAAAAATAGCTTTTTATAAAGCTTTGTCAAAGTGCTTGCCTCCCAGTTATTAAGAAAACTAATGAAGTAACTAACAAATTTCTTTTTTTAACTACTTATATTTGATTTTTACTCGATAATCGAGATTTAAATGCTCTTAGGCTTGCCTCGAAATCAAAAAAAATATTTTAATGCCACTTGGGTTTGCCAAAAGGGGGTTTACTTAAGTATCTTTGCACTCACTTAAAAAGCACTATGAAATTTGATTTGTTGAGTACCGATGCCGGTAGTAAAGCCCGTGCCGGGACCATTACAACCGATCACGGTAAGATTGAAACTCCTATATTTATGCCTGTTGGAACAGTAGCTTCGGTTAAAGGAGTGCACCAGCGGGAACTTAAAGAAGACATTAATCCCGATATTATATTAGGAAATACCTATCACTTATATTTACGCCCCAAAACCGAAATTCTTAAGAAAGCCGGTGGTTTGCATAAGTTTATGAACTGGGACCGAAACATTTTAACCGATAGTGGCGGGTACCAGGTATATTCACTTTCGGCAAGGAGAAAGATTAAGGAAGAAGGTGTGAAGTTTAAATCGCATATAGATGGTTCCTACCACGTTTTTACGCCAGAAAATGTAATGGAAATTCAACGAACCATCGGTGCCGATATTATTATGGCTTTCGATGAATGCACACCTTATCCCTGCGATTATAAATACGCAAAACGTTCTATGCATATGACGCATAGATGGCTGGATAGGTGTGTGAATCATTTGAAAAAAGTAGATCCTTTATATGGGTTTGATCAAACACTTTTTCCTATAGTTCAGGGGAGCACTTATAAGGATTTACGAAAACAATCGGCAGAATATATCGCTTCAGTTGGCGCTGAAGGAAATGCTATTGGCGGACTTTCAGTAGGAGAACCGGCTGAAGAAATGTACGCGATGACCGAGGTTGTTACAGAAATTCTTCCGGAAGATAAACCGCGGTATCTAATGGGCGTGGGAACTCCTATAAATATTCTGGAAAATATTGCACTGGGTGTAGATATGTTTGATTGTGTGATGCCTACCAGGAATGCTCGTAACGGGATGCTTTTTACCGCACACGGTACTATTAATATTAAAAATAAAAAGTGGGAAGACGATTTCTCTCCTTTGGATGAAATGGGAACCACTTTTGCAGATAAAGATTATAGCAAAGCTTATGTAAGACATTTATTTAGTGTGAATGAACTTCTCGGCAAGCAAATTGCTACTATTCATAATCTCGGGTTTTATATGTGGTTGGTGCGTGAAGCCAGAAAACATATCTTAGCCGGAGATTTTACCAGCTGGAAGAATATGATGGTAAAACAAATGGACAAAAGACTTTAGAATTTGAAAATTTTAGATTGGTACATATTAAAACGTTATCTGGGAACTTTTTTCCTGATGCTTTTATTATTTATCCCAATTGGAATTACAGTTAATCTTGCTGAAAAAATTGGAAAGATCCTGGATAATGAAGTGCCTTTTATAGAAGTAGCCCTTTATTATGTGGACTTTACGATCTATTTTGCCAATTTACTATTTCCGCTTTTCCTGTTTTTATCGGTAATTTGGTTTACTTCCAAACTCGCTAATAATACCGAAATTATCGCTTTTTTAAGTAGTGGGGTTTCTTTTTGGAGGTTCTTGAGACCTTATCTTATTGGTGCTACCATTGTTTGCATTTTAGCATTAATCCTTGGAATGTTCCTCGCGCCAAAAGCTAGTAAAGGTTTTAATGAATTTAAATATGAATACCTCAAGAAAGGTTCGGAAACCCGCGAAACACGGGATGTCTACCGACAAATAAATGATAATGAATTTATTTATGCCAGCCATTTTCAGCCATTAGGGAAATCAGCGAGAAACTTTACTTTAGAGCATTTTGAAGGAAATAAACTTGAATATAAAATAAGTGCATCCAGCCTAAGATTTAACCCGGAAGACACCACTTATTCTTTAACAAACGTAAATAAAAGAATCGTTGGAGTAGATGAAGATTCTATTATTCATCAAAATAAACTGGACACTATTCTTCCTTTTGAATTTGATGAGCTTACTCCGGAAACTTATATCGCTGAAACCCTAAATTATAACGAGTTAAATGAATTCATTGAACAGGAACGCCGCCGGGGTTCGGGAAACATTAATAGATACCTTGTAGTAGCTTATAAAAGGTGGAGTATCCCTGTTTCAGCATTTATTTTAACTATTATAGCCGTTGCCGTATCTTCAATGAAACGTCGGGGAGGGATGGGTGTTAACCTTGCTGTAGGGATCACTTTGGCCTTCATTTTTATATTTTTTGATAAGGTCTTTGGTACTATGGCCGAGCAATCTACCTTTTCGCCATTAATTGCCGTTTGGTTTCCAAATATCAGTTTTGGAATTCTGGCAATTTTCCTGCTTTATCGAGCCAAAAGATAATTGAAGAAATTTCTCAAAATTTAATGGTCTTTGTGTATAATTCTTCCTTTCAAAGTTTGTTATATTTGTAGGCTAATAAAAAACAAAGCATAACAACTTATGGAATATTTAGAATTTGAATTACCCATTAAAGAGTTGGAAGAGCAGTACGCAAAAGCCTGTAACATAGGTGAAGAGAGCGATGTTGATGTTACGGCTACCTGCAGGCAAATTGAAAAAAAATTAAAGGAAACCCGAAAGGATATATATAAGAATTTAACGGCCTGGCAACGGGTTCAGCTTTCCAGGCATCCAAATCGTCCCTATACTTTGGATTATATAAATGCAATTTGTGGTGATACATTTTTAGAGCTTCACGGTGATAGAAATGTAAAAGACGATAAAGCTATGATTGGCGGTCTTGGTAAAATTGAAGACCAGAGTTTTATGTTTATCGGCCAGCAAAAAGGTTATAATACTAAAACGAGGCAGTATAGAAATTTTGGGATGGCAAATCCTGAAGGTTACCGTAAAGCTTTGCGTTTAATGAAATCTGCAGAGAAGTTTGGGCTTCCTGTGGTGACATTTGTAGATACTCCCGGTGCCTATCCCGGGCTTGAGGCCGAGGAGAGAGGCCAGGGGGAAGCTATTGCCCGAAATATTCTGGAAATGACGAGGCTTAAAGTGCCAATTATTGTAGTTATAATTGGTGAAGGTGCCAGTGGGGGTGCATTAGGAATTGGAGTTGGAGATAAGGTGATGATGCTTGAAAATACCTGGTATTCTGTAATTTCTCCTGAATCCTGTTCTTCTATTCTTTGGCGTAGCTGGGAATATAAAGAACAGGCGGCAGATGCTTTAAAGCTTACCGCTAAGGATATGAAAAAACAGAAACTTATAGACGAGATTGTAAAAGAACCAATTGGAGGTGCTCATAGCAATAGAGAGGAAACTTTTAATACGGTAAAAAATGCAATTTTAGGAGCTTATTCTGAATTTAAAAACTTATCACCAACAGATTTAGTTAATAAAAGAATGGATAAGTATTTAGATATGGGGGTTTTTAAAAGCTAACACCTTACATACCATAACTTCTTAAATTTCCGAAACCCTGGTTTCGGTTTTTTTTGCACTTATCAACACTATTATTAAGTTTTCAACAGGTGAATTGTTGATGACCGGTTAATTAAGTAAGTGAATTATAATTAAGATGCTCTTAACAAATTTTATACTTTCGTGATATGGAAAAAATCACCGCCCCACAACAATTTTCGGCAAAGAAAAGCAACGTTATTAGCCTTGAAAAAGGAAAACTTCCGCCACAAGCTGTTGATTTAGAAGAGGTTGTGTTAGGAGCAATGATGATTGATAAAAAAGGGGTAGATGAAATTATTGATATCCTAAGCCCTGATGCTTTCTACAAAAATTCCCATAAATTAATTTTTGAAGCCATACATAAACTCTTCGAAAACACAGAAGCGATTGACTTATTAACCGTTTCTAACCAATTAAAGAAAGATGGCAATTTTGAAAAAACCGGCGGCGATTATTACCTGATTCAGCTAACGCAGAAAGTATCATCTTCGGCGCATATTGAATTTCACGCGCGTATTATTCTTCAGAAATATATTCAACGGAGTTTAATAAAAATTTCCAACGAAATTATTGAAGAAGCTTATGACGAATCTACCGATGTTTTTGATCTTTTAGACAGCGCTGAAGCCAAATTATACGAAGTAACCCAGGGGAATATTCAAAAATCTACAGAGACTGCTCAGAGTTTAGTAATCCAGGCAAAAAATAGAATTGAAGAAATCTCCAATAAAGAAGGTTTAAGCGGTGTTCCTTCAGGTTTTGATAAGTTAGACAAGTTGACTTCCGGGTGGCAGCCCAGTGACCTTATTATTGTTGCTGCACGTCCCGGTATGGGTAAAACGGCCTTAACTTTATCTATGGCCAGGAATATTTCAGTAGGGCAAAATATGCCGGTAGCCTTTTTCTCCCTGGAAATGTCCGCAGTACAGTTAATTACTCGTTTAATTTCTTCGGAAACCGGTCTTTCTTCTGAAAAATTGAGAACCGGAAACCTCGAAAAGCACGAATGGGAACAGCTTAACGTAAAGGTGAAAGATTTAGAAAATGCGCCTTTATTTATAGATGATACGCCCTCACTTTCTATTTTTGATCTAAGGGCAAAAGCCAGAAGGTTAGCTTCTCAACACGGGATTAAGCTTATTGTAATTGATTATTTGCAGTTAATGACCGCCGGTGGAAGTCAAAAAGGAGGTGGAAACAGGGAGCAGGAAATTTCTACAATTTCCCGTAACCTTAAAGCACTGGCTAAAGAATTAAATATCCCTGTAATTGCACTATCCCAGTTATCACGTGCGGTAGAAACAAGGGGAGGAAGCAAGCGACCATTGTTATCCGACCTTAGGGAATCTGGAGCTATTGAGCAGGATGCCGATATTGTTTCCTTTATTTATCGTCCTGAATATTATAAAATTGAAGAATGGGATGATGAAGAGCGTACGCCAACCGATGGGCAGGGTGAATTTATTGTCGCCAAGCATAGAAACGGTGGACTGGAAAATATACGTCTTAAATTTATTGGTCATCTTGGTAAATTTGATAACTTAGAAGAGTTCGATTCGCCTTTTGAATATCATTCAAAAATGAATACAGGCGAGAATGATGAGAACGAATTTAATTCTCCAAACCTGCCAAATCCCAGTGCAAACGAAGCTTTTGGCAGCTCGATGAACAGTGGGTTTAATAATGATGACGATGACGAAGTGCCGTTTTAAAATTTCAAATAAAATAAAAGAGAATTCTTTAAATAATAACTTTCTAAAAGACCAGAAAAGCGGAAAAACAACCGTTTTTCTGGTCTTTTTTGTTTCGCTGCTTTTAAGTTGTTTTCAGGTTTCAGCTTCACAGCTGCTTATTCCTATGGATGAAGATTCTCAGAAGAACCATTTAAAAGCTTACGGAATTACTTATTTTGCCTTAGAAGAGGAGTTGGAGGTTCGATGGTTACTTAATTATCGCGGAGGTTCTTTTTTAATTTCTGATACCGAAGAGTTACGCAAAGAATGCCAAATACGCGGAGTTTCGTTTGAAGTAATCAGTGACGAGAAAACTCAGTCAATTTTAGAAGAAATTAGTAGTCCTTCCCAGAATAAGGAAAGCGTAGAACTGGAAAAAGCTCCCAAAATTGCTGTTTATTCCCCACAGGGAAATAAGCCCTGGGACGATGCTGTTACCATGGCTCTTACTTATGCTGAAATTCCTTATGAAACAATTTATGACGAAGCTGTACTAAACGATGCCCTGGTTTTGTATGACTGGCTGCATTTGCACCACGAAGATTTTACCGGGCAATACGGTAAATTTTACAGGACATTTAGAGCCACGCCCTGGTATATTCAGGAAAAGGAAGAATCAGAAGCTTTAGCTAAAAAGTTAGGTTATGATAAGGTTTCTGAAGAAAAATTAGCTGTTGCTTTAAAAATAAGGGATTATGTAGTTGGTGGCGGATTTATGTTTGCTATGTGTAGCGCTACAGATAGTTTTGATATTGCTCTTGCTGCCGAAGGAGTAGATATTGCCGAAACTATGTTTGACGGCGATCCCAGCGAGCCCGGTTATCAATCTAAAATAGATTTCAATAAAACATTCGCTTTTACCGATTTCACCCTGGAACGTAGCCCGATGGTTTACGAATTTTCTTCCATAGATATGACTGCAAAAAGAAGTATCCCGAAGGAAACCGATTATTTTACGCTAATGGATTTTTCGGCTAAATGGGATGTGGTGCCAACTATGCTCATACAAAATCATACCCGACTGGTTAAAGGATTTATGGGGCAAACTACTGCTTATAATCCCGACAATATTAAGGCCAATGTCCTGGTTATGGGAGAAAGTAAATTAAATAATGAAGCACGCTATATCCACGGAATAAAAGGAAAGGGCTTTTTTACTTTTTATGGCGGGCACGATCCAGAAGATTATCAGCATAGGGTAGGGGATCCAAAAACTGAATTAGAATTACACCCAACCTCACCCGGTTACCGACTTATTTTAAACAATGTGCTGTTTCCCGCTGCAAAGAAAAAACCACGAAAAACTTAAAATGAAGTGGGGTGCTTAAGTCTGATTAACTTAATATTAGTGATTCTTCTGGTATTGCATTTAACTGATATAATTAAATTGTCTTATTCAGTATATGCAGTATTGTTAATTTCAGTGGGGATTCTCACATTTACGGTAATATATTTAAAAAGTAAAAAGAAGTAATTATGAAGTTTTTTCAGAAGGAAGTAAAATTAAAAGCAAGATCAAGAGGTTTTCACATCGTGACAGATGAAGTAGAAGGTCAATTACCTGAATTAAAGGAAATCAATTCAGGAATGTTGAATGTTTTTATAAAGCATACTTCCGCAGGAATCACTATAAATGAAAACGCAGATCCTACCGTGCGCGATGATTTTGAAAGTCATTTTAATGAAATGGTTCCTGAAAATATGCCGTATTACAAACATACTTTGGAAGGATCTGATGATATGCCGGCGCATATTAAAGCTTCATTGCTGGGAAATTCACTTCAAATTCCGGTTACTAACGGAAGATTAAATTTAGGGACCTGGCAGGGAATTTATCTTGCAGAGCATAGAGATAATGGCGGTTCCCGAAAACTGGTTTTAAGTCTCTACGGTGTTTAAGAGGAGATACCTGCAGGCTGAATTACTGACTTAAATTTACACTGTTTATGAATGATAATATTGGTGTATTCCTGGCAAATAATAGGCCATTAATTATTTAGGGAGTTAATTAGAATCTTTGGCCAGAGAATAAATTAATCATTCGATACTTATTATCTAAACAAAAATAAGAACAAAAAAATCCGGTTCAAGGAACCGGATTTTTAAATAAGAGAGTATAATTGTTTGTATTTACTTTACTTTATCTACAACTGCTTTAAAAGCTTCTGGATGGTTCATCGCCAAATCGGCAAGTACCTTACGGTTTAAACCTATTCCATTTGCTTTCGCAGCTCCCATAAATTGAGAATAAGACATACCGTGTTCACGGGCTGCAGCGTTGATACGCAATATCCACAGTGAACGGAAATTACGTTTCTTTACTTTGCGGTCTCTGTATGAGTAAAGCATTGCTTTCTCTACCGCGTTTTTGGCTACTGTCCAAACGTTTTTACGACGTCCGAAATAACCTTTTGCTTGCTTAAGAACCTTTTTTCTTCTGGCTCTTTTTGCAACTGAATTTACTGATCTTGGCATATTTTTGTGTGTTTTGTAGCAGGCGGCAGGATAACTGCACTTTTAAAATAAGAAAAGATTCCAAATTTACATTTGAAACCCGATTTCAAATCTTGCCCAACTCCAGGGTTTTTAAATTATTTAAACCGTTAAGAGCTTATTGTTACTTTAAACGCAACATAAGTTTAACATTGGACTTATCGGCATCGTGTACTAAAGTACTATGCGTTAAAGCCAGCTTACGTTTTTTAGACTTCTTTGTTAAGATGTGACTTTTAAACGCGTGCTTTCTTTTTATTTTACCAGTACCGGTAAGCTTAAAACGCTTCTTGGCACTAGATTTTGTTTTCATTTTCGGCATGTTATCCTCTTTTTATATTATAACTCTCTTATTATTCTTTATACTATTTTGCTTTTCTTGGAGATAAAAACATTGTCATACGTTTTCCTTCCAGTTTTGGCATTTGTTCTACTTTTCCAAGTTCTTCCAGATCCTGGGCTAACCTAAGCAATAGAATTTCTCCTTTATCCTTAAATACGATAGATCTACCTTTAAAAAATACAAAAGCTTTAAGTTTTGCGCCGTCTTTTAAAAATTTCTCTGCGTTACGTTTTTTAAATTCGTAATCGTGATCATCGGTATTAGGACCAAAACGTATTTCTTTTACAACAACTTTACTCGCTTTGGCTTTCATTGCCTTTTCGCGCTTCTTTTGTTCATAAAGAAACTTTTTATAATCCATCGCTTTTACAACCGGGGGTTTAGCATCTGGAGATATTTCTACCAAATCCAAACCTAAATCTTCGGCTATGGTTAATGCTTCTTTGGTTGGATAAACGCCCATTTCTACATTATCACCTACAAGGCGAACTTCTTCTGCCCTGATTTTTTGGTTAATCCGGTGTTGATCCTCTTTAACTGCTCTAAGCGGTCTTTTCGATTTTTTTCTACGTATTGCTATGGCTGATCTATTTTTGGTTAAACTTCAAACGTCTTTAACGTTTTTTTGATTTCGTTATTTATAATCGCGGCAAAGTCTTCTACCGGCATTGTGCCAATATCGCCTTCCCCTCTTTTTCGTACAGAAACCGTACCATCCTGTTCTTCCTGTTCCCCTATAATTAACATATACGGGAATTTGTTCATTTCGGCTTCTCGAATTTTCTTCCCAATGGTTTCATTTCGGTTGTCTGCCAAAGCGCGAATTTCGTTATTTTCCAGCAAAGTTAAAACTTTTTGCGCGTATTTTTCATATTTCTCACTGATTGAGAGCACCATAGCTTGCTCAGGCATTAACCACAATGGAAAGTTACCCGCTGTATGTTCCAGTAAGATAGCGATAAAACGTTCCATACTACCAAAAGGTGCACGGTGAATCATTACCGGGCGGTGTGTCTCATTGTCACTTCCTTTGTAACTCAGTTCAAAACGTTCTGGCAGGTTATAATCTACCTGAATGGTGCCAAGTTGCCAGCTTCTGCCAAGTGCGTCCTTAACCATAAAGTCCAGTTTTGGTCCGTAGAAAGCGGCTTCCCCGGTTTCTACAACGTAATTTAATCCTTTTTCTTTAGCGGCATTTATGATGGCAGTTTCAGCTTTTTCCCAAACATCGTCAGATCCTATATACTTTTCCTTATTCTGCGGATCTCTTAATGACACCTGCGCGGTGAAGTTTTCAAAACCTAAAGAATCGAATACATATAAGGTAAGGTCAATTACTTTTTTGAATTCTTCATCTAATTGGTCTGGGGTACAAAAAATATGTGCATCATCCTGGGTAAAACCTCTCACTCTGGTTAAACCGTGTAATTCCCCACTTTGCTCATAACGGTAAACAGTGCCGAATTCAGCAAAACGTTTTGGAAGATCACGATAACTCCATGAGGTAGCGTTGTATATTTCACAGTGGTGCGGGCAGTTCATAGGTTTTAGTAAAAACTCTTCCCCTTCGTTTGGAGTTTTAATAGGCTGGAAACTGTCTTCGCCATATTTAGCATAGTGCCCTGAAGTTACATATAGTTCTTTCTGTCCAATATGCGGACTTACCACCATCTCGTAACCCGCTTTTTTCTGAGCTTTTTTCAAGAAATCTTCCAGGCGTTCTCTTAATGCAGCTCCTTTTGGAAGCCAAAGCGGAAGTCCCTGTCCAACTTTTTGAGAAAAGGTGAATAATTCAAGTTCTTTACCAAGTTTTCTGTGGTCCCTTTTCTTTGCTTCTTCAAGCAGTTCTAAATATTCTTTTAATTCTTTTTGCTTCGGAAATGATATTCCATAAACACGCGTTAACTGCGGATTTTTTTCGTCCCCGCGCCAGTATGCGCCGGCAACACTCATCAATTTTACCGCTTTTATAAACCCGGTATTCGGAATATGACCACCACGGCAAAGATCGGTAAAGTTAGCGTGATCGCAGAAAGTAATCTCACCGTCTTCCAGGTTTTCGATTAACTCTACTTTAAACTGATTATTTTGTTCCTTATAATAGGAGAGGGCATCTGCTTTTGAAACTTCCCTTAATTTAAAGTCATGTTTTTCACGTGCAATCTCAAGCATTCGGTCTTCGATCTTTTTAAAGTCGTTTTCCGAAATTTTATGTTCGCCAAAATCTACATCATAATAGAATCCATTTTCAATTGCCGGTCCAATGGTCAATTTAGAACCGGGATACATTTCTTCTATGGCCTGGGCCATTACGTGAGAGGTAGAATGCCAAAATGCTTTTTTGCCTTCGTCGTCTTTCCAGGTGAATAAGGTTAAACTTCCATCTGTAGTTAATGGCGTAGAAACTTCTACGATATTATTATTGAATTTTGCTGAAATTACGTTTCGGGCCAGTCCGGAGCTAATGCTATTAGCTACATCCATAGGAGTTGATCCTTTTTCAAATTCTTTTATACTGCCATCGGGCAAGCTTACCTTAATCATGTATATGTAGTTTTAATGAGCGCAAAGATAATAGGTTGATTTTGCCTGCGCAATATACTTATATATAAAGGAGAATAATTATTGCTGAAATTTAAAAAAGATGAGTTTTTCTTTATTCTGAAACATTAACTTCTCACCGTCTAAATTTTCTCAAAAATTTTTTATCTTACAAGTTCCTTTTATTGAGAAGTTTAGGGATTAGTTTTAAGATTTCTTTAA
>NZ_FUZC01000027.1 GCF_900168115.1 Salegentibacter salinarum
ACTATGGGGCATTAATCCAAGTTTCCCTGGGCTATTCCCCGCCAAAAGGTAGGTTGTATACGCGTTACGCACCCGTGCGCCGGTCGTCAGCAAGAGTGCAAGCACTCCCCTGTTACCCCTCGACTTGCATGTGTTAGGCCTGCCGCTAGCGTTCATCCTGAGCCAGGATCAAACTCTTCATCGTTGTTTCTTAAATATAATTACAACAATCAAATGTCTGTACTCAAAGATGACTTCTCTAGTCTTAATTCTAAATTATTTGTATCATTTCTCTCTCGAAAAATGTACGCGCTGTCAATTCAATAAATCAATGAACTTCCCCGATATTACTCGGGATATTCTTGCCGAAACCTAAGGACTCGAACCTTATCGCTTTACGCACCCACCCGGGATTTCTTTTCAATATTTCTGGGAACTTGTTTCCGCTGTAAGCGGTTGCAAATATACACTACTTTTTCTTTATACGCCAAATATTTTTTAGAAAAATTTTTGACTTTATTTTTTAAAAGCAACACCTCAAAAGAACTTTAAAAACACTGCAAGATTTTAATTAAAATCCTTCGCTGTTTTTGCGGGTGCAAATATACCACCTCTTTTGAATCTGGCAAGTAAAAAAATATTTTTTTTACTTTTAATTTTTAAAGCTTTCTGCAACTCTAAAAAAACCTCTTCCCAGTATGTAATGAACTTCTTCGCTTCTACTCGCCAAGCCTCCTTGTGTCTCAAAGCGGGTGCAAATATACTGCGGTTTTCTTCCCCCGCAAGCCCTCGCAAAGAATTTTTTAAAGAAATCTTAAAACTAATCCCTAAACTTCTCAATAAAAGGAACTTGTAAGATAAAAAATTTTTGAGAAAATTTAGACGGTGAGAAGTTAATTTAATCGACCAGGTCTTTTAGTCCATTTATTGGTTAGTTCAACGTACTCAAAATCCAGTGCTGTGGCTTGCGGTTCTAAAATATCGTTCACAAAAGATCGCTGAAGTATATCCTCAATTAAAAAATCTTCGTGATTATTTTTAGGATCAAATTCTTCCTTTAAAGATATTTCAAATAAACTGGCAGTCGTATTATACCAAAAGGCCCGCCAACCGCTTTTTAAATTTTTAATAAGATTAAAAGCAGTGGTGCCGGTTTGTCTGTGCACTAGCTTCACCAGGATCTGCCCTTCTGTATGCGTCAGCTTTTTTAATTCCGCGGAAAATTCATCTTCTATATAATCCTGAACAATCTTTGTATACTTTCTTTGAGCCGACCGGGATTCAATTTCCTCCAGCCTTGCATTAAGCGCTATTAATCTATCTGACGCTAATTTGGCGTAAGGATAAACTTTCCTGGTTTTTCTCCTTAATATAAGGTACTGTTTTCTTTCAGCGAGACTATTAAAATGAAGTTTCTTTAAAATCACTACTTCATTAAGATCTATACTTTCTCTAGGTACCGTATCTCCGGCAATAATCATATATTTCTTTTGCAAAGTATCTTCGGCAGGAATACTATCCTGCGCAAAAAGCCCAGAAAAACTACAGGCTATAAAGAATATTATTAAAAAAAACCTTCTAAGCATTTATTCAAATATTTCGCTTGCTATCGTACTAAAATCATTCCAAAATTAATCAATAATGAGTTGCCATACATTTAATTCTTATTAAATTCGTGAAAAATCAAAACTATGAGCAAAGACAGTATACTTGATAAGGAATCTATAGATTTCCTGGAAAAATACCTTAATAATGCCGCACCTACGGGTTATGAATCTGAAGGGCAGAAATTATGGATGGATTATTTAAATCCTTACGTAGATGAATTCTTTACCGATAGCTATGGAACCGCGGTTGGTGTTATAAATCCTGAAGCTGAATATAAAGTTGTTATAGAAGGACATGCCGATGAAATTTCCTGGTACGTAAATTATATTACCGATGAAGGTTTTATTTATGTAGTGAGAAACGGTGGAAGTGATCACCAAATAGCACCATCAAAACGCGTTAATATTCATACTAAAAAAGGAATAGTAAAAGGTGTTTTTGGCTGGCCGGCCATTCACACTCGTGATAAAGATGAAGAGCAATCCCCGAAAATAGATAATATTAGTATTGACGTTGGGTGCACCAGTAAAGATGAAGTAGAAGATTTAGGTGTGCACGTAGGTTGTGTGATTACCTATCCTGATGAATTCTTTATTCTAAATGAAAATAAATTTGTTTGCCGTGCCCTTGATAACCGTATGGGCGGATTTATGATTGCACAAGTTGCAAAATTATTAAAGGAGAATGGTAAAAAATTGCCTTTTGGACTTTATATCACCAATTCGGTACAGGAGGAAATTGGACTTCGGGGGGCTGAAATGATCACGCATCGTATTAAGCCAAACGTAGCCATTGTTACCGATGTTACCCACGATACCAACACGCCCATGATCAATAAAAAGAAAACTGGTGATACTAAAATCGGTCACGGTCCTGTAATTGCCCACGCTCCTGCGGTTCAAAATAAATTAAGGGAGTTACTTATTGACACCGCCCAGGAAAAAGAAATTCCGTTTCAGCGTATGGCGAACTCAAGGTTTACCGGAACTGATACCGATGCTTTTGCTTATAGCAACGGTGGAGTTCCTTCGGCTTTAATTTCACTTCCGCTAAGATATATGCATACTACAGTAGAAATGGTGCATAGAACAGATGTGGAAAATGTAATTAAATTAATCTATGAAAGTATTTTAAAAATAAAAGATGGCGATAGTTTTAGTTATTTCGACTAAATAATTCATCTCCTTTATATTTTACAAAGCCCTTTTCTGATGAAATTCCGGAAAGGGCTTTGATATTTAATTATAGATTCTTTCACAATTCTTTATTATAGCCCGGCCTTTTTTCCAATTATATTTAGGGAAAAAGAAAAATGACGATTTCTCCTGAAGAAATAAATAATTTTATTTCAGACCCATACCAGGCTATAGATTTTGCCAATCTTATTTATGTTTCTGAAGAACACCTTTCTATTAGTCGAAAAAAAGTAGGCCGGGGATTTTCTTATTTTTATAAAGGAGAACGGGTAAAAGATAAAAAAACTTTAGAGCGGATTAAAAGATTAGTAATTCCGCCGGGGTGGAAAGAAGTTAGGATCACACACCTAAAGAATGGACATTTGCAGGTTGTAGGGCGCGATGAAAAAAACCGCAAACAATATATCTATCATCCTACCTGGAGCAAATTAAGGAATGAAACCAAATTCTTTAAAATGACAGGTTTTGGAGAAAACCTTCCTAAAATAAGAAAGCAAGTAGATAAAGATCTGGATTTGCCCGAAATGAGTCGCAAAAAAGTCCTGGCGCTTATTCTTCGTCTTATGGAGGAAACCCATATTAGAATTGGGAATCATTATTACGCCAGGAAAAACAAAACCTACGGACTTTCAACTTTTAGAACCCGGCACGTAAAAACTTATAAAAACAGGATAAAATTTGAGTTTATTGGCAAAAAAGGTAAAGAACACGCCGTTACAGTAAAGAATAGAAAACTGATAAAGCTTGTGAACCAGTGTGAGGAAATTCCGGGTTGGGAACTTTTTAAATTTTACGATGAAAATGGAGATAAACACGCCATAGACAGCGGGATGATTAATGAATATATTCACGAGATTAGCGGTGATCTATTTTCAGCTAAAGATTTTAGAACCTGGAGTGCGACCAAAATATTTTTTGAAACGCTCCGTGAGCTTGGCTATACCGAAGAAGAAAAACAGAATAAAAAGAACCTAATCCAGGCTTTTGATGCTTCGGCTGAAGGTTTGGGAAACACGCGTGCCGTTTGTAGAAGTTATTATGTGCATCCAAAGATTGTAAATTCCTATGAAACCGGGGAAATTGTACCTTATTTTGATCAAATTAAAGCTGAAGAAAAACAAGATTATATCTCCCTTTCAGAAACCGAAAAAGTAATTCTTAATATGATTAAAGATTACGAAGTGAATATTTAAAATTCAAAGAAAAACAGCTATTCATTTTTCTTTAAATTAGCGGTATGAAGAACACCATTGCTTCCCGAATAGCCGATTTCCTTAAAAACTATCCCCCTTTCAATCTTTTAAAGAAGGAGGATTTATTAATGATATCAAAACAGGTTAAGGTGAAATACCTCGAAAAAGGGAAACTGCTTTTTGCTGAAGGTGATATTGGCCATAAACGCTTTTATGTGGTAAATAAAGGAGCGATTTCTTTAGAAAGGGATAATGAAGGCAAAAGGGAAACCATAGATAAATGTGATGAAGGTGACATTTTTGGCCTTAGGCCCTTATTTGCCAAAGAAAATTATCTCATTAATGCTATTGCCGAAGAAGAAACCATTCTTTACGCAATTCCAATTAAAAAATTCAAACCTCTTACCGAAGAAAATAAAGAAGTAGGGAATTTCCTGATTCAGAGTTTTGCTTCCAACACCCGTAATCCTTATGCTGAAGCTCATAAAGGGAAATTAATTTCAGAGAAAGAACCGGTAGAAAATCAATATCAACCAAACAATAATCTCTTTGAACTTCAGCCGGCACCGGTTACCAGGAAGGTGGTCATGACATCTCCTGAAACTACTATTAAAGCGGCAGCACAACTAATGAGCAAAAAGAAAGTAGGTTCGGTTCTGGTGGTGGAAGAAAATATTCCAAAAGGCATTGTAACCGACGAAGATTTTAGAGATATGGTGGCTACGGGTGCTTTCGGAATTGAAACCGAAGTTTCTAAAATTATGGCATCACCGGTAATTTGCTATCCGCAGGGACTTACTATTGCCCAGGCGCAGCTTACCATGATGAAACACCATATAAATCATATTTGCATTACCGAAGATGGTACGCCAAATACCAAAGTAGTGGGGATACTTTCTGAACACGATATTATGGTTTCAGAAGGTCATAATCCATCGGTCTTAATGAAAGCGATTCAGCGTAGCAGTAGCACCAATGAATTAAAGAAAATCCGGCATAAAATTACTTTACTGTTGCGCGGATTTCTTGCTGTTAATATCCCGCTAAACCATATTTCAAAAATTATTTTTGAACTGAATGATGCAACCATAAAACGCATCATTGAACGATGTATTAAAAAACTACCTACTCCCCCGCCCTGCGATTTCACGTGGATTTCCCTTGGAAGCCAGGGCCGAAAAGAACAACTTTTACAAACCGACCAGGACAACGCGCTTATTTTTGAAGATGTTCCCGAAGAGAAACTGGAAGAAACCAGGACTTATTTTTTAGAACTGGCAAGAAAAGTAAACAAGCGGTTAAATATAATTGGCTACGAATTTTGCCCTGCTGAAATGATGGCGAAAAATCCAAAATATTGCCTGAGTTTAAATGAATGGAAAGACCAGTTTACCAATTGGATTATAGACCCGGGAAACGATGAGATTTTACTTTGCTCAATATTCTTCGATTTTGATATTTCTTATGGAAATGTAAATTTATCTAATGCGCTTGCTGACCATATATTTAGCCTGACTAAAGAGAATAGGAAGTTTTATGCGGTAATGGGTGCTACCACGTTGAGAAACCCTTCTCCGCTGGGTTTCTTTAGGCAGTTTTTATTAGAGGAAAATGGTGAAAATAAAGATTTCTTTGATATTAAAAAACGAGGAATCACCCCATTGACCGATGCCGGTAGGCTTCTTATTCTATATCACCAGGTTAAAAATATTAGTAATACCGCAGAACGATTTGAAAAACTGGCGCAACTGGAACCAAATAATAAAGAGCTTTTCCTGGCTTGCGCCTATGCTTCTAAGGTTTTACTCAAATTTAGAACCCAGCACGGTTTGGAGAATAGGAATAGCGGCAGGTTTATAGATTTGGAAAATTTGAGCAAAGAAGAAAAAATAAAACTGAAACGCTGTTTTAAAAGTATTAGGCAGGTGCAGGAATTAATAAAATACCGTTTTGAAGTAACTCCTTATATCTAATGCTGAATTTATTCAAAAAGAAACAAGATAATCTTCCTGACTTCTGGAAGGAATATGAGACAAAATTTCAGGAAAAACTTCCAAAAGAGATTGCAGAGACTAGATTTGTTGTTTTTGATACCGAAACTACAGGTTTTGATATCAAAAAAGACAGGATGCTCTCAATTGGTGCCGTGGCCATCAAAAATAAATCTATAAATATTGCCGACGGATTTGAAGAATATATTTCCCAGGAAACTTTTAATCCCAAAACAGTGAAAATTCACGGCATTATTCAGAATGAAAGAATTGAAACCCTTTCTGAAGAGGAAGCGGTAAAAACATTTTTAAAATATATAGGAAATTCAGTTTTAGTGGCGCATCACGCAGGTTTTGATGTGGGAATGATTAATGAAGCCTTGTCCAGAATGGGATTGCCAAAGCTGAAAAATAAGGTTTTGGATACAGTGAATTTATACCGCGGGACGAGAATTATCTCAAATCTAATTAATAGGGAAAAAAGTTATTCTTTAGATGAAATAGCTGAAACTTACAATATAGACACCAAAGATCGCCACACTGCAGCCGGTGATGCTTTTATTACCGCCATAGCTTTCCTTACTATCCTGGGTAAACTAAACAATGATGGAAAAATAAACCTCAAGAAGTTATTTCGGGTCTAAAAAAAGACCTCACAGGTTTTGAAAACCTGTGAGGTCTGGTATTTTTGAAATATTTTTAGCGAAAACTAAGAATAACTCTTATAAAGAATTCTTCATAATTTTTTCTACAACTTCGGGATTTAATAATGTTGAAGTATCGCCAAGATCTTCAGTTTGATTGGAAGCAATTTTTCTTAGAATTCTTCTCATAATTTTTCCGCTACGTGTTTTTGGAAGTCCGCTAACAAACTGAATTTTCTCCGGTTTGGCAATTGGACCAACCTTATCTCCTATTTGTTGTAAAATCTCTTTTCTAAGATTATCCTGATTCCTGGACTCCCCTACTTCTTTTAAAGTAACAAATGCATAAAGTGCATTACCTTTTACTTCATGGGGGAATCCAACCACGGCAGATTCAGCAACAGCCGGATGCTCATCTATGGCATCTTCAATTGGCGCCGTACCTAAATTATGCCCTGAAACTATAATAACATCGTCCACCCTACCTGTAATTCGGTAATAACCAACTTCATCTCTCAAAGCCCCATCGCCGGTAAAATACATATTTTCAAAAGTTGAAAAATAGGTGGTTTTATAACGTTCATGATCTCTCCAAACGGTTCGAGCCATGCCTGGCCACGGAAATTTAATACATAATCTCCCGTCTACCTGATTTCCTTTTAATTCATTTCCGTTTTCATCCATTATAGCAGGTTGAACTCCCGGAAAAGGTAAAGTTGCATATGTTGGTTTTACCGGAGTCACATAAGGAATTGGGGTAATCATAATTCCGCCGGTTTCGGTTTGCCACCAGGTATCTACAATCGGGCTTTTATTTTTTCCTACATTGTCATTGTACCAGTGCCAGGCTTCCTCATTAATAGGTTCGCCAACAGTTCCCAGGACTTTTAAAGAAGAAAGATCGTGGCTTTCTACAAATTCAATATTTCTTTTGGCCAAAGATCTAATGGCTGTTGGAGCTGTATAAAACTGATTCACTTTATGCTTATCTACAACATCCCAAAATCTTCCGGCATCTGGATAAGAAGGAACGCCCTCGAACATCACCGTTGTTGCTCCGTTAGCAAGTGGACCGTATAAAATATAAGAATGGCCGGTAATCCAGCCAATATCGGCAGTACACCAATAGACATCGCCTTCTTTATACTGAAAAACATTTTTGAAAGTATAAGCGGTATAAACCATATAACCAGCAGTGGTATGTAACATTCCTTTAGGTTTCCCGGTAGAACCTGAAGTATATAAAATAAATAAAGGATCTTCAGCATCCATAGTTTCAGCTTCACATACATCTGAAGCTTCATCTAATAAAGGTTGAAGCCATTCGTCCCTGCCTTCTTTCATTTCAATATCAGAATCCAGTCGCTTGGCAACTAAAACATTTTCTACCCCGGGGCAATCTTCCAGCGCTTTATCGACAATTCCTTTAAGGTCTATGGTTTTATTTCCGCGGTAAGATCCATCAGAGGTAATCATCATTTTACAATCGGCATCATTGGTTCTGGTAGCCAGTGCTTTTGAAGAAAACCCCGCAAAAACTACAGAGTGAATAGCGCCAATTCTTGCGCAGGCCAGCATCGCAACAGCAAGTTCAGGAATCATAGGCAAGTAAATACAAACCCTATCGCCTTTCTTTATTCCTTTAGATTTTAAAACATTTGCAAACTTGTTTACCTTTTTATGAAGTTCTCCGTAAGAAATATGCTGAGCCTCTTCGTCCGGATCATTAGGTTCCCATATAATCGCGGTTTTGTCTGACCGGTTAAAAAGATAGCGATCTATGCAATTTTCAGTAATGTTGAGTTTCGCATTTTCAAACCATTTTACTTCAGGTTTATTGAAATCCCAGCTTAGTACATTATCCCATTTCTTTTGCCAGCTAAAATGTTCTTCAGCGATTTCTTCCCAGAAGTTTTGTGGATCTCTAACCGATTTTCTATAAACCTGAAAATATTCCTCTAAATTCTTAATATGATAATTACTCATAACTTAAATAAATATGTTGATGGTTATGTGGATTAATATTGAAAAAAATAAAATATCTTTCCTGCAATTTATAAAAACCTTCGGAAATCAAATACCCAAATCCCGTTAATATTGGGCTTTTTCAAGTTTTTGCGGTAAGTTTAATAGAATAGAAATTTTCGCACAAAAATTCGAAACAAACTCAGTAAAGAGCTTGTTTCAATTTAAATTTCAAAATAAATAGGTGAAAAACAGGAGCTTCCTGGAAAAGGATTTAGAAAAAGTGCAAAAATTAATGCTCTACAAATTTTTGATGGTCACTTAACCATTTATTTAAATGAGCGGCTTCCCTGGGAGAAACTTTCTTATTCGTTTTTTTCTCCCTCCACGCATTTTCCGATTCTTTCCTTATATAAATTTTTGATTTCTGCCCCAAAGCGACCCCAAAAGCCTTTAACGTAATTTCGGCTTTAGCAACATATGCATCATCGGTGTGCTGTAAATTTACAAGTCTCATTTTACAATTTTTTTCGATTGATTAGCAAATACTGCATCCTTCACTGAGCAAAGACTATGCCTGCAAGCTCCCTATTTTTTATGATCTCTTACTTTTACCGAAACTTTAACTTGTGAAAAACTATGTTTATAACTCCCACGCTATTTTCTAAAACCACCGCAAATTCCTTATAACTTTACTTTTGTAAAATCATACCGGCGGGTATTACTTTTTGTAATAAACAAGGGGAATCATGTGAGAATCATGAGCTGTTGCGCAACTGTAAAGTAGTACTTCTACAAGCCAGGTTACCTTCCCAACCGGATTGACTTTTGCTTTCGCATAAAAAGTAAATGTCCAGGACAACATCTTGCGGGCCTCCCGTAACTTAACATCTCCATAGACAACTATTTACTTTTATGCTTTTGATCTTAAACTAAAACAAAAGTAATATGAGTATTTTTCAAAAACGGGTAAACTACAAACCCTTCGAATATCCTGAGATTCTTAAGTTTACCGAAGCGATAAACCGTTCTTTTTGGGTACATTCTGAGGTAGATTTCACTGCTGATGTACAGGATTTTCATTCACATCTTAGCGAGAATGAAAAACAGGTGATTAAAAAAAGTCTGCTGGCAATTGCCCAAATTGAGGTAGCCGTAAAATCGTTTTGGGGAGATCTTTACCAGCATCTGCCAAAACCTGAATTTAACGGACTCGGAAGTACTTTTGCCGAGTGTGAATTCAGGCATTCTGAAGCTTATTCACGACTGCTTGAAGTTCTTGGTTATAATAATGAGTTCGAAAAATTGATTGAAACCCCCGTTATCAAAAAAAGGGTGGCTTACCTTTCTGACGCCTTATCCAACACAAAATCTTCAGATGAAAAAAAATATGTTTTCTCACTTATTTTATTTTCAATTTTAATTGAAAATGTGTCACTTTTTAGTCAGTTTGCCATTATTCTTTCTTTTAGCCGATTTAAAGGAGTGATGAAAAATGTGAGTAATATTATTGCCTGGACATCGGTTGATGAACAAATTCATGCTAACGCCGGGATTTATATTGTAAACCAGATCAAAAATGAATATCCTGAATTCTTTAATGAAGACACCAAAACTGAAATCAGGAAAATTATCGCGCATTCCATGGAAGTAGAATCTGAAATTCTTGACTGGATCTTTGCTGATGGTAATTTAGAACAATGCAAGAAAGATGACCTCCTGAACTTCATGAAATATCGCGTAGACGATAGTCTTGAAAAAATTGGTTTGGAAAAAATCTATTTCGTTTCAGAATACGATTATAAAGCCATGTTGTGGTTTGAAGAAGAAGTTTTTGCCAACAGTTTAGACGATTTTTTCGCCAAACGCCCGGTAGATTACACCAAACACGATAAGAGCATCACCGCAGATGATCTTTTTTAAAAAATTTTCCGCAGAAATATTTCACCTTAAAATCCAGTAAAATGCCCGAAACTATAATTAAAGAAACACAACAGGAACGCCTATGGTGGCTTAATGAAGAAAGCCAGCAAATACTTAACCGTGGTTATTTATTAAAAGGAGAAACCGCAAAATCGGCTATAGAACGCGTGGCCAACGCAGCAGCAAAAAGACTATACAAACCAGAGCTGGCCGAAGCTTTCATCGAGATGATAGAACGCGGGTGGATGAGTTTAAGTTCACCAATTTGGGCAAATATGGGCACCGAACGAGGTTTGCCTATTTCCTGTTTCAATGTTTACGTTCCAGATAATATTGAGGGCATTACTCACAAACTGGGCGAGGTAATTATGCAAACCAAGATTGGGGGTGGAACTTCAGGATATTTTGGGGAATTAAGAGGCCGTGGAAGCGCGGTAACCGATAATGGTAAAAGTAGTGGTGCCACCAGTTTTATGAAGCTTTTTGACACTGCGATGGATACTATTTCCCAGGGCGGCGTTCGCCGGGGAGCATTTGCAGCTTACCTGGATATAGATCACCCCGACATCAAGGAATTTCTTGAAATAAAAAATATTGGAAATCCAATTCAAAATTTATTTTATGCTGTTAGTGTGCCCGATTATTGGATGCAGGAAATGGTAGATGGTGATCGCGAAAAACGAGAAATTTGGGCAAAAGTTTTAGAAAGCAGACAACAAAAAGGTTTGCCCTATATTTTCTTTAAAGACAATATTAACCGGTTCAAACCACAGGTTTACAAGGATAAAAATTATACCATACATTCCAGTAATCTTTGTTCTGAAATTGCGCTGCCATCTACCGAAGATGAATCCTTTATTTGCTGTCTCTCTTCAATGAATCTGGAACTTTACGATGAGTGGAAAGACACTGAAGCCGTAAAACTGGCTATCTATTTTCTGGATGCCGTTTTACAGGAATTTATCGCGAAGACCGAAGACAATTATTACCTCTCCTCTGCCAATAAATTCGCTAAAAGGCACCGGGCTCTAGGGCTTGGCGTTATGGGTTGGCATTCTTACCTGCAGAAAAACAGGATCCCTTTTGAAGGATTAAAAGCTAAAGGGTTAACGAATTCTATCTTTAAAGATATTAGTGAAAAAGCTACCAAGGCGAGTAAAGAGTTAGCCAATATCTATGGAGAGCCAGAAGTTTTAAAAGACTATGGTTTAAGGAATACCACCTTAATGGCTGTTGCACCAACAACTTCCTCTTCTGCTATTTTAGGCCAGGCGTCTCCTGGAATAGAACCTTTTAGCAGCAATTATTACAAAGCCGGACTGGCAAAAGGTAATTTTATGCGGAAAAATAAATACTTAAAGGAATTGCTTCAGGAAAAAGGTTTGGATACCGAAGAAACCTGGAGAAGTATTATGCTGAATCACGGAAGTGTACAGCATTTAAAAGAACTAACCGATGAAGAACGCCTGGTTTTCAAAACATTTAAAGAAATAAGTCAGTTAGAGATTATTCAACAGGCCTCGGTTAGGCAGAAATATATAGACCAGGCGCAAAGTTTAAATTTGAATATTCCTTCAGATCTTCCGGTTAGGGAAGTAAATAAATTAATGATAGAAGCCTGGCAACTGGGTGTGAAAACACTTTACTACCAAAGAAGCCAAAGTGTCTCTAAAGAGTTTATAGCCAATATGGTGAATTGCTCGAGTTGTGAGGCTTAAGACATGAAAAATGGTCTAAAATAAAAATAAAAAGGCTGTCTAAAAAGTTTGCGAAACGTCATCCTGAACTTATTTTCAGGATCTAACATGTTAATAATTTAAAACATTTTAGAAGCTGAAACAAGTTCAGCTTGACAAACAAATAGACTTTTCAGACAGCCTCTTTTATTCTTAAAAATCAGATTACATAGCTCCCCATTCTTCCAGAGAATCTTTATTCATCTTTACGTAGTCTTTATTTCCGGCTTTTTCGGCTTCGGCTAAAGATTTTTTGGCAGCTTCAATAGCTTCCTCTTTCTTACCAAGATCGGCAGCGATAAGCGATTTTCTTCTTAAAATCCAAAATGCATTTGGATTACCCATTTCAAGCGATTTATTTACCCATTCGTAGGCTTGCTCGAGATCTTTATCGACATCGTGGTAATAAGTTGCTGCTGCAAAATAATCAGCAGCTCCCGGGCCATTCATAACCTTTTCAATGCTGGCCATTGCCTTTTCTTCGGTTGGCACCTCGAATCTTAAACTCGCTACTGTATTTGCCCAAATAAAATTAAGGGCGGCAGAGTCGTGCTTCAGTTCATCTATCATAATGGTAAATGTTTCCATTTTAAAAGGAAGTTCCATTACTTCAGCAGTCGCTTTTAGAGCCACTTTTTCTTCATTCCATTCTGCCGGATTTCCCCAGTTAGAAGCATCGGTATAAAACATTACTTCCCATTCGTTTTCCTTCGGGATAGTATAAATGGCATAAGTTCCGGCTTTCAATTCATTCCCCTGAATAGTAATATCGTCACTAAATGTAATTTTCGTATTCTCGTTAGCACCGGTACGCCAAACTTCGCCATAAGGTACCAACGCGCCAAAGATTTCTCGATCTCTTACTCCAGGACGAGAGTATTCCAGGATGATATCGGTAAGGCCAACTTTTTGTTCAATTTTGGTAAATGGACTCGGTTGTGGAGCCTGCACCTGGGCGTGAGCAGTACTCATAATTCCCGCTGTGCATAAAAAAAGAAATATTTTTTTCATTGTTTAGTATGTTTTTAGTTCCTCAAATATACCTAGAAATTGATTATAAAAAATTATCTTACAAATTTTCATTTATATTTTGTTTAACTATAAATATTTTACTTTAAACAAAACTTAGGTTAGTTTTACAGGAAATAAATTAAGAATGAAAATCTATACCTTAAAATCGGTTCAGAAACTTCCAATAAGTCTGGAAAAAGCCTGGGAATTCCTTTCAAGTCCCGGAAACTTAAAAACAATTACGCCAGATTATATGGGATTTAATATTGTTTCAGGTGCTGACCGTCCAATGTATCCCGGGCAAATTATTCAGTATATAGTAACTCCAATTGCGGGAATTAAAACCAGTTGGGTAACCGAAATCACCCACGTGAGGGACAAGGAGTATTTTGTAGACGAACAGCGGTTTGGTCCTTACGCCCTATGGCATCACAAGCATTTTCTAAAGGAAATCCCTGGAGGCGTGGAAATGGAAGATATTGTAGATTATAAATTACCCTTCGGAATTTTAGGACAAATGTTTCATCCCATTCTTGTTGCATCAAAATTGAAGGAAATCTTTGATTACAGACAGAAAAAACTTGTGGAACTTTTTGGCGAATTTGATGAACCAAGGACCAAAAATCCAACGCTTAAACAGGATATTTTAGCTTAAAACTTAAAAATCATGAAAAGAAATATTTTACTTATTGGTGGTTCTACGGGAATTGGTCTTGAAATCGCCCACCAGCTCGTTAAAGAAAATAAAGTAATTGTCGCTTCAAGAAATAAGGGTGAATTGAATGACGATATTGATCATTTAGAATTTAATGTTTTAAAAGATAAAATTGAGGATCTTGAATTGCCTGAAGAGATTCACGGACTGGTTTATTGCCCGGGAAGCATAAACCTAAAACCTTTCAAAATGCTAAAGTCCAAAGATTTTGAAGAGGAAATGAACCTGAATTTCTTAAGTCTGGTAAAAGTAGTGCAGGCATTAATGCCGAAATTAAAGAAAGCCGAAAATACAAGTTTGGTATTTTTTAGCACCGTAGCCGTAAAAGTTGGTATGCCATTTCATACCAGCGTCGCTGCAGCGAAAGGTGCCATTGAAGGTTTCGCAAAATCCCTGGCAGCCGAATATGCTCCAAAAATTAGAGTAAATGTCATCGCCCCTTCTCTAACCGATACGCCTTTAGCTGAAAAATTACTATCAAATGATTCCAAAAAGGAGAAAATGAGCGAAAGACATCCTTTAAAAAGAGTTGGAAATACCAAAGACATTGCCAATGCTGCTACATTTTTACTAAGTGAAGAGAACAGCTGGATTACCGGACAAATTATTGGCGTGGACGGCGGACTTTCAACTTTAAATATTTCGTAAATGAAGGAGGAAGTGAATATTTTTTGGTTTAGACGTGATCTTAGGTTAGACGATAATGTAGGTTTTCTGCAGTCTTTAAAATCTGATAAACCGGTTTTACCAATTTTTATTTTCGATTCAGAAATTCTTGGTAAGTTGCCCAAAGACGATGGCCGGGTTACTTTTATACACGAGCAGCTTCAGGAAATGCGCAAGGAACTTCAGGATGATTATGAAAGTTCAATCGCAATGTATCACGGCAAACCAAAAGAGATTTTTCAGCAGTTGATCAAGGATTATAAAATTGCCGAAGTATTCACTAATCACGATTACGAACCCTACGCTAAAAAAAGGGATAAAAAAATAGCTGGATTACTTTCTAAAAATAATATTGAATTTCACACATTTAAAGACCAGGTTATTTTTGAAAAGGATGAAGTTGTAAAAAAAGATGGCGATCCTTATGTTGTATATACGCCCTATATGAGGGTTTGGAAAGAACAATTTAAATCACACGACCTTAAAATTCATTATACCAGTCAGTATTTAGAAAATCTCGTGAAGAATACAAGGTTGCCGAATTTAAGTTTAAACGATATTGGTTTTACAACTTCAGAAATTAAGGTTCCGGAATATGACGTGACGCCAATTCTAATTCAGCAATACGAAAATACCCGAAATATCCCCGGAAAAGAAGGCACTTCTCGACTTGGTGCGCATCTTCGTTTTGGCACTGTTAGTGTTAGAAAAATGGTAAAAAAGGCTAATGCTGAAAGCAATAAAACTTTTCTTGAAGAATTGATCTGGCGCGAATTTTTTATGCAGGTCCTGTATCATAATCCCGATACAATAACCGACTCTTTTAAAAAGAAATACGATCGAATTGAATGGCGAAATAATGAGGATGAATTTGAAAAATGGAAAACCGGACAAACGGGATATCCATTAGTTGATGCCGGAATGCGACAATTGAACGAATCGGGTTTTATGCATAATCGTGTAAGAATGTTGGTGGGTAGTTTTCTTTGCAAGCATTTACTTATTGACTGGCGATGGGGTGAAGCCTATTTTGCCGAAAAATTGCTGGACTACGAAATGTCTTCCAATGTGGGAAACTGGCAATGGGTTGCCGGTAGTGGTGTAGATGCAGTTCCTTATTTCCGAATCTTTAATCCTACTACTCAAATTAATAAATTTGATAAGGACGAGAAATACATCAAAGAATGGGTAAAAGAATTTGGCACCAATGAATATCCCGAAAAAATGGTAGATCATAAAGAAGCCCGCGAACGGGCTTTAAAAATTTATAAAGCTGCAGTAAGTTAATTGTTCCAGATCTTCCTGGCTTTTTCAAGATCTTCAGCGGTATCTATTCCTATGGTTTGCATTTCGGTTTCTACCATTTTTATATTTTTCCCATATTCCAGGAACCTAATCGCTTCAATTTTTTCAGCAGATTCCAAAGAAAGCATCGGTAAATTATAAAAATCGATAAGCGCTTGTTTTCTAAAAGCGTAAATCCCGATATGTTTAAAATAAGTCACGTGCGCATCAGTGTTTCTCGGATACGGAATTGGAAACCTTGAAAAATACATCGCAAAATCATTCTTATTGGTAATTACCTTTACGTTGTTTGCATTGGTAATATCTTCGCTTTCGGAAAGCGCAGTTTTTAACGAAGCAAGGTCTATTGCCGAGGCATCATCTTCCCTGAAAACCACCAGTAATTTCGCAAGACTGTCTTTATCTATAAAAGGCTCGTCTCCCTGCACATTTACTACAATATCAACATCCATATTCTCCACGGCTTCGGCGATACGATCGCTTCCGCATTCGTGTTTTTTTTTGCTTTTTATTGCGTTACCACCGTTTTTATTAATTTCAGCGTAAATTTTATCGCTATCGGTTACCACGTAAACTTCGTCAAAAAGTCCGGTGCTTTTGGCAGCTTCGTAAGTTCTTGTAATCACCGTTTTGCCGTTAAGGTCTTTTAAAAGTTTCCCCGGAAAACGAGAAGCCTCATAACGGGCGGGAATCATAGCAATTATTTTAAGCGGATTATTCATCGAAATCATCAATTTTTAGGAGGTTAAATTTAGGTTTTAAAATTTGAATTGCAGCAAATCCAAAAGTTATTTATTTACGAAAAAATCGTCTTTAAAACCTATCAGGTAAAGTTTATCGGTTGCGCGCGTAACAGCAGTATAAAGCCATCTTAAATATTCTTTGCCGACGCCTTCAGGTAGGTAAGGTTGTTCAATAAAAACCGTATTCCACTGTCCACCCTGGGATTTATGGCAGGTCATCGCGTAAGAAAATTTAATTTGAAGAGCATTGAAGAATTTATTGTTCTTCACCTTCATAAACTTCTTGTATTTAGAAGTTTCATCTTCATAATCTTTCATCACTTCCTGGTACAGTTGGTTAGATTCTTCATAAGAAAGTGAAGGCGTGTTGCTGGTTAAGGTATCTAACATTACCACGGTTTCAAAAGGTCGCATCTTGGGATAATCTACCATTTGCACCTGTACTTCGGCAAACCTGAATCCGTAAAGCTCTTTTATACCGAAAATTTCCAAAACTTTTACAATATCTCCGTTGGCTATAAATCCAGCTTCTGAACTTGGTTTTATCCAGAAATAATTATTTTTCACCACCATTAAATAATCTCCGGCAGAAATTTCTTCTTCCTGGAACAAAATCCTGGACCTTATTTGCTGATTATACAAATTCGCCCTTTTATTAGACCGAACAATAAAACTGGTTTCTTCGTTCCCCAACTCATTGTAACATTCCTCGATAGCATTCATAATTTCGTAACCATCCTGCAACCTAATAACATCGGCCTTTGGAGTGAGTTCAAACTGAAAGCTATCATAAAATCCGTCTTGTAAACTTTGTCTTATTTTTGTGGCATTCAACAAAATGTCGCTTTCTTCAGCCTGGCGAACTACTTCGTCAAGTTCAATATGATGCACTTCTTTATTATATGAAAACTGAAGTTTTTCGGCTTCCAGGGCCGGGCTGATTTCCATCTTTACCGGGGGAAGCTGGGCAGTATCCCCAATTAAAATTAACTGGCAATTATGCCCGGAATATACAAACTGAATAAGATCGTCTAACAAGCTTCCATTTTCCATTAATTTCGAATTTGTGGGCGTATCAGAGATCATTGAAGCTTCATCTACAATAAAAATACTGTTTTTATGTTTATTTGGTTGAAGTACAAATTGCACTCCGCTCCCACCACTTTTTTTCGGGAAATAGATCTTTTTATGAATGGTAAAAGCTTCCTTTTTAGAATAATTGGAGATTACTTTAGCAGCCCTTCCCGTGGGAGCCAGTAAAACGCCAGATTTTTTTATTTGCCAAAGGTTTTTAACTAAAGTACTGATAATAGTAGTTTTACCGGTACCGGCAAAGCCTTTCAATATAAAAAGCTCGTCTTTATTATTATTTAAAACAAAGCGGGAAAGTTGTTGTAAAGCAAGATCCTGCCCTGCTTTAGCTGTAAAACCCAGATCGCTTAAAAGAAGTTTATAAAATTTGGAAGCATCAAGATTTTCCATAGAAGATTTATCAAAAATCAAAGATAGGAATGGATTTTTACGGAAGAAACTTTTACGAATAAAAAAAAATTGTAGATTTGTCGTGAAACACTAGTAATTTTAAAACAAAATTTAGAAAGCATGAGACTTGCAATTCAATTACTTCTTTGGGTGGTTATTATTGGTTTAGCCTACCTTACCTTTAATGCTGTTTACGAACCAATTCAGTTTAATAAAATTAAAGAAAAGCGTTATGCCAAAGTAGTTGAAAACTTAAAGGACATTCGTGATGCCGAATTAGCTCACAAAGAGATTATTGGGACTTTCGAAGATGATTTTGATAAACTAGTAGGATTTTTAGATACTGCTGAATTTGCAATTACCCAGCGTCGTGATACTACTGTATTAGATGAAGAGTATAGAAAACAGTATGGTGTAGATGAATATATTGAAAAAGTAATTATTGATACGCTTGGCTTTGTTCCGGTAAAAGATTCATTGTTTAAAGGAAATAAAGAGCGTTATACCAATATGATTAATGTACCGGTTGAAGATGTAGATGCTAAATTTGAGCTTGATGCAGGTACAATTACCAAAGGAAATTCAGAAATTCCGGTTTTTAGAGCAAGAGTAGCTAAAAGTGTTGTATTGCAAGGTTTAGATAAAGAGCTTATTTTACAACAAAACCAGGTGCAATCTGTAGACGATATTAATGGTCGCTACATAAATGTTGGCTCTCTGGAAGAGGTTAACACAAAAGGAAACTGGCCAACCCAATATGGCGACGAATAATAGCACAAAACAAATAACTTTAGAACTGTCCATTCAGGTTTCCCTGGATGGACTTTCTTTTTGTACCCTAAATTCTACTGAAAATAAAGTGGTACAATACAAGAAAATTCGTTTTTCGCAACAAATTGATCCACTAAAATTACTTGAGGAAATTCAGAAAATTTATGCCGAAGAAAAAAGTATTGCTGAAGCCACACAGGTAAAGCTTATTTTTGATAATGCACTTTACAGCTTAGTGCCTGAACCTTTATTTAAAGAGGAAAATGCTTCAGACTATCTAAAATTCAATACCAAAATCCTTAAAACCGATTTCATCGCACACGAGGAAATTGGAATTACCGGGATTATAAATGTTTATATTCCTTATACAAATATTATTAATTTCTTCTTTGAGAAATTCGGGGAATTTGAATACCAGCATCTCAGTACTGTTTTAGTCGAAAATTTACTGAAATTACCAAAAGCTGAGCGGCCTCAAATGTTTGCACATATAAAAAATAAGCAGTTTGAGCTGGTTGTGATAGAAAATTGTGAACTCCTGTTGTGTAATTCTTTCAGTTTTACCGAAAAAGAAGATTTTTTATATTATATTCTCTTCACTGCTGAACAACTTAATTTAGACCCGGAAAAGTTCAGGTTGATATTGCTGGGAGCTATTAGCAAAGCTTCTCCCCTATTTAAAATCGCGTTTGATTATATTAAGCACGTGGAACTTTTAGAAACCAGTTTCAGCTTAAACCTGGAAGAAGAACTTACCGGTCTAAATCAGCTGGAAGAATATGTATTACTAAAGTCATTTAAATGAGAATAATTTCAGGAACACATAAAGGAAAAAGATTAATGGCTCCAAAAAAGCTGCCGGTACGCCCTACTACCGATATGTCTAAGGAAGCCCTCTTCAATATCCTGAATAATAATTTTCAGTTTTCACAATTAAGCATCCTTGATCTTTTTTCGGGAACTGGTAATATTGCCTATGAATTCGCTTCGCGCGGAAGCAAGGAAGTAACCGCGGTTGATGCTAATTTCGACTGCGTAAAATTCATAAAAAAGACGGCTCAGGAATTAGGTTTGAATATTACCCCTATTAAAAGTGATGTCTTTAAATTTCTTGAAAAGGCTTTTGTAAAGGCCGATATTATTTTTGCAGACCCACCTTATGATTTTGAAAAGGAAAAATTCCTGAAAATTCCAGAACTAGTTTTCGAAAAAAACCTACTTAATCCAAATGGTCAATTAATTATTGAGCACTCTAAACACACCGATCTTTCCGATCTTCCCAACTTTATAGAAGGGCGTCGCTATGGCGGTTCGGTTTTTAGTTTTTTTGAGAATGCAGAATAATTTCTTCTGAAGAATTACAGCCCTGTGGGGCTTAGAAATTTGATGGTATGACGGATAGGATAAAAAGGATTGAGCTTATTGATGTTATTTTAAGTTTTTATGAAGGGATGGTTATTTCTGAAGTAAAAGACGATGTTGTTTTTGAAATTGAACACGTAGAACAAATTCTAAAAATATGCAATGAGGTTTATGAAGGAGCAGATTTTGTTTATGTATCTGACCGGAAGAATAATTACAATGTAAATCCCACTATTTATTTTGAATTAAAAGACGTGAAAAATTTATTGGGAATAGCTATTGTAAGTCAGCGATATGAAGCCTTACAGGTAGCTAATTTTGAAAAACAATTTTCCCCGGTTCCTTTTGATATCTTTTCACATATGGACGAAGCCCGGGCCTGGGCAAAGACATTATTATAAAAAAGCAGGCCTGTAATCCGGATTCTGTTCCTCCCGGCTAACCGGGATTCCCCTTATCATTTATCTCCGGTTTTTGTTGCCAAAAACCTTTAGCTGCCTACCCTCCGGTAGCAAGCGGGCCGCTTGCAAACACCGGTTTACATGGCATTGCACCGCATAGAGTTTACCTGATTTCACTACAGCATTACCTGTACATCCTTTCTGTTGCACTAGTCCTGATCCCGCCTCGGAAAACCGAAACGAGACCGGTGGGTGTTACCCACTATGCCGCCCTTTGGTGTCCGGAATTTCCTCCACCGAATAAATTCGTTGGCGATAAGGCGGCCTGCTTGGTGCAAAGGTAGTTTTTTAGAAAGTTTCGCGATTAAAAAATTGTTGATTTCTTAGCTTTAATTGTTTAAAAATATAAGCGATTGCCTTAGAACTTATGGAGGCTATTTTTATATTTGTAGTTCAATAAAATTCAATGGAACATTTTATAGTATCAGCTCGTAAGTACCGCCCACAAACTTTTAAAGATGTGGTAGGGCAACAAGCCATCACAAATACCTTAAAAAATGCCATTGAACACAATCACCTGGCACAGGCACTTCTTTTTACAGGACCTCGTGGCGTTGGAAAAACCACCTGCGCGCGTATCCTGGCAAAAATGATTAACCACGACGGTACCCAAAGCCCAGATGAAGATTTTGCTTTTAATATTTTTGAACTCGATGCCGCTTCTAACAACTCGGTAGACGATATCAGGAATTTAATAGACCAGGTTAGGATTCCACCGCAAGTTGGGAAGTATAAAGTGTATATTATAGATGAGGTGCACATGCTCTCACAGTCGGCCTTTAATGCTTTTCTGAAGACTCTAGAAGAACCGCCACAGCACGCCATCTTTATTTTAGCTACTACGGAGAAGCATAAAATAATCCCAACAATACTTTCTCGTTGCCAGATCTTCGATTTTAAAAGAATTACGGTAAGTGATGCTAAGAATTACCTGGTTTATATCGCACAACAAGAAGGTGTAAATGCCGAAGAAGACGCGTTGAACATCATTGCGCAAAAAGCAGATGGTGCTATGCGTGATGCGCTTTCTATCTACGATCGTGTAGTTAGTTTTAGCGGGAAAGATCTTACCCGGCAGGCAGTTACCGAAAACCTCAATGTACTGGACTACGATACTTATATTAAGGTTACCGATCTTATTTTAAGTAATAATATTCCACAGTTGTTGTTAAGTTATAACGACATCCTTTCCAGCGGATTTGACGGTCACCATTTTATTAGCGGCCTTGCTTCGCATTTCAGGGATCTTTTAGTTTGTAAAGATCAAAAAACAATACAGCTTTTAGAAGTTGGAGAACAAACAAAAGCCCGGTATTTTGAGCAGGCTTCCCAAACCAATCATCAATTTTTGATTAAAGCGATAGACCTGGCGAATGAGTGTGATCTCAAGTATAAAACAAGCCAAAATCAGCGTTTACTTGTTGAACTTTCCTTAATGCAGCTTGCCTCTATCACTTTTGATGGAGAAAAAAAAAAGTTTGAACAGTCAATAATTCCCGCTTCGGTTTTTGAAAAACAACCCGCCACCCTTTCTTCAGAAGAAAAAAGTATGGTTAGGGAGAATGAGCACGGGGAACTTGCAACTGAAGCTCCAAAGGAAAGTCAGTTGCCTTCAGGTGAAAATAAAACTCCAAATAGTAACTGTGCTGATGATAAGGAAGATAATTATCATTCAGATAAAACTATGGTTCCTGGAGCGAAGGAACAACAGGAAGAACCTGAACCAACTCCACCAGTTCCAGCACCAAAACCGGTTATTGATCCGGAAGTAAAAAAAGAAAAGGTTTCAGGGCTTTCATTAAAAAGTATTCAAAAGAAACGGGAGATAGAAGCCCGGCAGCAGGAAGCTGCACCAACAAAAGATGTGGTACTCAACAATGAATTCAGTGAAACCCAATTGCAAGCCACCTGGAATGATTACGTAAAACGTATTAAAAAACAGGGATCAAAAATTCTCGCTTCCATCCTTGAAACCGATTTGCCTAAACTCAAGGAAGAAAATCGCATTGTTATAGAATTACCCAACGAAACGATGAAAATCAACCTGGAACGGGAACAAAACAAACTGATGTCTTACCTGAAGCAAAAACTTCAGAATACAGAAATCAGGTTGGTGATAAATGTAAATGAGCAGTCGGCAAAGAAATATGCCTTCACCCCTATTGAGAAATACAATAAATTGAAGGAGAAAAATCCTTTAATAGACAAACTTAGAAGTACATTTGATTTAGACGTATAGATATGCTAGGATTAAAACTTCCCACCGACCCACGCTGGGCAAACATAGCCGAAAAAAATATAGAAGATATTCTTGTAGATCACGCCTATTGTGAGCAAAAGGCAGCTTCAACAGCAATTTCTCTTATTGTTTCTTTCCCCGAATACACAGAACTGGTAGATGAAATGATCGCCTTATCCAGGGAAGAAATGGGCCACTTTAAAATGGTACACGAGCAGTTGCTAAAACGTGGCTATGTTTTAGGCAGGGATAGAAAAGATGAATATGTAATTCAACTACTTAGTTTTTTTCCAAAAGGCGGCAGCAGAACCACGCAATTGGTTCACCGGCTCCTAATCGCAGGATTAATTGAAGCCAGGAGTTGTGAACGTTTCAGGTTGCTTTCAGAAGAATTAAAAGACGAGGAACTCGCTGAATTTTATCACAAATTAATGATTAGTGAAGCGAATCATTATACGATGTTTCTAAAGTTTGCCAGAAAATATGGCGAACGAGCAGAAGTAGATAAAAAATGGGAGGAATTGCTCAATTTCGAAGCTGAAATAATGAAAGATCTCAGCAAAGACAAAACCATTCACGGTTAATTTTTCTATCTTATTCAAATCGGGTAGAAAGGTAAGGATTATTTCCCTACCTGTCCTCCCACACCACCCAGCATACGGTTCCGTACTGGGCGGTTCCCTAATTTACGTTCTAACTTTAAGGTAATAGTCCAGAAGAGAAGTGTAACCAGCCTGTCTCAGTCTGTGGATGGTAATAGTCCTTTTGAGGATAAAGCTGTTAGCTGTATGCCAGTAGCTTTTCCTCGTGTTGGCATATTCCCACGCTTTCCACTTGTTCAGGCCAAGCTTGATAAGCATCTTTCCTTTCGTGCGGATGCGTTTCCATTGTTTCCAGATACACATCCTTAGACGTCGACGGTACCAGCGATCTATGTT
>NZ_FUZC01000026.1 GCF_900168115.1 Salegentibacter salinarum
GGGATATATCGATCTACAGGGTTGGTTCTTCTGTAAGCGGATTAAAATTTTCTACAGGAAACAACAAGGACTTCTTACAGGAGATCGATTATGCGTATAATATAAGGGGTTGGCTTAAGCAAATCAACGACCCGGAGAATCTGGGTGACGATCTCTTTGGTTTTGGGATCAATTATAATGACCCTACCGGTGGGGCACCCCCGCTATATAACGGGAACATCTCGGAGACGCACTGGAATACCCAAAGTGAGAATATAAGTGGTAACCCGGTAAGCAATTCTTATGGGTATAGCTATGATGCATTGAATAGGATCACCGGAGCCACGGACAATACGGGGAATTATAATTTAAGCGGGATTGCCTATGATAAAATGGGAAATATTTTATCTTTACAAAGGCAGGGGCAGACCGATGCCGGTGCTACGCTCTTTGGAACTATGGATAACCTGGACTATGACTATGATGGCAATAGGCTCATGAAAGTTAGTGATAGTGGGGAGAAAACCTGGGGTTTTAAAGAACCTACAACTTCAACCGGCAATGATTATGGGTATGATGTCAATGGCAACTTAACATCCGACCTGAATAAGGGGATAACTGCTATCACATATAATTATCTAAACTTGCCGGTAGATGTGGAGTTCAATGGCTCTTCCAGCCAAAAGATTCATTACACCTATGATGCTACCGGGGTAAAACTCCGAAAAGAGATTCCGGGAAAAACAACTGACTATGCCGGGAACTTCGTTTACGAGGATCTAAGTGGTACTATGGAATTGCAGTTCTTTAGTACGCCTGAAGGTTATGTATCCTATGATGGTGGTCAGTTCAATTATGTCTATAACTATGTTGACCATCTCGGAAATGTGCGTTTAAGCTATACCGATGGTAATGGTGACGGTTCGATAGATCCTGCCACTGAAATCATCCAGGAGAAAAACTACTACCCTTTTGGGTTAACCCACCAGGGTTATAATGGTGGAGGTGGAGGCAGTGCCTATGGTAATACAGTTGCGAAACGCTATGGTTTTGGGGGGAAAGAACTTCAGGATGAAACTTTCTCAGGGAATACCTTAGACTGGTATGATATTACTGCTCGAAATTATGATCCTGCCCTTGGAAGGTGGATGAATATTGATCCATTGGCGGAGTTAATGAGAAGACATAGTCCTTATAATTTCGCTTTTGATAACCCCATCTTTTTTATTGATCCTGATGGAATGATACCATTTGGTAATGATGATGATCCACCGACGGTTTATAGTGGTTCAAGTGTGGCTGTTGGAAATAATGTGAATAATCAATTAGATGAAGTTGTAATTACAGTTAATGGAAATGGGACCGTAGCCACAGGAACCGCTCAAGGGGCACATTTCGTAACGACTGAAACTGGAAAAAGATTTAATGGATATAAAGCGGAAGGTCAAGTAGAAGGAGATAATGGTAAGGTAAATGGCAGTGTCTCTGGTTTTAGTGCTGGGTATGATGGTTATACTGAATCTGGAGGAGCCCATGGAAGTGCTAGTGTCTATGGAGTTTCTGCTGATGGAAGCGCTAGATTGGGATCAAAAGATAATAATGTAGCAATTCAGGGAGAAGGAAGTGCCTTTAAAGCCGAAGTATCAGGAGATGCTACATTATCAGGAGAAGGAGGTAAATATGTAGCTGAATTAGGCGGTGAAGCAGGAGTTTATGCACTAGAAGGAAATGTTACGCCATCTCTATCAATAGGAGGCATCCAAATAGGTTTTACAATTGGAGGTTCTGTAGGTAGCGCTCATATAGGTGGTAGAGTTGCTGGAGCCACAAATACTGAAGCAAGAGAATTTGAAGTTACTGGTAACTACCATATAGGTCTTGGAGCCGGTTTAAAATTAGGTTTTTCACTTTCTAACACAAGTCAGGAAGTAAATCCCAGAAGAAGGTAAACTAATATGAGTTTAATATACTTACTGTTTTTTGCGATACTCAATTTTTTAATTTTCGTATTTCTTGCGAAAAAAGTGAAACTCAATACAAAAGTTAGAACAATTTTATTTTCACTTTTATTATTGCTCCTGGTTTTTCATTTTTTAGTTTTTTCTAATCGTGGTGTATCTGGTAGTCATTTTCTTCATTTACTAATTGCAAGTGCGATTCTTATAGTGCTTCATTATCTTGCTATTTTGCCAATTTTAGCATTGATAAGAATAAATAAAAAAAATGCAAGTCATATTGCCTTAAAAGGTTTTAATTATATAAGATTTTATATGATTTACATATTGATATATTTGTACCAGTGTATGTCAATTTTATCGGATAGCGCAAGAGAACATTTTAATTCAATAGATATTATAATTTAATGAGACTTTTAACATATTTTTTTATTTTAATAAGTACTTTGGGCTGTGCCCAAGATAATTGGGTAACTCTTGAAAAGGAGGATTTTTCAATTTCGTACCCATCTAGCTTGAATATTGATGACAGTGGGAAAGAGGGTACTCAATTTATTTTAACCACTGATAAAGATGGGGAGGATGATAATTTTATTGAGAATGTCAATCTATCAACACAGAAAGTCGGTGCTGTAACGTTTGATGAGTATATCAAAAAAATGGAAAGAGAAGTTAGTGGTATTGCCAAAATCATTGAAAAAAAGAAGCTAGAAATAAACGGCAATAAGTGTTATAGTTTGAAAATGAAAGCAACACAAAATGGTGTTGATGCTATTTTCCTTCAACATTTTTATATTGAGAATCAGAAAGCATACGTTTTAACTTTTTCAAGTGAGGCAAAAGTCTACGATGACTATTATGATGAAATGAATAGAGTCTTAAGGAGTTTTGAAATAAAGTAATAAAGAGCACTAAATTTAACCGCCCATCGAGGCGGTTTTTTATTTATTGAGAAGTTTCTCTAGATACGAAACCTTATCCTTCTCTGCTTGTACCAGGCGTTCGTAGAGTTTTTTGTTTTCTTCGTAGGCTTCCGGGACGACCTTTCGGGGGTCATTTTGTTTACACGTTGGACTTAAAATCCAATGATACATGGAAGCCTGTGGTAAACTGAAATTTTACATTTTTGATCAAACTGGTAAAGAGCCGTATCTTTGTGAAAGCTACTCTCCTATAAGAATTTATCCATATAAAACAAGCCGATTAATTAACAATTATGCTGTTGGTTAGTGTGAATAACTCGGCAAGGAATCAAGTAAAAATGTGCTTAAATTTTTAAGAGTAGTATAAACAAAAACAGGCCTTTGAAAAAGTCTTTTAGGCCTGCGTTTCTGGAACTCTTGTTCCTTGTTGTGGAAAAACAAAGCTAACAAGAGCGATCCGGAAATAAAAGTTAAAAGTCTTTAAAGGGAATCGTCTCTCACTTTTGGTAGAGATTTTAAAAACTGAATACCATGAGTAATCGAAAAGTTTATCATGTAACTCAAAATCCGAATGGTACCTGGAAATGGAAAGCACAAGGAGGCCAGAGAGCTTCTGTAGTGACGAATACCAAAGCTGAAGCAGTAAGTAAAACTACTGGGATGGCTAAGAACCAAGGTAACAGCCAGGTGATCATCCATAAAACGGATGGGAAGTTCCAGGAAGAACGTACCTACGGAAATGATCCTTACCCTCCTGGAGGATAGGGAAATGAGTAAAGCTACTTTGTTTATTTCAACTGAAAAGTATACCACTATTTCATTTCAAAAGTATACCATTTTAAATTAATTAACAACGGTATCCCTGTTCCCTGGGGGTACCCCCAGGGAACAGGGATATCGGCGGCGCCCGGGTACCATTTTTTCGGTTTTTCATTTGTTCATTATTTGTTTGGTTTCTTTTAAGCGGTAAGATTCTCCATTCATATTTATTAGATGTACTTTATGGGTTAGCCTATCTACTAAGGCAGCTGTTAATACTGGGTCACCGAAGATCTCTTCCCAACGTTCAAAGCCGAGATTGGTAGTAATTATGGTTGATTTACGTCCGGCTCGTAAAGAGAGATGATTGAACAGGAGTTCAGATCCTTCCTTATCAAAGGAGACATAACCAAATTCATTACAGATGACCAGATCATACTTCTCGAAACGTGCCTCTATTACTTTTAAGTTACCCTGGGAATGCGATTCCCGTATTTGGGTTAATATTTTATGTGCTGTTGTAAATAATACTTTATACCCCTGCAAACAGGCTTTTCCCAAGTTCTTTGCTTATCGCTCGTTGGCTTTTACCTTCTCGGTGACTCTTTAATATTATTTCCTGTTTTGTATACATGCTTATCATTTTCCGAACGTCTCTGGTTGGACGTTCAGGTTGGTAATAAGTGGTATACTTTTAAATTGAAATGTGGGGTAGTTCTATATTAATATATACACGGGTGCTGGGGACCAGCAGCTGGATCACCACCACCACGGGTTATGATGCTAAAGGCCGTGTGATCTGGGTGAGCAGTGCCAACGAGTATTTGGAGACTACAGACGTAGAAGAATATGAGTTGGATTTTACAGGTCGTATAAAACGCAGCAAAAGTACGCATAGCAAAAATGGAGCATCCCCCATCGTGGTGGAAGACACCTATGAATATGACCATATGAGCAGGCAGTTAAAACATACCCAATGTATTGACGGGGACTGTGTTGTTGAAGAAGACCTGGTGTTGGACCAGGTAGTTACCCAGAGCAGCAGTGTGAAGGCCAGTAACTCGATTACCCTCGAGCCCGGCTTTGAGGTAATGGCCGGTGACAGCCTTACTTTCTCTGCCAGGATAGGGATAGGCGGAGAACTTATAGCCTCGAACACCTATGACGGACTGGGTCATTTGATTAAAAAAGGGGTTGGTGGAGTTGACTCTTTATCCTTACAGGAGGTTGACTATGCGTATAATATAAGGGGCTGGTTAAAGCAGATCAATGACCCTGAAGACCTTGGGGATGACCTCTTTGGTTTTGGGATCAATTACAATGATCCTACCGGTGGGGCGCTCCCGCTGTTTAACGGGAATATCTCGGAGACGCATTGGAACAGTCAAAGTGAGAATACAAGTGGTAACCCGGTGAGTAACTATTACGGGTATAACTACGATGCAATGAATAGAATTACCGGAGCCTCGGACAATACTGCGAATTATAATTTAAGCGGGATCACCTATGATAAAATGGGAAATATTTTATCTTTACAAAGGCAGGGATATTTAGATAACAGTGTAACCCCTTTTGGAAAAATGGACAACCTGGACTATGACTATGATGGGAATAAGCTCTTAAGGGTAAGTGAAATTGAGGATGGAGAAGCTGCCTACGGGTTTAAGGATGGCAATACCACCGGTGATGATTATGGGTATGATGTCAATGGCAACTTAACATCCGATGCCAATAAAGGGATAGCCGCAGGCGGTATCGAATACAACCATTTGAACATGCCTACAAAGATTACTTTAAGCAATGCCGGAAGTAACAATGGGGTCATCGATTATGTTTACACTGCTGAGGGGATAAAACTTCAAAAGAAAAAGACTCAGGCAGGAGTAACGACCACGACTGATTATGCCGGTGACTTTGTTTACGAAAACAATACCTTAAAACAATTTTACCAGCCCGAGGGTTATATAGAACCAGATGGAAGTGACTGGCAATATGTTTATCAGCATAAGGATATCTGGGACAATGTAAGAGTAACCTATGCCGACGATGATAACAGCGGAAGTGTAACCAGTGCCGAAATACGAAGGGAGCAGAATTACTATCCATTTGGACTGGAACACAAAGGCTACAATATAAATTCCTATGGATCCAAGAACAATCTAAAAACCTATCAGGGACAGGAATTTACCGAAGATTTAGGTTTGAATACCCATGAATGGAAATACCGAATGAGCGATCCGGCTATAGGAAGGTTCTGGCAGATTGATCCTTTAGCCGAAGATTATACCTATAATTCAACGTATGCCTTCCAGGAAAATAAAATGGGAATGGGTGTAGAACTTGAAGGATTAGAGTTAGGTTTAAATAAATGGTTTAAGAAAGGCGTAAAATGGGTAGCAAGAAATTCTAAAGGCCAATTAAAACCTATATCAAGAAAAAGCGCAGATAGAATATTAAAAAATAGAGGGAGTGTGACGCAAACCCAAATACGAGGAGGTAATAAAAAGGCTAAAAACTTGATGCAAAGTACTACTGATAAGAAAGTAGTAAGACACGATGGACATGAATTGAAAAGCGGTAAAACAGGTAGAAATCATTATCAAAAAAAATCGGGCGATGGAAGTCATGTTTTTACTGAGAGTGTAAAAGATGGAGCTATTGTAACTGCTGGAATAAATACAGATAAGGTAGATGAAGTAACCAGTAAAGCCCTGGAAATGGGATCAGAAATGACTGATGCTGTAGAAAACTTTGGGACAAACGTTTTTGGAGATAATGCTTTTGGGAATTTTGTTGATGACATGAATCCATTAAATCTTGGAATAAATGAATTATTTAATACATTCAACGAAGTTTTGAATCCAGAAAGTAACTCTGCTTCTAATGATAGTAATTCTTCAAATACGGAAAACTCAAATAATATCTCAGTTGATAATTGTGAAGGAGAAGGGTGTCAATAGGAAAAAACTTTAAATAAAATTATTGTGAATTTAAGAGAATGGTTTTTAGAGTTTTTTCGTGAAAAGGAATATTATTCTATAAATAAAGAAAGCTTTAAAAACGAACTTTCAAATACTTTTAAAGTAATTACAAATCATGATCTAGTTCAAATAAAAAAAGTGATCACAAGTTGGGAAGACGTGGTTAAAATAGAAGACCTAAGTAAAGGTTTGTTATTACAAGATTCAGAAATTTTTTACGATATTGACAATTTAATATCAAGGGTGAAAGAAATTATTAGTGAGGACTATAAAGATTCATATTTTAGATCCCAAAAGGAAAAGTGGGATTTTCAATATTCATTTAACTCTTTAAATGATCATTATAAAGGCACGCTTTTTATATCCAATTCAATGACCTACCCAAATGATCAAAATTTTGGTGATGTTATTTATCATTTGTTAGCGATAAGAAAAAAGGATAACATTTTTTACTTATGGGATTTATTAGATAAAGATTTTTAATTAATTATTTTTAATAAAATCCTCCAGATATGAAACTTTATCTTTCTCGGCCTGTACTAGGCGCTCATAGAGTTTTTTATTTTCTTCGTAGGCTTCTACCAGTTTATCAACCGGGTTAAAGTTGCAATTGAAATTAGCGACACTTACCGAAGTGGCACCCGGATTGGATCCTTCGTAATTATTTTGAATATTATAAATTAATTTTTCCTCGCTAAAACTCTTAATCGCTTCCGTGGACACATCAAGCGCCTTGGCCACCCGTTCCAGTTTATCATCCTCCAAGGTCTCACTTTGTTCGATATGGGAAACACTTTATTGAGAAATCCCCATCTCTTCGGCGAGGGTCTCCTGCTTCATGCCGCGCAGTTCACGAATGCGGGCAATTTTACGTCCTATATGGCTTGGTTTGGTTGCTGTTGTACTCATAATATAATTGGTTGGTCTTAAGCTATAGACTTAAATTTTACATTTTTGATCATGGCATCGAGGGTATAAAGGATATGCTCTTTATCCGGTCAGCTTAGAGCTATGCCAGTATCATAGTTAACCGGCTGGTTCGGAATAACCTGAGATAGATACAATACCAGACGGGGCACCGTTATATTAATTCGATTGAAAAGTACGTGAAAGATGATTTTGAAAGCATGCATGTCATCGTCAATAACTTTTATACTTTAATATGAATGTATGGAGTGTACATTTTATGTTATCGGTGGTCTCCATACCGGAAAGTCGTGCGAATCTAGCTATAGGGGTTCAGATGGCTTAATACAATATAAAATTAAGAAGACATTTTTTTTAATGATATTTTATTGATTTTTTATGGTTGAACCGTAAAAGGTGTACGGTCTTATTTAGTTTGTAATCGAGAGGATGCCGTATTTTAGCCATATAAATATCCGTCAGATGAAAAAAATATTCATAATCATTTTTTACATATATTCATTCAATTGTGTAATTGCTCAAGAAGATTTAAATGAATTTATAAAATATCAACCAACTCAACCTGAAACTACAGAGATTCAAAAAATTGGAGATTTTTCGCCACCTAATGCCTTCGGTGCACAACCGATAAATTTACAGATAACTAATGTGGATATAGGAAATTTGTCAATTCCAATTACATTAAGCTATACTTCTTCCTCGGGAATTAAAGTTGACGAAAAAGAATCAGTAATTGGCTTAGGGTGGGATTTATCAATATTGAACAATTATATTGAAATTGTTGAGCAAGGGGCAAGTCTGGATTTTAATCAATCTCACTCTGCATATGCCTCATACCAGGAAATAAATAATCGGTATCAAGTTCAAAATCTGGATTCAATGTTCGTGTTAAACGATCAGTTGAAATCCAATGCTTTAAACACACCCTTCGTCAATAAGGATTATATAAGTGATCAAATAAATTATAATTTCTTGGGTAAAACCGGGACAATTTTGAAGGATAGTCTTGGGAATTTTATAGATTTTACAAGCAGTAAGAATGAACTGGAAATTGTACAACATAGCATCAATAATTATGAGGTGATTGATGGGGATGGGAACCATTATATTTTTGATAAAGTGGTCAGTTACAACCTGGATAGTTCCTCAAAGAATATAAAGAAAAGATTTTATTTAAGTGAAATAGAGTTGTATGACGGGCAGGTAGTAGAATTTCTTTATTCAGATGGACAGGATGAAGGTGTAACTGTTTCAGATTCTTATAGTTCATCCTCTATTATGGTAACAAGAATGTTTGAAGAAGCATTACAGAATCCATCTCAAAATATGACTATTAGTGATTTTACACCTATTTTTGAACAAAATAATAATTCAATTACATATGCAACACCAAATATTCTTAAAGAAATGGTATTTCCGAATGGGAAAGTGTCATTTGATTATTTATCCGAGACCAATCAATTAAATAAAATAGAAGTTTGGGATAACATTAGTATTATTGAAAAATTCGTTTTTAAAAATTCAGATTTTTTTCTAGATAGTTCGGGAGCGCCCGTCGCTGCAAGGCTCGAAGCGATAGACCGAATTGGAGGTGATGAAACCCAAGAAAAACTTTATAGGTTTAGTTATAATGAAACTCCGATTCCCCAAAGAGCAACTACCAAGGGAGATTACTGGGGATTTCATAATGGGAGGGAGACTGATGTTCCTGACTTTAGTTATTATTATAATAGTCAAGAATATGATTATTTCGGTAGCAATAGAAGACCGGTTTTTAATTATACTAAAGCAGGTATTTTAGAAGAAATTATATATGCCACTGGAGGAAAGTCTAAATTTTATTATGAACCAAACTATTATAAAACGGAAAAGGTAATAACGGATCCTTCTGAAGGTGGAAATAAAAAGATTAATTTAGCGGCTATTGGGCAAAATCCGGCAGTATCCTATCAAACACCCATAGATTCAACCTCCTTTTATATTGAACATGGTAGTATCAGTAGTACTGGCGGCATTACTGTTACTTATGCGGCCTCTCGTTTTACGCAGAATTCTTCCCAACTTCCCTACTACAAAATTACTGATCCACAGAATACTGTATATACTAAGATATTTAATAGAGAGGACGAGAAGCTTAGTGGAACTTTTAATATTACAAATCTACCAACTGGGTGGTATAAAGTAATAGCCTATGTTGGTGACGCCTCCTTGTTTCCTAATGATTCAGAACCTAGTATATTCAATACAGCATCGGTCGAACTAACTTTAAGCTGGAAAGAATATTCAGGTGATGAGGAAATGGATTATGAAGATGTTTTGGTGACGGGAGGAGGTTTACGTATTAAGAGTATTGAAAATTATGATTCACTTGAAGATAACGTAGCAGCAGAAACCAAAAGTTTTGAATACGGCAATAGTTCTCTGAATGGATATGGGGTTGGGGAGTTCCTTGGAGTATCAAATCAGGTATATCCTATTTCTGATATAAATGCAGATCTTGATGGTGAAAACCACATCCTTTCTAATTTTTTGATCAATAAAAATATTACAGATTTGCGTTTCTGGGGCGGTGTAAGTGGCGGGGGAGTTTTCTATGCTCAATATACGGGTAAGGGGATTCAACTTTCATCTGATCCTTTATTCCCTATATCCTATAAAGGAAATTCAGTTTTCTATCCTAAAGTAACTATATATAATTCGGGAGAAAAGGGGGATTTAGGGTATATTGAAAATATATATTCCCCTCCCTCAAGGATTGAAGTAAGGGATGTGATGGGAGACATCTCAACCTCTTCATCTGCTCACTTGGAACTTAATAAATATTCGGACTATTCAGGAGTACACTTAATTAAAGAAGTCAAGTTCAATTCTTTAAACGATACTGTTTTTTTAAAAAACTACAACTATACGAAAAAAATAATTTCGGAATTTCCTCGATTAGCTATTAAACCGTCTGAATACACCTTGCATTATAGCGGATCACCTATAATAGTTCCTCCTAGTGATATTAGAGCGATGTCGAAAAAAAATATAAAACATTTTTATTATAAAGAAAAACTTTACCAAGAAAAATTGGTCTCAACCAGTATAAGAAATTTTTATGAGAACGGCAATATTGAAACCATTCAAGATTTAGAATATGTTGCAAACAAGTCTTTCAGAATTTCTGAAAAAACAACTTATGGTAGTGATGGAAAAATAAATTTACAGCGATTAATATATCCCGATCAAATTATTAGTTCGAACTCATTAGGATTTGATCCTATAGCCGAAAGTGAATTAAATAATTATAATTCATTAGCCAGTACTGGGGTGAATAGAATAAATCGTCCTGTTCAGATTGAAAATTATAAGAAATTAGCGGACGGAACTATATTTTCTTCTGAGGTACAGCGAACCTATTATAATACTTTTAATACTAAGCTATTTGCTTCATCCATCTGGACTGGAAGACTCGGTGTCCCTCTTTACAAGGAAATAGAATTCCTTGATTATGATTACAACGGTAATTATACCATCATTAGAAAAGTAAATGGACCTCCAGTAATTTACTTATGGGGTTATAACGGAGAATATCTCATAGCAAAAGTTCAAAATTCTAATTTGGAGGAATTAAAGGTTGCTTTGGGGGTACAGGATTTAACTGAGATTGATGAACAAGATATACCATCTATTGATGCATTACGGGCTGAATTGCCAAATTCGATGATTTCGACTTACACTTATAAGCCACTTATAGGTTTGTTAACAATCAGAAATCCAAACGGAAAAATTATTACCTATAATTATGATAGTTTCAATCGCCTCCATTTTAAAATGGATGATGATCAAAACTTGTTAGAGGAATTTAATTATCATTATAAAAGCTTCAGTGAATAATGAACATTAGTAAGCTTATGATGTTTTTTCTCATTCAAATATTTTATTGTGTCCATAATTTAGAACATATTGCTTAATTTCACATTATTCCTCTCTGTGTTTTACAACTTTTTGAAAGCTTCTGGAGCAGGAATGGGTTATGTTTTTGGGGAGGGAAATGATGCTTAATGGTATGCTGGAGGTCTTGCCGAAGAGTTATTGTTAACTAAATTATGATCCCCTTAAAATTTCGCAGCAAAGCAGCTTGAGTGTGGAAATTGTAATATTTTTGTTTCGGGAGTTACTCTTATTGATTCTATTTCAAAAAGTGTCCGAATATATTCAGAAAGCAATTCGGCTATAAAAAGTCCATTAAGAAATTTTTCCTAATTATAAAACCAGCTGATCTCCTCCCGGATCATCTTCACTGTAGAACGTGGTACATTCTCGACTATAATTATCCTCTTTAGTTATTGCTCTAATCGAGTACCATCATCCAACTAATCAACAAAGAAATCCAGACTCTAGCACTCGTGTAAACTAGAGGGATTTTTTTAGATAGTTTTTTACCGGTAGCTGAATGTTGACTTTTTGGAGGTTTAGATCTTAGATTAAGCCCTGTGCGTAACAAACCCCTATACTTCCTTCTTTGATTATCCAAAATTATTCACAGCACAAATACTGGTCTAAACATCGTATTGAATACGAGTAGCTGCGATCTCCTTCATTTGCATACGAAGTATCTCAGCGCGCTCGATATTTTTATAAAAGAATACACTCTAATAATTGGGTTCCTCCTCCTTTAATCAACCAAAGCGAGTACGTCATTTTATGTCCATCCCCAATATTGATATTACTTGGTTCTTTCACTAATATTTGTTGGGATTTGATCTGAGTAAAGATAGCTGCTTTTAGTGGGTTTTCTTCTAATACTTCTTAAACCCTACCAGGAGTACGTTGTTGCTGCACTATTAACTTTTGATACTACTATGATAATCTGATAGCATTCCTAAAGCCTGCCGTAAGTATCGGGAAGAACTTAAAAATACTTGGTAAGCGAAGAACGTACGAGCATTACCGCAATGCAAGTTTGCAGAAGGATAATGGACAAGGAAACTGACCAGCACAAGTTTAAATCATTTAAAACGCAGTAGTTTTGATAGGAGGATTAAAGTAAAAATGGCTTTCATTTATTCCCTTTTGCGTTTACTATACCTAAATGTCACTTTAAAGCAGCCACTGGTTTTACTCCAAGAATTTTGTCATATTAAAGATTGAAAGTTTAAGTACGTACTGGAAATGAAGTGGACTTGTAAAAATGGTCCGTTGAGTGTGTTTTGGGAACCTTACTTTTATTACGGTTTTTCCTTAGTGGAAATTAATTTTAGAGGCTTAATTTTCCAAACAATTTGTGAATGTACTGTTTTTATGAAAGGGAAGTTATTGTTAACCTTTGGGAGTATTCTTTTTTTCTTTGCCTGTTCTTCTGGTTTTTTAGAAAATGATTCTATAAAGCCATTAAGTACCAGCCCTGTAATTGGTAATGTCGGTGTTTACAGTGGAAGCCTTTTAACCAATAGATTTGTGGAATCAGGGATTGTAATCCTGGATAGCAAAGTTAGGTTAAGTGTACAAAAGCGAAAATTTGATAAAGGCACCTTAAAAAAATATAACGATAAAGTAATCGATAAAAAAGACTATTTAAAGATTGTAGATAGCATTGATGTAAAACCCACTTACTATCGTGTAAAATTAAGCGACGAAATTGGTTTTATTGAGAGTATGAATGCAAAACAAAACAAAGCTTTGATAAACTATCTAAGGGTAACTAAAAATAATGTACTTCTGTCGGAGCTCTTTATATATTTTTCCGAAGAGCATTCCTCTAAAATAGATAATGCCAAGGAGGTATACTTACTGAATTCTAGAGAAGGAGCTTATTCGCTTGAGGTGCTGGGCTATGAAAATACCAGGGAAATCATTGAGTTTTCCCAGGGTGTAAATTTTGGATTTGATTTTAAAGAGTTTTGCTGGAAGGAGAATTACAAAAAAGAACCAGTAATTGCTTCTTTTAAGAAGTTGAATGGTAGTTGTCCGGGAAGTACTAAAAGTGATCCAGAGAAGGTAAAGTCAAAGGATGCATTTGATAAAATTTAAAAAACTAGCTGTGAGATATTTTCTTAAATTAATACTATCAATATCCTGTTTAGGGATGCTAATTTCCTGTGAGGAAATTCTATTTGAAGAGAATTTAACACACTCCAAAGTTGATATTTTAGCGCCTAGTGATGGTTCCAGGCTTCAAGCCACCAGTATTAATTTTAGATGGAGTCCGGTCAATGGTGCAACAGCTTATCAAATACAGATAGCCAGTCCTAGTTTTGAGCAGGCTGGACAGATTTTATTGGATGAGGAAGTTGAAGAAACCAGTTTTAGTGAAGAACTTCCCAGAAAGGATTATGAGTGGAGGGTAAGGGCTGTTAATAGTGGATATAAAAGTCCATATACTACAGCTAAATTTAAAATAGAAAGTAATGAAGACTTTTCTTCTAACACAATCCAATTGCTAAGTCCAGCTGATAATTACCTTACGAACCAAACCATGTTAAATTTTGAATGGCGGGTATTACAGGATGCCATTTCTTATCGAGTTCAATTGAGGAAAGATGGGGAACTTATTGAAGAAATGTCCTTAACTGATGTAAGTGTTGAAATGGAATTACCTGAGGGGGAGAGTGCCTGGAGGGTTCGAGGTGAAAAAGATGGGGAGTATACATTATATTCCGAAAGGAAGATTATAGTGGATACCGTCCCCCCAACTCCTAAAAAACTTTTATCGCCCCAAGATGAAATGATTTTGACAAATAGTGCTGTTGAATTCAGGTGGGAGAATGATGCAGTGGTAAACGATGAAATTGATAGCGTATTTATCTATAGAGATGAAGGGCTTACAAATTTAGTAGAAAAAGGACAGGGAATAGATAGTTATAATGCAAATCTTGAAGATAACGAAACATATTACTGGTTGGTAAACACCTATGACAAGGCTGGAAATAGAAGTGAACCAAGGGATATTTATTCTTTTAGCATTAATGAATTATGAAAAGTAAGAAGAATTTATACTTTCTTTTTCCTTCCGTTGTTTTAATATGGGGTGCATTATTATATCAGTTTATGGGTAGCTTTCCTAAAGAAACCACTTCAAATGTGTTAGCATCCAAAGAATTCATATCGGATTTTGAATATAAGCAAGAACAGGAGTTTTCCTTAAATAGTATTGATCGGGATCCTTTTCTAGGTAAGTCCTATTTAAAAGCATCCCCACCTAATCCTAAAATAAAGAAATCTTCACCCTCTATCCCCTGGCCTAAAATTCATTATCTCGGTTCAGTTAGCGATAAAGAGGGTTTAAATGGCATAGAAATAATAATTATTGATGGACATCAAAACTTATTTAAAATAGGGGAGATAAAAAGTGATATTACTTTGATTTCCACCCAGGATAATAGTGTTACCCTAAAATATAAAGGTCAAATTAAAAAGTTTAGCATGTGAAAAAGATTGCGGAAGTATTTTTTTTAAAAAAGGTCAAAGCATCTGCCATGTACTTCGTAATCCTCGTAGCTATTATTGTGGGTTTGATTTTATCCTCCTTTTTATTACTGACCCATACTTTTGTAAGCTACCATTCAAAATCCACAGAAATTTTTGAGGATATTGATCATATTGAAAACGGAATAGATTCAGTATTAACAAAGACAGAGAATACACCAATGGGTGCTAACCCTCATTTTTTTTCGACAAAAGAATACTGGGGCAGTTTTGAGTTATTGGTTTTTAATTCAGAAAATGAGTTTTCAAAGGCCGTTTTGTTAGGGGGTGAAATTAATGACCTCTCTAGCAATATTTATTTAGCGGATAATAAATTGCCTCTAGTAGTTGCTGGCAATGCTAAGTTAGAGGGAATAGGTTATTTTCCAAAGAACTTAATAAAACCTGGTAGTATTGACGGTAATTATTTTAATAAGGGGAAACTCTTTTACGGAGAGAGTTTTGCTAGCAAAAATGATCTTCCACAGGTTTCAACTAGCTGGAGGAATTATATTGAAAACATTGTTAGGTCTACTCCCGACAAACTGGGAGAACTTATGGAGTTAAGCAACGCTTCCAATAGTTTTTTCCATACAACGGGGGTGATATATAGTCCCGACGCTTTACTCATCTCACATCGCCTGCAAGGAAATATAATAGTTAAGAGTGAAAAAACAATAAGGGTCTCTAGTTTATCGGAATTAAATCAAATTATTTTAATAGCCCCAGAAGTGGTTATAGAGTCTGGTTTCCGGGGTAATATCCACATTATTTCAAATGAAATAGAAATCAAATCCAATTCTTTGTTGGAATATCCCTCATCAGTTATAGTGACTGAAAACCAGTCACAAGAATTTAGAAAACCAAGGATTCAGGTTCTAAAGAACTCCACCATAAAAGGAAATATTATCGCTTTTGAAAGGGTAAAGAAAAACAAGTTGAAGAATGATATTATTATCGCAGCAAACGTAAATATAGAAGGTAGTATCTATTGTGAAGGTTATTTGGACTTAAGGGGTAGGGTACATGGAAATGTTTTCTCCCAGTTTTTCGCCACCCATCAAAATGGATCTATTTATATCAATCATTTGTATGATGGTGAAATTTTAAAGCACATAGAAGATTTGGGAGGCGTCCTGCTTGAGGATAATAATAAGATAAGGGCAAAATGGCTTTATTAAAAAGGCTCAAAGGCGCTAGCCTTATGGAAACCCTCACAGCTTCTGTAATAGTAGTGATTGTTTTTATGATTGCAAATTTAAGTTTTAGCAATATCTTTTTAAGTACTATAAAGTCAAATAGTTTTGAGTTGGAGAATAGAAAACAGGAATTAAAATATTTAATCAGGAATGGAAAGTTAGAGCTGCCTTATTTTGGGGAAGGGGCATACTGGAATGAAAGTATACAGCAGAGTGCTCAAGGCAAATATGTTATACTCGAAATTATAAATGACCGGAATAATAAAATTTGGACTGATACTTTAGTTTTTAATAATTGAAGAGAAATACTAAAATAAAGGCACTAACCTTAGCTGAAATGCTAATCGTTCTGGTTATCAGTTCATTGGTGATCGGTATAACTTTCTCTGTTCTCGATTTGGTCCAAAAGACATTTGTGATGATCCAGGATAACTATGCGCAATCCATTGTTACTGTGCAATTAAAGGAAAGACTTAGCATTGACTTTAATAGATATCATGAAATTACCTATAACTCAGAATTTGAAGAATTAGTTTTAAAAAACCCTTTAGACTCGGTTTTATATGAGTTCAATCAAAGCTTGGTAATTCGTAATGAGGATACTCTTATGCTGAATATTCAAAAGCCTAAATGTTACTTTTTGGGAAAAGAAGTTTCACACGGAATGATAGACGCTATAAAAATACAGCTCAATGAAGAACTTGGGTCGGGTTTTATATTTGTAGACCGTGTTAATGATGTGAAAATTATGTTAGATTCTTGGGAATAAAAATTGATCATACTGGCAGTGGGAATATTTTAAAGGAAAGAAATTCTTTAGAAAATTTATTGAAAAAGGAAATTACCTTATTCGGTAATACGTTTTCAGGTAGAAAGAAAGAGCAATTTTATTCCGAGTTAAGTGTCCTTTTAAAATCTGGTGTAGATCTTAAGAATTCACTGGAGTTAATTGCAGAGTCACAGAATAAAATCAAAGATAGGGAGAGCATTGCCAAAATAAATGATTTTATAATTAGTGGTAATAGTTTCGCTGTAGCATTAGAATGTAATCCTAACTTTTCCCCTTATGAATGTAAAGCCATTAAACTTGGGGAGGAAACTGGAGAGATGGCTTTTATTACAAGGGATTTAGCAGATTATTACCAAAAGAAGAATGATCAGAAAAGGCAAATTATTTCAGCTTTGACCTATCCTGCAATAGTATTGTGTACAGCCCTTGTGGTTGTTTTCTTTATGCTTAAATATGTTGTTCCTATGTTCGAAGATATATTTGAACAAAATAACGTAAGCCTACCCTTTTTAACGCAACTTATTGTAAGTGGTTCCCACATTTTAGAATCGTATGGCCTCTTATTCTTTTTTTTGCTAGTTTTATTGATTGTGGGTTGGAGGTTGGTGAGGAAAAAAATCTGGTATAAAAAAATTACGGGAATATTTATCCTTAAAATTCCCTTGTTTGGAAATTATGTGCGAAAAATATATATCACACGTTTTATTCACACCATGACTTTATTGACAAGGGCAAAAGTGCCTATTTCTAACGGTTTAGGGATGGTGTGCGAAATGTTGGATTTTTATCCTTTACGAATGTGCCTTCAAGAAATCGAAAAAGATATCCTAAAGGGTGAGCAATTGAGTGCAAGCTTCAAAAAGCATCCAATTTTTGATAAGAAAATTATCGCTTTACTCAAGGTCGCCGAGGCTACCAATCAGACAGAATTTGTTTTTGGAAAGTTATATATCCAATATTCACAGGAACTGGAGTATGAATCGAAATCTATCACAAACATTGTCAACCCATTGCTTACTTTGTTTGTAGGCTTAATAGTAGCGGTTATATTAATAGCTATGTATTTGCCGATGTTTAGGTTAAGTAGTGTTATAGGCTAATATTGAGCTATTATTTTATAATAATTTTTATTAGAACAATTAGAAAATTAAACCTCAATGGTATGATCTCTACAACTAAAAACAGGTTAGTTATTTACTATCTTCTAATTTTATTTTCACTGGCTGCGAATGCTCAGGAACTAGAAAATGGTTTGATAGGTCATTGGCCATTGGATGGAAATGGAGATGATGTGTCCGTTAATTCCTATAATGGAATTGCTTACAATACTACTGCAGTTATTGATAGAAATGGGAATAGTAATAGTGCTTTATCATTTGATCAGAATGGTTATGTTGCTCTCGGTAAAGTATTAAATATTGGTTATGAAGATTTTTCTTTTTCAGCGTGGTTTAGAGTAGACCCATATAACACTGAAACCGGGATGTTTGCAATTTTATCAAAATCACACTACGGGCCAGAACCACAATACGCAATAGGAATCCATAATAATAAATTGAGGACGCGATTTATATATAATTCCGGAATAGATATAATAGGTGATAAAGTGATTGATGATAACGAATGGCATTCTTTTATAGTAACTATTAATAGAAACGGAAATATTGAAATGTATCTTGACGGGATTTTGGATACTTCTGCCTCTATAGCAGATTCTCCCGATTTTAATGTTACAAACAATTTTAGTTTAAGTATAGGGCAATATGAGTATAAGAGCTATAGATTTGAGGGCGATCTGGATGAAATTAGGGTTTATAAAAGGGTGCTTAGTGGAGAAGAAATTGCATTATTATCGGAGACAGAATTTACAGAAGAAATTAAGTGTGAAAATCTAATCACCGGGGCTGATGAAAGCGTAGGTATAGGTGCCGATAATCCTGGAGGCTATGGTTTAGCAGTGGATGGAGGCATTTATACCGACGAGGTAAAAGTGATGAATGTGGATTCCTGGCCGGACTATGTTTTTTCGGAATCTTATAATCTGATGGAACTTGAAGCGTTGTCTTACTATATAAGGGAGCGTGGGCATTTGCCCGGTGTGCCTTCCGCTCGGGAGGTATTCTCCGGAGGTATTTCGCTAACGCAGATGGACAAAACCAACCTAAAAAAGGTAGAAGAACTTAGTTAGTACCTGCTCGATCAGCATGCTAGAATGGAGCGATTGCGTGCTCCTAAAGTCGAAAAACCTCTGCCCTTACTTATTCGGAAGGTAAAGAAAGACCTTATAATTTTGTTTTAGATCAACCCGGGCTTGAGAAAGGCCAGGGCCAGCTAAAGACACTGTCCACGGACAGTCTTTCTACGGGTAATATGTACTGCGATGGAGATAATGTTGGGATAGCGATAGGCCAAACCTCTGGTTACCGTTTGGCAGTTGCTGGTGGTATCCTTTCCGAAGGGGTGAAGGTCTCGAGTGTTAGCAACTGGCCAGATTATGTATTCTCTGATGATTATGCGATGCTTTCTTTGGAAGGTTTACGAGCATATATCCGTGCAAACAAACATTTACCAGGTCTTCCGAGTGCTACAACTATCGCCCGTGAAGGGTATAGCTTATCGGAAATGGATAAGCTCCTAATGGAGAAAGTAGAGGAGCTCACCCTGTACATTATTGACCAGGAGTCTGAGCTCCAAAGTTTATCCGGGGAGTTGGGAGTTATACTTCCGGTGGCGGATGAAGAAATTGCTTCAGGTAAAACTGTTTATAAAAGCCATAACGTGGATATTGAAACCCACCTCAAAGCGCCTACCCAAAAAGAGGAACGTACTTTTCGAGATATGGCCTCCCCTCGAAGTTTGGAAGCCTCTCCTGCAGCTTTATGTGATGTAATTTCCTGTGACGGGGAAGGCGTTGGAATTGGGGCAGATCCGGTGGAAGGGTACCGTCTTGCAGTTTCGGGAGGTATTTTAACCGATGATATCCAGGTGGCCTCGGTGGCTAACTGGCCTGACTATGTCTTTGAAGCGGACTACAAGTTAAGGAACCTTTCGAGCCTCTCGGCCTATATTGCAAGGGAAGGGCATCTGCCCGGCATTCCCCAAGCCCAGCTTGTGGAGCAGAAAGGTTACCGGTTAGAGGTTATGGACGGCTTACTATTGGAGAAGATCGAGGAACTCACCCTGTACCTTATCCAACAAGAGCGACAACTAACTTTTCTGGAAAGCAGGCAGTAGGTTATTTTCACTTTTCTCTTCAATTTAAATTTTTACGTTTGAACCTTACCAATCCTACGGTTGAAAATGCTGTTTTGGTTTTTGGGGGAGTTATTTTTGGGTAAGTGGAACAAAGACTATTTCTGGTTTTCCTTTTTATCACACCTTCCAAACCGATATGATGAGCCATCCTTATTTAGTAAGGTAGGATTGGGCTCGCGATTTCGTCAAGAAACAATGCCGATACATAAAAGAGAAGAATTATAAATAACTATAACAGAGGTAAAACGAAATAAACCCGTCATATAACAATACTCATGAAAAAAAATTTAAAAATTATTAGCGTTTTATTTCTATTCTTGTTTTCCTCTCTCATCCAGGGTCAAAATGAAGATATTACAACCCCTAATTTTACACCTCCTTCACCTACAGCATATGAATTAGGGAAATATGGGGAATTTCCAATTGGAATGTTTACTGGCACAGTTAATTTTAGTACACCGCTATTAGAGTTTAAAACTAAAGAAATAACGATTCCGTTATCTATCAATTATAGTTCTAGTGGAATAAAAGTAGATCAATTAGCATCTACGGTAGGCTTGGGCTGGAGTCTCAACTCAGGAGGTGTTATTACAAGGGTTGTAAACCAAAATCCAGATGAACTTCGAGATTACGCTCCTCCTACAAATACTAACGATGGTTACTTCAGTTTCGAGTGGGTTGACTATTATAATGATCTAAGTTATCAGGTGCAAGGGATATCTCAACCCCTGGAAATTGACGGAGAGCCTGATATTTTTTCTTATAATTTTTTAGGAAGAACCGGAAGGTTTACATTTAAAAACAATAATCAACGTGAAATTGTCTTACTGGATAATATAGGTCTGGAGGTGGTTTACAATCCTGAGCAATCAGGAGGCTTTCTAATTAGAGATGAAAATGGTTTCAAGTATTACTTTTTAGATGTTGAAAACACCAAAATGGAAACAATAGGAGGGTCACAACAATATAATCAATTAGGAAGGTGGATGCCAACTTCTTGGTATATTACTCGTATAGAAACCCCGACGGGGGAAAGTGTCTTTTTCGACTATGAGAATGTCGTTTATAACTATACAACTACTCAGTCTCAGTATGCGACCATTCCGGCAAATGCCACGGGTATAGATTCAGGACCCTCATGTTTTCAGCCATATGAGCAGCCTAATGAATCTCCCGTTATTGACCATCCATTGTACGTTCAGGGCAAACAATTGCGTAGAATAAGTAGTAGTAACCCAATTCATGGCGAAATTTCTCTTTCTTATGATTTTGAACATCCTCAGGTACCCAATTATTACCTTGTTTCCTCGATTGACAAAATTTATGATATCAATAGTATTCCTGAAGCCGATGACCTTGTAGAAACTATTAATATGAATTATTTGACTGTGAATCAAAGAGTTTTTTTGGAAAATGTTCAGTTTCAGGATCCAGATAAAATTTATTCTTATGAATATATTGATGTGAATAATCTTCCGCAAAGACTTTCTTTTAGTAAGGATCATTGGGGGTATTTTAATGGGAAGGGTAATACTAAGCTCTATCCAGACTTATCGGGTGTAAATAATGTATATGGAAACAGGTTTGCTTCGGTCTTTGCTTCTGGCGCCAATAAGGAGATAGATGAAACTAAGGCTAAAAAGGGCTTATTGAAGAAGGTTGTTTATCCTACAAAAGGATATACGGAAATAGAATATGAAAGTAATACTGAGTACACTTCTGAAGAGTCTTCTAGTGAGGCAAATGTTCTAATAGAAGTGGAGACTACCGATATTTCTAATCATACGAACTCAGAAACGGTCGTTTTAAATGATGTGGAAGAAGCTGGTATCTACCCTTTAGATATAAATTTTAGTTTGAATTATCAATCATCGTGTTCGACGCAAGGACCAACCCCGGATCCGGCCGATCGAAAGCTTTTTATTACCATTGAAAATTTGACCAACCCCAGCCAAACAAATATTATTCATCGAATGGCTGGTAATGTTGGAGTGCCTATTAGCATAGGAAATTCAGTTTCGGTTACAGAAGAACAATCTTATAATGATGAATATTTCTTTAATCTAGCAGCAAATGATCAATATGAGGTTACTGTAAGTTTATTCTACGAATGTTTAATGGGACGCTTAAGTTTCAACTATCCTAATTCATCTTCAACACTTACTTATACGAATAAGAAGACTGGTGGGCTACGAGTTGCAAAAACAACAAATTACGATTATGATAATGAATATTTATCTGCTAAAAAATACTATTATGCTTCTAAGGATAATTTGGATAGATCTTCAGGAGTTAAAGGTTTTGACCCTTCTTACTACTCATATTATACTAGTGTTGGAGCTTGTGATGTAGGTGGTACCACTAACCCATTTTGCGCTAATTGGAAAATAGATTATGTGAGATTAAACTCAGGAGCTTTAAATGCTTTGTACAGGACTTCGATAGCGACAACGCGTTATGAATATGTTACGGTAAGCAATGATGCTGGGGATCTTTCCAATGGAGGAACGGAATATAAGTATAAAATTGCCTCACCCTCAATGTCTTATAATATTAATGGAATATTTTCTCCGATATTTTCTGAAGGACAAAAATCTTGGGGAGATGGTTATGAATTACAAAAGACGTTGTTTAAAGTTGATGGTTCCGCCTACAAAAATACCTACAAAGAGATAAATGATTATATCAGGGATGTACGAATTAATGATACAGTTACTGGGTTTAAGGTTTCACGAAAATATAATCTTCCATGCCGTGATTTTAATACAAATGATCCAGAAGAACAACAGGTAATAATAGCCAGGGATGAGCTTAATGTTACACGTTTTTATTTGACTTCTAATTGGGCGTATTTAAAATCCAAAACCAAATTAACTTTTGATGAAAATGGTTCTAACCCAAGTACGGAAATCACCAGTTATTACTATGATAATGAAGAACATGCACAAATCTCCAGAACTGAAACGGTAAATAGCAAAAACGATCTTTTGGAGGAAAAAATTTACTATCCCGACGATTTTGATTCTAACTTAATTATCGAAGGGGGAAATTTGACGACGGCTGAACTTAATATTATTGATCGTTTGAAATCTGAAAATCAGCATCGTACAGCAACCCCAATTCAGACTGTTACCAAAAAAAATGGGTCAACCATTTATATTAAACGGAACAACTATGATGATTTTCATGGTCAGACTCTTCAATCTAGCCTAGAAACTCAAAAAGGGAGTGGAGATATGGAGGAGAGGATTACTTATTCCGATTATGACATTTCAGGAAATCCTCAGGAGGTATCCAAAACCAACGGTCCAAATGTTATTTATATCTGGGGTTATGAGAGAGAGTACCCAGTTGCCAAGATAGAGAATGCATTCCTTACCGATGTGCTAAATCTAGTAGATATTAATCTGCTAAACGATCCTTCAACTTCAGAATTGATAATGAAAGAGGAATTGGAAAAAATTCGAACAGGACTTCCTCAATCAATGGTCACCACTTATACCTATAAACCTTTGGTGGGACTAACTAGTATTACAGACCCGAGTGGATTAGTCACTACCTATAATTATGATGATTTTAATCGTCTGAGGTTTATTAAAGATGATGATTGGAAAATTTTAAAGGAGTACGATTACCACTATAAAAACACGAACTAAGATTCAATTCTTTTCGGAAATATTTTTTTTCTGATTTTTAGAGAGGATATTTTTTCAAGAGTCAAAAACCAGTTCATATGAAGCATTATTACGTATTAACTATTTTTTTTCTGTATTTTAACATGGCGGCGAACCCATTATTCCTGCCTCAGGATTGCCCGAAAATATTAGAATCTAATCAACATTTTTGTGCTGCTTCTCAACCTACTATAGGCAATCTCGAGCCTCAGGATGCCGTATGGTACGGCAGTTCTACCTCCACTACGGCTCTACATGATTCTGCTTCATTAGTAAACGGAGGCTTTTATTATGCCGATAACGCTGATGGGAGTTGTGGAAGTAGGCCTAGGGTAATTGCGTATGTTCATGATGATACTGGCGCTGGGGAAGATAATTTCACGGCAATTTGTGATTCTGAAACCCAGGAATTGTTTCCGGCTTTATACTCTATTGAAGATTATTATAAAGATTTGCTTTCACCGGGAGTTTCAAGAAGTGGCAGCTTTTATCCTTCAGCTCGACAAGTAAGTTATGATTATAATTCTGAACCCATAGTAGGTTATAAAGATTTCCCCAGGACTTATATTTTGGGAGCTGAGGGTTGTAAGGACTCTGTAGTAATAACGCTTCGTATTTATGAAGATATTCAGGCTGGTATCAATACTGTAATTACTGTATCTTCTACGGATCCGCCGTTTACATTGCTAGATTCCCTGGCAGGAAGCCCTAGTTCCGGAGGGATCTGGAATGGTCTGGAAGATGGAATTTTCAATCCTGCAGTAGATACAGCAGGAGTTTATACCTACACGGTAGAAAATGATTTATGCGGTTCGGATAGTGCAACCCTAACAATAAACATAGAAGATTCTTTTTGTTCTGGTATAATCACTGAGAACGCAGAGGGTGTTGGAATAGGCACGGATAATCCGGGAGGTTATGGTTTAGCTGTTGTAGGTGGAGGGATTTATACCGATGCTGTAAAAGTAATGAACGTGGTTAACTGGCCTGACTATGTGTTCTCCGGGGGTTACGGCCTCTTGGAATTAGATGAAGTGGCCTCTTATATCAAGGAAGAGGGTCATTTACCTGGCTTGCCTTCCGCAGAAGAGGTATTGGCGGGTGGCATTTCGCTGACGCAGATGGATAAGACTAATTTGAAAAAGATAGAAGAGCTTAGTTTGTACTTGTTGGGTCAGCATGGGAGAATGGAAAGCTTACGTAGCGGGAAAGTCCAAAAGGCCTCCGTCCTTGCTAACGGTGTAAATAAGGAAAGACCTTATAATTTTATTTTTGAGCAATCTGGGATAGCGGCAGGTCCGGGGGAGCTAAAGACACTGTCCACGGACAGTCTTTCTACGGGTACTATGTACTGCGATGGAGACAATGTAGGGATAGGGATAGGCCAAACCTCCGGTTACCGTTTGGCAGTTGCTGGTGGTATCCTTTCCGAAGGGGTGAAGGTCTCGAGTGTTAGTAACTGGCCAGATTATGTATTCTCTGAGAATTATGCGATACTTTCTTTAGATGATCTAAGAGCATATATCCGTGCAAACAAACATTTACCGGGTCTTCCGAGTGCTAAAACTATCGCCCGTGAAGGGTATAGCCTATCTGAAATGGATAAGCTCCTTTTGGAGAAAGTAGAGGAGCTCACTCTGTACGTTATCCACCAGGAGGCGGAGCTCCAAAGTTTATCCGGGGAGTTGGGAGTTATACTTCCGGTAGCGGATGAAGAATTTGTTTCAAATAAAACTGTTTATCAAAACCACAACGTGGATATTGAGTCCTATCTCAATGCACCTACCAAAAAAGAGGAACGTACTTTTCGAGATATGGCCTCCCCCCGAAGTATAGAAGCTTCTACGGAAGCTTTATGCGATGTAATTTCCTGTGATGGGGAAGGAGTTGGAATCGGGACAGATCCGGTAGCAGGGTACCGTCTTGCGGTTTCCGGCGGCATTTTAACCGATGACATCCAGGTGGCTTCGGTGGCTAACTGGCCTGACTATGTCTTTGAAGCGGACTATAAGCTACGGGACCTTTCGAGCCTCTGGGCCTATATAGAAAGGGAAGGGCACCTGCCCGGTATTCCCAAAGCGGAGCTTGTGGAGCAGGAAGGTTACCGGTTAGAGACTATGGATGGCTTGCTATTGGAGAAGATCGAAGAGCTCACCCTGCACCTTATCC
>NZ_FUZC01000024.1 GCF_900168115.1 Salegentibacter salinarum
TGACGGGGACTGTGTTGAAGAGGAAGATTTGGTGTTGAACCAGGTAGTTGCCCAGAGCAGTAGTGTGATGGCTAGTGGCTCGATTACCCTTGCACCGGGCTTTGAGGTCATGGCCAGTGAGTCGCTTACATTCTCTGCCAGGATAGGGATAGGCGGAGAGCTTATAGCCTCGAATACTTATGACGAATTAGGGCAGTTGATTAGAAAAGGGTTAGGTGGTAATTTAATGGATGACCTGGAGGCAGGAAGTTCGATTGATTTTGTGGATCTGGTAGGGGTAGCTGTTGACGCTGATGGTGAGATCACCAATATTACTACTAGTAACTCCTGGGGTGATTCCGGTTTGGCCACGGCAGAATCTTTTAATGGTGATGGTTATATACAAGCTAGGGTGACCAGTGACAATATCCGGGTAATGATGGGCTTGTCGCCCACCAATACCAGTGCTCATTATAATACTATAAGTTATGCCTTGTACACACAGAATGATGGGATATTGAATGTATATGAGAATGGAAATAAAAAAGGAGAATTTGGGCCTTATGAAAACGGGGATATCCTGCGTGTGGAACGAGAGGGAGAGTTGATTCATTACAAGCGTAATGGTGAAACCGTCTATACCTCTGTAGTTCCTGCTACCTCCAGTCTTCTGGGGGATATATCGATCTACAGGGTTGGTTCTTCCGTAAGCGAATTAAAATTTTCTACAGGAAACAACAATGACTTCTTACAGGAGATCGATTATGCGTATAATATACGGGGTTGGCTTAAGCAAATCAACGACCCGGAGAATCTGGGTGACGATCTCTTTGGTTTTGGGATCAATTATAATGACCCTACCGGTGGGGCGGCCCCGCTATATAACGGGAACATCTCGGAGACGCACTGGAATACCCAAAGTGAGAATATAAGTGGTAACCCGGTAAGCAATTCTTATGGGTATAGCTATGATGCATTGAATAGGATCACCGGAGCCACGGACAATACGGGGAATTATAATTTAAGCGGGATTGCCTATGATAAAATGGGAAATATTTTATCTTTACAGAGGCAGGGACATATAAATGCTGATGCTTCGCTCTTTGGAACCATGGATTACCTGGACTATGACTATGATGGGAATAAGCTCTTGAGGGTAAGTGAAATTGAGGATGGAGAAGCTGGCTACGGGTTTAAGGATGGCAATACTACAGGAGATGATTATGGGTATGATGTCAATGGTAACTTAACATCCGATGCAAATAAAGGGATATTGGCCGGTGGTATAAAGTACAACCACCTTAATTTACCAACCGAGGTTATGTTCAATAATTCCAGTAGCCAGGTCATCAAATATACCTATGATGCTACAGGTGTAAAACTCCGAAAGGAGATACCGGGAAAAATAACTGATTATGCGGGTAACTTTATCTATGAAGGAGGTACTTTAAAATTCTTTAATCATCCCGAAGGATATGTATCCTATGACGGTGGGCAGTTCAACTATGTCTATAATTATGTTGACCATCTCGGAAATATTAGATTAAGCTATACTGATGCCAACCAGAACAATACCAACCCGGTAAGCCTTCAGATCATCCAAGAGAAAAACTACTATCCTTTTGGATTAACACACCAAGGTTACAATACAAACGGAAGCCCTTTGGGTAATGATGCAGCAAAACGCTATGGTTTTGGGGGGAAAGAGCTGCAAGATGAGAATATCTCGGGTAGTATTTTAGATTGGTATGATGTCTCTGCCAGGAATTATGATCCTGCATTAGGAAGATGGATGAACCTTGACCCATTGGCTGAAAAAATGAGACGCCATAGTCCGTACAACTTCGGATTTAATAATCCTATTTACTTCCAAGACTATGATGGGATGGCGCCAAGTGGTCCAGGAAATCCTATTAAAAAGTTAATTAAAAAAGCTGTTAAAAAGTTAGGTAGGCTTGGTAGACAAAATAGATTACGACAAGTAGTTAATGACCCAAAAGCCAGTAAAGCAGATAAGGGTTGGATAAAATCTGAAATGAACCAAATGAAAAATGGTAAGAGGAAATCAATCAGAAACCCACCAGGAAAAGATTTGGCTCACGAAAGAGGACGAGAAGCTGCTAAAGGGTATGATTATAAACATTCTAACTTACAGGACAGAGACTTACATAGAACTCAACATAAATATGATAATAATGGTAGAAAGAATAAAGAGCGACCTGTAAAAGAAGCAACAGCAACGGCAGTCGCAACAGGTACTATGGCAAACGAAGAAGTTAATGCCTCTACCGAAGAATCTACTTCAATAACAGGAAATGAAACAGCAGATGCGGTATTAGATATATCAATGACTTATGTAGAAACAATGGATAATTTAGGCACAGTAATATTTGGAGATAACGACTTTGGTAAGGCTGTAAACGAATTTAATCCATTCCCTGGATTCTCTGAATTTTTTAGTATATTGAAAGATGACAATGATAAGAGTAATACTAATACAAAATAAATATTCTGAAAAACCAATTCCTTTGGTCGAAGAATTTTAACTAAAAAGGTAAACCGTATTATATGAAATTAAACACGAAAGAGGTTGAGAATGTCTCTAAACTAAAGCCTTTTAAACGGTATAAGTATTTTATAAAAAAGATTGCAGACTTTGAGGAGTTTTGGACAATTGTGGATGAAAAAGGCGATTTAGCATTGTCCGAAATAGATGAGAATACACTTGTTTCATTTTGGACTGCGGAAGATTTTATAAAAAGCAATTTAGATAGTGGTTGGGGAAATTGCGTTCCATTTAAAATAACTTTAGATGATTTTGAAGATACCATTGCACCTTTAATCGCAGATAATAGTTACTTGATAAATGTTTTTCCTGTAAATGGGAAATCAGGATTTGTTGTCGATTTAAATGAGTTTATCAGAGATTTAAATGAAGAACTGGAACAATATGAGTAAATAAACTTAAAATGCAAACTAAATAGACCACCTTTAACAAGGTGGTTTTTTTATGAGGACTATCTCATAAACTGTGAAAATAGAAAAAATAACATGTTACGGTCGTAAGGTGTTTTGTTCTTGATCACGCTGTAGATCGTTCTTAATAGTTTATTCATAACATTGTTCATAATGAGGAAATGGTGCTTTCCTTCTTGTTGTTTTTTCTGATAATACAGCTTGTATTCTTTGTTGTGTTTCACTGCAGCTCTAGCTCCTAGATAAAGCAGCGTTTTTAGTTCTTTATCGCCGAAAGGGCTTGTTTTCGATTTCCCTACCATATTTCCAGAAGCATTGGGGAACGGGCATACTCCTGCATATGAAGCCGCTCTCCTGGCTGTGTCAATAATCTCGAAGTTTCCGGTCTTGATGATTAAGTTAGTCGCTATTACCGGTCCAATCCCCAGTACAGAAACTGATAGCTCGTAGTTTTCTTGAAGCTCCGCATCGTCCCTGATAATTAAGATTATCTCTACTTCCGCTTCTTTAATCTGCTTATCTAGTGAGTCTAAAGTAGCTTTGAGTATATTATTGGTCATGATACTCTGCATTGGCATCTGCTGTCTTGCGTGCACGCCTGTTGTCAACAGTTTCCTTGCTTTGACGAGTTGGGAACGAAGAGAATAAAGTTGCCTGAGCTCCGACATACTTTCACTTTGATAAACCTTAAGCGACAGCTTATCATAGAACCTCTCTCCATACTCCCGAAGCCGTGCAGCGTCAATAGGATCTGTTTTTCCTTTAACCAGGCCCAGGCTGTGTTTAACATTATATCCCGGAACCAAAGCAATTTTAATCTCATACTGATTACACAGAAAAACAAGAAGGTCTCCATAAGTCCCAGTGTTCTCTGCACAGAGTACGGTGTCTTTCGGAACTTTAGACAGGAATTTTGATATTGACTTCAAATCGTTCTTCACTGTCATGTTTACAGATTTTCCATTTGCATCAAGAAAGTTCACATCGAACTTACTCTTTGATAAATCAATTCCATAAATTTGCATAAATATTGTTTTTTATGCTCCGCGTTGAGTGGCTAACATCGTGATAATGGGTTCTTCCCGAAATACTCTCTGGCTTTAACTCAAAAAATCTGCTGTCCTTAATATACGGATTAGGTTTTACCTGATATTTGGCGAAAGTTAGGGCAGCAGATGGAGCTTTTTATCCAAAGATAAATATCAGATGTTCATTCATTAAACTTGCTATTTGTAAAAGAAACAAACTAACGATATTTGGCTACAAGGGAAGCCACTAAAAAGTGGTCAATACCTATTAGGAACTGGGGGCATTATCTTAAATCAGTTCCTTACGATCTATGAAAAAAGGGTCAGACTTTAAAAAAGTCCAACCCCTGTTATTTTAACTTTACCCACTTTGCGGGATAGTGTCTAAAAAAGTGTCTTTTGGAACTTGTATTACTTTGGCTTCCGATAAGACCATATAGGGAATGGCTCATAAATTTTAAGTTTTTTCCATTAACCTCTCCAGGTTATTATATATGTATAAGACCTTCATTATCGTATAAATATTCTTCAATATCTGAATCCCAAAAAAATCACGAAGAATCGCTATCTTTCTCAAAAATGGCATTCTTGATCCCCTTTCAAGGTGTTCAAGTAAAACTAATTGACGGTGTAATTCAAGTAATTTGTCAATGACCTCTTTCCTGAATTCATCGTGAAATGGTACTTCTTTAAATGCTCCCTGCTCTTCCATAATTATTGAAAATTTGGTGATTACTAAATATACTAGATTGATTTAAATAGTGATATTTGAAAAAAGAATACATAATTAAAATGCTTTTTTATGCTTCAAAGTAACCCAACCAAAAAAGGGACAGGAATAGAATTATGGGGTGATTACGGTGACCTTGCAAGCCTGTATGAAACCATTCACAAAATAGGAGAAAGACTAAATGAATTCAAAAAAGAAGAAAAAGGACAGTCAGACATAATAATGGGCTTTGCTTATGAAGTTCGAAAAGCTTTCCAGCATTCAAGGTTGAATGAAAAGTTTGTATTTGATTCGGAAAATAAAGTTGAATACTTAGGCTTTAGATACCTATGGACAGACTTACTCTATTTGATTTCTGTTCTTCGATATAATGCAGGTTATGTAGTGTTGGATGCTCTGGATCAGGCAAACCTTTATATCCTGGAATATAATTGTAAAAAAGCCTTATTTGATTATGATCCCCAGGGCGCACAACAAATTCAACTTTTCATAGCTCAAAAGATTAATATACATAATGACCTGGTTTTTTTAGTGCTGCAGGGTATTAATATAGAATATTTGAGCAAGACCCCGGGAAAAAGAAGATTTCGGGGTATACCAGATTTATTAATTGCCTATTCCCAATTTTCGCCAGCCTATAAAATGTGGAAGGCTGACATAGAAATCAGGGCCAAGGAATTAGGTTGTAGAGTAGACCAATTAAATTACGATGATTATCCGGAAATAGTTTGGTAATCGTTAAATTAAAAAGTAGCTCATCAGATAGAATTGATTTTTGAAAAATCTACAAAAATATCTAAAGCTGCTTTTTAAAACCGTTGCATAAGGAACTGCAATCCAAAGTCGCATTTAAGGCTCATAAAATAAGTCTTATACCATCACCAGGGAAATGCCATCCGAGGCTGAATATAAGACTCAAAGTTTTTATTGCTCAATTTAAAAAGAAAATGTACGCAAAACCTCCTTTTTCGGGAGGTTTTTAATCTCGGTGTTGAGAAAGGAGCGGTTTGGAGACTCTCGCCTCTGCGCCACATAAAGTTAAGCCCCGCTTAACACGGGGCTTAACTGCAGATTAATATCAGATAACGCCGTCCTTATCAGCCGAAAGTCGCCCCCATCATCTGCCAGGTGTTGGCCACTCCTTAACCGCTATCTTCAACTTAGGGCAAATATAATAGATTTATAAGAATACAATTTTAATAAGTCTTTCGTGTAATGAAAAGAATATATATCCAAAATAAAGAAATGACAAGATTTTCTGAAGGAAGATTATTCTCATTAAGTTTTGTCACCGTTATTCAAAAATTAATTACACTGTCCAGTGCATCATCTGCATCTCTATGAATAAAATTGGCCTGGTAATTTAGTGTGGTTTTTAGGTCACTATGGCGATATAATTTTTGTAACATTAAGGGGTGTATTTTATCTCCGGTTATATTTCCAAAGGTATGACGGGCTATGTGGTTTGAGAGGTTTTTGTCTATTTCACATTCGTCAGCTATTCGTTTCAGGAATTTATTTAAAACCTTAGTAGCGTTCCTCATTTTAAGAAATACGCTTTTTGGATCCTGTTGATCAGCATCTTTTAAAAAAGGAAAAATATAGCCATTGTTTTCCGTCTTATCCATCAGGTAGAGATTAAAGACGGTTTTGGCTTTGTCCGGGACTTTAAAGCTCAATGGTTTTTCATTCTTATTCATCACATAGTACAGGCGGCCATCTTTTATATCTGTCCACTTCAAGGCTACAACATCTGAAATTCTTATACCCGCAAAGTAGAAGGAAACAAGCCAGACATTCCTGGTGTGCCATATCGAAGAATGACTTTCCACTGCAAGATTTTCTATTTTGGTAACTTCCTCAGCAGTCAGTCCAATTTTATTTCCTGAGCCAATTCTGATTTTTTCTTTTTCGCCCACGAAAGGATAATACTTTTGAGAAACAATCCCGTCTTTTATAGCAATATTAAAGAGGGTTCTAATAAAAATAAGTTGGTTTGTGATAGTCCGGGTCTTGTGTCCCAAGTAAGTGGAGCAGAAGGCTTTGTACTTATTTAGAAATGATTCATTCATTTCCCGAAACTCCAGTCGGGTATTTCTCTTAAAATAGGTAATGGCATCCTCAAAAGAATATTGACCTTTTCTGGTCTTACTCACTCGTATTCGTCTTCGCTCTTTTATTGATTTTATAACCTCCTCTTTCTTTTGATTGGTTTTGAGGTTCAGAAACTCTTCCAGGTTATAGAGAATAGACAGCTCGATTTCGCGACAGAAAAAGTTCCTTTATCATATTTTTGCTTTACACGTTCAGCCGCTACTGCAAAGAAAGATTGAGAACCTCCAGGCCCTTTGAGTTTGTTTTTAATCTGTCTGGGCGTCAAATCATCTTCTGAATGAAAATACAAACCTTACATAAAATACGGTTTATACTTACCCTAATTAATTTGTAAGGCTATAATTTAGCTTTTCAAATAAAATTATAAAAGACGCGATAGTAAAGTTTTGCCTGCATTAAACTTTCAAAGAGTCTTTGTCTAAAAATCTAAACTTGGAATAAGATATGAAGTATATATGGATTATATTTTTTCTTTTTGGTAGTCTTACAAATGCCCAGGATTTAGAAAATGGGTTGATTGGCCATTGGCCACTTGATGGTGATGCACTTGATTTGAGTTTTGATACTAATAACGGTCAAATTTTTGGAGCGGTGCCAGTATCCAACCGTTTTGGTCAGGAGAATAAAGCAATGTATTTCGATGGTAATAGTTATATCTCTTTTGGAAATGTTTTGAAGATGGGATTAGGGGATTATAGTATTTCTGCCTGGTTTAAAATACAAGAAGGCGCTCAACTTGGACGGGAATCAGCAATCGTAGCAAAATCTTATTCTACTGGAGCTATTGATAGATTTGCCATAGGTATCGCAGATGGAAATAAAGTTGGGGTAGTTTTACAAAATTCCAAATATATCGCTAACGAATTAATTGGGGAAGAGGAGTGGCATTTATTAACGGCAACTTTTGATAGAAGTTCTTTCCTGAGTATTTACCTGGATAATTTTAAGGTAAAAGAAGTTGATATATCTAATTCTCAGAATGTAGATATAGATGAACCGTGGCCGCTTCATATAGGAGATTATAGTGGGGATGGTAGGGAATTTATAGGTAATATTGATGATGTTAGGATTTACAATAGGGTGCTCACGGCCGGAGAGATAGAAATGATTTATACCATGGATCCAGAAGAAGATGACTGTACGGGGTTAATTACTGAAAACGATGAAGGAATAGGGATAGGTATTGAAAATCCTGGGGATTATGGATTGGCCGTTGGTGGTGGCATTTATACCGATGCTGTAAAAGTGATGGACGTGGCTATGTGGCCTGACTATGTATTCTCGGAAACTTACGACCTCTTGGATTTAGAAGATGTGGCCTCTTATATCAAGGAACAGGGTCATTTACCAGGTTTGCCTTCAGCAGAAGAGGTGTTGGCGGATGGCATTTCACTGACGCAGATGGATAAGGCTAATTTGAAAAAGCTAGAAGAGCTTAGTTTGTACCTGCTCGATCAGCATGCTAGAATGGAGCGATTGCGTGCTCCTAAAGTCGAAAAAGCCTCTGCCATTACTTATTCGGAAGGTAAAGAAAGACCTTATAATTTTGTTTTAGAGCAATCCGGGATAGAAGAAGGTCAGGGTCCCCTCAAGACACTGTCCACGGACAGTCTTTCTACGGGTACTATGTATTGCGATGGAGACAATGTTGGAATAGGGATAGGCCAAACCTCTGGTTACCGTTTGGCAGTTGCTGGTGGTATCCTTTCCGAAGGGGTCAAGGTCTCAAGTGTTAGTAACTGGCCAGATTATGTATTCTCTGATGATTATGCGATGCTTTCTTTAGATGATTTACGAGCATATATCAGCACAAACAAACATTTACCGGGTTTTCCGAGTGCTAAAACTATCGCCCGTGAAGGCTATAGTCTTTCTAAAATGGATAAGCTCCTAATGGAAAAAGTAGAGGAGCTCACCCTGTACGTTATTGACCAGGAGTCCGAGCTAGAGAGTTTATCCGGGGAGTTGGGAGTTATACTTCCGGTGGCGGATGAAGAAATTGCTTCAGGTAAAACTGTTTATAAAAGCTACAACGTGGATATTGCACCCCCCCTCATTGCGCATACCCAAAAGGCAGCCCCTCATTTTGAAGGAGGGGTTTCGACAAGTTTAAAAGCTTCCCCCAAGGCTTTATGTGATGTGATCATTTGTAATGGGGAAGAAGTGGGCATCGGGACGGATCCTGTGGAAGGTTATCGCCTTGCCGGTGATGGAGGCATTTTAACCGATGATATCCAGGTAGCCTCGGTATCCAACTGGCCTGATTATGTCTTTGGAGCGGACTATAAGTTAAGGAGCCTTTCGAGCCTATCGGCCTATATTGAAAGGGAAGGGCACCTGCCCGGAGTTCCCAAAGCCGAGTTCATTGAAGAGGAGGGGTACCACTTAGAGGCTATAGATGCTTTACTATTGGAGAAGATCGAAGAACTCACCCTGTACCTTATCGGACAGGAGCGGCAGCTAACTTTTTTGGAAAGCCAAAGCCATCGGCAGTAGGGGTGTTTTTCTTTTTGTGGTTTGTATTAACCTTGCGATATTGATTTAATAATAACTCAAAATATTAGTTTGAAATGCAAAAAGTTTTATTCTTTTTAGTTTTTTTTCATTGTGGTTTTTCTCTTAACTCCCAAAATCTTACAGATGGTTTAATTGGTCATTGGCCTCTTGACGGTGATGCAATTGATCTTACTATTAATGGGAATGATGGGGAAGTTCATGGTGCTATTGGTGTATCTAACCGGTTTGGAGAGGAAAGTAAAGCAATGTATTTTGATGGAAATGATTATATAGAAATATCTAATATTCCTACTATGGGAACGGGAGATTTTTCAATGTCAGCGTGGTTCAAATATGATTCTGGTGCCAAAGGAGAATTGGCAATTTTGTCTAAAGCTAAAGGTCAAAATGTAACTGGTAGATATGCATTTGGAATTGAGGATAGTCGGATTCGCGCTTTTATCGATTTTGGGCCTGAAGTTGATTTTAGAAGCCCTACAATTCTTGAAAGTAATGGATGGTCTTTAGCAACGGTAACATATGACAGAGATGGACAATTAAGAATATATGCAAATGGAGTATTAGATGGTTCCAGAGATATAAGTGCATCTGCTTCAATAGATTTTCATCGCGATTTTAGTTTCTTAATAGGCCAGTATATAAAAGGGATGTGGGCTTTTAAAGGAGCCTTAGATGATATAAGGATATATAATAGGGTTTTAACACCTACAGAAGTGGAGGCGTTGTATACCCTATCTTCAGAAAGCTCAGAGTGTACGGGTTTAATTACTGAGGTTGATGGAAATGTAGGTGTTGGTGTGAATGTAGAGAACTCTTGTGGTTATGGTTTGGCTGTAGGAGGTAGTATTTATACCGATGAGATGAAAGTGATGGGTGTATCCAACTGGCCGGACTATGTATTTTCAGAAGCTTATAAGCTTATGGATTTGGGAGTTGTGACTTCTTACATTAAGAAATATGGTCATTTACCTGGTTTGCCATCTGCCAAAAAAGTGTTTTCTGATGGTCTTTCATTAATAGGAGCAGATAAGGCTAATTTAAGGAAAATGGAAGAGCTTACCTTGTACCTGTTGGATCAACGTGACAGACTAGATAGATTGCGTTCTTCTAAAGTTTTAGAATCATCTGGGCTTATGTATTCGTCAGTTAAGGAAAGTGATCCCAATTTTGTATTGCATAGGAACCAGTTTTTTTTCGCTGTTAAACCAAATGACAGCCTGTCTTCGGGGCTTTCCTGCCAAGGAGAGAATGTTGGGATAAACACTTCGAATACGGGAGACTACCGACTCGGAGTCACTAGAGGCATTCTTTCGCAGGGTGTGAAGATTGAGAGTGTATCGAATTGGCCTGATTATGTTTTCTCCTCTGATTATTCTTTACGTTCTCTAGATGAATTAGAAGAATATATAGAAGCTAATAGACATTTACCGGGAATTCCTAGTGTGAAGACCATTGAAATTGAGGGCTATTCGCTTTCCGAGATGGACAGGCTTTTAATGGAGAAGATAGAGGAGCTTACTTTATATATTATTGATCAGGGTAGGCATCTTATGGAATTATCAAAGAAGTTGGGTGTAGATTTTTCGAATAAATCCTATAAATGGCAGGGTACGAGTGAGAAGTCTCTTGCTGATGCGTTTGGAAGCCATTCTAAAGACAACACTAAAAAAGAGGTCAAAAATTATTCAGGTCAAATTTTAGCTGGTGTTTCTGGCACTCCGGAAGAATCTATATGTGATGTGATCATTTGTAATGGGGAAGAAGTGGGCATCGGGACGGATCCTGTGGAAGGTTATCGCCTTGCCGTTGATGGAGGCATTTTAACCGATGATATCCAGGTAGCCTCGGTATCTAACTGGCCTGATTATGTCTTTGGAGCGGACTATAAGTTAAGGAGCCTTTCGAACCTATCGGCCTATATTGAGAGGGAAGGGCACCTGCCCGGAGTTCCCAAAGCCGAGTTCATTGAAGAGGAGGGGTACCACTTAGAGGCTATGGATGCTTTACTATTGGAGAAGATCGAGGAGCTCACTCTGTACCTTATTGGGCACGAGCGCCAATTAGCTTTTCTGGAAAGCAGGCAGTAGGGGATTTTCACTTTCGAGTGCTTTATTACTTTTCAATTCAAATTTTACGTTTGGACCCTACCAATCCTACGGTTGAAAAAGCTGCTTTTGATTCGTGGCGTCCTAGAAAATAAGGTATAAGTATTTCTTCCAATGATATAAACGTTGAAATTAAACAGAGAATTTAGGGAGTATTAATACAATAAGATTATTGTTATTAGCTTGAGGGCTACGGGTTTCTGTTCGAAATGAATATTATATGTACGGTTTATCAGTCAAAGCTTATCTGAAAAAAAATCACAAAGTTTTTAAAAGGGATTCTACATCGTTATAGATACCTGAAAAACTATTGTTAATTTCATCACATGAATAATGCTGGAAATTTTCAGGCAGAGCTTTTTCCAAATGCTGATATTTAAATTCTATTCTTTTGTCTTTTCCATCGGCATAAACTACAAACCCTCCCGTTTTAAGTCCAAAAAAAAGATCTGCACGTAATTTGGATACTTCTCTCTTGGTCTTTGTTATCCGGGTATCAAGGTTAAGGCCTTCCCCTTTGCTCAGGCTAAGTATTTCCCTTTTTACCAGTTCAAAAAACTTTTCATAATAGCCCGCAGTAACCGGGTCATTGGCCTTACCAAAGAATTGGTAGGAAAGGTTGGATAAAATTGCCTTACTAGCCTTTTCCCTGTAAAATGTAAAGGGTAGCAATATCATAACTTCTAAAGGTTGACGGTACACGGTGCATATTCAGTAGTAGTCTTATTGTGGGTGCTTCTTCCATTAATACAAAAGCCCTTTCCAGGTTTCTTACACTCATTTGCCTGAGGACTGTATGTATAATCATCGCAATTACGGGAGAGTACGCTGTTTCATTTTTCGGATTATTGACAATGGTAACTACACACGGATTTTTTGGATTATTTAGATCCAGGGAAATCTCATTTGCTGACAGACAGAAGAAAATTTTACGTGTTGTAATCATTTTAAAAGCGTTGGTCAGCGTTCCTCTTACGGCTGCGGTTTGTCGTTCAGAGTCAATCCCGCTTATATTACAGCGGTAGTCAGGCTTTTTAAAACTATCGCAAAAAGTATCCTTATATCCACAAGTGTTCCTGTAATTCCACCGATTGAGAGGGTGTAAATTGATTTTATGCGGTTATTGTTATTCAAAAGCAGTATTTTAAAGCTTTCGTGGAGTTCTATCTGGTCTTTATTCCAATTTTCGAAAAAGACGATTGCGGCTGTAGCAGAGGAATGTATTTTTGGTAATTCACTTACTTTGATATTCCCGCAGTAGCTTATATTTATTTCGTTAACTTTGGTATTCATAGATGTTTACGTTTCAAGTTTGTAAGAAAAGAGGGCCTATTTTCGACGATGAAGCCCTCTTTTTTTAATTATGCTTCATTGTTTCTTAAAGTATTCATAATTGAAAAAAAATTAGTGCCTTAGTAAGGCGTGGTTAAATTGAACCTCTGAACCTTTCAGCGGTTTTAAAAAAACATTTACTTTTTTTATCCGTAGCATTTCCTTTTTGATTTTCTTTTTTTAATACGGATGATATGTAGAAGGTCTTTTTCATTTCTATTTAATTTTCATTTATTTCTTTTAGAGCCGTTTGCTGTTACCTCTTTTTGATGCTTATACATTTTCAATATTTAGAATTAGGGAAGATTTATTAAAAGGAGGGTGGAGCCCGACTGGCTTATGCAATCTGGACTAACTTCTAAATATTGGTATTTTGCATCTCAAAAAGGGTAATGGGCAGTAAAGGGAGGGGAAGGAAATCAATGAGAAATTCAATGATTTAAATATGAAGCGCCGGACACCTTTTGTAGTAATAATGACAGATAAAGAAGTAAGGTTGAACCGTAATTATTGTATGGTTGACATTTGAATTTTCATAGAATCAATAGCTAATTTCACTGCGTTTTAAAGCTATCTAATTTTGTATTTTTTTTCAGTGATATAGCCAGGAATTAATAGTGATACCGGGTCTAATAAACCTAACCGTAAAGGTTTAAGAGTAAAGTAAGGTAGTTGAAAGATGTAAGGAAATATTGTGTGGTTAATACAGTAGTAATTTAGTAAAAATAAAAAATTGAGTCGTAATTAGTGTTAGAGGGTTAACGACTTCAATTTAGAGGAAAAATAGGATGCTTTTCAATAGGTATCCTATTTTTCATTAGATGAGATTGTCATGGGGTTTACATATTCTATTATTAGTGACGATGCAGAACTTATTAGTAAGTTACTGGAATTGCCAATAGATTTTAAAGAATTTACTTGCGTAGGATATACAGGGAATGGAGAACGTGCTTGTGATATTATCCTTCAATCAAAGCCTCAATTTGTTTTTATCGATTTGGACAATCCAAGAATTAATGATCCCTTTTCTTTTGTAAATCAGTTTTATCAATTTTTAGAGGTTCTTCCTTCATTTATAGCGATATCTGCAAGTAAGAATTATGCTTATGAAGTAATAAAAAATGACTTTATTGATTATTTGTTAAAGCCCCTTCCTTTATTCGAACTTCGAAAATCGTTGATGCGTTTTAAAAAAAAGATGACTGATTCCGGACAGATTTGCCTTAAATCCTATTCAGATTATCACTTTCTAAAACTTAAACATATTCTCTATCTAAAGGCTGATAATAATACCACTGATTTTTATTTGACATCTGGAGATCGTGTTGTGGCTTTTAAATCACTCAAAATATATCAACAATTGCTTCCTGTCGAGTTTGTGAGGGTTCATAAAAGCTATATTGTTAATAGTAATCTTATCCGTAGAATAAATTTTGCAAAGAACAGGATAAGCCTTGAAGAACTCGTCTCGGTAACTGAAATACCTTTTTCAAAGAAATACCAGGACAATGTGACTCGACTTCGTGATTCTTTTTTCAAAACTAATTTATCCTTTGATTAAAATTTAGCCTTTCACCATCATTATTAAGCTTTTCACCATTCGTGAGGGGCCTCTCACATTATCTATCCCCATTTAATAGAGGTTTAAACGAACACATTCTATTTTTGACCTGTTAACAAATAATTAAGAATTCTTAGTTGAGTATAAGTGATCGTAAATCACAGCTTAGAAATGGCTGGATTAGGGTCAACAAAACAGTTCCCTACGCTGTAAAAACCATTTTTATAAATCTTATCCAACAAATTAATTATGAAAAGCTTAACTAGAAATTTATTGTTTATCTTCGTGTTTTCTTTCTTTGCAGCCTGTGAACCAGAACCCCTTCCCGAGAATAACGATTTGGAAGTTTTTTCTGATGTTATGGAACAGGGGGATGAAGAGGTACCTATTGATTCGAAAAAAAATAAGGATTGAGAGTGATAATAAAATTATAATAATCTGTTTTAAATAGCAGGCTTAGCTACTAAGCCTGCTTTAACTATCTAGAAAATATCTACCGTTCAGTAATTTACATAATATTAGTTATTTCTACATTTGGATGTGTGAGTGAATCAAAAGAGGGGGTGAAAATAGGTGATGATTATAATTCCTTAGTTACATCTGTAGAAATACAAAGCCTATCCAGAGATAGTTTATTAAGGATTGGAAATGAAATAGTAATGGATTCGTTGCGCAGTAAATTTTTTTTCCAAGTTTCCTATCATTACCTTATTGAAAATGATTCTATAAATTTTAGGGACTGGAATGATAGAACCATCCAATTTTCTTTTCAGCAAAAAGATACTAGCGGTGTCGCTGAGGCCTATTGGGATTTGGCTGATTTTTATGTTAAGCAGGACAAACTGGACAGCGCCTATTATTATTTCAATGCTTCTTCCAAACTATATAAAGAAATAGGAAAAGAGTTCTATTTTGGCAGAATGCTTCTTAACCAAGCTCTCGTACAAACAAAGGCAAGTGATTTCCTAGGTAGCGAAATCACTTCTTTTCAAGCCATCAGACTCTTGAAGCCAATGGGAAAGACGAAACAGTTGTACCTGGCTTATAATAACCTTGGGGTCATTCATAATAATCTCGAGAATTTTCAGAAATCTGTAGAATATCATCGCCTGGCACAGGAATATAATAAGTCTTTAGACAATGATTATTATTCGGTCATCACTCTAAATAATTTAGGTGTGGCTTATAAGAATATGAAAGCCTTTGATAGCGCTATTGAATGTTTTAAGAATGCTTTGGATATTAACGATAGCGAAAATATCCGCATGCAGGCTATGCTTTTGGACAATATCGGTCATGCTAAAATGTTTAATGGCGATTTGGATGAAGGGTATAAGTGTATGAGTGAAGCACTTAAATTAAGGACAGAAATAGGACATATTGATGGGATTTCGGTAAATAACTTACATTTAGGAGATTATTTTCGTTTAATTAAAGATGATGAGCGGGCAATTAGCTTGTATAAGGTTTCGAGAGATCTTTCCGAAAAAAACCATAATCATTCTGATTTGCTTGCATCACTTACATCACTTGCATCCATTGATAGCGCTAATTCATCCAACTATCTCACCAGGCATATTGAATTGACAGATAGTTTAAGAAAAGAAGAGAGAAATATTCAGAATCAGTTTGTACGGATTCGATTTGAAACTGATCAATTCAAGGAGGATGCAGATCAATTGAGTAGACAGAAAATAGGAATTATTGTAGGTGCGGGTATTGCTATCTTATTTTTAATATTGATTTATATCATACAGGTTCAAAAATCCAAAAATAAAAAATTATTCCTGGAAAAGAAGCAGCAGGAAGCCAATGAGAAAATATATGATTTATTGCTTAGTTCCCAACAAAAATTTGAAGAAGGTAGCAGTAAAGAAAAGAAGCGAATATCAAGGGATTTGCATGATTCTGTTCTAAGCAAATTTTTTGGGATACGGTTAAACCTGGAGGTATTAAACAATAAAACAGGAAAGGAATCGGAAATTCAGAGGGCGGTTTATATTGGGGATTTAAGAAAAATAGAAGCTGATATTAGAACCATTTCCCATCAGCTAAAATCTGATTCATTATTAAAAGAAACCGGATTTATGAGTGTTATAAAAGAATTATTGAATGAAGTAGAGAATGATGAAGATTTTAAGATAAGCCTTGTAGCTGATGGTGGGATTGATTGGAAGTCGGTAAAGAATGGGGTTAAAATAAACTTATACAGGATTCTGCAGGAAGGTTTGCAAAATATTCGGAAATATGCCGATGCGAAAAATATCTACATTAAATTTGATATGAACGAAATGTGGTTGAAGTTTGAAATAGCGGATGATGGAGTGGGTTTTGATTTAGAAAAAAATGAAACTGGGATAGGTTTGTCAAATATTGAGGATAGGATATCGGAAATGAAGGGCAAATTAAAAATAAAATCCAGTTCAAGGGGTACGATTTTATTAATTAAAATTCCAAAAAAAAGATTATGAAAAGACTAGTTAAGGTTTTAATGGTTGATGATCACCAACTTATAGTAGAAGGTTATAAAAACATTCTCTTAGAAACCCAAAATGAAGAATTTAAAATAATTTTTGAAGAGGCTAATAGTTGTAAAACTGCTTATGATAAATTGCAGGAAAGCTTAAGAACCGGTAATTTTTTTGATCTTATCTTTATGGATATTAACCTTCCGGAATACACTCAAAAAAAAATATATTCCGGGGAGGATTTGGGATTGTTTGCTAAAATGCTTTCCTCAGAGACAAAATTAATCTTTCTTACAATGCATGAAGATAATTATAGATTATATAATATTGTGAAAAATGTCAATCCAGAAGGGCTTTTGATAAAGAGTGATGTGGGGTCGAATGAACTTGTGAAGGCTTTTCAAGAAGTGTTGGATGGAAAAATTAGTTATAGCCATACTGTAAATACCTTTATCAGAAAACAGATTACAAATGATATAGCACTAGATCAGTTAGATCGGCAAATTATTTATTATTTATCAAAGGGGATTCAGACAAAAAAGCTTCCAGAAAGAGTTCCACTTTCTTTGGCAGCTATAGAAAAAAGAAAAAGAAACTTAAAAGACCTCTTTGGGTTAGAAAAGGAAGGAGACCTGGTGCTTATTGAGAAAGCTAAAAGTATGGGGTTTGTTTAAAAAAAAGACTTCTTCGAACAAATGGCCCATTAAGATATAGCTATCAGGATTTAATAACTAATCAAGCTTGAATAAGCTAAGTTGAATGTAAAATTAAATTGTAAAAACATTTTTTAGCGCTCCAGATGGGTCGTTTCTCCTTCAGTTATTGGAGGTGTTGAATTAAAACGCGGCATTGTAAATATTCTTCTTTTTTCCCATAATCCTTTTCTTTTAGGAAATTAACATGGGTCATTTCTCCAAAAATATACTGATTCTCCAGTATATATAAAATTTTTTCAATGGATTTATAATCTCCTTCCAGGGTAAAGCCAAAAGTTGTTATTGTGGTATTTCCATCTTTTAATAAATGAGGTTTTTGAAAGCTTATAATTTTATAACCTACATTTTCAGCATATTTATTGAGAACATTTAATAGGTTATTCTGCAGGGAAACATCACCTAGCCTTTTAGCCTGAATTATAGAATCCAGATATATTTCTTCTTTATTAATTTTACTTATTTCTTCAGGTTGGGATGTATTTTTGTTAATAGTTTTATCCAGCTCTTTCAGGTTATCTACTACCTCTAATGTATTGGAAATGGAAAACTCATAGGATAAGAACCCTATTAACAGTAATCCAATTATTAAGGCAATATTTTTATTTTTCTGATTCATCCTTAAGTTCAATATTTAGAGTGAATTCAGATGTGTTTTGAGATATAAAACCGAAATTTTCGATAGCTAATTCTTTGATCCAGGGAATATCTTCAAGATATTGGATCCAGGAGGAAAATGATTCTTTATCCTTACTTTCACCTTGAAGGATAATGTCATTATATGATAACTCTACAGGACTATTTTCTTTTATTCTTTTCTCCAGTGGCTGGTATATAAGGTTGTTTAATGTAATACTGGTAGGGATTTGACTACTTATACGGTTCAAATAGAGCGTGCTATTAGAGTTACTATTTCGCATAATCTCAGCAACAAGTTCTTTTTTCCTTTGAACTTCTTTGATTTTATTTTCTTGAATTTCCCGTTGCGAAACCTCAATTTCAAACTGGTTTTGACGGGACTGGTATTCCCTATGCATATTTGTAAAAATGAAAAAGTTAATTAAAAGACAAATCAGAATAAAAGAAAGGCCAATTATAAGTGTTTGCTTAAAAAATTGCTTTTGTCGGAATTTCGTTTTTAAAAGATAATTTTTCTCAGCAATATTTGAAAATACATCTTTATCATTTTTAAAATAATAGAAGATACAACTTAGCGATATAAGAAAACTACCGCCTATAGGAATGCCATCAATATCATACTGCTGTTCCTCTAGTATTTTATCATTTTTATTAAAGTTAACAATCGTATTTTTGTTTATTACCAAGCTGTGGCTGTGCGTTTCGATCTCTAATTCACCCAGGAGGGACGTAATATTCAAAAGGGGTGTAAAGCCTAAAGAGATGCCAAGTATAACCACCCCTTCCTTAGCTAATGTATCGATAATTCCTTCTACATAATTTCTTCGGCAAATAGTAACAATGCTTTCCGTTTCATTACTAATTACCTGAAAATAGAATTCTTTTAAATCTAAATTCGGGAAGGCCGATTCTACTATACTATTATGGTTGCCTGATGTTTTAGCTGTGGTTTTGATTAAAACCTGGTTTCCGCTAATATTTAAATAGGTATGTTGGTTTTTTTTAAGTTTGGATATTAAAGTTTCAAGGTTATTTAAGTGTAATAACTCTTTTAATTCAAGTTCACCTTTTTTTTTGGTTGAAGTTAAAAGATAATATTCAGTAGTGTCAGCAGCAAGTTGGCACCAATCTATTGCCGTATACTCTTTCCCGTAGTTCCAGTAATGAGATAATGAAGACATTAGTAAATTACGGTTGGTTTTATTAATATATTTAGTTTTCGTTTTGAATCTTCCCTTCTTCTTTCACTGAAAAGCCATTTTATCACCGGTATTCTAGCTAATAATGGTACCCCAGAACCCGAATCATCTTTGGTGCGTTCCTCAATACCGCCAAGTATTGCTACATCCTGATCCCTCATTCTAATAATAGATGAAAATTCCCGACTATTCATTCCGGGGGGGGCATTTTCGGCTATTCTTTGACCATTAAAGCTTGATTGAATAACATTAATATCGAGGGTTATCTCTCCATCACCTGATACAAATGGCATAATATCGAGCGCTAGTTCGGCATCAATCGGATAGTAATTGGTTGTTTCTGAAGTTTGGGGTATTTGTGAACCGAAAAAGTTTTGGTTGGTTACCGCATAATAAGTTGTTTCTCCACTGGAAAGATATGCTTTATGACCGTTTAATGTACTTAATTTTGGAGTTGAAAGGATCTTAATAGACCCATTAGATTCCATAGCTTTTAAATCCATGTAAAAATTTGGAAGGACTTTACCCATATTCAGGGAGCCAAATCCATCGAATCCACCAATTACGCGATTAATTGTCTCAGCACCTAACCTCATACTAGTAGTTGGAAACGCCTGTCCTTCTGTAGAAACTCTTTCTTCTCCAATTCCGAAGGAGACACCAGTTTCAATCGTTGCCGATTTATTTACTTCCATAATCATCACTTCGATAAGTACTACAGGTACTGGTTTATCAATGTAAGTAATAAATTTTTTGAATCGTTCTATATTAGTTGAGGGGCCACTTACTATAAAACTATTTAATTCTGAATCAATATTAATATTGATTCCATTTAAAATATCCTCGGGAATTAATTTCTTGATAGCTTCGGTATTTAATTCTTCCTCTCCGGTAGTTCTTCTATCAATATTCCTATTAAAGTCCGATTGGTTGTTATTATTCATCCCATTATTACCAAAAGTGGAATTGTTTCCACTAATATAATTACTGGAACCTGTCATAAAATTATTTCTATTGCTTCTATTTTGTCTTCTGTTTGAGGATGGGTTTGATAGCATTTCAATAGAACGGTGCATTAATTGCACAACCTCTGTTTGCTTAAGGGCTAATTGATTTTCAGTACCAAAATAATATATATTGTTTTCTTTTTTATAAGTGAATACAGCACCTGCTCGCTCACTTATGTTTTGCGCTTGGGTTTGCGGTCTATTCCGGTTTTGGTCATTGATTATCTTTTCAAAATCCTGACTTTTTAGACTTTCAAAAATTTTCTCCAGAAGTTTATCAAAATTAATACTTTCGGAAGTTACACTTACCTCTCCCATATTATTTAAAGATGAGGCAGTAAAATAATTAAGGTTTAGGTCTTCAGCGATAGTGTATATCACATCTTCGGCGGGAACATTATTGAAATCTACCTCAATTATACGGTTTAATGAATCAACCACCCTATAGTAAAAATTATCATTTTTGTTAATGGCTCGTTCGACGCCATTACTTTCCCCACCAGAAATAGGAGTATTAAAAAGGTAGAAACCATCTTTTGATTTTGCCATTTTTAAATTATTAGCCAATGCCAATTTTTCAAGAGCCGTATCAATATTTACCTCACTTAGATAAATACTTAGTTCTAATTCATCCATACCTGGTGCATATACCAGATTTTTCCCTGATTCATCTGTAATTTTTCGAAAAACTTTAGACAAGGGATTATCGTTTAAATTAAGGCTTATAGTATTTCCTATAGGGTTATATTTAACCACAAGCTGTTTTTCTTCAGGTTCTGCGACAGGCAATACATACCGGGAAATAGAAATAATATTCCCGGTAATATCCAGTTTGAGATTGTATTCTTTTGCTAGAAAGAATAAGAGGTTTTGGATAGAAACATCATTAAAGTTATTGATAATTTCAACAGAATTTAAATCTGGGTCAACATTGATATTTATTTGGTGTACCTCTGATATTGCCAGAAGAAAATTAGAAAGAGTTGTGTTGGAAATATTAACATTTACTTTCTCGTCGAGTTCTGGATATTCTATGGCCAGGACTTCTAATCGATTTTGCAGGGAACTAAGCCTGGTTTGTTCCTGTCCAAAGCCTTTGAACCCTAAAAATAGTATTATTAAAAATAAAACAAAATGTCTAATGCTCATTGGTTTCTTTATTTAAGAAGGGAGTAGACCTCCTCAATTGAGGTTTCCCCTTCCATCAATAGTCTGATAGCGTTATTTTTTAACGTCTTTAAACCTTTCGTTTGAACATATTCTTCAATATGTTGCCGGTTTTCTTTTATAGCTACTTCTAATTCTTTTTCAATGGGTAATATTTCATAGATTGCTTGCCTTCCTAAATAGCCAGTATGGTAGCAATTGGGACAACCTACAGCCTCATAACAGAAATTTAAAGAATCTGGGGCCTCAAATCCATCAGGAAATAAATTTGCATTAACTGGAACTTTTTTCTTACATAAACCACACAGCTTACGTACCAACCTTTGGGCGATACTAAGGTTTAATGTGCTGGCAATAAGGTATGGTGGTATCCCCATATCTATGAGTCGGGAAATCGTTGCCCATGCGGAATTAGTATGGATGGTGGATAACACCAAATGACCTGTAAGAGCGGCTTTTATGGCCATTGTAGCAGTTTTTTCATCCCTAATCTCCCCAACCATGATGATATCGGGATCTTGCCTTAAAAATGTTCTAAGGGCAGCAGGGAAGTCAAACCCGATGTCTTCTTTTAGCTGCACCTGGTTAATACCTTGTAAGGTATATTCTATAGGATCTTCAATAGTTAAGATATTGCTTTCTTCAGTGTTCAGGATTTTAAGTGTACCATATAAGGTAGTGGTCTTACCAGAACCTGTAGGCCCTGAAATTAATATAATACCATTTGGTTTACGAATACCTTCCATATATAAGGCAAATTCATCTTTGGTAAAACCAAGATCGGTGAGTTTAACTTCTTCCGCATCACGTTTTAAAATACGCAGTACGATTTTCTCTCCGTGAAGGGTTGGGAGGGTGGAAACCCTAATATCAAATTCGTTACTAATAGACTTAACCGTTATACGTCCATCCTGGGATAGCCTTTTTTGGGAAATATCTAAACCAGCCTGAATTTTCACCTGATTAATTATTTGCGGATATTCTGAAGGTTCTATTAAAAATTGTTCCTTAAGTTTTCCGTCCAGTCGAAACCTAACCCTACAAGTTTCTTCCTGGGGTTCTAAATGGATATCACTACTATTATAATCCTTAGCTGTCTGCAGTAGCTGGGAGAGGAAATTTGTTTTAAAGTCCAGCTTCTGGCTTGCGGAATTTGTTCTTTGCCTGTAATTATGGGAGAGATAGGACTGGATTATGGATGTATCCTCATATTCCAATTGAATAGGAAACCCCAATAATATTTCCAATTCTTCTTTCAATTCCTGCTGGTGTGAAGAATCTGTTTTGAAAATGGTGATATCCTGTTCCTTTCCAATAGGCACTATGCGATGATGAAATGCTTGATTGGCGGTGATAATCTGTTTTAGGTTTACGGGAATACTATAGTTAGGGCTCAAATCTTATAAATATTTAAAAATTCACCTGTCCAATTTGTTATGTAAGTGAGAGTTAGGAAAAAAGAAGCATAGCCTGCGAGAGGGACACTATCCAATTCACTCGATTTTGCTATAATAAAATGGGTTAGCAGGGACGAAAGCAAAAGAGCGGCAAACACGATAATAAAACTCACCGTAGGAAAGGCCCCGGCCAAACCTATGAAAAATAATAGATCTCCAAGCCCAAATGCTTCTCGTAGAAAGGATACTTTTAACTTTAACCGGGCATATAAAAACCCCACGCTCATACAAATCATGACTATCAAGAAGTTTATTGCCAGGTTTAATATAAACACTATTTCCACAGCGTGAATAAAATGAAGGTAACCAGCTGTAATTGCAAAGACAGGAAAAAGAAACCACCAAACCATTCGATCTTTATAATCCTGATAAGTGATTATAATCAGACTTGCAATTAATAAAAATTTAAGGAAAAAGATAATCAATCCTTAATAACTTCTTTTGGGCTTCCGTTTCTGTCGATTTCCCAAACATTAAACACTCCGTCACCGTCAAAATCCACTACTGCCGTAGCTCTAACCTTGAAATTGTCCAAAGAAGTTTCAATTACCTCATACCTATAATTTGCCTCTCCTTCCTCCAATACGGTTCTTGGTGCTTCGAAATCAAGAGCTTCAAAATCAGCGGTATATTTTGAATTTAAGTACTGATATTGTTTTTGAAGGTTTGAAATATACTTCAATTGGATTTTTGCCTCTTGTGCTTTGGTCTTACTAATAAGCGGCATAAAGTTAGGAAGGGCTATAAGTAAAAGAATACCAAGTATGGCTAAAACAATTAGCATTTCCTGTAGGTTGAACGAGGGTAGTTTTTGTGCTTTCATAGTAGGGCAATACTATAAAAAGAAACGCAAGAAATTGTAAGGTGAAACCGTAAAAAAAGTAAGGTTGGTTTTTGATTTTTTAACCGTTTTAGGGATATGTTTGTTTGAAATCAAATCATCAAATTTATAATGAACAAATTATCAATCCCCCTTTCTTTTATTGCGATTGTTATAAGCTTATCTGCTTTCTTTTACCTCTCGCCAAAAGAGGAATTAGTTTATGTTGATGTAAATAGATTATTAAACGGTTATGATCGTACGGCTATTGAAAAACAAAAATTTGAAATAAAAACCAATAAACTGAAGTCCGATATGGATAGTTTAAATGTTAGTTGGCAGCAGGATTTACAAGCATACGAGAAAGACCGAATTTCTTTGAGTGAAAAAGAACTGGAAATGAAGAAGGAGGCTTTGACCAGTAAACAGCAACAGGTTAATAATTACCAAAGAGCCGTTCAGCAGCAATTGCAGGAGGAAGATAAAAAAATGACGCAGACAGTATTAAATGATATTAATGATTTTGTTAAAGGATATGGTGAGGAACATGGATACCAGCTTATATTTGGGGCTACAGGCTCAGGAAATGTGATGTATGCGCATGGGTCTAGTGATTTGACTGAAGAGGTGTTGGAAGCTTTGAATAAAGATTTTGAGAAGCGTAACTAAATATACCTGTCTTTTTGTAATACCAATTCTTTTGATGGTATGCTCCTGCTCTCCCCCTTTTCTTGAGGATCGAGAAGATATGTTGAAGTTTTTGCAGAATGAGGATAACGGTTATACAAAGCGAAAGGTTATAAATAATATTGATTTCAAGTTGATGTATAAGCCTACTGATCTTCTGGTTGATCAGCATTTAGAAAATAATTTTTCCATTCAAGAAGTTGATAGTCTTCGTGCTGCATTAAAAGATTTTATGTATTTCAACCTGGCAATCTCTAGCGACAACAGGGAAGTGCTAAATACCCTGGCTCAGGACCGTGCGGAGTTTGGTAAAATGGTAAGTACACTATCATTTAATTTTCAAGATAAAGTCAGTATGGTTACTTCGAATAAAGATACTATTCAAATGGTTGATTTTTCTTATCCTCGGATGTATGGATTAAGCCGGGCAACAAGTCTTTTACTGGTCTTTCCCGTAGAAGCTGGTTTAAGAAATTCCGCGACTATTGACGTGATTGTTGAAGATATTGGTTTTCAGACCGGGCAGGTAAAATTCAGGTATGATGTTTCTCTAATCACAAACCAACCAGAAATAAATTTTTCATCCATTCCTAAAGATTAATTTTTTGATATTATGGTTAAATATTATAATAAACCCAAAACAGGTAAAATCCTGAAGCAAAAACGGTGGCATCGAAGTGGTGCTGTTTTTCTGATTATAAATATACTTACAACTTTTTTGCCTTTTAATCTTTTCGCAAACAATGGTGGGCCTACTGCGATCGAGGCCACTTCATTTGAGCCGATTGATGCTACCGATATGGTGAATTTGGCAACTGGAGATTTTACTTATGTTTTGCCTTTGTTGAATGTACCTTCACCTGAGGGTGGTTACCCTATTGCTTTGGCCTATCATGCTGGGATTGCAATGGATCAGGAAGCAAGTTGGACAGGATTGGGCTGGAATTTAAATGCAGGAGCGATCAACAGATCGGTAAATGGTTATCCTGATGATTATAATAGGTCTAGCTTGACTGAATTTTTTTATGACGAAGGAGGAAAGGAAGTTATGCACTCTTTGTCATTAGGGTATTCTTCACCGGAAGGCATGGGTTCAGTAGGGCTTAATTTGTCCTGGGGAAGTAACAGGAGTTTGGGAGGTAGTGTAAGTATTGGTGCCGGTACTGGTCTAGATGGAGGAGGAAGTATTGGTGGCAATCTCACTGCTGGTACGGACGGAGTTGGGATGGGACTGGGCGTAACTACTGGTGGGTTATCTCTTGGCGCCAATATTTCCAGTAATGGAGCTTATGGCGGAGATATTGGGGTCGGGAATAATGATGCAGGCTTTAATGTTGGTATGAATTCGAATGGAACGGTTAATCTTGGAGTTCGTAGTGGAACTGGAAATGATAATCAGGCTCATTTAGGAGTTAGTTTATCTTCTAATAGCATTGGAATAAATGCAGGTATAACTAATTTGACTGGGAATAATGTGAATGGAGGAATTGGTACAGGTATTCAGTTCGCTTTAAATAATTCAATAAAAATGGGGGATTACACTGTTAGTTCAAGTGGATTTTTTATTCCTGTCATTGTGCCAACCCAGATTGGGATTTTTAGTATGTCTTATGGAAGACAAGAATTTAGGTATTTTTTAGGAGAATTTCATGATAATAGTGTAAGTGGTCCTCTTCATTTTAAAACAGGATATTGGAGGGTGAATTGTACAACAAGTTCGCCTCGAACTGGTTGCGGAGGGGAAGTTTTTGAAAGTTATGAGGATGCTGAAAATTTTGTTGAAGATTTTGAAGAAGAGTCAGATTGTAGATGTAGTATAAATCAGGCTAATTTTGGTGATGCTTTTATGGATATTTATGAATTACCGATTGATTCTGATTTTATTCGTAACAGTAAGATTGAAAATAACAATCCTTCCTTTCCAAATTATGATAATTATAATGTTCAGGCTCAAGGTTTGTCGGGGGGTATGTCCTCTCGATTATTCGAGAATGGAGTTTTGTTTGGGCTCTCAGGGAAAGAAAATGCTGAAGATTATTCCTTAGAGCATCCTCTTTCGGGAGCTTCTGCATCTTTAAATGCTGAAACACGTTTTGATAATCGACCGGAATTTTATTTTGAAAATGAAATAAGTTCATATTCTCCGGTAGGTGATGCAGATTTTAATAATTCTCTATCTAATTCAGAAATTTTGGATCATTTTCAGAATAATGTAATGAAGGGAGGGATTAATCGAAGAGCGAATTCAACTTTTGTAGAGTATTTTAAAAATGAGGAAATTATAAATGGCCAGGCGGAGATTATTAAACCTGAGGTAGACGGTTTTAATAGAAGTTTAAAACCTAAAGATGGAATTGGAGCATTTAAAATAACTGCAGTAGATGGAAAAACCTATCACTATAGTTTACCTGTATATAATCACGAAACGATTACTCGGACATTTGGTGTGATTTCATCGAGTCCTAATGAAGAGCAATCTTATTTTGAGAAGCGTCAATTAGAACCTTTTGCAACACATTGGTTGTTGACTGCTGTAACGGGCCCTGATTATATTGATAATAATTCTAACGGTATTCTGGATAAAGGGGATTTCGGTTATTGGGTAAGTTTTGATTATGGGAAATGGTCAGATGGCTATGTGTGGAAAGCACCTTATAAGAAAGACTATATCACTGATCCCGAAGACAATAGTGTAAAGACCTGGATAAGGGGTAGGAAAGAAATCTACTATTTGGATAAGGTGAAAACAAGAACTCATTCTGCTCTTTTTGTTAAGGAAGAGAGACAAGATGGTAATTCGGATTATTGGTCATATAAATCGGTGGTTCATGCAGAGTACTTAGATCAGAATAGTGGCGATTTCGAAGAGAGATTTAGTATACCTTCCCAAAACCTACTTCGTTTAAAAGAGATTTTATTAGTAAAGAATGATAGTTCTCTTAAAAATTCTGGAATGAATAATTCCCAACCTTTCGAGATCAATTATCATACAGATATTTCGTCGGATAGGAGAGGGTTTTACCCTATAGGTCATAGTAGAGGTGAACCAGTAGAAATTAGTATGAATTTATATGAAAATGTTTTAGAAGATAGCGATAATTTAAATTCCATTCATACGAATGCTTTAAAAGTAATAAGTTTGGATTATAACAATAATTTGTCAAACGGTAAATCTACTTTAGCAAGGGTAAACTTTAAAGGTAAAGGAGGGCGGCAATTGCTTCCGCCTTATAAGTTCGATTACGAAAATGATACTAGTTATAATTTCGATATTGATGATCGGGATGCATTTGGATATTTGGAAAATAATAATAGTATTTGGTCTTTGAACCAGATTACTACTCCTCAGGGAGGTGAAATTCAGGTTGAATATGAGAATCATAATATTAAACCTGTGGTGGGATCAAGTTTTGAATTTACGACTAATGGTGAAGAATACTCCATTGAAAAACTTAATAGCTTAAATTATAAAATATCGTCGACTAATAATCTTGGTATACATATAGGAGATGAATTGCAGTTTAAATATGATATATATTGTACATATGAGGAACCTGGTAATTGTGGTGGGCCCTGTGGATATGAAATATTTGATTGTGATTATGAAAAGCAAGCTATAGTTACAAGTGACTTAGGTAATGGTGAATACCAAATCACAATTGATGCCCATAATTGCCCTTATCCTCCAGATATGTCTTATTGTGATTCTGGAGGACGGGAGAGAATTAGTGCTATTTATTCTCAAACAGACCCAATCAACGGTTTAGGTGGAATCCGCACCTCAAAAATCACTACCACCGATGGGTTAAACAGCTATACCGCAGAATATAAATATGGAGAGAATGAAAACGGTATAGGCTATATCTCATATTTACCTTTTGCGCCCGATATAGCCCGTGAATTGCCATATAGTGCAGAATTGCCTGCACCAAAAGTAATGTATAGTGAAGTGAGCGAACAATCTAGTGCTAATGGAGAACCTTCACCTGTTAGAACCATCTATAAATTTAATGTATTAACCGAGAAATCTGAAGATAAAATAAAATTTAGTGATTTTTATGAGATTGACATTCAGAAAGAGAATTTTACCAATAATTCAGGTAAAGAGGTAGATATTAGTAAGTATGTAATAAAGGATAATTTGGCATCGCTAGGCCAATTATTGGAGGTGGCGACTTATAATAGAGAAGGGCAACTTATAAACAAAACAATTAACAATTATTATAAGCCGGGGACAACTCCTGATTCTTTGGGAATGACAAAGGAGGCGTATCAAAGTTATAAGATTGTCGATTATAATGATACTAGTAAAAAAGATAAGTGGCTAATCAATTCATCTGCACGTATTACATACCCTAATCTGATTAAGTCAACTAAGCAAATTGGTAACGGATTTGAATATAATACCGTATTCAAAAATTTAGACACAATTACTGGCAAGGCTAAAGATTTAATAACAGAATCAAGTGCTGGTGACCAAATTCGTTTTAAAAGTATTTTGGCTTATGAAAAATATCCGGCAATGGGGAGTAAAGTTTTACAGCCCTGGACCAATCCTACTATTTCCGGAAAAGCAAATATGTTAAATCAGGTAGCTGCAAACTACAGCCAGGTAAAGGATCAAAACGGGGATTGGAAAAACCTTAGTGTGAATTTTAATACCTGGATACCTCAAACCTATCAATATACCTATCAAATTGGGCAATACCCGGATCAGACGGATATAACCGAAGTGAAAGATGTTTGGAGAAAACATCAAAATTATATATGGAATGGCGATTTTGACAATCAAACCGGGATGTACATTGGTTTTAATGGTCAAGACGATGGGTTTGATTGGTCTCCCGGGCAAGGCGTTAGTCAGCCCTCTCAGTGGAAAAAGATGCAGGAAGTAACTAAATATAATAATTTCTCAAAACCTTTGGAGACCGAAGATGTCAACGAAAATAAAGTCTCAAGGAAGTTAGATGTGAACCAAAATAATATTTATTTAACAGGAGATTCAGCTTATGATGAAATTTTTTACTCCGGGGGTGAAGATGCATTGGATGAAGGAGATGTTAAAACTGATACAGATTACGTTTCTAGAACCAATACCCGTAGCCATACCGGAGAATATTCAATTGAAGTGCCTGCAAACAGAACAGGCTTTTCGGTAACTCCAGGTAGCAATAAACCATATCGGGTATCGGTATGGGTTCAGAAAGATAATTATGAAAACACACGTGTTATAAATGGGGCCGATCAAATTAATTACTCAGAAGCAGAAACCGTAATTGCAGGGGATTGGGTACAGTTGAATTTCAATGTTGACTTAACCTCGTCTTCAGATAGTAAAATTGACCTTACCACAATATCGGGTACCGCTTATTTTGATGATTTTAGGGTTTATCCTTTAAATGCCTCGGTCAACTCTTATGTCTATAATGAGTGGGATGAATTAACCCATATCCTAGGTTCTAACAACCTTGCCTCTAAATTCGAATATGATGATGTCGGAAGATTAATTAGGGAATATAAGGAAGTTGGTGATGCGGGTAACTTGACCGGTGGCTTCAAATTGGTTAAAGAACATAAATATACATATAAGGGAGTGGTTGAAATTGATGATGATGGTGATGGAGTGATCGACCCTGGTGAAGGCTATCCCGATACATCGTTGACATTGGAGGTGGATGATTCCAGCTTCCCTGAAGTCAAAGTGACTGCCCAAGCATCGGGAGGAAGTGGTAATTATGAATATCGCTGGGCGGTTGGCTATGATCCTGCTATGACCTATGGCTCCTGGGGAAGCTTGAATTCCACCTGGGCAAGTGTTTACTGTCCGGATGGTTTTGTGTTCTTTAAATGTGAAATAAAAGATTTGGTTTCGGGCGAGACCGTTGAAGAAATTGGTAATTACTTCACAGAATGTCCCGATGATCCAAATGGTCAGTTTCCGGATGAAAACTAAAATCTACTGGTATGCGAATTTTTAAAAATGTTCTATTTAGCCTAATAATTATTTTGCTTGGTGAGAAGTGTCTAGCCCAGCAAACCCCCGAACTCAGAAACTCCCTGGAAACCATTACATACAGGCTTGATGGTGATATTACTTCCAGAAGCAAGGAGTATTATAATGAGCTAGGGAAAAAGACTCAAATGCAATCTGTAGATATACTGTCCAATAAAACCTGGGCCATGCAGGTGCTTTATGACGCTTTTGGCCGTCCGGCTTTGCAAAGCCTTAGCGCCCCGATTGGAAATAGTGGGTTTTTATATAATGAAGATTTTATAAAAAAGCCGGGTGGTGGTGCTTACAGTGCTTCTGATTTCGATACTGACCAGGAAAACCCTGCTGCTGTTGGAACGCAGCAGAACAGTTTGGGATGGTACTACAGTGGAAATAATTCCAACGAACCCAACCAGGATGTTACATCCTTTCCGTTTTCAAGGACCATTTATAGTACCTTAAACCCGGGACAGGCTTTAAAAAGTATAGGTGGTAACAAGATAAATGGCGAATGGAAAAATGGTTACAGTTTTTCTATGAAGGCATCACAAGAACTATCGCAATCAGCAGCTTTTGGGGAGACCAAATATAATTCAATCAAAACCACAAAAACAGTGGTAAAGGATGTTCATGGAGTGGAAAATGTGGTATTTGCCGACACCGATGGAAATACCCTGGCAGCAGCACGTAGTGGAGGGGGAAGTGCCCGGAATATGAGCTTGTCAATAGGAGAGCAGGGGTATGTGGATATCCACGTTCCAAATGGAGGAAATGCTAACGGCTTAACCATAAATTCCTCCGGTGGGGTGGAAACCGAAGTTTTTAATTTAATAACGGAAAACCCGGTTAGTGGTTCAACTGAGGGTTTAGGAAATGGTTTTTACAGGGTTTCCATTACCAACTTAGAAAGTTATGACCCTGATGTTAATCCGGTAACGGTAAATTATAAAGAGAATTATTACGATTACAGTCTTAACCTGTATAATAAAGCGGGTATGTTAATTGCTACCAGGCAGCCATTGAACCAACTGGAAACAACTTTTAAATATGATGCTATGGGGCAACTAAACAAAACAACCAGTCCCGATGAAGGCACAGCCGAATTTAAATACAGGAAGGACGGCCAAATAAGATATTCGCAAAACGGCAAACAGGAAGTTGAAGGGGAATTTTCCTATACTAATTACGATGAAAAAGGTAGGCCTGTGGAAAGCGGAGTGCTACAAAATAATGATTTCCCGAATGCCAATCCTGATACAGCTTTACCTTCCGGGAGCCGTTCTGAGCAAAATTTTACCCTTTATGATGTACCCGACAATACCGGCCTACACACAGCCTTAACAAATAGTAGCATTCCGGTGGCCAATTATGAATCCCAGGCCTTTACCGCGGGTAATGTGGCTAAGACCTTTACCGAAAATCCCGAAACCACAACTAGCTGGTATAGTTATGATGTTTACGGGCGGGTACAATGGGTGGTGCAGGATATACCCGGACTGGGAGCCAAAACAATAGATTACGAATACGATCCAGCAACTTCTAATGTGACCAAAGTGTATTTTCAAAAGCATAATACCCAGGAATTGTTTTTACATCGTTATTCTTATAATGATGTAGGAGAACTGGTAAAGGTGGAAACTTCGGATGACGATAGCAATTTTACCGAACAGGCCGCTTATACCTATTACGAGACCGGTGCACTTAAAAGAACGGAACTTGCCGATAATCTACAGGGGATTGATTATATTTATAACCTCAATGGGGCGTTAAAAAGCATAAATAATCCCGTATTGCAGGACGACCCGGGCAATGATGTAAATGATGTATTTGGAATGGCCATAAATTACCATCATAACGATTACCAAAGGCAAAATACCCCCATTACGGTACCAACAAGTACTACCGGGCAGGACCAGTTTAATGGGAATATTAAAGGAATTACCTGGAACAATAACTATGGTGAAGAAGTACCACCGGTACAATACGAATATAATTATAACCGAAATAATTGGTTGACCGAAGCGAACTTCTATGGAGATAGCCTTAATAATATAGAACAGGATATTGTTTTGGATACCTTAATGAACAATAATAACCAGACCATACAGGCTGCCAATTCGGTGAATTTACAACCGGGGTTTGAAGTTACCGCTACCGATTCCAGTCGTTTTGTAATAGAATTAATAGAAGCAGACAGCCTTTCTAACGGGGACTTCCGGGTGTATGATATTGCCTATGATGCCAATGGTAACCTGCAAAGTTTGTCCAGAAACAAGCATACCGAAAACGGCAGTAATGAAATGGACAAGCTTAGCTATAACTATTATAATGGTGGCAACCGGTTGGAATATGTACAGGACTCGGTAACAGCTGAAACCAATGCCCCGGATATTAAAAACCAAAACCCCGGGAACTACGTATATAACAGTATTGGCCAGTTGGTCTATAACGGACAGGATGAGCTTACCTATAGTTACAATACGGCCGGATTGGTAACCCGTATAGAAAAAAGCGAACAAACTTTGGTGGAGTTTGTCTATAATGACAAAGGCCAACGGGTTGAAAAGAAAACCTATAACCAGGGCAGCCAGGTGGCCACCACGCATTATGTTAGGGATGTGGCCGGAAATGTTTTGGCGGTATATAGCAACGGACAATTGGAAGAACTTAACGTTTATGGCAATGATCGTATAGGCGTTTTTTACAAACAACTCAACACCAATTATTACGAGATTAAAGACCACCTGGGCAATGTACGCACGGTAATTGCTAAAAACGGGGAAAACGCCCTGGCCATACAGGCGAAGACAGATTACTATCCCTTTGGCATGGCGATGCCCAGTAGAAATATAGATGGACAATATCGCTACGCCTACCAGGGGCAGGAAAAGGATGATGAAACCGGGATGGAAGCTTTTGAGTTGAGGCTTTGGGACGCTAGAATTGGGCGGTGGTTAACGGTTGATCCCTATGGGCAGTTTAATAGCCCATACCTTGGAATGGGGAACAATCCAATTTCTATGGTTGATCCTGATGGAGGATATAAGAATTGGTTTCAAGCTGTTGCAGGTTGGATAGGGGGCGGTTTTAAAGGGAATATATTTAAAAGTAATGATCCAGCAACTCCACTTCATAAATATGGAATTGATAAAACAAATAGTGAAAATGGAATATTAGTTGATTTTGGCAATATCAAGGGTGATTTATTGGATGCCGGCTATTCATGGCGTTCGGATGGACAGGGTGCAATTCATTCTAGTGGAAATATTGGTAACACAAACCTTTTCGCTGAAATGGATTTTTGGAGAAGCTCTCCTTCCCAAGATTTAGCTGATTTTGGTTCAAAAATATTAGTGGATATGACTTATGGGACAGTAGAAAATATAAGTTTTTCTATTACAGGAAGAACATTTTCGGGAAATGTGCCCCAAGGTCAAAATGCATTTGAAAAACGTTTTGACAGCTTTTTGACTTTAGCCTCTGGAGGTTATACTCAAGCTGCTAAAACAGTTAAGTCAGTTAAGTCCTCAGGGAAGTTATGGAATACTTATCAAAAAAGTACCAAAGGGTTATATGATCACAAAGGAAAACATGCGAATAGCGTGAAATCACAATTTTATAAAGAGAATATTAAATTGCATAATAGTGCAGTAAAGAATATACAAAAGTCTTCAGGTATATTTAATGATGCGGGTATTATTTTCGGCCCAATAGAAAGTGCAAGTGAAAATAATTAAAGAAATAATAAATGGGTTGGCAATATTTCAGGGTAATAGGCGGATTTATCTTATGGGTTTTATTACAAAAAAAAAATCTTAAAACTTATATTGATCATAAATATTCTATTTTCATAGGCTTTGGTTTTATTGTCCTTTGCATTATAATTTTATTTATCTATGATAGATTTGCCGTTTAAATAATTAACATATGTCCTTGCGATAGAAGCCAAAACATATTACTATCCTTTTGGGGTGCCAATGCCCAGTAGAAATATAGATGGGCAATATCGCTATGCCTACCAGGGGCAGGAAAAGGATGATGAAACCGGGATGGAAGCTTTTGAGTTACGACTTTGGGATAGCAGGATAGGGCGATGGTTAACTGTTGATCCTTATTCACAACATTTTTCCCCTTATTTAGGGATGGGTAATAGCCCAATTGTTTCGATAGATCCTAATGGAGGTGCTAATTGTGGAGGGCCAAATCAACCTCCATGTCAGGTCCCAGAGATCAATTTGTTTTCAGTGAATAATAATAATTTTCCAAGCAATACAAATTGGAATGGCACTGGCCATCAAAATTATTTACAAGCCTTACTGATGCGGCAGCGTGCAGATGATTTTGCAAGAGATTTTGAAAGGTTCAAAGCCAATTTTGATGCTGGTTGGAATAACTGGGATAAAGATGGTATAGGGAATTTTTGGATGAATGCCACTGCAGGAGCGGTAGTTGGTTTCCTGGGAGCAACAATGGCGGCGCCCTATGTATTGGGAGAGGCTTCTCTAACATACGGTGCAGCAAAATTTACAGCAAGTTCTGTTGCGCAATTGGCAATAAATAAACAAATCAATTTTGCAGGTGCGGCAACCGATGCATTTCTTGTTCCTGGGGTTGGAGATATGGTAGGTTCTTCTTTTGAGTTGGGTTATAATTTAAAAAACAATAGTTTTTACTAGTCTTCTATTTTAGGAGATAAGTCCGTAAATACGGCTCTAAAGCAAGGAGCTTTAAGCAGTTTGTTTAGCTTTAAATTACACGGTTTGGATCAGTATATAGGTAACGGTGCTTCTTCCTTTATTAAAACAACTTACAACTTACCTAACCAACTTGCAAATTATGGAGTCCAAAGTAAAAGCAATTAATTTTTAACAGTTAATGAAATTAAAAAGTGAAAAAGTGTTTGGGTACATTATAGCGGGAATTATTGTTCTGGTCTTCAGTTATATGGTGACTAAAAATTTTATTAAAAAAAGCTATTTTGATAACTCGAAATTTGAAAAAAGGATCACGATTGGAGAAATAAATAAGATTGTACCAGGTGCAAAATCACCCCCATTTTTTGAGTATGAGTTTATAGTTAATGATGATTCTTATGGAGGTGCTTATATAATAGAATCTGATCTTCGAAGATTGTCAACAAAAGAATTAAAAAAATTTGTAGGGAAAAAATTTTATGTAAAATACGTAGAAAAAGATCCTAACTATAATAAATTGCTGTTTAATGAATTTATAAAGGATACTACTTTAAGTATACCATCTAGTGGGTGGTCCGAAATTCCTGAATAAGTAATGGATACGCTTTAAGAATGAATGTAATTGTTATCTGTTGCAATATTCAGTTAAGCGAACTTAGTGTTTATGGTAATTAACGAATAGGGGGTTTTCATAAACAACTTAACACCAATTATTGCGAGATTAACCACCTGGGTAATGTGCGCACTAATGGGATGCCAAAATTGGAGGGTGGTTAACTGTGGATCCCTATTCTCAGTATTTTTCACCTTATTTTGGGATGGGCAATAACCCGGTCGTTTCCATAGACCCCGATGGCGGGGCTAACTGTGGGGGACCTAACCAGAAGCCTTATCATAAAATACAGTTGCCAGAGATCAATTTGTTTGCAGTGAATACTAATAATTTCCCGAGCAATACAAATTGGAATGGCACTGGCCATCAAAATTATTTACAAGCCTTACTGATGCGGCAGCGTGCAGATGATTTTGCAAGAGATTTTGAAAGGTTCAAGGCCCCAAGTTTGATGCTGGTTGGAATAACTGGGATAAAGATGGTATAGGGAATTTTTGGATGAATGCCACTGCAGGAGCGGTAGTTGGTTCCCTGGGAGCAACAATGGCTGGGCCTTATTTAGCATTAGGAACTCTTAAGGCGGGCTTATTAAAAACCGGTGTGAGCGCCGTATCTCAAAATGGTTGTCAATAAGCAAGTTAATTTGGAAGGAACGGCAGCAGACGGATTCCTTATCCCCAGAGCTGGGGATTTTATTGGATCGAGTTTTGAAAAAGGTGTTAATTTAAAAGGTATTTATGGCAATAGTATATTGAAAAGCAAAATCGGTAAATACAGCTTTAAGGGAAGGGTTAATTAGTAGTGCCTTTAAAATGAAGTTACATGGGATGGATAAATTGTTAGGAAATGGAATGCAATCCCTTCTTATCAAATCAATTTATAATATTCCAATTAACATTTCAAATTACTCGACCCAAAGGCTTATTGATACAAACTAATATGTTGTACGTAAAAAAAAATTGGACATATTTTTTGGTAGTGTTGTTCTTGATTAGCATAATTTTCTATGGTATTCTAAAAGAGAGAAACTATAGTAACTATATTGGGGATGATAGAACTGAAAAAAGATATACAGTTGGAGAAATAGATCATTTTCAAGGGGGGGCAAAAACTTCCCCGTTTTTTGAATATTCCTATAATGTAGGTTCAAAAAGTTATTCTGATAAATTTTATATTAATGGGGAACTAAGGAAAAAGAAAAGTTCTGAATTAAAAAAATATTTGAATAAGAGGTTTTATGTGCTGTATGTATTAGAAGATCCATCTTATAGCAAATTATTAATTGAAAAACCTGTGATTGATTCGCTTTTACAAATTCAAACGGGTGGAAAAAAATTCCTTTTTAAAGTTTTATTATTGATATTTGGAATCATTGTAAGGATATAAATAATGTAGGATATTGGTATTTTCATAACGTAAGAAGAAGTATCTAGAATTTTTAATCAAACTTTTATTCAAATGATATAGTTCATAATTGAATACAGGCCAGCTTTAAAGCTTATTAGGTTTATGTGGCATCGTTGAAAATCTTTCCTTGCAGCTATTAATGTTTAATTTCTCAAATCAACTTAATAGTGTACGAGCATTTGGTGTGGCAATAACTAGGATAGTTATTCAAGTCCAGTTTATTTCGTAACATCAGAAAATCTTTTAACTGTAAAATAAATGTGTACTAGAGTAAGGTTCAACCTTACTATTTTTATTGTTGAAAATAATTAACTACAGGAAGTAAGTTCTAAATTTGATCATAATATGTAAATGCATTCATATGAGATTTTATAAAGGATTATTGTTCATAATTAGTTTACTTTTCTCAGTGGTTTTATCAGCTCAAGATTTAAATCAGGGCTTAATCGGTCGGTGGGACCTTGCTGCAGGTTCGGCGATTGATATAAGTGGGAATGGGAACAATGGAATTATTTATAATACAACTGGTACCTTAGACCGATTTGGAACCGTGAATGAAGCCTTGGACTTTAGTGGCAATGGACAAATAAGCTTTGGGAATGTTTTGGATATGGGCTTGGGAGATTTTAGCATGGGAGCATGGTTTAAAATTAATCCCGCCAATACAGGGGTATACGCTATTGCAACAAAAAAAACTTACGGGATTGGAGTGGATAATAAGCGTATAAGAGTTTATTTTGAGGGAGCTGGAACTCTAGACGTAAGGATGGGTGTAATTTCCGATGATTCTTGGCATTATGTTGCTGTAACTTTTGATAGGGATGGTTTTTTGAAAATTTATTTAGACGGGGAAGCAATTGGGTCTAGAGATATTAGTAGTTCTTCTAATACAAATGTGCAATCAACTCACCCTTTTTTTATTGGAAGATATAACAGTCCTAGTTATAGTTATAGAGGAAGCATAGATGATGTGAGAATTTATAATCGAGTACTGAGTGAAGAAGAAGTTATTCAATTATCCTTATTCAATGATTCTAATTGTACTGAGTTAATTACAAATAATGAAGAAAATATTGGAATAGGAGGTCTTCCAAACCAGAATTACGGCTTGACCGTAGAGGGCAACATTTATACCGACCAGGTAAAAGTGATGGACGTTGATACCTGGCCTGACTATGTGTTCTTCGAGGGTTACGACCTCTTGGATTTAGAAGATGTGGCTTCTTATATCGAGGAACAGGGTCATTTACCAGGTTTGCCTTCAGCAGAAGAGGTGTTATCTGATGGCATTTCACTGACACAGATGGATAAGACTAATTTGAAAAAGTTAGAAGAACTTAGTTTGTACCTGCTCGATCAGCATGATAGAATGGAGCGATTGCGTGCCCCTAAAACCCAAAAAGCCCCCGTCCTTGCTTATCGGACAGATAAGGAAAGACCTTATAATTTTGTTTTTGAGCAATCCGGGATAGCGGAAGGTAAGGGCCAGCTAAAGACAATGTCCACGGACAGTCTTTCTACAGGCAATATATACTGCGATGGAGACAATGTAGGGATTGGTGTTGCCCAAGCTTCCGGTTACCGCCTTGCTGTTTTGGGAGGTATTCTTTCTGAAGGGGTGAAGGTCTCGAGTGTTAGCAACTGGCCAGATTATGTATTCTCTGATGATTACGCCTTGCTTTCTTTGGAAGGTTTACGAGCATATATCCGTGCAAACAAACATTTACCGGGTCTTCCGAGTGCTAAAACTATCGCCCGTGAAGGGTATAGCCTATCTGAAATGGATAGGCTCCTTATGGAGAAAGTAGAGGAACTCACCCTGTACGTTATTCAACAGGAGGAGGAGTTGCAAAGCTTGTCTGGAGCGTTAGGAGTTATACTTCCTCTACGGGGTGATGAAGTTGTTTCAGACAAAACTGTTTATAAAAGCCATAACGTGGATATTGAAACCCACCTCAAAGCGCCTACCCAAAAAGAGGAACGTACTTTTCGAGATATGGCCTCGCCCCGAAGTATAGAAGCTTCTACGGAAGCTTTATGCGATGTAATTTCCTGTGATGGGGAAGGAGTTGGAATTGGGGCAGACCCGGTGGAAGGGTACCGTCTTGCAGTCTCGGGAGGTATTTTAACCCATGACATCCAGGTAGCCTCGGTGGCTAACTGGCCTGACTATGTCTTTGAAGCGGACTATAAGCTACGGGATCTTTTGAGCCTCTCGGCCTATATAGAAAGGGAAGGGCACCTGCCCGGTGTTCCTAAAGCGGAGATTTTGGGGCAGGAAGGTTACCGGTTAGAGGTTATGGATGGCTTGCTATTGGAGAAGATCGAGGAGCTCACCCTGTACCTTATCCAACAAGAGCGACAACTAACTTTTCTGGAAAGCCGCAAGCAGTAGGGTATTTAACCTACAATTATGACGTTACTTTTTTTAATTCGGCTTTACCAATCTTTTAAAGTTGAAACAGAATCTATCATTGATTTGATCTCCCGGTATATAAGGTTCAACCGTAAAAGATGTATGGTCAAATCGGACTTAGAGTATTTATTTTAAAGCTAATTTTAAAACCTAATCTTAGTTTGCAATGAAAAAAGTTTTATTCTTGTTTGTTTTTCTTTTTCTTGGCCTATTTGTTAACTCTCAGAATCTTGAAAATGGATTAATTGGACATTGGCCTCTAAATGGAGATGCGGTCGATCATAGTCTGGGCGGAAACAATGGGCAAATTTACGGAGCTATTCCAGTTCCAAATAGGTTTGGAGTGGATGATAAGGCTATGTATTTTGATGGTAAAAGCTATATATCATTTGGAAATGTTTTAAATGTGGGTTT
>NZ_FUZC01000035.1 GCF_900168115.1 Salegentibacter salinarum
GAATTGAAGCAGTAGATTGAGTGTCCATATCTTATCGTTTTTTTTATTTAAGATACTTGATTTACTGCTTTTTCATCGATGCTAAAAACAATGCTTAATCCTGTCTCAAATCGAGATTCCATGCTCGCTTGCAACGCCTGATTGTCCTGCGGACAATCAAGCTCGCCAGCTCGCACTGTTTTTATACGGGACGTTACCCACCATTTAAAAATTTCAAACTCTAATTAAATTTTACATATGAACAATGATTTATTACAACAAAAAAGCTGGTGGAATCGAAATTGGAAATGGGTTTTACCAATTTTTGGAATAATTTTTATTTCAATTGCAGTTTTTTTCTCATCTAATATGGACGGTGTTGCGGCCGATTTAGCTCAAGCATATGCAGATACAGAACTATATAATAATGCCCTCGTAAAAGTAAAAACTGACCAGAAAGCAAAGGTTTTATTAGGAGATATAGAACCGATTGATAAAATGGCAATTTTGGAGGGTCACGTTGAATATTCCAGTGATAATAAATCTGTGTATTCATCAGTTCGAATTGTAGGAACGAAAGGAAAAGCAAATATGGATATTTCTGCTGACCGGATAAATAATAAGTGGAAATATAACGAAATCAGCATCCGAATAAAGAATCCACCCGAGAAAAAACAAGAGTGGAAAATATATACTGGAGAAGAAAACGGTGGGTAACAGCATATAAAAACAATGCTAAAACCTGTCTCGATTCCCAAATCCATACTCGCTTGCTTAGCGGATTGTCCTGAGGACAATCACGCCCGCCCGCTCGCACAGTTTTTATACGAGACGTTGGCAACAATGCAAAAAACCAACAAATGAAAAAATATCTACATTTTTTAATAATTTTTGTCAGTTTACCAATACTTAACTGTTGTTCTGATGATGATGATGATGATTCACAAACTTGTCCTCAGACTGAAATCGCATCAATGAAAATTAATGGCGAACTAAAACAGTTCGACGTCAACAGATGGGGAATAAATATAGATAACGATGGAACAGGTCATACTCTAGCTTTAGGGTTAATGACAGGAGTTTTTCAACCACAACAAGACACATATGCAATAACAATTAAGCTTCCTTATAAACAAACTGGTAATAATATAATTGAGGAATTTATTTATTTAAGAGTTCAAAATGGTACTTCTTCAGAAATTGATTTTGTTGCCCAAGGCGAAATAGAAAGTAATGTTTTAGTAAATACAAATTCATGTTTTAGCGTAACATTTTCTGGAAGTGTAATGTTAAATGGTAATGAAATTATAATTGAGGATGGAATTGTCGAACATATATATGATGAACCTTTTGATTAATAAGCACAGTTGCCAACAACATATAAAAACAATGCTAAAATCAGTCACGTATCGAAAATCTGTGTTCGCTTGCTCAGCGGATTGTCCTGCGGTCAATCACGCACGCCAGCTCGCACAGTTTTTATACCAGACGTTGGCAACAAGCTAAAAAAACCAAACTAAATGATGAAAAACCTTATTCCTCTGATTTTAATTTTTGCATTGGCTATCTCGTGCAAACAACGACAGATCTCTGAAAATAACCAATCAAAAGAATATTCAGTGATAAAGGATTCTCTTACTTCCGACTTGGACAAAATAAAAGACAAAAAAAATATCGTAGGTTTTTCAGCTTCGATTGTCAACGAAAATGGAATACTTTACAATCAAGGATTTGGCTATTCAAATCTTGAAACGCAAACGAAATACACAAAAAACACAATTCAGAATATCGCTTCGATTTCAAAAACATTAATTGGAATTTCGTTATTTAAGGCTCAAGAAATGGGGAAACTCGACCTTGACGACCCAATAAATGAATATCTTCCCTTTAAAGTCATAAACCCAAATCATCCAAACATTCCTATTACGATTAGGCATTTATCAACGCACACTTCAACAATAATGGATGCCGACAACTTTTGGGAAAATACATACATACTCAAGAAAAGCGATCATCCAAAAAATGTGAGCGTATTCGGATATATGAAACCACCTGATTCCAAAATACCACTTGCGGACTTTCTAAAGAGTTTATTGACCGAAAAAGGACAATTATATGTTTCAGAAAACTTTTCAAAGCTAAAACCCGGAGAGAAATTTAGTTATTCTAACCTTGGTGCTACTCTTTGTGCTTTAGTTATAGAATCTGCAACTGAAACATCTTACGATAAATTTACACAAGAAAACATTTTGAATTCTTTAAAAATGGACAACTCTGGTTGGTCAATTAAAACTGTGGATTCAACAAATATTTCAAAATTGTATGGCAATTACGAAAGTGTATTGGCAGATTATTCTCTACTTTCTTATCCAGATGGAGGACTTTTAACATCAAGTAGTGACTTAAGCAAACTTCTAACTGAATTCATAAAAGGGTATAATGGAAACGGAACTCTTTTAAGTAAAGAAAACTATAAAAGGTTATTTGAAAAACAGTTAGCTGAACAACAAATTCCAGTAGGAACTGATGATAATTTTGGAATATTCTTGGACTTTTCAAAAGGTTTTATGGGAGATGATTTTAAAACGATAGGACATAGCGGTGGCGATCCTGGAGTTGTTGCGGGAATGTTTTTCAGTCCTGAAACAGGGCTTGGACGAATTTTAATTTTGAATACGGATTCGGATTTTGACGATAGAATTATTCCTCAATTTAAAGAAATTTGGAGCAATTTAAACACATACGGAAGCAAATTCAACTAAAAAGCCAGTTGCCAACACTATATCCTATGAAAAGCAATAAGTCCTTCTCTCAAATTTAATATTTTATTTTCTATTTTATTTCATCTTGATGATGTTTTTTGGAGTGTTGAAATGTTGGCAAGTCTTTTCAGCCCTTGCTTACTTGTCAATATTTCAATACTTATAACCTGCTCCGCATCCTATATGTGGTCCTCGC
>NZ_FUZC01000025.1 GCF_900168115.1 Salegentibacter salinarum
CGGCAGGCGTCATTCAGGTGGCATGACTTTTATTCGGGCTCATTTACGGAACTCGGGAACCTGTACAATAGTGTTAAGGGAAATGCACAATAGGATCAAACTAGAGGCAGAATACCGAAATATTGTCCAGGGACGGACTAACCCGTAGTAGTGATGAAGTTCCTGTAATGGGAATGGAGCGAAGGGGTTAGGTTATACAGTTTAATAACATTTACCAACTCAAATTATGAGGATGAGTTTATGGAATGAAACAAAATCAATACCGATAAGCCGCCAAATGGTTTGGACGGCTTATAAAAAGGTTAGAGCCAACAAAGGAAGTGCAGGTGTGGATTCTGTGAGCATGCAAGAATTTGATGCCAATAGATCCAGACACCTGTACAAACTTTGGAACCGTCTAGCATCGGGGAGTTATTTCCCTCCTCCAGTCAAAGAAGTGGAAATCCCCAAGAAGGATGGAAAGTCCGCCAACTTGGAATTCCCACCATCAGCGAAAGAGTAGGACAAATGGTTATTAAGGACTATTTAGAACCTCGTTTTGAAAAGATTTTTAGCTCTAACTCTTACGGTTACCGACCAAACAAGAGCGCCCATCAGGCACTCGAAACGGTACGGGAAAACTGTAGGAGACAGAACTGGGATATAGATCTTGACATCAAGGATTTCTTCAATACAATTGATCACCAAAAGTTGATGTTAGCAGTACGAAAACACGTCCCAGAAAACTGGGCGTGTCTTTATCTTGAACGGTGGCTCGAAGCACCAGTGCTTAAAACATCTGGGGAGTTACAGTCTAAGCAAGGCAAGGGAACACCACAAGGAGGGGTAGCAAGTCCCCTTCTGGCAAATTTATTCCTTCATTATGCTCTTGATAAATGGCTGGAACATACCGATGTGACAGTGAAATATGCCCGATATGCCGATGATTGCATATTGCACTGTCAAAGCAAAACCCACGCAGAACATATACTTGAAGCTGTGAACAAGAGGTTGGAATCCTGCGGCTTAGAATTACATCCGGACAAAACAAAAATTGTCTACTGTAAGGACGGACGCAGGAGAGAGGATTATCCAGTAGTGAAATTTGATTTTCTTGGATATTCTTTCCAGCCTCGGGCAACGAAATCCAGAAAGACAGGAAAGCTGTTTCTGGGTTATGACTGCGCCATAAGTATAAGTTCACGAAAACGTATTGCAGACAAATTGGAAGCGCTAAAATTTGAGAGAGTCAGCTTCAAAAGTATTATAGGAATAGCTTATTATTTAAACCCGATGATCCGGGGATGGGTGAATTACTATGGTCGCTTCCGAAGATCTGAACTCTCGAAGGTCTTTCGACTGTTGCGTATAAGGTTAATCAGGTGGGCAAGAAAACGGTATAAACGCTATAGAACAAGACTTAAACACGCCTACCAATGGTTGGATAGAGTAAGAAAACAGTTTCCTTACCTCTTTTACCACTGGAAGTTGGGCTTTTCTTGTTAAATTGGCTATGATTTGTATAACAGGAGCCGGATGATGCGGGAGTATCATGTCCGGATCTGTGAGAGACTTGGGGTGAAACTCCCCTTGTCTACTCGACGTGGGACCTTAGTCAGAATCAATAAAAATAATGTGAGAAATAAACTTTTAGCCTTAGTAATCTTAATGTACGTACTATCTCTTAATGCTGCAAAGAATCCTCTGACAATAGAGAAAACGGGGACCAACTTTCTTCCTCATCAGTCAGAATTCAAAATTTAAAGGCGCCAATAGGCATAAATGAGAATGCCAAAGTCGTAGCGAAATTAGTAAAAACCCAATTTTGAAGATAAAAATTCTAAGATCATCGTAATTGTTGAAACCGGCGCTAAAAATATACTTAAGTCTGACTTGTCCAACTAGGCTAAGCTGGCAATCTTTTAAATTTTGGTGATGACACAATTAATCGCAATTTTATTGAAGCAACTGACTTAAAGAGAACGGTAGTTTTTGGAAGAAATTTTGAAGAACCGGGAATTAAGAAAATAAGAGGATATGTAATGGAGTATTATGGATTCGAAATTTATCCTGGATATGATATAACTAATGATACCCTTAATTCTGACAAGGTCTCAAGAACATTTTTTGAAACAGAAATTAAAATAATTTCTGAATAAGACTGCTCACAACAAAGACATATAATTACAATGCTTATTTTAGTCATTAATCAGAAAAAACTTAGGTTTTTAGAGGGACTGACGTTGTACCCAATTTAAAAACAGCAGTTTTTCTTTCAATTGCTAAAAATTGAGTTTACTTTTGATAATATCAAATGATAGTATCAAATGAAACCACCATACGATATCACTTCTACTATCCTAAAATCCATTACTGCAATTTCAGAAAAAATTGGTGCTATTAATGCCAATTATCTTAATAAACCTTCTCCGAAACTTAGAAAAGAAAATAAGATTAAAACAATTCATTCCTCTTTGAAAATAGAAGGAAATAGCCTTACTGAAGAACAAATAACTGCGCTTCTAGAACATAAAAGAATAATTGGTCCTAAAAAGGATGTGAAAGAAGTTATCAATGCAATAGAAATTTATGAACATCTAGAAAATTACAATGCCTTTGATGAGAAATCATTTTTAAAATGTCATAAGCATTTAATGAAAAATCTAATCGAAGATGCCGGGAAATATAGAAATCAAGGTGTTGGTATAATGAAAGGTTCAGAAGTAGAACATTTTGCTCCGCCACACCAAAATGTTCCTTTTTTAATGAAAGATTTATTTGATTATTTGAAGAAATCAGAAGAAATAGAACTTATTAAAAGTTGTGTTTTTCATTATGAAATGGAATTCATTCATCCTTTTTTAGATGGGAATGGTAGAATGGGACGGCTGTGGCAAACCTTAATTTTAATGGAGAAATATCCAATTTTTGAATATATACCTTTTGAGACTTTAATAAGCAAAGACCAAGAAAAATACTACGCGGCCTTATCAAAAAGTGACAAAGCAGGGAATTCTACATCATTTATTGAATATATGCTCGATGTGATTGAAAAATCATTAAATGAGTTATTGGGTTTTAACCAACGCACATTTACAGAAAAAGATAGGCTTGAATATTTTGTTTCCTTAAATAAAAGAGAGTTTACAAGAAAAGATTATATGGATATATTCAAAGATATTTCGGGAGCAACTGCAAGTAGAGACCTTAAAAAAGGAGTAGAATTAAACTTATTCCAAAAAACAGGCGAGAAAAATAAAACAAAGTATAAATTATAACTGGGTACAATTACTAAGCGTTCGTATGGCCGGAACGGCCACACAGAATCTTAGTTATTAGGAATGGAAAATTCTAATTAAAACCTTTGCAACTCAAATTTTTTGGGAATTCAAATTTCTTGTATTTTTATAGAATTGAAGTCAATGTATCACAAAAAAGTTCAAAATTAATGATACCTAAAAGGTTACCTTGAAATTTTAAATTGCCGGAACTACTTCCAGACCTTAGATGCGCAAGTTAGGTTTGAATACTGGCAAGGTCACTCTTAAGATTACCAAATCTTATCAAAACCGCGCAAATCTTATGATTCGCGCGGTTTTTTAGGTTTTGAACTTTCATTTTATTTGATATTATTTAAATTGAAATGAGAACTAAAAGGTTACCTTAATTTTCATATGTAACCTAAATCAACATACCATTTTCAAACTTGGGAGATTTAGGATCTTCCCCTACATTTCGAATTAACTGTACTGTGTTTCTAAGCGTTTTTATAACTAAAAGATTTAAAGGTTTATAATTGATTTTAACTGATTTACTTATTGTAACCAGAGCGTTTTTCTTTTTTGACTTCTTTAATTCCGCTTTCTTTTTGTGGATTCTATATGATTTCATTTTTCTGTTATTCGATTTACTTCCCGTAGCGCCGTCCCCTGTTACCTTTTTTGATGCTTATACATTTTCAAGATTTAGAATTAGGGAGGACTTATAAAAAGGGAGCGTAGGGACCGGCTTTATGCAGTCCAGACTAACTTATAAATCTTGGTATTTGCATTACAATAAAAAGTAGTGGCAGTAAAGGCCGTGAATACTTCAAATTGGGAAATGGAGGAGTAGGGAAGGAGCAGGAAGAGGAATTAATTTAGTTATGAAATCCACTTAAGTCCGGTGTTTGTGAATGAAGCTCTTTAGCCTGGAGGTACGAAAGGCTAATGTGCTGAATGGGAAAATTAATGGTCTTATTATGAAGAAATTTAAGGCGTAATGGTATGAATAAGAAAACGGTATTAGAGATTAGTATGTTATCCTTTAGATCTAACTAAAGCCTTAAGAAGTGTAGCTCCATCTTCTAATATTATTCTATTTTAAAATTGATTTCTGAAAATATTTAATCCTCGGTAACTTCATACGTGTCGGATTCAAAATCGTACATAAAAGTAAATTCACCGGGAGAGTCGTGGCGGTAATAAAAATATGGCTGGGAATCCCAATTGACTTCAGTGAAGGTAATAGTTATAAAATCCACATTCTCTGCTGCTTCTACTTTAATACCCGCTTTTCTATATTCTTTGAATACCTGCGAAAAAGTTTCTCTTCCATTATTTGTACTTCCGGAAAAGGATATATATCTGGAAATTAAATTATTGTAGCCATCGGTTTTATAATATTCGAAACCAATATCATAATCAACCAAGGTATCTTTAAAAAAAATACGAGTTTCTACTAAAATGTCCTCGTGCGAGGTAAGTTCTGTGAATTCATCTTCTATTGTACAGGAAGAAAATATTAATAATAAACAAGTGATTAGACTGAGATGATTTTTCAATTTAATAGGGAGTTTTCCTTTAAAGACTAAAAATATGTAGTTTAGATGGTAAAAAAAACTTTGTTATTCAAAATCATTATAAAATCACATTTTTTAGTCGATTAATAATAAAAAAATATGAATATTAGCATTTTTACACTTTAGATATCACCTGTTAATATAATGCCCAAAAAGCTTCATTTTTTACTAATTATTTTTTTTTTAGCCTTCTTTAATTTTTCCGGTATTGCTCAAGAAAATGATTTTCAGCACGGCCTGATGAACGTTGGTATGGGTGGGGTCATTGGAGGAATTGGGGCAGTAATTAATAAAGCGCCTGACCAGACATTAGGAAAAACTTTACTTAAGGGGTTTGCTCAGGGAGCTATTGGTGGATATTTTGTTTTTGAAAGTAAAAGACTAGTTCGCAGATTTGCAAGGGAAAAGAAATACAACTATATCTGGCCCTCAAAACTTGTTAATGCAGCAGGTAATTCAATAATTGAAAACGCCGCTGCAAACAGGAATTTTTGGGAACGTATGCATTTGAATTTAGCATTTAATCGAATTGAAATTGATTTTAAAAATAGGTTTAAATTGAAGTATAGAATAATGCCATTCGCATTATCTCGAGCTGCATACCTATTCACCCAGGCAAGACTTGATGTAGATCGTAGTATGGTATTCGGCACCCTTGTATTTAGTCAACGAATACCGGAGATTTTAGGTGAAAAAGGATCTAACGGCAAAGCAATGCTAAGTTCCATTTTATTGAGAAGAGGAAGTGGTCAAAGAACGGAGGCCCATGAAATTATTCATACCTATCAGTTCGAAAATTTTTCTGGTATAAATACTATCTTTGATCGTCCCAGGTCCAGGTTAGAACAGGAAAGCAAATTCGTTAGAATTTATAATAAAATCTTTCATACAGATTTTAATGCTCTTTTTAGTCAGGGACTATATAGTTTAGAAACTGAAATTAAAGGTTATCGGGAAAACTCTTTTGAAAAAGAGGCTAGACATTTTTCTGAATAATTTAATTATTTGTTTCTCTTTGATGAAGAAAGTTATCTAAGCCTATTTATTATTTATAAACAAAAATTGAATATCAACTGTATTTGAGAACTTAAGTGGAAAACCAGAGCGGAAATGAAGCGTTTTCACCATTTGTGCGGAAAAAGTGAAATGGAAATTGGCGGTTTTTCACTTGTGTTAGGTGCTTGTGAATGAAGCTTTTTAGCCTGGAGGTACGAAAGGCTAATGTGCTGAATGGGGTAGTGGATTGTACAATTAAATCTAAAAATTATTTAATTCCTATATTTCTTCTTAATATATTGTTAAAAACTATGAGCGAATATGTTAACCCCGGCCCCTGATAATTTTTAAATTTGGAGTCCCTACAATTTTTTTTCTGAATAATTATTTTTCCGCTAGTTTACATATTATCAAACTCCATCAACTAAGTGGTGTGAATCTGAATAAAGATGAGTCTGCAGATTCAGGTTGTAATTGGGGAAGCTAAAACGCCAATAAGACCTTCTATAAGTTGGTTAGATGGCGCTCATGAAGTTCATAATTTTATGAAAATGCAGTGTCTCAATTATTTGTTCCAAACATTTTATCCTTTCATAGTGAGGGTAAAGAACTCTATTACGGTGCAGTGAGAACACCCCTGGCGTTTTGGTCTCTCTTGCATTTTTGAAGTTGCTAAAGATTATAAGTGGCTGAATTAAACTTTTGATCATTTTTTTGCTGTGGAGCACTTAAGTCGGGGGCAATGGCTAGTGGTCTAGGAACTAATTGCACTGCATCTCGCAGACTGGTGGGTTGTACATGTTCGATAAGCAGATGTATGCCAATCTATCCCAGGAGCACTTCATATGTGCTTCTATGTATAGGGTGTTGGACGATTTCCACCAAATAGTAGGTGCATATGGCGATGTGATCTGGATTCAAACGGTATTCTCGGTAGTATATAGTTAATCAGCAAAAAACTTAGGTTTTTAGACGGACTGACGTTGCCCTTAATGCGAAAAAGAATAAAAGTTATCATTTTGGTAACTTTATTGTATATTTGCAGCAAACTATTTAACGTGAAAATATTTTCGAGAGGGACAATACGAGATTTTTGGGAAAAGCACGGTGATTGCGAACTTCAGCTAAAAACGTGGTATCGTGAAACCGAGAAATCCAATTGGTCATCGATTAATGAACTTAAAAATGAATATCCGAGCGCAAGTATTTTAAAGTACAACCGGATTGTTTTCAACATTAAAGGAAACGATTATCGGTTGATTGTCAAATTTAATTTTGAGTATCAACTTGCGTGGATAAGGTTTATTGGGACGCACGTTGAATATGATAAGATAAATGCAAACGAAATTTAAGATGAAAATAAAACCAATTAGAAACGAAGCGGACTACCACAAAGCACTTGAGCGTTTGGAAGTTATTTTTGATGCAAAAAGAGGGACTGATGAAGGCGACGAATTAGAAATTTTAGCAATCATTATTGACAATTATGAAAATGAGAATTTTCCGATTGGAATGCCCGATCCAATTTCGGCAATCAATTTTAGAATGGAGCAAATGGGCTTAAAGCAAAAGGATCTGGTCGAGATGATCGGCTTCAAAAGTCGTGTCAGCGAAATAATGAATAAAAAGCGCAAACTGACTTTGGAAATGATTAGAAAACTGAACGCCAAGTTGCATATCCCAACCGAAGTTTTGATCCAGGATTATTGAGCAGCAGTATGGAAAGCACTAAGGGCAACAGTGTAAAAACAATGCTCAATTTGATCTCAAATCGTATTCACTGCACGCTTGCATTGCATATTATTGTGCGGACAATCAAGCTCGCCAGCTCCTGTATTTATAGGACGAGACGTTGTGCAAAATTCCCCACATGAAGAAACTCCATTAATTTCTTCGGCTAACGTCAAGAAAAAGAGGCAGAGAACCAGGGAAATTAATATAGATGGAAAATTTGTAACTCATTGAAAATCAATAACAAATTTGACGTTAGTCAGAATTAAATTATGAACAAATCATTTCTCTTACTACTACTGCTGCTGTTGATGATATCAACTAGTTGCCAAAAGTCTTTTCAAGGAAATGACAAAGTAAGAATATTAGATAACTTTAATGAGGTTTCTTCTTTAGAGGAACTAATTAACTTACCAGAATTCAAGAATAAGATTTTATACATCAATCTTTTCAGTTTTTATTGTAAACATTCAGTAGATGAATTCACCTATATCGAAGAGCTTCAAAGTAATTCTCACAAAAATTTAAAAGTTGGAGAAGATGTAGCTTTTATTCATCTTAGTACCCCAAAATGGGCTTTTGAAAGTTTCTGGAAGTCAAACGTGGAAGACTATGATCTTGCGGGTTATCACTTTTTGATGAATGAGAAATTTCTTAATAATTTTTGGTCCCATTTCCCGGAAGCACAAAAAGGGACTCCTTTTTTTATTCAAGTTACTATGGATAAGAAAATTTCCAAAACATTTCGTCCCAGTACAATGATTCAAAAGGCACCGTTAGATGCAGCGCTAAACGACTTTGTATTGCAGACATTTAAATTTGTAAGAGCCAACTTAGACTCTGTTCTATCAGGACATCCTGAAAAATATGATCTATTATTCAAATTCGATAAATCCTCTGAAGAAAAAATTTCCTTTTTTACCTATTCGAAGAATGATCCTGATAATTCAAATGAAGTTGATGTATGGAAGAATCTAAATGTTTTTGCTGAAAGGTCTTTTGATTCCATTCCAGATAAAGATGGCTTATCAGGATATTCATTTGCCATTCCGCTTAACGTGAAAACATTGGATTCCATTATTCCAGAATAAGTTCTTGAAAAAATAACTTTGCATAACATTATATCCTAAAAACAAAGATGCTTAATTCAGTCTCGAATCGAAACATCGCGCTCGCTTGCAACGCCTGATTATCCTGCGGACAATCAAGCTCGCCCGCTCGCACAGTTTTTAGACGGACTGAAGTTGGTATTAATACAAACAAATCCCAAATTTAATTTCATAATTCAACAGAAGGTAAGAACTTTGTATATACAAAAAAATAGATTTATGGAAACTTCAATTATTAAAATTGGAAACTCAAGAGGATTAAGGCTTAGTAAAACAATCTTGGAAAAATACCACATCAAAGACAAAGTAGAATTGATTTTGGAAAAAGGGCAAATCATTCTGCGACCTATAGAGTCACCGAGAAAAAACTGGGAAGAGAAATTCAAGGAAATGGCAGATAATAATGACGATGGACTTCTTATGAATGATGTTTTTGAGGATGAAAATTTCGATGAATGGAACTAAAACAATATTTCATCATTCTGGTAAATCTTGATCCAACTGTTGAAAGTGAGATTAAGAAAACGAGACCTTGTGTAATTATTTCGCCAAACGAAATGAACAAATTTTTGAAAACAATTGTGGTAGCCCCGCTGACAACAAACCTCAAAAAATATCCGACTAGAATTTCGATTAAATCAAATGATAAAAAAGGGATGATTGCAATAGACCAAATTCGGACAATTGATAAGCAAAGAATTATTAAAATCTTTGATTCTTTGAGCAAATCTGAAGTTAGAAAGTGCAAAGAAGTGCTAAAGGAAACGTTTGTAGACTAATAGTACTAATGCCAACGGCTAAAAACAATGCTAAAACCATTCTCGATTTGAAAGTTGGTGCTCGCCTGGATAGCGGATTGTCCTGTTCACAATCACGCACGCCAGCCCGCACTTTTTTATGGGGAACGTTAGTCAGAATCAAAAAAAATAATGTGAGAAATAAACTTTTACCCTTAGTAATCTTAATGTACATAGGATCAGTTATGATACGAGAAATCATCAGAATGAAAAATAATGGATTTGCTAATATTGGAATATCCCAATCCTGAAACCGAAACGCTGGTTAACTGGGTAAAAGAAAAATTCTCGAGACTGCAGCAGGAAAAAAATGCTAGGACCTTATCTTTACTGGACATAGGTACGGGCTGCGGGCTTTTGCCAATTACTTTAGGGAAGGAACTTCCAATAGAAACAACAGCTGTAGACCTTTCTGAAAGAGCTCTAGAGGTAGCTCAAGAAAATGCGAAGTTAAATAATGCTGAAGTAGACTTCATACAGGGAGATGTTCTTAAATGGACAAGTCTGCCCAAACAATTTGATATAATTGTTTCGAACCCGCCTTATATTCTTGAAAAATCAAGAAAAGATGTACCACGGAATTTTCTAGATTATGAACCACCGGTTGCACTATATGTTAAAGATGAAGACCCAATGCTGTTTAATCGCAAAATAGCAGAATTGGCAAAAGAAAGTTAGCTCCTAAAGGATTAGTATTTGTAGAAATCAATAAATATCTGGGACATGAAACTGCTGAAGTTTTTGATGAAAATGGATTCAGTAGTGAAATCAGGAAGGATATTTACGGAAATAACAGGACTGTAAAAGCTTTTCGAAAATGAAGGTGGGATCACCTCCTTATTGTAGTCGGTAAGTAACAATACACAATAATTGGTAAGTTTGAGTACAGAGTTTTTGGCAACAAGAGTACACAATTATTTAAAAGTACATTGTTCAATTTTCATTATTAAAAAAAGTTTTACTATTCTTTAACCCGTAGCTTTTTCCACTAAGATTAATGACAGAACCACTATAAACCTTAATTACCTTACAAATAGTAACCTCAATCCGAAAATGTTTATTTTAGTTGTTAATCAACAAGAAAACTTAGGCTTTTAAACGGACATTGCCCACAATAGAAAAAAATTGCGGAGATCCAAATTTGTACGTATATTTGTACTTTAAAAAATACAATATTATGCTGATAACAACAGTATCAGATTTTAGAAAAAATATTAAAACCTACTTAGACCGAGTTGTAAAAAACTTTGAGACTTTGATTATAAATCGTGGAAAAGATTCTGGAATTGTAGTTATGTCACTACAAGAATACAATTCTTTGATGGCTACAAATCACGAATTGTCATCTCGAAAGAATGAATTAAGGTTAGATTCTGCAATTGATAAACTGAAAAGCGGAACAACTTTCGACAAAGACTTAATCGAATATTAAATGAGGTATATATTCGTTGATGAGTCTTGGGAGGATTACTTGTTTTGGCAAAAAACAGACAAGAAAAAGTTAAAGAAAATTAATGAACTCTTGAAAGACATCGCTAGAAATCCTTATGACGGAATTGGAAAACCTGAACCTCTAAAGCATAAATATGCTGGGTTTTGGTCAAGACGAATTGATAGCGAACATAGACTAATATACCAATATAAAGAAGGAGAAATATTAGTTGCAAAATGCAGATTTCATTATGACTGAAATTCTAATAATAAATTCTCCATAATTGCTTTCTGTAAAGAGCAAATATGCTTGTTTTTGCTTTTTGCAGAAAGCATTTTGTTTTTTTTGCTTTGTGATAAAAGCAAAATCTGCAAATCGAGTGAGGGCTGTATTATAAAGCCGGAGTAGAGTCATTTTTCAAAAATTCAAATTATATCAAAATACCGTAAATACTATGTCTTACAGTGTTTTATGTTTTTTAGGGTTTAGTTTAAGAGACTTTTATTATATTATTTTTCTAACAAATCGTCAACATAATTTTATGATGTCAACATGTTGATGCTTTGATTATCAGTGTCTTAAAATTTTTCGATTTGCCTTTCGTTAACTGAAAATTAATTTAAAGACGCTAGCAATGCGTACTTTAAAAACATTTTCCAGCTTATTCTGGGTGTATTCTTCCAGGGTGAAAAACAACCAAACAAACCTACAACCAAACAAACCTTTATGTTCGAATTTCTGTGGATAACCACAGAGAGAATCTTAGTTTGAAATCCAAAGTTCCAATCGATCTGTGGGATTCTTCTGTACAGCGTGTCAATGGTAGTTCTAAGCAATAATGACCGTTTGGATAGGGTGAGGGATTTATTTGTCTTTTAGAGCTATACAGGAATCAGTTTTACAGATAGGAATGATCTAACCAAGGATAATGTTAGGAATGGTCTGGACGGTGCCAGCTCCGATTATGACAATGTCACTATTATGAATTTTACCAGGGGAAGTGAAACGGAAATAAACATATAAGATTCTAGGTAAACTGGAATCCGGAGGTAGATTAGATAGTATTTATGAAGCGATAGAGTAAATCAGCAAATAAGATTGTTTTTGTCAATCAGGATCACAAAACCTAAACTAACTATTAGCAAAGATGAAAATGCTCAAAAACTACATTTGTTCTTGAACATTTTCTTTAAGGTCTAATTTTCAGGAAATTCTACATAACTCGCAAGGCAACTAGCTTTCAAGAAAAACCTTCTTTACTTTTATCTAAAGGTCTTAAAACCGGAACGTTAAATTCGCTGCAAAATTTGCCGGTACTTGTCGTACTCCCCAAAAGGTCCAATATTTTTCATCAGTCAGATTATTAATTTTTAAGCCTATTCTCCAGGAGGGTTGATTATAAAATAGAGAGGCATTATATACCGTGTATGCCGGTATGCTGAATACATTGTCACTAAACATATAGCTCTGACCAACGTGATTTCCACCAACACCAAAACCTAACCCCTTGAGTTTGTTTTGGAAAGTATATGAAGCCCAAAAATTGGCAACATTTTCAGGAGAGTCAACGGCTTTGTTTCCCTCTATAGATTCATCCGAGCTTTTTATTATGCGGTTATCATTATAAGCGTAACCCGAAATTATATTCAGTCCGGGAAAAGGGTTTGCAATTACTTCGACATCAATTCCTTTACTCACCTGTTCACCATCCTGAGCGGCAAAACCATCAGTGTTCGTTCGAATAGCATTATTGATGGCAATATGATAAAAACTCGCAGTGGCACTTAACTTTTTATCGAAAACTTCTGCTTTAATACCTCCTTCAGATTGTTCAGCATAAACAGGGTCCAAGACAAACTGAGAACCATCCGGCTGGGTTCTTGGTGCCTGATTCTGGAAGCCATTCATGTAGTTTCCGAATACAGAAACATGGTCTTTTACTACTTGATAAACCAAGCCCAGTTTTGGGGAAAGAGCAGTTTGCTGAAAACCTTCTGCCCCTGCTTTAGCTTCTCTATCGAAATGGTCTATCCTTAAACTAAGCATGGTCGATAATCTATCAGTCCAATCAATAACATCAGTTGCATAACCACTTAAGGTGTAGGAATTAACGGCGTTCCAACCTGGCCAGTAATTCGAAACCAGATGGGGATCTATATCCTCTTTTCTTAAGGCATGGAAATCCGTGCTAACATCTATTGTATCAATAGTGCCAGTTCGGCTGGCTTCACTTCTGCTTTGGAAGCTCCTGTAACTGGCACCAATTAGTACTTTATGTTTGATATTTCCTGTGGAAAATTCCCCATTGATGTTTTCCTGTAAGTTCGTATAGTTGTTGTAAATGGAATTCCAGTTGCCTGATTCCCTTTGTGCCACTGTAGGGGATAACCAGGTTGCATAATACTGGTAGCTATGGTCTACATCTTCACCTACAAAAGAGAATAGAGTAGAAGATGTCCAGTTTTCAGCCAATTGGTATTTTGCCTCTGCAAATATTTTTGTAGAAGCAGTCTGCGCATCAGCATCGTTATGGAAGAGGGCCTTATTGTAATCCAACTTTAGATCTTCGGGGCTGGTAATCCCTGATTCAGGAGCATACCGATTATATAAATTCCTGGTGCTATTAACATTAAGAAGTTCGGTATCCAATGTGAAAGTTAAACGATCTGAAGCTTTGAAAAGAAAGCTGGGTGCAATTAGGTAAGCGTCATAAAATCCATAATCCAAAAAGCTTTTCTCTTTATTCAAGGCTGTATTTAGCCGAAATAAAACCGTTTTTTCTTTATTTAACGGGTTGTTTATATCCGCGGTTATACGATTAAGATTATAACTACCCGTGGTATAGGAAATTTCGTTTTTTCTAGCCTCCATAGGTTTTTTAGTTACTAAATTGACCACTCCTCCGAAGGAAGAGACATTCCCTCCAAACAAGGTTCCTGAAGGGCCTTTCAGGATTTCGATACGCTCTACATTTGCGATATCAATACCGGAACGCCCCGAGGTGGTTTCCATCCCATTTCTTGCATTGATCCCGACATTAAACCCTCTGAAGGTAGTGGCTAATCCGCCTGAAGGATAAATTATTGGAACTACACCTGTCGCGTTACGAACAGTTTGTCCTATATCAGTAACCACCTGTTCCTGCATAAGTTCTTTACTTATAACCGAATATACTTGTGGGTTTTCCAGGTTTTCTAAAGGCATTCGAGCCACGTAGTCCGTTCTTTTATCGGAGAATCGGTTGATATGATGGGAATTAATAGCGACTTCATTTAATGATTGAGTTTGATTGGTCAGTATAATAGTTCCCAAATCATTTGAGGTTTTATCCAAAACTACCTTTTGAGAAAACCTGCCGTAACCTAAGGAAGACACCACTAAAATGTAGGTCCCGGGTCTGGCTTTTACTTCAAATTCTCCATCCTGATTAGTGGTTGTTCCATAGTTGGTGTTTTCCAACACTACATTGGCATAGGGTATAGGATCATCTTTTTGATCAATCAGCTTTCCGCTTAATTTTACTTGTTGTGAATAAGTGTAGCTAGTAAATAGCAATAGACTTAGAAATAGAAATCGTTTCATAATTATTAGTTGGATTTTTTAATACACTTTTTTTGTGAAATATATTTAAGAGAGGAATTAGTACTAGGTTATTATTTGAGTGACTCATGTTTCTTAGAAAAGTAGCCACAGTATTACTTCTTATTTGTAGCGATTGATTTTTGCTTATTTTTTGAATTAGGCTTAATTCGTTTTAATCTTAGGGCGATAATGAGGGTTGTAGCAGCGAGCACCATCCAAAAAACATCAATAAAAAAAATGTCATAATGAGCTTTTGCATAGGTTTTCCAAAACCAGTTTCCCGAAACAATTCCGTTGGCAATTGGAATCAAAAAACCTAAAACCGCACCTGATATTAAAGTATACTTATTGGTGAAAAAGTTATCCTTCTTCAGGGTAAACAGAATTATTAGCACCAACCAGGAATAAAAGAAAATATGGTAGATGTGGGTCATCCGTTCCGGATCAAAATCAGGGAGAAATAGTTTTACTGCAACAAAGGTGAAAGCTGTTGCAGGATAAAGGCTTAAACAGATGGAGAGGAAACCCCAACCTACCCAGGCGTTAAATTTTCTCTTTTTCTCGGCAATATGTTTTTTGTCCCTGGCCACCAACCATATAAGGATTCCAGAAATAATCACGAAACAGCTGATGATCCCAAGAATAAAATACACTATTTTCAATCCTAAGCCGCCGTAATCTCCAAAATGTAGGCGGGACATTACTCCTCTGGCGCCTTCAACATATGAGGTGTTTTCAAATGGATTTTTCTCTAATACAATCTTGCCAGTAGCAGCATTAAAAATTAATTCACCCTGCCCTATAAACTGCTTTTCATACTTTGGAGTTCCTTGCAAGCCTACATGCATATTCTTATCTCCATAGTTATAAAGACTAAGGGTTTTAATATTGAAGTCAGGCCAATGGGATTCAGTTTTTCTAATAAATTTATTCAGATCAACGGGTACTTCAGCTTCTTCCATCGCCAGAGGAAAATCTCGCTGGCCGAATCCGAAATCTTCATACATTTTTTCTAGATCGTCATCATATATAATAGATAAAACAGGCGGTGATACTAGTGCAGTAGCAATAATGAAAAAAATGCCGGTCACCGCGTAAATAAACTGAAAGGGAAGGCCTATAACTCCAAGAGCAGTATGGGCATCGGTCCATATGGTTTTCAATCGAGCCCGTGGCCTGAAAACATAAAAATTTGAAACTATCTTATTCCAGTGTACAATCAGTCCTGTTATGATTGCGAACAGAAAAAAGAAGGAAATGATACCGGCCAGCAAATAACCTATAGTTCCATATAAATTTAGCTGAGCGAAAAAGTGTAACCGATAGAGGAATTCCCCTATGGAATAATTACTTTCATAATCAAAGGCGCTCTGGGTGTCCGCGTCTATATAGAAGAATTCCCTTTTTACCCCTTCCTGCTGAGCGGTAGTATCTTTAGAGGCTGATAAATTAACCCTTAGCCTTCTGTCTTCAACGTGTTTATTAAATGAAATATCCCGGCCAAATGTGTCGTGATTTTTGTTGATCGAATCCATTAGGATATTGAGGTTTGCGTTACCAAAACCTTTTTCCATTACAGGTTCATTTCTTTCCCAGCTATTAATTTCTTCCCTGAAAAAAGAAAAGGAACCGGCAAAAAATATTATGTAAAGACCAACACTAATTAAAATCCCGCTAATGGTATGGGTGTGGAATAGGATGTTGTATATTCTTTTATTCATTTCAGTTAGATAATGGGATTATAGATTTTTCCTAAGTAAATCATCAGGCAGGAGAACAAGGTGAGCAGCAGGTAGAGGCCCCAGACTTTCCATCCGTTTTTGGCCAGAAAAGCGAGAATTAAAAGACCGACCCAAAGAATAAAACCTCCAAATCTGAGAGTCATTAACACAACCAGATGATTTACCCAAAAAGCCAGCGCAATATGTAGCGATTCAGTTACCATATAGCCACCAAGCATTCCGGCGGATATTTTTGCAAATCGTTGACTTTTCGATTTCGTTAAGTGTTTTTTATTTGCAGGCATCAACAAAAAATTAGTTCAACAATAAATGAAATGATGAAAATTGCAGATAGCGTTTTATAGGTAATGTAGTGCAAGGGAGCAAGTAGGATAACAACACTTGCTACGGTCATCAAAATTGTTAAGTATAGAGAAATACCGGCCCCAATTCCAAAAAGTGGAATGCTTATGATAAACGCTATAAGCAATAGAGTATAACCCAGAAATTTGCTGGGCAAATGATTATTCTGAACCCATTTTTCGAGGAACAAAGACTGGGTTAGCACTGCTTTCTCAGAAGTGTTATAAAGGATGAAAAAGCCTAGGAAAGTAATAGTAATTACAAGCGTTAGCATAGATAAACAGATCTTAATTAATATTGAAAATCAGGATACGAATACGTCTCTAGAAGATTTTTTCAGGAGTATAACTCCCAATTGATTTGTAGAGCGCTTTGTGAAAATTTACGGAGGTGAGTTTACAGGAAACTCCTTTGGAAAAATCTTAACTGAGATTTCTTCTATTTTCGAATTCTGAAGAAATTGGGAATGAGTACCATAATACAAAAGCGAAGTTTCAATAGTACTAGATTTGAAGTAACCTTTACTATTAAATGAGAATTCACCTTTTGCCTTAATGATAATTTCTTTCAAAAATTCTTTTAAAAGGCAAGCGGTACCAGAAAGGGGAATTCCCAAAATACCTATTAAGAAACCAATAACTTCGTTATCATTGTGAAAAAACACTGAGCCTGTGAGTATACAGCACAGTGCAATAATCCAAGGCAAATTTGTATATTGCATTGCTTTTTAATTATAACGGTTGAAAAGTGTTTATTGGAGTCATACAGTTGCCGCTGTATGACTCTTTTTTTTAACTCGATCCTTATTAAGACTAAGTCTAAATTAAAACAAATGTAATTATTTTTCTGAAGTAAAAAAGAAAGTGCGGTATTTTTTTACCTAATGATATTCACCAGGATTTATTTCGCGTGACAAAAGCTACTCCATCAAATCATCTAATATTCAAAGCTTTTTGGGTGGGATATAAGGCTTTTAAAAGAATTGAAGTAATAGTATGAGAGATTGGAATGCTCTCGTTTATGAAATTTGAACTTCGTCTTTTAGTTTCGACTCTGCTATGAGATTTTAACCTTTTAAACGTACCTGTATTTGAGAGAATAATTGATCTAGATGCTTAGACTATCAATTGATTTGATAAAGAAATAAACACTTAATTCAAGAATTCTAACCGTTATCTAATAGAATAAATGAGGTAGTTGCCGTTTTATTTTGTATGTCTATAATTTAATTTGCCATCCTAAAGTATCATATTCTCAATTAAATAATTATATATTTACCATCTACTTATGGATTTTATTTAAAAATTCCACTATTGGCTCACGGTATAATAAATAATTCTCTTTTTATTAATCGTCTAAAAAAGGGCGAGCATACTGCTTATGAAACTTTGTTCCGTCTCTATTTTGACAGGTTGTTTTATTTTGCGAAAAGCTATCTGGAAGATGAAGATGAAGCTAAAGAAATTACTCAAAATGTCTTTTTCAAATTTTGGAAGAGTAGGAATTCATTAAGTATAGATTCTAATTTGAATGCTTACTTATTCAGAATGACCAAAAATGAATGTTTGGATTATTTCAAGCATCAAAAAGTAAGGGCTAATTACCAGGATAACATTAAAAAAGAAAGAGCTGCACTTAACCAAAGCTCTTTACAGGATCATCCAGATTTACTTCTTATCGAAACAGAATTGGAAGCAAAAGTGAGTCAAATTCTTGATGAACTTCCTCCTCGTTGTAAACAGATCTTTATTAAAAGCCGTTTTGAAGGATTAAAATATAAGGAGATCGCAAATGAAATGAATATTTCCATTAAAACCGTAGAGCATCAAATCGCTAAAGCTTTGCGATTATTCCGAAGGGAACTCCAAGAATATATGGGGCTTTTCTAAAAAAAATAAAAAAATATCTTAAAAAAAAGAAAATATGGAATAGGGGTAACCTTGTTCTGTATCGTCTTATTTATATAAGGGTTATGAGAAAAGAAGATTTAATACAGTTTATAAAGGGTTCAGGAAACAAGAGGTTTCAACAATCTGTCATAGATTGGGTAAAGACCTCACCTGAAAATCGCCGGTATTATAACCGAGTAAAGGCTGATTATGTAAGTAAGTTCCAGGTTGATCATCATATTGATATCGATAAGGAATTTGATAGATTCCTTGTTAGGAAACAACAAGGTCACAATCAAAGAATTTTCTTTAAAGTGGCTTCGGTTATTGTACTTGCGCTTTTGGCAGGTGGTGGATGGTTTTTAACTAAAGCAGATTTATCATCTACTACTCCCTTAGCTGTCTATGAAGCCCAACCCAGTCTTATGGAAGAAATCACCCTTCCTGATGGCAGTAAAGTTTCTTTAAATTCAGGTAGTATTATAGAAATAGCTGACGATTTTAATAAATCAAATCGCGAGGTTTATCTAGAGGGGGAAGCATTTTTTGAAGTCGAGAGAGATGAAGCCAGGCCTTTTGTAGTGAGCACCTCAAGTGACTTGAAGGTTAGAGTGTTAGGTACCAGTTTCAATGTCAAATCATATAAAACTGATCAAACAATTGAAACTACGCTAGTGAGCGGAAAGGTGGAGTTATTACAAAATAATAGAAAAAAGTCGGGGATAGCCTTATTCCCGAATCAAAAAGCAACATTTGATAAAGTTGAAGATAGAATAAATATTGAGAAAGTTTCAACATTTAATATCACTTCCTGGAAGGATGGGGTTCTCATATTTGATAATGAGCCTATACAGAATGTACTGAATAGTCTGGAACGCTGGTATGATGTTGAAATTAAAATTAAAGATAGTGTAATTAGCACTTATACATTCTCAGGAAAAGTAAAGCGTAAAACAGATATAGAAGAAGTCTTGGAGTTATTAGAAGCTTCTTCTCCTATAAAATATCACTTAAATGAAAAACAAAAGACCTTTATATTAAGTAAGAACAATTAAAAAAGGTAAGGGAAGTGCGACAACACTCCCCTTACTGTTTAGCATTGTTTCTTTTTGAATGAACCAGAATAATAACTAAACCTTCAAAACTATGAAAAAAAAGTTGAATGGCCCTCTGCCTAGCTGTAATAGCGATGATTTTTCAAAAAAATTAATCAGAATTATGAAGATCTATTCCTTAATATTATGCCTTACGATTGTTAAAATATCGGCTTCCAGCTTAACGGTATACGGGCAAAACATTGAGTTGAATTATCAGGATACAGAATTGAGAGCTATCTTGTATGATCTTGAAGAACAAACCGATTATAATTTTTTCTATAACAATAAGTTGGTTAATGAGAAGGTGAAAATTAATATCCGCTTTTCCAGTGAGAATGTTCAGGAAGTGATGTCCCAAATTTTAAAATCAACGAACATTAATTTTAAAATTATTAATAATAATATCGTCTTGTATAGGGATGATTTTTCCGAGACCTCTGAATATAAATCAAACCATCCTTCAGGTAGGTCATTATCCGCACAGCGTCTTATAGATCCTTCCGGTTTCCAGCAGGTAGTGAAAGGAAAAGTAATGGATGACAATGGGCTTCCTTTGCCAGGAGTTAATGTAATAATTCAAAATACCAATACAGGAACGCAAACTGATTTTGATGGCGTTTTTAGTATCGAAGCCGGGGAGGGGGATGTGTTGGAATTTAGTTATGTCGGAATGGAATCACTCACCTATCGTATCACTGACCTGGAATCCCCAATAGAAGTAGTGATGCTGCAAGATGCGGATCAGCTAAGTGAAGTATTAGTAGTTGCATATGGAAAACAAAGTCGGGCATCATTTACAGGAGCTGCAGTTGATGTAGATGTTAGTAAAATTGACGAATCTCCCTTGGCTTCATTTCAAGAAAGCCTTCAAGGTAACGTAGCCGGGTTGCAAATGTCAACCGAGAGCGGTCAACCAGGTGCAGCTCCAAATATTAGGATCAGGGGAATCGGGTCTATTAATGCAAGTTCTGATCCCTTATATGTTGTAGATGGGATTCCCGTGATTTCAGGCAATATCTCTCAAATCGCTACCAGTTCTAATACTATTGCGGGAATTAACCCAAAGGATATTGAAAACATAACGGTATTAAAAGATGCGTCTGCAACCTCTATCTATGGATCAAGAGGTGCAAACGGGGTTATTCTAATTACTACAAAGCAGGGAAAAGAAGGGAAAACAACCTTTGATGTAAGTGCTCAGCGTGGAGTTAGTCAAATGCTCATACCAGATCGGAATAAACCGCTCAACACCGCTCAGCATCTGGAATTACTAATTGAAAGCAGGGTAAATGCCGGGGACACTCAACAGGAAGCTGAAGATTATATTTACAGTAATGTAGATCGAACCATTGATACTGACTGGGTAGATGTAATTACCCGGACTGGAAATTATGAACAGTATAATATTAGCGCAAATGGAGGTTCAGAAAAAACACAATTTTTCGCATCATTAGGCTTGTATGAACAGGAAGGGGTAATAATAGGGATTGGTTATAATAAACTGAATGCACGATTAAATGTAAATCATCAGGCAACCGACAAACTTAAAATTGATTTTGGGGTTGCTGCAAACAATCAGAAATTAAACACCAATAGCGACGCCGGTAGTGCTCATAACCCAGTAAGGGCATTGGCCCGGGTAGTGCCCTGGGAACCGGTCTATAATGAGGATGGTAGTTATAATACTGATATTCTTCTTACTTATAATCCAGTAGGACTCGTAGAAGAAAATATCCGTGAAACCAAAATTTATGGAATTCTGGGGAATCTTAGTTTAACTTATGATTTTACAGAAAACTTGAGTTTTCAAACAAAAGGAAATGTTGATTTCAATTTAGCCGATGAATTCCGTTTTGATAATCCTGTTTTTGGAGAGGGTAGAAATGACGGTGGTAGGGGGCGAGCCTATAACAATAAAATAATTAATTATAATATCACTAACCTATTGAAGTACAACTGGAGGATTAATGATGATAATAATCTGGATTTTACTTTAGGACAAGAAGCTCAGAAAATTGAACGAAGTTCGGTTTATGCTTATGTCAGTAATTATGGAGCACCTGGCTTGACAACTTTAGACAATGCGTCTGTTTTTCTCAATGCAACAAATAGTAGAACAGCATCCTCGATTTCCTCCTATTTTATTAATGCCAGTTATGCGTTTGGAAATAAATATTATTTGAATGCGACCGGCCGTAGGGATGGTTCTTCTCGTTTTGGTTCCGATGTTAGGTATGCTAATTTTTGGTCTGTTGGAGGGGCCTGGAATATTGCTGCTGAAGATTTCATGGAGAATGCAGAAGTTGTAAAAGAATTAAAATTACGTTCAAGTTATGGAGTCAATGGTAACCAGGAAATTGGGGATTTTGCCTCCCGAGGTTTATATTCCACAGGAGCCGATTATAATGGTCAACCAGGATATGTATATAGTCAGCAATCAAACCCTGGTTTAACCTGGGAAAAGAATAAACCTTTCAATGTTGGATTGGACTTTAATTTTAATCATCTTATAACTGGAACAATTGAATATTATAATAGGACAACTACAGATCTTTTATTTCGAGTTCCTATATCGGCAACAAACGGAATAACAAATTTTCTGGCAAACATTGGTGAAATGAAAAATTCGGGTTGGGAGTTCGCACTTAATACTGTAAATATTGATAATCCTGATGGTTTTTCGTGGACTAGTAATTTCAATTTTACTTCTAACGAGAATGAGATCACTAAACTCCAAGATGACGAAGCAATAGTTGACGGATATTATAAAAGAGAAGTAGGAGAGGACTTTTATACTTTCTTTATGCCTGGTTTTGCAGGGGCAGATCCGGAAAATGGTGATGCTTTATGGTATACCGATGGCAGTGAAACCAATACAACCAATCAGTATAGTGAAGCGGAACCTTATAAACAAGGTAGCGCATTACCTGATTTTTATTCCGGATTAACGAACACGTTAACTTATAAGAACTTAAGCTTTTCTTTCATGCTTTACCTAAACTATGGAAATAAAGTTTACGATTATTGGGGTAGGTATACAAACAGTGACGGGAGTGCAAGGCTTAATGATAGAGGTAATATGACACAGAATATCTATGAGAACAGGTGGCAAAACCCTGGTGATATCACTGATGTACCTAAAGTGGTTTGGGGTAATTCCCAATCAGGACTTTCAAGTCAACATTCCACAAGATTTCTGTATGATGGTACTTATTTAAGACTACGGGATGTCACCCTATCTTACAATCTGCCTGAAAGTTTAATAGAGCGAATAAGAGTAAATAATCTTAGGTTATATCTGAAAGGGAATAATCTTTTAACCTGGGTGAAAGACGATAAAATAGAAATGGATCCAGAAGTTGGAATTACAGGTCAATCTGATCTCAGAATTCCTATTTCAAGACAGCTTTTAGTTGGACTAGATCTTTCATTTTAAAAATAAGCACAATGAAAAAAAGTATAAAATTTATATTAGTTAGTTTCTGGACTTTTTTATCCATCTCTTGTAGCGAGGATTTCCTTGAAATAGATCCGGAACAAAATGTAGCTGCAGAAAATGCAGTAGTAGATCTTAGTACCCTTCAAACTGCGGTAAATGGTGTATATAGTAATTTACAAAGCAATGGGTACTATGGAAGGAATGTATATGTTATGCCTGAACTTATGGCTGATAATCTGTACCTAAGTTTGAGAAATACGGGGAGATATCTTGATTTTAATAATTTCGTCGTAAGTGAAGAGGATTCTTATGTAGAAAGTACCTGGAATTCAATATATGAAGTGGCGGTAAATGCGACACGGGTAATTGAGGGAGGCGAAAATTTACTCGAACAATTTCCCGGTCAGGAAGCTCAAATAAAGCAATTACTTGGAGAAGCTTACGCTTTAAGAAGTTTGGCTCATTTTGACCTCGTACGTTTATTTGCACAACCTTATAATTTTACTGCAGGTGCTAGCCACCCTGGTATACCTCTAATCATCGAAATTAATGAAAATGAAGTTTCCCCTTCCAGAAATTCGGTAAATGAAGTTTACCAGCATATAAACTCAGATCTCAGTACAGCGGTTTCATTTATGACTGAAGCCAATCAGGACGGCAGGTTTTCCTTGAATGCGGCATACGCCTTAGCCGCAAGAGTGGCCTTGTATGAAGAAGAAAACGAGAAGGCTATAACTTATAGTACAAATGTTATTGAAAGTAATGTTTTTTCACTCATTCCAAATGAAAGGTATATGGAGCTATGGTCGTTGGATTTCAATGAAGAAACCCTTATGGAAGTAATTAATACTATAGCAGATAATGCCGGAACCAATGGTTTGGGACATTTTTTTGACGTGACTGGATATGCAGATGCCCTGGTTACAGAGGATCTTGTTGCTACTTATGATGAAAATGATGTTCGCCTACAAGCCATTTTAGAAGGTTCTAAACCAGGAGCTGAAGAGGAAGCTTATTTCGTTAATAAATTCCCTAATGGAACTTTGCACGATGATAATATTAAGATTTTGAGACTAGCAGAGCAGTATCTGATAAGAGCTGAAGCTTATGCAAAGACCGGGCAAAACGAGCTTGCACAACAGGATTTACAGGTAGTTATGAGCAGAGCAAATCCAGGTGCTGAGGAAATTGCTGAAGTCGGGAATGAATTAATTGATAGAATCCTACTAGAAAGAAGAAAGGAACTTGCCTTTGAAGGCCATAGACTATTTGATTTAAACAGGAATAAAAAAGGAGTAAGTATAGATCAGGGAGAAGGAAATGTAATTGAAGCTTCGTATCCCAATGAGAAATTCATATTGCCAATTCCATTAAGTGAATTAAATGCCAATCCCCAGATAGGGCCGCAAAATCCCGGTTTCTAATGAATTAGCCATAATTCAATAGGTATTTTAATCTAAATCGCGTGAAGGCATTATGTTTTTCCGCATTTAGATTTTATAATTATTAATCAAGCAACTCAACAATGACTAGAAACCTATTATCTTTAATGCTTCTCTTAGGCTTGTTAGGGATTCTCTCTTGCGGAACCAAACCAAGGCCCGTTTCACAGAATTCAGATGAAATTACTACTGATAAGACGTTGGATAGATTTTTTCAGGAACTTGAGGAAAAAGAGATGTTTAATGGTGCTGTAGCTGTAAAGAAGAATGGCGAAATTCTGTTGAAAAAAGGATACGGTAAAGCAAATTTTCAGTTTGATAAGGATTTTAAAGCTAATACTCCTATGGAGGTAGCCTCCGTTTCCAAACAATTTACAGCAGCAGCAATAGTTTTATTAGAACAACAGGGTAAATTAAATATTGAAGACAAAGTTCAGGATTATTTAGATGACTTTCCATACTCTGAAATCACCATAAAACATCTGCTAACTCATACTTCAGGACTGGTAAATTATGCTACCCATTTTAGAAAAAACTGGGACACTACAAAGGTTGCATACAATAAAGACATAATTTCCTATTTTAAATCTGAGAAACCTGATCTGGAAAGTGCTCCCGGGGAGAAATATAGCTACTCTAACTCGGGATATGTGGTACTTGCAGAAATAGTCGCAAGACTTAGCGGTGAGACACTGGATGAGTTTCTGGAAAAAAATATCTTTCGGCCGACAGAGATGGAATCAAGCGCTTTCTACGAACGGGACACGATCTGGAGAATGAAAAATTATGCTCCCGCGTATATGCTGAACCCTAAAACCTGTGAATATACCAAGCCGGAGAACCTTCCGGGGAAAAATTACTATACTTTTTTAAGCGGCAGATTAGGCCCGGGCAGATTATCTTCAAGTATAAATGATCTTGTTAAATGGGATAGTATATTAAATACCAATGCAATATTCAGCGAAAAAAGCAAGGATAAAATCTTCCAGGTTTATAAGCCAGAAAAAGACAGCTCCGATTACGGATTTGGATGGCATATTTACAATGATAATAGTCTGGGGAAGGTAGTTTATCACACTGGAAGTTGGGCAGGAAATCTCACTTCTATTAAAAGATATATCGATGATAAGAGTTTGATCGTTGTATTAAATAACAGGTATAATACCGCTTACCTAAAAGAGATTCGGAAGCAGGTTGAAGGTTATTTAAAGGGACAAACTCTGGAGGTGCCTAAGCAAAAAATTGAACATCTTTTACAAAAAGAGATCTGTAATTTAAATAAAGAAAACCTGTATTCCTGGTATGAAAGTATTGCAGACGAAGCCGAGATCTCTCTTGAGGCTTTAGCAGATCTGGAAAAGGAATACCGGGAAATTGATGAGCCTCAAAAGGCAAGTCTTGCAAAGAACCTAAGTTTTTTTATTACAAACTCAAACTAACATATAGAATTGAGCAATATGAAATTCAGATTAATAATTCCCCTCAGCTTCCTGCTCCTCCTTGGGCAGTATACTAAAGCGCAGGATTATGACCTCATTATAAGGAATGCTACTGTTTATAATGGATTAGGAGATGAACCAAGGGTACAGGATATTGCCATAATACTGGATAAAATTGTAACTATTGGAGACCTTAAAGATAAAACTGCGGCTAGGAGCATTAATGCTAATTTTAAAGCTGTGGCTCCCGGTTTTATAGACACTCATGCGCATATAGAAAACATCAGGGAGTTACCTGCTGCTGAAAGTGCCATGCGCCAGGGCGTAAGCCTTCTCATTGGTGGTGCGGACGGAGGTGGACCCGAGGATTTCCCCGCCTATCTTGACCAAGTAAGAGAGCTAAAGTTAGGTGTTAATGTGGGATACCAGGTAGGTCATAATTCGGTTCGTGAGAGGGTTTTGGGAACAGAGAACCGCCATCCAAGCGAAGAAGAATTATTGGAAATGCAGGAACTGGTGGCTCAAGCAATGAATCACGGAGCCTTTGGTTTAAGTACCGGGCTAACCTATGTGCCAGGTACCTATTCTGAAACCGAAGAGGTAATTGCTCTTGCCAAAGTTGCAGCAGCTCATGGAGGTTTTTATTCCTCCCATATTCGTGATGAAAGCTTGGGCTTGATCGAAGCTGTCTCAGAAACAATTGAAATAGCTGAAAAGGCCGATATTACGGTAGTACTCAGTCACCATAAAGCGCTGGGTGCCGGGATGTGGGGTGCTAGTGATAGAACTCTAAAAATGGTCGATTCTGCAAATGCCGCTGGATTAGATGTGAGATTAGATCAATATCCATATACAGCAAGTTCTACAGGGATATCTGCATTAATCCCATCCTGGGCGCTAGCAGGAGGAAGTGATAGGTTTAAAAAACGGCTTGAGGATAAAACCCTAAGAGACAGTATAGAAAAAGGAATTCTTTATAATATAATCCATGTTCGGGTTGGGGACGAATTGGAACGTTTACAATTCAGAAAATTCGACTGGAAACCGGAATTGCAGGGAAAAACCATGGAAGATTGGCTGGAAATGGAGGGTCTGGAGTCTACTCCCGTCAATGCTGTAAACTTAATCATCGAAGCCCAAAAAAACGGTGGGGCACAAATGATCTACCATGTGATGCATGGAGATGACGTAAACCGAATCATGAAACACGCTAAAACTATGATAGCTTCAGATGGGAAATTATCCCAACCGGGAAAAAATCATCCACACCCCCGGTCATACGGAAGCTTCCCAAGGGTTTTAGGTGTTTATGCCAGAGATAAGAGGGTGCTAAGTCTATCTGAAGCTATAAAGAAAATGACTTCGATGCCGGCTGATCTCCTTGGACTCAATAACCGTGGTAGAATATTGGAGGGTTGCATAGCGGATCTGGTGATCTTTGATTCCGAAAAAATTAAAGATATGGCCACTTTTGAAGAGCCTCATCAGTATCCACAAGGTATTGAAACTGTCATTATTAATGGGCAGATAAGCCTGGAAGATAATAAACTCACAGAAGCTGCTTCCGGAAAACTCTTAACCTCACAAACTACAAAACCTTAATATCATGAGATTATACAAATTCATATTGATAGTTTTCCTGCCCAGCATCCTTTGGGGGCAGGAAGCCATCACAAATAGTATATTAAAGGATAAGGATAGCTTTTATTATATCAATACAAAAGATTATCCTGAAGGAGAAAAAAAACTACCGATAGGTGTATTTGATTCCGGGATTGGTGGTTTAACCGTCCTGGATGCCATCGTTAATTTTGATGGTTTTAACAATGAATCCCTGGATCCAGGTGCAGATGGAGAAATCGATTTTATAATGGAGGAATTCATTTACCTGGCCGACCAGGCCAATATGCCCTATGGTAATTATTCAGCAGAAAATAAAGATGAGCTACTACTGGAGCACATTCTTAAAGATGTACAGTTTATTCTTGGTAACAAGTATTATCCTTCTTCTGAAGCCCAAACCTTCAAAACCGATAAATTGCCTATCAAGGCTCTGGTTATTGCTTGTAATACGGCTACGGCTTATGGCAAAGAGAATATTGAGACTTTTTTGAAACATGCTGAATTAGACATTAAGGTAATTGGTGTTATTGATGCTGGGGTTCGGGGTGCCCTGGAAAAGCTCGCTCTCGATGAAGATGCTACCATAGCCGTAATGGCTACAGCCGGAACTGTTTCTTCCAAGGGGTATGTCAACACCATCAATGAGCAAAAAAACAAACTGGAGTACACTAGTAATATTGAAGTATTTCAGCAGGGAGGGGTAGGCATCGCTGAAGCGGTGGATGAAGATTCCGATTATTATGACAAAGATTTAACCAAGCCACGAGAAAATTATAAGGGCCCAAACTTAAAGGGTAATTTAAGGATTGATAAAGCCCTTATGGATATTTACAACTTCGATTACGAGGACTTCAAAATGCTTTGCGATTCCCAGGGTAGCGATGATTGTAGTATTTTGCAGATTAACGATGCTGAGAATTATGTGCGCTATCACCTTGTTTCCTTACTGGAAAAAATCAGAAAAGCAAATGTGCAACAACCTTTAAAATCTATTATTCTTGGCTGTACTCATTATCCTTATTTAACCAGGGAAATTGATCTTGTATTAAAAGAATTGTATAACTATCAGGAAGAAGATGGGAGCTACCGTTACCGCCAGTTTATGGCTAAAGACATTGACCTTATTGATCCTGCAGTAAATACGGCCCTGGAATTGTTTCAGCATTTGAAGGGGGAAAAGCTTTTCAATGAAAACGGTAATATACATAACAGTGAATTTTACATAAGTGTTCCCAATCAGGATAATCCAAATATTATAACCAATGAAAAAGGAAATTTTCCTTATGAGTATAAATACGGACGGTCTGAAGGAGAAATTCAGGAATACGTAAAAGTCGTGCCCTTTAGCAGAAGAAGTATCTCGGAGGATATTTTTTCCCGATTGGAATTTCAACTTCCCTTTACTTATAATTTAATAGAAAAATTTATTGGTGACAGTACCAAGATAGACAGATAGAATTCATATAATTAATTTACTTTTTTTATCTGGAGCATTTTCCTTTTTTTACGTAGAAAAGAAATAAAAAGAAAAAAACGCAGAGAAATATAATAGTTTTTGATCTTTCATTTCATTTACTTCTTTCAGCTCCTTCGCATTCCCTTTTTTAATGCTTTTGTTTTACAACATCCTGGCTAGGTAAGGCATATAAAAAGAGTAGGCTAGGCCGAAGCGGCTTTATGCCGCTGTCCAGAAAAGAATGTTGTTTTTTGCATCTCAAAAAGGGGAGGACGTTAGGAGGATGTTTTCATATGGTTAAGGAAACACCATAACTTTTGTGGGAAAGAAAAACTATGATCTTAAATCCAATCTTGTGAACTTCATCGAAAAATTTCCATCTGGAGTGGAGCGATCCGATTTTTCATCGGGATAGCGTAATGGAGGTCGCAATTTTCTTCGATGGTGTGCAAGACCTTTGTAGAGAAGCGCTTTCCCGGAATGAAGCTTTTGCGAAAATGTAGTGGGAATGAGTTGAACAAGGATCGAAAACTAAATATAGATAAAGTTAGTTCGAAAAAAGTCTACTCCCTGTGGCTATCGAAAAAGATCTATGGGTAATGATTGCTTTGCGAGCAATTTTTAGCACTGAATTAAAAAACTATTTGTTATTTAAGGGTGGAGCTTCATTAAGCAAGGCGTGGAGTATAATTTAAAGGTTTTCAGAAGATATTGATTTAGCAATCGATAGATCATTTTTTGGCTTTGAAGGAGATTTAAGTAGAACTTAAGTATAAAAAAAATCCTGCTTGTCTATACAGCAAGTTTTTTCATCAAAAAGAATTTAAAGTCTGTGGTTCGAAACTAATTTCTGTAGAAAATAGAAGACCCAAATAATAGGAGTAAACCTGGTTGGCTAAATCTTTTTTCAATCCTTAATAAAGTTATTTTCTTCGGATCATTTTTCCTCGTTTTCCAGCCGATAAATTATTTTTTTCATTTGAGCGATTTCTCTTTTTTGAGCAGCAATAATTTCTTTAGCAAGTTCTTTGGTTTCGGGATCTTTTAAATCGGCTTCCTGGCTGGTTAAAATTGCCGAAGCATGGTGGGGAATCATCCCTTTCATATATTGAACGTCTGAAATTCCGGTTTGTGTACGCATCATATAATAAACAGAACCAAAACCAACTAAAGAAACTACTAATATAATTGCATTAAGGGTTTTATTCTTATACATCCCCAACATAAATAACAGCATAATAACCGCCATAGCTGTTATCATTAAAAGTGTCATATACGTTCGCATCGTGCTTAACATCACATATTCAAACTTATCAGCATTTAAGAACATAATGCCGTACATTACTATGAATGAGACCAACATCATTAATCCAAATTTTGCATAATTTCCTTGCATAATTTATTTTTTTGGTTTGATTGTTTCTTTTACACTACCACATTTCGGCATTTCTTCACCTTTATAAGGATTTTTAATTTCCTCCACTTCCGCAAACCAGAATGCTCCTTTATTATTAAAAGCCATTGGGCAGTGTTGTTTGTAAATTGTTCCTTCAGAAAGGTTTTGCTTAAATAGGGATTCAACTTCAACAGAAAAATCAGAAAAAGTACTTCTTAACTTTTCAATATCTTCAGCTTTCGCCATTTCTTCCGAAAGAGATTTTAATTCGGCAAAATCCTCATCAAAACTGTTTGCAATATTTTGGGAAGCATCTTTAGAAGCTTCCAGGTCATCGTTAAATAAAGCGGTTCGTACTTTTAAATAATAATGATAAACAGTACCTGTCATCCCGTCTTTAAAACTGCTGTCGGCAATATCAGGTATTACTTCTTTCTTTTCTTTAACTTCTTCTTCGGTTTTAACTTCTACGCTTTGTTCCTGTTTTTTATCAATACAGGAGGTAAAAACAAAAAACAGTAGGGGAAGCAACCAGTACTTTCTTGTATATTTCATAATTATGCTCATAGATTATCCATGAGTATCTAAGATATAGCTTATTAAGCGGGTCTTTTTTAAAATTTTCATAAAAATAAAGCTTAGATACTAATCAATGTCCGGCGCTGCCACAGATTTTAATTTATAGGAAAGATTAATCAAATTGTTTTTACCTTTAGAAGTCTAAAGGAAAAATTAAAAAAACAAAAGATGTCTGGAATATTACTATTTATCGGAATTGTCTTGTTACTTATAGCAATTCACGACTTTTTTTTTACCACGCTTTCGGGAAGTGGTACCGGGTTCGTCTCTAGGAATATTTCTATTCTATCTGATAAGATCATTCAGTTTTGTGTGAAGATTTTTGGTAGAAAAACATACAATTATAATGGTTTGTTTGTGAATCTTATGATCCTATTTTTCTGGCTTCTCCTAATATGGGGTGGTCTGTTTTTGGTTTTCTCTTCAAATCCCGAAGCTATCACCAATAGCAGTGGTAAAGCAGCAAATTTTTGGGAGCGTCTTTATTTTACAAGTTATACGCTCTCCACCCTGGGAATGGGAAATTTCGAACCAACAACCGCAATATTTGAATTGCTAACCGGAGCTTTTTCTTTCTTCGGCTTTATTTTCTTTACCAGTTCAATGACCTATTTCCTTTCGGTTTCATCGGCACTGGTAAACAAAAGAACCCTCTCTAAAAGTATTTATCATCTTGGAAAAAGCCCACAGGAAATAGCAAATAATATATTAAATTTTGATTCTTCCTTCAGTTATCAACAAATCTCAGAACTCCGAACTTTAATAGATAAACATTCTGTGAATCACTACGCATATCCTGTGGTTCATTTTTACAGGCAAAGTAAGAAAAGGGACAGTTTCAGTATTAATATTGCAAGGTTAGATGAAGCACTTAGTATTCTTCTTTATTCCGAAGAAGAAAATAAATACAGGGAGGAATTAAATATACTGCGCTCTTCTTTGTCTGATTTCTTAGAAGATATGGAAAATAATTTCGCTTCAAATTTATTAATAGGAGATAACGCGGGTGACTCTTATAATTTTCCTTCATTAAATTCTAAGGAAGACGAAAAAGAGCTACAAAAACGCAGGAATATAGTGGAAGGATTATTTAGAAGCGAAAACTATACCTGGGAAGACATTTTTGCTAAAAGTTGAGGTTGTTCTGGAAACCGGTTCCTGCATAAAGCAATTGTCAATTATTAATTTGAAGTAGCTAAAACCTGTTTTTCCTGCCGCTGGGGAGCTTTTGCTTTCACTTTTCTACCATACCATAAAAGGAAGCCTGTTACCGGCAGGGAGCTACATAATAAGCTAATTAAAAAGGCCAGAGTTTTACCCGGTAAACCGGCGATTGCACCCACGTGAATATCGTAGTTCATCCTTAATATTTTCTCGGCTACCCCGGCTTCTTCATAGACTGCGTAAATGGTTTTAGACGGAACTTCAGAGAGATCATTCTGGTCGTAAAATCTATAATCTGAATCGTAATAAATTCCGTCACTATTGCTAACTTCTACATAAATACTATGATTTTCATCGTGTGGATAATGAATTTCAAAGTCTTTAGCATCAGGAAATTTTTCCTTTAGAAAAGGCATTAGTTCTCTAATAGGCTCATTTTTTTTCGGTGAATTTTTGAAGCTTCCGCTTGGATTTTCTGGAACCGCGAAAACCACTTCTTTTTCACCCCCAATACCATTATAAAATACTTTTGCGAAAGTTTCAAAAGTCATGACCAGGCCGGTAAAGATGAAAATAACAGCTATAAAACTGGCATAGAAACCAATAATTTGATGCAGGTCATAATTTTTACGTTTCCATTTTGTGCTCGGTTTCCATTTAAACCAGGTACGTTGTTTTCTAACTTTTTTGTTTTTAGGCCACCAGAGAATAATACCCGAAACCAGCATAAGGAAGAAAATAAAAGTACTCCAGGCTACAATTTCGCTTCCTAATTCTTTGGGTAACCACAAATGCATATGCCCATCTAAAACAAAATGAAAAAATCCTGTTAGATGATCTTCTGTATGAAGAATTTCTCCCGTCCAGGGATGAAGAAATACCGACTGGTAAAATTCCGGTTCTTCTTCATAAAATATGACTTCAATAGGTTTTTTGCCGCCTCCGTATAAAGTGCCGTGAATATATTTTTCGGGAAATACGCTTTGCGCAATATTTTTGGCTTCTAATGGATATATTTCCGGATTGGTTTGTGGAACAACTTCTGGTACTTTAGAAGTTAAGGCGGTAATTTCTTCCTGAAATACCCAAAGGCAACCGGTAATAGAAACTATAAAAACAACTAAACCTGTAGCCAGGCCAAGATATAAATGCAGGGTTCTAATGTATTTTCTGAATTTTTTCCCCGGTTTATTTTTTTCCATTACCAGAATTTTAAGAACCCGGTCAGCGCCGGACAAAAGTTGTTAATTTTCTATCTATGTAGAATAGGTCTAAATAAATATTAAAGCGAAAGTAAAATCTTCTCTTTTAAAGCACAAATTTTATTTAGAATATTTTTAAATAGAGGTGAAATCAATTTAAGTTTTTTCTTAGAGATTTGAAATTGTAGAAGTATTACAATAATTTTTAGATTTCAATTTCCTAAATACACTTACCTTTCCGCATTAAATTAAATAATTATGGCTTCAGGATTTTTTGCCTTATTAGATGATATTGCAGCTTTAATGGACGATGTAGCGGTGATGGGAAAAGTGGCCGGAAAAAAGACAGCAGGTCTATTAGGCGACGATCTTGCCGTGAATGCAGAAAAAGCATCAGGCTTTATGTCTGCCAGAGAATTACCGGTATTGTGGGCAATTACAAAAGGTTCATTTCTAAATAAGCTTATTATTTTGCCGGCGGCATTTTTGCTAAGTGGTTTTCTTCCATCAGCTATTACCGTGATCCTGATTATTGGCGGACTCTACCTGGCTTACGAAGGTGCTGAAAAGGTTCATGAATACTTATTTCCGCATTTACATAAAAAGGAAAAGCCAAAACTCGAAGAACTTTCAGAAGAAGAAGTTTTAAGCCGGGAAAAGGAGAAAATAAAATCGGCAATTCTTACTGACTTTATACTTTCGGTTGAAATTGTAATTATAGCATTGGGAACGGTAGGGCAGGAGCCCCTGCTTACTCAGATTCTCGTAGTTACACTTATTGCTATAATTGCGACTGTTGGAGTTTATGGCATTGTGGCGTTAATTGTAAGAATGGATGAATTTGGTGCGAAACTTATAAATTTAAACGAAGAAGAAAATAGTTTTTCCGATAAAATTGGTCGGTTTCTGGTAAGTGCCCTTCCAAAGGTCATTAAAAGTTTATCGATTATAGGTACCATAGCTTTGCTTTTGGTTTCGGGAGGAATCTTTGTGCACAACCTCGATTTTTTCCACGGTTTATTTGAAAATATTCCTGGAATTATCGTAGAATTTCTAACCGGACTGGTTGTTGGATTTGTAGTTTTTGGACTTATAAAACTCGGAATTATAATCTGGAAGAAATTTAAAAACTAGGTCTTATTAAAATTGAAGATTCTCTGAATAAAACTTAACAAAGAGACTGGCTTAAAAGGTTTCAATTCGTCATTCTGAACTGGTTTTGGAATCTAAGATGTTGACAGGAAAAACAGTTTAGAGCCTTAAACCGATAGGTCTGATATTTACTTTTAAGCCAGTCTCTTTGTATTTTGATATAAACTATACTACTTCTTCTGCTTCTTCTTCAGTTTCAGCCTCTGAAGGCTCATCAGCATCAAGCAGATTAAATTTTTCCAGTTGTTTTTCTTCCCCGGTAAAATATGGGAATACGTCTAAAATTGGAGATTCAGTTATAGACGGGATGGAGTAGTCTCCCATCGTCTCTTCCATTGCTTTTGTAGTATTTTCAAAAGCTTCTTTTACATCATTCGCCTGAACTAACAGGTAAATGTTGGTCTTTTTTTCCTTTCCGCTTTCTTCATCTAAAGCCACAAGAGAAACCTTGGATTTAAACCACCTGTCGGAATTTTCGAAAGGATGAACTTCAGAAAAATTAGCGACTTTAATATTCATGATTCTAAAATCCTCACTGGTGTAGGCAGTCATCTCTTCGCTAATTCTTGCCTCGGCTTCGGTATACGATACCGCATCTAAAAGATAGGTATCTGTGGTCATTTTCTGTTCTCCGGTTTCGTGTGTTTTTTTGTATTTCACCTTACATTCAAACCAAGTTACACTCATAATCTATATTTTTTTAGGGCTCCAAAAATAGGATTTAAAAAGCGTCAGCCATCCAATTTAGCTAATAGATATTCACAATTTTCATCTTATAAGATAGGTGAAAACTTTAATTGATTTACCCACGCGATAATGATTTGACATTGACACTCCCACTGCTAAATCAGGTGGGATTCTTGGGCTACTCGACCAATGTCGCTGTATATCTCCCAAGCTGATGGTGTATGCCCTACACCCTTATTTCTTATATTTATTGCTGCATTTAAATCTCTTTCAAGAGTATGCCCATTGATGCAAGTCCATGACCTGTCTTTCAACTCAAGCTCTTTATTACGCCAGCCACAGACTGAGCAATCTTGGCTGGTGTGATTAGGAACGACTTTAATTAATTCCCTGCCATACCATTTAGATTTATATTCCAGCATCTGTATGAACTGATACCATCCAGCATCTGATATAGATTTAGCTAATTTATGATTCTTGACCATATTTTTAATTTGCAGATTCTCAGTTATTATCGTTTGGTTCTCACGGATTAACTGAGTACTTAATTTATGGTGGAAATCTTTTCTCGCATTCTTAACTTTTTGATGTGCTCTTGCTAATTTTTGAACTGCTTTCTTTCTATTATTGCTTCCTTTTTTCTTTCTACTTACGGCTCTTTGAGCCTTCCTTAGCCTGTA
>NZ_FUZC01000008.1 GCF_900168115.1 Salegentibacter salinarum
TTAGAACGTAAATTAGGGAACCGCCCAGTACGGAACCGTATGCTGGGTGGTGTGGGAGGACAGGTAGGGAAATAATCCTTACCTTTCTACCCGATCATTATACTAACATTATTATTCGAATACTTTTTTTGCTATTTTTACCCCATAACTTAACACCTACTTATTTTGAAATTTAAAGCTAAATACCTCATTCTATTTTTATTGTTTTCCGTTAATTCCTTTGCCCAGGAAGATGTAAATCGGTTCGTTAATGAAATGCTATTTATAGCAGACGAATTTGCTACTCCTGCGGCCGAAGGTGCATCTTATCAAGCCGGAGCCGGCTGGTTTACTTCTGCTACGGCGATAAAACCGTGGAAGGTCGAAGTTTCTTTTCATGGAAACGCTTTATTTGTGCCTTCTAACCGACAAACTTTTACTATTTCCAATAATGAACTTCAAAATGTACATGAGGATGGGTCTGCAATATTGAGTCTTCGTGGGGATGAAAGTAATGCAGTTATTCCTACCGCGTTTGGTGGGGAAACCGATGTTTATTTTGAAGGAAATGTTTTGGGACAATCCTTTGAATTTCAAGCATTGGAAGGGGTGAATAAAAGTATGGTGGCATACCCATTTGTTCAGGCAAGTGTCGGTTTACCTCATGAAACTGAATTCGCTGCAAGGTTTCTCCCACAGTTAACCGTGGATGGAGTGGCTTTTACTACCTATGGTGCGGCTATAAAACATAATTTCTCGCAATACTTCCGCTTTAATCAGGAAGAGGATTTTCAGGCTGCAGCTATTATTGCTTATAATAAATTTAATGTAGAATACGAATTCCCTGCAATTGATATTCCAAATGTGGCTAATCTTAATCTTATAGATGTCAATGCTAATTTATGGATGGCATCAGTTATGGGATCTAAATTGTACGGCGATAGTTTTGAAGTTTTTGGAGCTTTAGGAGCCACTAATTCTAATTTTCATTACGCCATGGGAGGCAGTGGACCTGTATTGGGACAAATTAATAGCGCTCTTGGTGGTCTAGATCAAAGTCAGGCGCAATTTAAAGCCGATTTAGGTTTCAATTTTTATTTCGACCGTTTTAAAATTAGTACCATGGCAACCGCAGGTAAGTTTTTCCATCTTAATGCCGGCTTGCATTTTAGAATATAACCCCCATAGTTTTAACCATATCTTATAGTAATACTATATCAATATTCGTATTTTTGAGATCAAATATTAATCGATTTAAATATAATATAAGATGAAAGTTACTATAGTAGGAGCAGGTGCCGTGGGCGCCAGTTGTGCAGAATATGTTGCTATTAAAGATTTTGCTTCAGAAGTGGTTTTACTCGATATTAAAGAAGGAGTAGCCGAAGGTAAAGCAATGGATTTAATGCAAACCGCAACGTTAAACGGTTTTGATACTAAAATTACAGGAACTACAAACGATTATTCTAAAACTGCAGGCAGTGATGTGGCAGTAATTACCAGTGGAATTCCGCGTAAACCGGGAATGACGCGTGAGGAATTAATAGGAATAAACGCTGGGATTGTAAAAGAAGTTTCTTCAAACCTTATTAAACATTCTCCAAACGTAACCTTAATTGTGGTAAGTAATCCTATGGATACTATGACTTACCTTGTACATAAAACTACCGGACTTCCAAAAAATAAGATTATTGGGATGGGTGGAGCTTTAGATAGCGCCCGTTTTAAATATAGACTAAGCGAAGCTTTAGAATGCCCACCATCTGATGTTGATGGGATGGTAATTGGAGGCCACAGTGATACCGGGATGGTGCCTTTAACAAGATTGGCAACAAGAAATTCGGTTCCTGTTTCAGCATTTTTATCTGAAGATCGCTTAAACCAGGTTTCAGAAGATACTAAAGTTGGTGGGGCAACCCTTACCAAATTATTAGGTACCAGTGCCTGGTATGCGCCGGGAGCTGCAGTTTCGGCTTTAGTTCAGGCAATTGCCTGTGATCAGAAAAAGATGTTCCCATGTTCAGCTATGCTGGATGGAGAATATGGACTAAGTGATATTTGTATAGGTGTGCCTGCAATTCTTGGAAAAGACGGACTTGAAAAAATCGTTGAAATAGAATTAAATGATGCAGAGGCTAATAAAATTAAGGAAAGTGCTGAAGGTGTGAAGAAGACTAATGCATTGTTAGAACTTTAAGCAGCTTCAAATCTTAAAATTTATCAAAAAAGGCCGCAAATTCTGCGGTCTTTTTTATGTTTAAAAGTTAAATTATTCAAAAAAAAATTGTTGGGATTTCATTTATGAAACCCTATATTTGTCCGTTTTTAAAATCGACCTAATTAATTATAACTTAAGGAATAATGCAGAACAAAGGACTGATTAAGGTTTTTGCAATTTTATTTGGGCTGGTATGTATATATCAGTTGTCTTTTACTTTTATTACCAATAATGTAGAAAGTGAAGCTGAAGATTTTGCCAGGCAAAGAATTAGCGAAAATGTAGAAGATTACTCGGCGTTGAGAGATGCTGAAGAAGAAAGGTATCTTGATTCGGTAGCGAATAACGAGGTAATTGCCGGTATCACTTATACTGACGCGAAAGACAAAGAGCTAAATAAAGGGCTTGACCTTAAAGGAGGGATTAACGTAATCCTTCAAATTTCGGTTAAAGATATTCTTGCCGGATTAGCTAATAATACCGATGATCCTGCTTTTAACCAGGCCATTGCTGAAGCTGATGAAGCTGCAACAGATAGCCAGGATGATTATATTGATCTTTTCTTTGAAGCTTTTAATGATATCCCCGATGCCAGACTTGCATCTCCAGATATCTTTGCTAATAAAACCTTAAGTGACGAGATCAATTTTGATATGTCTAATGACGACGTTGAAACCGTTATTAGAAGAAAGGTTGATGAATCTATTACTTCAGCTTTTGAAGTATTGAGAAAGCGTATTGATAAGTTTGGGGTGACCCAACCAAATATTCAGCGCTTAGGAAATTCAGGAAGAATTCTTGTTGAATTACCGGGTGCAAAAGATATTAATCGTGTACAAGGTTTACTGCAAAGTACAGCGCAGCTTGAATTCTGGCACGTTTACAAAAACACAGAATTAGGTAACTTTTTATCTCAGGCTAATAACGTTCTTAAGGATGTTGTAAATGAAGATGAAGTAGAAGCCGAAACTCAAACTGATACTACAGCAACAGAAAGCGATAGCGATATAGATGAACTTCTTGCTGAAAGCGAAGATGATACTACAGAAGTAGCTACAGGCAATAATCCTTTATTTGAATTAGTGCAAAGTCCGGGCTTCCAGGGAGGTCCTGTAATTGCATATTTTTCTGTTCAGGATACTGCTAAAGTTAATAATTACCTTGAAATGTCTCAGGTAAGATCTGTTCTTCCTGCAGATCAACGTTACGCTAAATTTGCCTGGGGAATCCCGGAAGACGAAGAAGGTGTAGTTGGTCTTTATGCATTAAAAGGTAACCGTAATATGGAGCCACCTCTTAGTGGTGATGTAATTACAGATGCGCAACAAACTTACGACCAAATGGGCCGTGTTGCTGTGTCTATGCAAATGGACGGAAGAGGAGCTAAGATGTGGGAAGAAATGACCGGAGAGGCTTCTACTCAACAGAGCAATATTGCGATTGTTTTAGATAATACTGTTTATTCTGCTCCGGGTGTTTCAACCGGGCCTATTTCAGGTGGAAGAAGTGAAATTAGTGGAGACTTTAGCATTACTGAAGGTCAGGATTTGGCCAACGTGCTTAGAGCTGGTAAACTTCCGGCTTCTGCAGATATTATTCAGAGTGAAATTGTAGGACCAAGTTTAGGTCAGGAAGCTATAGACAGCGGGATCTGGTCTTTCGGGATCGCCCTTATTTTCGTATTGATATGGATGATTTTTTACTATGGTAAGGCCGGTCTTTTTGCCGATGTTGCCCTTGCAGTAAACATCTTATTTATCTTCGGAATTCTTGCCGGTTTAGGTGCTGTGTTAACTTTACCTGGTATTGCCGGTATTGTATTAACCATTGGTATCTCGGTAGATGCAAACGTACTTATTTTTGAAAGGATTCGTGAAGAACTTGCCAAAGGAAAAATGCAGAAAGATGCGATTAAAGATGGTTTCAACAACGCACTTTCTTCAATTTTAGATGCGAATATTACTACCGGTTTAACTGGTTTTATCTTATTGATCTTAGGTACAGGTCCAATTAAAGGTTTTGCCACTACCTTATTAATAGGTATCGCAACTTCGTTATTTACCGCAATTTTCATCACCAGGTTATTTATTGATGGTTATGGGAAAAATGGAAAATCTCTTGAGTTCTCTACAGGTGCAACCAAGAATCTTTTTAGAAACGTAAAAGTAGATTGGCTTGGAAAACGTAAGGTAGCTTATGTGATTTCCGGGATTTTAATTATTCTTAGTGTTGGTTCTTTATTAGTACAGGGACTAAACCAGGGAGTTGATTTTCTTGGAGGTAGAACCTATACCGTTCGTTTTGATCAGGATGTGAATCCTACCGATGTTGAACAGGATCTTATCGCTGAATTTGGAAGTGCCGAAGCAAAAACTTTCGGGCCAAACAACCAGTTGAAGATCACTACAAAATATAAAGTTGATGAAGAAAGTACAGCAGTAGATAACGAGATTCAACAATCTATGTTTGATGCTTTACAATCTTATCTTCCTGCCGATCTTACTTTCGATGAGTTTACTACTGGCGGTGCCGAAAAAGAAATCGGGATTATGCAGTCTATGAAAGTAGGCCCAACCATTGCCGATGATATTAAGAATGACTCTTTCTGGGCAATTTTAGGATCGCTCGTGGTTATTTTCCTTTACATCTTACTGCGATTTAGAAAATGGCAGTTTAGTATTGGTGCCGTTGCCGCAGTAGCGCATGATGTTATTATAGTCCTTGGTATTTTCTCACTACTTTATAAAGTGATGCCATTTAGTATGGAAATTAACCAGGCCTTTATCGCCGCAATTCTTACCGTAATTGGTTACTCCTTGAACGATACCGTGGTAGTGTTTGATAGGATTAGGGAATTTGTGAACGAGCATACCAGCTGGCCATTAGGCAGAACGGTAAATAGCGCTTTAGATAGTACTATTAGCCGTACGTTGAATACCTCGCTTACCACCTTAATTGTATTACTTGCCATCTTCATCTTTGGAGGTGAAAGCATTAGAGGCTTTATGTTTGCCTTGATTATTGGTGTAATTGTAGGTACTTATTCCTCTTTATTTATCGCAACTCCTGTTATGTTTGACAGTGTAACCGATAGATCTAAGCTTGAAGAAAAAAAGAAAATTGAAGAAGATTCTGAAGCAACTACTGTTTAAGAATTCTTCAGGAAGTATATAAAGTAAAAAGCGCTCCAAATTGGAGCGCTTTTTTATTTTAGTTGATATCAGGTTTTAGAAAGCCCAGGTCCTAATGGTTTTATTTTGGAAACATCAGCGTATACTGCTTGTTTTTGGGTTAAACTTGAATATTTGGGTGGTACAACAAGTATTAGAGCATTTTGAAGAAACTGTGACTATTCAACGAAAATGCATTGAATTAAATAGAAAGATTCACATTAAAATTTTTAAAAATAGTTTTTTGAATCAGGGGAATGATTACGAGAGAACTTTCACTTTTCTCGATGTTATTGAAGATTGTCAAGAAGCAATTGACGAGTGTATAAGCATCCCAGACGAAAATATTACCCAAAGGACAAGCCTTTATATTTAGGGAGTTCTTCAAGCGATTTATTGTCAGCAAGATGGTCTATTCCATCTTTGCAGAACTTTGACTGACAACAAAATTAAAAAGGTCAATCAACTATTTGAATTATTTGAACTGGACAATCAAATTAGAATAGTTAGAGATGATATTGCAGACATCCCGCCGACAGAAATTTTGGAAAGGAATTTTATTATTTAAATAAAGGAGGAAATTCAAAATACCAATTTACTTATGCAGGTTACAATCCTAAATTTAAATCAGTCAAGGTGAATTTGAAAGATTTTATTGATAAACAACCGACCTTCACTCACGCAATATTGGATTTCATTGCGGAACATATTTCAACCAAAATAAAAGATATTAAAAGTAAATTCAAACAAATGAAGCTAGCAAACATAATTAAAGGTACAGACGGATCAATGCAGCTTATAAATAGGGGAATAATCAATAATTATCATTCTTGCCTCGATAGGGGTTAAAGATGTCACTGATAAAACCGAATCTCTTAAATTCGAATTGAAAAAAAGATAAAATACTGATTCACATATTTATTTTGATGATGTTTTAGAACTTACCGACCACATTCTTTTAAAACTTACGGAGGGATAAACGTGGTCTAATAGAAAATAATATTCCAGCAAGAGTTTATATGGCGAGCTTAGATAATCAGTTAACGTATTTAAATAATTCACTTGAGGAATTGGACCGAGAGTTTGTAGAATAAACACTATCCAGCAATGGCTATTTGCAAGGATGTATGTAAATTCAAGCCCTAATCTATCCGCTGGAAATCTATTTTATCCCCAACTTCAATATTCCAGTCGTTGGCAAGGCCTGCGTTTAATTCAAGGACAAATTGAGCAGGTTCTTCAGAGGGTAGAGAAGTTTCGTCCTGGGGTTGGGCATTTTTTTGAAAACTCACTGCGGTACTATCTGAAGCAAAATAAATAATATCTAAGGCTATATAAGTGTTTTTCATATAAAAAGCCCTGGGCGCTTCATTTTCATAAATAAAAAGCATTCCCTGTTCGTCTTCCATACTTTCACGATACATTAAACCCGTTTCCCTTTCGTAGGTATTATCGGCAATTTCAATGTCAATTTGCTTTATCGTATCTCCGTTAGGTTTCAGCAAAGTTGCTTCCCCTTCCTTAGTGAAAGTTATTTCTTCGGTTTCAATGGGTGCTTCGGTAGTATTATCGTCTTTACAGGAAGATAAGAATGAGACCGCTACAAGAGCCGATAAAATTATGGATTTACGTATCATACGGTTCTGGGTTTGGTAGGACGATACATAAAGTACAATCCGGCTATTATAAACGGAATACTAAGCCATTGCCCTGTGTTTAATAACCATGTGGTTCGCTCTTCTACCTGTGGTTCTTTTACAAATTCTACAAAGAATCTTACTGTCCAAAGTAAAACCAGGAACAAGCCGAAAAGATAGCCTACTTTATGGCGTTTTTCGGTTTTCCAGTATAAATACCATAACAGGACAAAGATTAATAAATAACAGAAAGATTCATATAATTGTGCAGGGTGTCGTGGAAATGTTTCCCCCAAATTTGCGAAAATCACTCCATAATCTGAGTTGGTGGGTTTTCCTATAATTTCAGAATTCATAAAATTTCCTATTCTTACAAAGATCGCCCCACTTGCTACGGGAATTACAATTCGGTCTAAAACCCAAAGGACGGGTTTGTCTAAAACGCGTTTACGGTAAAGGTACATTGCGATAATAATCCCAATAGCGGCACCGTGACTGGCTAACCCTCTAAAGCCGGTAAATTCAAATTCTGGTTCAAAACGAACCGGTAAGAATATTTCCAGTAAATGATTTTGAAAATAATCCCAATCATAAAAAATAACGTGACCTAATCTCGCACCGATCAATGTGGCTAAAACCGTGTAAATAAAAAGCGAATCCAGTTTCTCTATCGCGATTTTTTCTTTTACAAAAATGCTTTTCATGATATACCAGCCAAGTCCGAAGGCTATCAAAAACATTAAACTGTAATAGTGAAGGGTGAAAAAACCTAAGTCTAAACCTTCTGAAGGGCTCCAGGTGATCGCGTTAAAAAGCATAAATTAAAATTGATTAGTAGGGTAAAGATACATATTTGCAAGTAGTTGCCCTATATTTTGGTTTCTGTTTTTTCGGGAACCGGGTCATAGCCTTTTCCTCCCCAGGGATTGCAGCTAAAAATACGTTTTAAACTTAACCAACCGCCTTTAAAAACTCCAAAGCGTTGCAAAGCGGTTAAACTGTATTGTGAACAGGTTGGCGTATACCTGCAAGTTGCAGGGGTTAAGGGAGAAATAAAGTTTCGATAAAATTTCACCAACAGGATAAACGGATATGCCAGCCATTTTTTAAGCATCTTCGTTTATCCTGTTTTATAGTTATTTAATTGAGAAGGTAGTGCCTTCTTTCCCGTCTTTAAGCTGAATACCCATTTCCTGTAATTGATCCCTAATTTGATCACTTAAAGCAAAATCTTTATTGTTCCTAGCTTCAGCACGAAGTTTTATAAGCAATTCTATAGTTGAAGAAAGCTTATCTGAAGTATCATTATTTTCTGAAACCTTATCTAAAAGTCCCAATACATCAAACATAAAAGCCGACATTGTTTTTTGCAATTCATCTTTATCTTCAGCAGTGATTTTAGCAGCTTCTTCCTTGATGTTGTTAATCATTTTAACCGCATCAAAAAGTTTTGCAATTAAGATTGGGCTGTTAAAATCATCATTCATCGCATCATAGCAAGACTGTTTCCAGGCTTTAACATCTACGCTGGATTTTTCTGAAACCGGAAGTTCATCTATGGCGTGGAAAGCATCCATTAATCGGTTAAATCCTTTTTCGCTTGCTTTTAAAGCTTCATCTGAAAAATCCAGAATGCTTCGGTAATTCGCTTGAAGCATAAAAAACCTTGTTACATTTGGCGAAAACGGCTTATCTAAAATGTCATTGTTTCCGGAGAAAATTTCTTCCGGAAGGATATTATTCCCGGTGCTTTTAGCCATTTTCTTTCCATTTAAAGTAAGCATATTAGCGTGCAACCAGTAATTAACCGGATTTTTCCCCGTAGCTGCTTCTCCTTGTGCAATTTCACATTCGTGGTGAGGGAATTTTAAGTCCATTCCGCCGCCGTGAATATCAAATTCTTCTCCCAGGTATTTGGTGCTCATTACAGTACACTCTAAATGCCAGCCGGGAAAACCGTCACTCCAGGGTGATGGCCAACGCATAATATGCTGTGGTTCGGCTTTTTTCCAAAGCGCAAAATCCTGCGGATTCTTTTTATCGCTTTGCGCTGCAAGTTCACGGGTATTGGCAATCATATTGTCAATATCCCTACCGCTTAATTTACCGTAATGATTGGTTTCATTGAATTTCTTCACATCAAAATAAACTGAACCATTTACCTCGTAAGCGAAACCTTTTTCAAGGATGGTTTTCACTATTTCAATTTGCTCAACAATATGACCGGTAGCCGTAGGCTCTATACTTGGCGGTAAATTGTTGAATTTCTGCAGAATATTATGAAAATCTATGGTGTAGCGTTGCACTACCTCCATAGGTTCAATTTGTTCTAAACGCGCTTTTTTAGCAATTCTATCTTCCCCGCTGTCAGCATCATTTTCCAAATGACCGGCATCGGTGATATTTCTAACGTATCTAACTTTGTATCCCAGGTGTTTCAGGTATCTAAAAATTAAATCGAAAGAAATAAAAGTCCGGCAATTACCTAAATGAACATTACTATAAACAGTGGGGCCACAAACATACATTCCAACATTTCCTTCATTTATGGGTTCAAAGATTTCCTTTTCCCCGCTCATAGAATTGTACATTTTTAAGCGTTGTTCCTGGTAAAGCGCCATAGATAGTTTGTTGTTGATTATTAAAAAATAAAAGTTTTAGAAAGAAGTATCCAGTTTTATATAGTCAAGAAATTCCCTTTTTACAGATTGTTCCTTGAAAGCTCCGCCAAATTCACTGGTTACGGTGCTACTGTCTATATCTCTAATTCCACGGCTGTTCACGCAAAGGTGTTTAGCGTCAACTACACAAGCAACATCGGGAGTGCCCAGTGCTTTTTGTAATTCCTGAACAATTTGCATCGTCATGCGCTCCTGCACCTGTGGTCTTTTCGCGAAATAATCTACAATACGGTTCATTTTTGAAAGTCCGATAACGCGACCTTTAGAAATATAGGCCACGTGGGCTTTCCCAACTATAGGGAGTAAATGGTGCTCACAGGTAGAATAAACGGTAATGTTCTTTTCTACCAGCATTTCACCATATTTATACTTGTTTTCAAAAGTAGATGCAATGGGTTTTTTGTCAGGATTTAATCCTGCAAAAATTTCATTTACAAACATTTTCGCCACCCGCTGCGGAGTTCCTTTAAGGCTGTCATCAGTAAGATCAAGGCCTAAAGTTTCCATAATATGTTTTACATCTTTATTGATGAGCGCTACTTTTTCAATATCGCTCAATTCAAAAGCATCTTCACGAATAGGGGTTTGTGCACTACTGCCCACGTGGGCATCTCCCTGCTCATCAATTTCATTCAAAATTTTGTCTATTTTCATACCGTTTTTACAATAATAGTCGTAAACCGATTGTTTGGCTTGCAAAGATACATATTTAATAGGTTTTTATGTAATCATAAAAGCCGGGGTTTAATTAGATATTTGTTATTTTGTAACTTCTAGTGCTTATTATGAAACAAGAAATCCTACTTCTTTTTTGTATTTTTCTTCTTTACGGGAGTTTTAGCGTTTTTGGCCAGGGTAGTTCTTGTGAGAGTTTAGATCCTTTTTGCGCCGGGGACGAGGAGCTTGTGTTTCCTAATTCTAATGCAAACAATAGCAATATTGTTAACGGAGAGCCGGGACCAGATTATGGTTGCTTGTTGTCGCAGCCTTATCCTGCCTGGTTTTATTTACAGGTAGAAGAAACCGGAAATCTTCGGTTTGATATTTCCCAATTTCAAAATGAAGATGGTGGCGGTTCTCAATACGATGTAGATTTTATTGTTTGGGGGCCTTTTGACCGTACCGAAGATTATTGTACAAACGATTCATTAAGCGAATTAAATATTGTTGACTGTAGCTACGAGCCCGATACCGTAGAACAAATGTATATCCCAAATGCGGAAGCAGGCCAGGTTTATGTGGTTTTAATTACAAATTATGAAGAGTTGCCCGGGTTTATAAGTTTACGCCAGACAAATTCAGATCAGGCTAATTCCGGTTCTACAGATTGTGGGATTTTAGACGAAGTGCTGGGACCAGACAGGTTTTTATGCGGGGAAGAAGAAACAACTTTAGACGCTACTACAGATGGGGTAGAGCGCTACGAATGGTATAGATTTGATGAAAATACAAACGATTTTGATATAATTGCCAATGAAGAAAATCCCACTTTAACGGTCAATGATTCTGGTCGTTACAAGGTAATAGTTTACGAAAATATTACCGCCCAGGCGGATGAAGATGAAATTGAAATAACATTTTACAATGCACCCGTAGCGACTGTTCCGGAAGATCTTTACATCTGTGATCCCAATCAAACTACTATAGATTTAAGCGATGCTTCAGCTGAAATTCTTACCGGAAATACTTCCGAAGAAGATTATAGGGTAAATTTTTATGAATCTACCCAGGATCTTGAAGATGAAAATCCTATTTCTAATCCCACCGCATTCCCGATGGAAGAAGCAAGGGAAATTCTTGCGCAGGTACAAGGGGTGGAAAGTGGCTGTCTTTCAAATGAAGTTCGTTTTAATGTAGACCTCACTTTCGTGCCCGAAAATTTCTTACCCGGGGAAAGCGTTGTTTGTGTAGATTTAGACGGAACTGTACTTGCTCAACAGGGGATTGGCGAAGATTTAGGAGCCGATTATGATTACGAATGGATAGCTGAAGGAAATACAATTGGTAGCGAAGCCGTATTGAATTTTACTGAAACCCCAGATTTTAATAACGTAAGCCTTATTGTGACCGATAACAGATCTGGCTGTACTATAGAATTTAACACTATCTTATTGATCTATTCCCGTCCTGAAAGTGTTGAAGTGGAAATTGAAGGCAGTGATTTTACAGGCGGTTATATAATTAGCGCAGAAGCAATTGCTGGAGTAGGAGATGAAACCACCTATGAATATCGAGCCGATAATGGTGGGTGGCAGGAAAGCCCAGTCTTTAGGAATTTAGATCCGGGAAATCATACCATTAGTGCACGTGAAATTAATGGCTGCGGAATTACAACTTCTGAGCAATTTTACCTGGTTGGTTATCCGCGTTTTTTTACTCCGAATTCTGACGGTTATAACGATACCTGGAATATTGAAAATACTACTGAAATTCAGATAACAAAACTGTATGTTTTTGATCGCTATGGGAAACTGATTAAAGAATTAACTCCCGGCGGTGAAGGCTGGGACGGTGCCTACAATGGCAGAACTTTACCCGCAGACGATTATTGGTTTAGAGTTGAATTTGAAATGCAAGACGGTACCAACGACCATTATGGCGCTAATTTCACTTTGAAAAGATAAATGGCTGTTTGAAAGTTTTCTAAAGTCATCCTGAACTTGGTTTAGGTTCTAAGATGTTGATTATTTGGGAGCTTAGAAGCTGAACCAGGTTCAGCTTTATGAAAATAAAATTTTACTAATAAAAAGTGATTCTACTGATTCATCCCCAACAATTCCTCAACATAACTCCTGGAATTAGAAAGTCTCGGGATTTTATGCTGTCCACCCAGTTTATCATTTTTCTTTAACCAATCGTAGAATAATTTTTCGCGTGCCTGGTGAATTTTAGGCATATTCAGCGTCATATTATTATAACGTTTGGCTTCATAGTCGCTATTTACCTGTTGCAGGGCCAAATCAAGTTCATTTTTAAATTTCTCAAAATCCCTGGGCGGATTTTTAAATTCAATAATCCACTCGTGGGCGCCTTTTTCTTTTCCTTCCATAAAAATAGGTGCAGCGGTATAATCTACAATTTCGCAATTGGTCACCAAAGAAGTCTTTTTTAAGGCTGCTTCAGCATTTTCAATAATTAATTCTTCCCCAAAAACATTAATATGGTGCTTGGTTCTTCCCGTAACTTTTATTCGGTATGGGCTTATAGAAGTAAACTTAACGGTGTCACCTATTTTATAGCGCCATAAACCGGCGTTGGTAGTAATTACCACGGCATAATTTTTACCGGTTTCAACTTCAGACAGGGGAATTGCTTTTTCGGCTGCACTTCCGTAGATATCCATAGGAATAAACTCGTAGTAAACCCCGTAATCCAACATTAGTAAAAGCTCCTTGGAATCGTTCTGGTCCTGGCAGGCAAAAAATCCTTCTGAAGCATTATAGATCTCGTAAAACCTAAAATCTTCTTTTGGTAAAATCTTCTGATATTGAGGGGCGTACGGGTCAAAACTCACTCCACCGTGAAAATAGACTTCTAAATGCGGCCAAACCTCAAACAGGTTTTCGTTGCCGGTTTTTTCTAAAATATTATTTAACAAAACCAGCATCCAACTGGGTACACCGGCAAGACTGGTGACGTTTTCTTTAATAGTTTCGTTTACAATTGCCTGCATTTTCACTTCCCAATCGTTCATCAGCGAAACTTCGTTGCTGGGCGTGCTACTAAATTCTGCCCAAAAAGGCATATTGGCAATTAGAATGGCAGATAAATCGCCGTAAGCTGTGCCGTTATTTTTGTAAATTTCTTTACTGCCGCCTAATCTTAGGCTTTTCCCCGTGAATAACTGTGATTGCGGATTGTTGTTTAAATACATACAGAGCAGGTCTTTCCCCGCGTTGTAATGACAATGTTCCAGGGAGTCTTCGCTAACCGGAATAAACTTACTCTTTGCACTGGTGGTGCCACTTGATTTGGCAAACCATTTTATAGGCGTGGGCCAAAAAATATTGGCTTCTCCCTGCCGGCTGCGTTCTATACAAGCCTGGTAATCTTCATATTGCTGAATGGGAACCCTACGGGCGAATTCACTATGGGTTTTAATTTCTGAAAAGCCATATTTCCTGCCCATTTCAGTGTTTTTTGCTTTGGAAAGCAGGTGCCTGAGTAGTTCATGCTGAACTTCATGAGGGTATTTTATAAACAACTCCATTTGATGAATTCGCTTCTTGAGGAACCACGAAGCAATGGAGTTTACTAATGGAATTGGCATTATTCTTTATATCTTTATCGCTGACAATGCTTCAGCTGGTTGGCTGGCTAAAATTAATTTAAACTGCGAAGCTTACAAATCAACTTCGGTTAAAAATAGGGAAAAAAAGATGAGATACGAAGGGGTCTTTAGAAAAATGAGAACCGAGATCACCGATAAGGTGCAATATTACCTCATTTTTGAGGATGATTTTATTAATATGAACCAGATTCTTGGGAAGAAAATAAGCCTTAATTTTCTTCGATTTCAGTGTTTGAATTGTGGATTGCAGAAGAAAATTTTCCGTCAGGGATATTGTTACGATTGTTTTACTTCCATTCCGCAGGCCGGAGATTGGATTATGAGTCCCGAACTTAGTAAAGCACATTTAGATGAAGAAGATCGTGACCTGGATTTTGAAAAAGAAGCGCAATTACAACCTCATGTAGTTTACCTGGCAAATTCCAGTAATGTAAAGGTGGGTGTAACCCGAAAGACGCAAATTCCTACGCGTTGGATAGATCAGGGAGCTCACGAAGCAATTGAAATTGTAGAAGTTCCCAATAGATATCTCGCCGGAATAACTGAAGTGGCTTTGAAAAGTCATGTTTCAGATAAAACCAATTGGCGGAAAATGTTGACCAATGAAGTTTTGGATCTGAATCTTGCTGAAGAGCGGGATAAACTCAAAGATTTTATTCCTGAAGAAGCCAAAGAATATTATCTGGGCGATAGAAAAGAATTAGAAATTGAATTTCCCGTTCTGGAATTTCCAAAGAAAATAAAAACCCTGAATTTAAGCAAAAACCCATTCTACGAAGGGGTTTTAAAAGGAATTAAAGGACAATATTTAATTTTTGAAGACGGTACCGTTTTTAACGTCCGGGCCCACGAAGGTTTTGTAGTGGAATTAGGCGTGAAATAATTGATTAAATCTTTTGAAAGAACGTCATGCTGAACCTGCCCGTCCGTTCCGGCCATTTAGCATGCTTATAAGTTGCTCCTGATAATAAATAAAAACCCTCACAGATTTCCAGTAACTTCAGGAATCTGTGAGGGTTTAATTTTTAATTGCCGGTCGTATCTTTTTTCTGAGTTCTGTTTTTCAGAATTCCACCTAAAATATTTCTCGCCGCATCCTTAACTTCTTCTTCCTGACTTTTCGGAGTCTGATCAGTTTTTGGAGTTTCGGTTTGCGTAGAATCTTCTACCACGGTAGTATCGGTTTCCTGCTGTTGGTTTCTGCCGGTTTGCTTATTAATAATATCTCTAATCGCATCCTGACCGCGTTCCTGTAGGTTTTCTTTTTGTTTGGCTACAATTTTCTGGGTAAGATTGCTAACCGCCTGCTCCATATTGATATTTATCTGCGGACTTTGAAAAGTTCCTTTTAAGCCAATAGGAAGTGCTAACATCATATTTTGCAGTTCGTCCCCGCTTAATCTGCTAAGTGCATTGCCCACCTGGCTACCCAGCATTCTTGCAGGCACATCCAGGCTCAGGTTATAATTCATATTCATATCAAATCCGTGTCCGCCGGAAACTTCAACATTTACGCCTTTTACATCAAAATTGAAAGGTTCAATTTGCACCATCCCGTCATTAAATGTTAGACGGGTTTTAAGTTTATCCAGATCAATATCTTTTAAATTTATAAATTCCAATTGCTCGTCTAAACGAGAAAGCAAAGCTAGTTTCTCAGGATTTACTTCTGCCGTAAGAATTTCTGCAAGCGCATTACCGGCAAGGGTGGATAGCTGCGGAGTAAGATCGTTATTTAAATTTCCGTTTAACTTAAGGCTGGTCTGTAATTTACCCTGTAAAGCCTGGGCTACCGGTGCGAGGCCCTGGAGCATCTCTAATCCATTAAAAGATTCTGCGATGTTTAGCGCATTTAGCGCCAGGTCCATATCAAAAGTTGGTGTTGCTCCTTTAGTAGAAACATTTCCTGCCAGCGCGATATTTCCGCCAAAAATATTGGTGGTAATATTTTTTAACGTAGCGGTTTCATCGCGTAGAATAATAGTACCCTTAGCGTTTTTAAGTTCCAGGTTATCATAGATCACCGTGTTTACATTAAACGCAAGTTCAGTATCTAAAAATGAAGGAATTTTTACCGCTTCGTTGGTACCAGGATTAGGAATTTCTCCCGGAGTTTCTTCTGAATTGGTTTCGTTTTCAGATTCAGTTTCGGCTTGAGCGATCATAAAATCGTTAACGGCGAAAACATTAGAATTTACATTAAAATTTCCTTTTAAATTCTGTTCGGTAAATAAAAAGCCCATCAGGTTTTCAATGTTACCGGAGGCGGTAAGATCGGTTTGACCAGTAGTAAGCTTTAATTCCGGAACGCGAACGTTACCCTGATTAAAATTCATTGTAGCATTAGCGATTTTTACCTCGTTAGGAATTTCTGGCGACTTATAACTGAAATTTTTAATGCTGGCCGTACCGCTACTTTTTACATTTTGATATTGTTCGTTTTCAATAGAATTCATATCAAATTGAGTGGTGACATCGGCAGTGAGAATCCCGTTGAGGTCTTGCTCTAGTTCTAACGGATAAGCCTGTTCGAGGTTGGCAAGATTCAGGGTGCCGTTAAGTGCCATATCTACCAGCATATTACCCATCAGGTTTTTTACGCTTCCATTGGTGGCAAATCTATCCTGGTCTATTCTGAAGGTAACATTATCAAAAGTAAGATAGGTGTCTTCTAAAATTCCGGTTTCATTTAAAATCTGAAGATCTATATTAATGTCTTCTACACTTTTTGGAAGATCGGGATATTTAAAGGAGGCGTTATTTGAACTTACTTTAATATCCATTTTAGGAATATAATTATCATCTACAATTCCCTGGATTTTTCCGTTTACGATAAAATCTCCATTGGTTTCAACGTTTTCAATATTTTTCGCGTAAGTTTCAGGAATTACAGCCAGGAAGTTTTTAAAATCTGAAGAAGGAGTTTTAAAACTTAGATCTATCTCGTTATTGTCTTCATTTACCTGTACAAATCCTTCAAAAGTAAGTGGTAACTGATTTACCATAGCTTCGTTTTCTAAGAAAGTATAGCGCATATTCTCTAAATCCATTTGGATTACTGCATCAAGCGAAACGTTGTTTCGGTTTAGGTAATTTACACCATCGTAATCTAAAGAAACCAGCGCGGTAGATTCAGTATCCAGTTCGCTTTCAGCTAAAGAAAAATCACCGGTTCCCTGGTGGTTTAATTCCTCTACATCAAGTAAAAGTTTCTGACCTTCATCTATATATTTTACCCGTGAATTATTAATCTCATAATGCTTTAAATCGAAACTAAAGCCGGTAGAAGCCGAGTCGGAAGCTACAGTAGTAGTATCTTCAACCGCGATATCGTAATTGGCATTTCCCAGGGAATCAACTCTAATATTTAGAAAAGTATTATTGATCTTAATATCGTCCAGAACTTTAGGCTCATCTGCACCTTTAAATAATTCTTTAATAGACATTTCCAGCTGTAATTCTTCCCCAAGCGCAAGCGTGTCGCCTTTAAAAGGCTCATTGTTTATAACGCTAAAATCTTCAATTACCACCGTAGCCTGCGGAAAACTTCTGAAAAAGCTAAGACTGATATCTCGAAATTCTACTTCAGCATTTACGCTTTCATTAGCGGTTTTACGCACATAATCCTTGATCTGTGATTCAAACAAAAACGGGGCGGCCACAAGTATTACAACAATTACCAGCAATACAATACCAATTATTTTAAATATTTTCTTCATTTTCTGCATTATTTAATTTAAACCAGGAAACCTGGTTTTTTTAAACTAATCGTATTTTAATTCTTCGCCCTGCTTCAAATTAAAGCGTTTTCTAAATGCATAGACCGAAGCATAGAGCAGGGGCGTATCTAAGGCGGCAACGATTACTTTAAACAGAAATCCGCTAAGTAATAGTCCGCCAAATAAATCCCATTCAATTTTATTAAAACTACAGAGCAAAAACAAGACCGAAAACGTATCTACAAACTGTGATAAAAATGTAGAAAAGTTATTCCGCAGCCATAAATGTTTTCCTTTGGTCAACCTTTTCCAAAAATGGAATAACTGAATATCAATATATTGCGCCAATAGGTAGGCGACCATAGAAGCAAAAACGGCAATGGTAGTAGCACCAAAAACTTTGGTAAACAAAGCGTTCCCAATGGGTGACCACTCGGTGGCGGGCACTGCATCTGCGGTGTAGATAATCAATAAAGAAAAGAACGAGGCAAAAATACCCGTGGTCACAACCTGGTTGGCTTTTTGCTTTCCGTAGATTTCACTTATAATATCGGTGATTAAAAACGTAACCGGATAGGGTAAAATTCCTACAGAAATCTCAAAAGTGTATATTCCGAAGAAATCCCAACTAAAAAATTTCTGAAAGATTAAATTAGAAACTACTAAAGAGGCAATAAAAAGCCCTGCCAGGATTAAATAGATTCGCTGCGCCGTGAGTTTCTCTTTCAGTAATAGTTTCGCCAAATTTATTTTTTAAGTCTTCCCCCAAAATTAAGGGTATGTGATTTTGTTTTACTTAATTTGCTGTGAAATTTACAGGATAAGCTTTAATAATTTTTCTCCATTCAGTTTGAATTCCCCAAAAATAGCATATATCGCACTGGGAAGCAATGTGGGCAACCGCTTTGAGCTTCTGCAAGACGCATTGCATAAAATTTATTTAGAAATTGGCGAGATACAACAGGTTTCGCTGGTTTATGAAACCCCTGCCTGGGGTTTTAGCGGCCATGCTTTTTTAAATGCCTGTGTGGCGGTTTCTACAAGATTTTCTGCGGAAAATGTTCTTCGGAAATTATTAAAAATTGAAACCAGAGCCGGCCGTGTTCGCTCTGATGCAAAGAATTACCAAAACCGAAGCCTGGATCTGGATATTTTACTTTTTGGGAATGAAACTTTGAAAACCGAAGATTTGGTAGTGCCGCATCCCGAAATGCAAAACCGAAAATTCGTGTTGCTTCCTCTGGTTGATATCGCGGCAAAAGAAATTCATCCCGTTTTTAAAATTTCTATTGAAAAATTGCTGAAGCAGGTTGAGGACGATTCGCAAATAAAAGCTATCCCTGAAAAGCTCGAAATTCCGCAAAAAGCGTTCAATTTTAATAAACTGAATTATATCGCGGTAGAAGGAAACATCGGAGCCGGGAAAACCAGTTTTTCAACGATGGTTTCCGAAGATTTTAATGCGAAACTTATTTTAGAAAGGTTTAAAGACAATCCTTTTTTGCCCAAATTCTACGAAAATAAAGAGCGTTATGCTTTCCCGTTAGAAATGTCTTTCCTGGCCGATCGCTACCAACAACTTTCAGATGATTTAGCGCAATATGATCTTTTTAAGGATTTTGTAATCTCAGATTACGATGTATTTAAATCGCTTATTTTTGCGAAAATCACCTTGCATGAAGATGAATATGCTTTATACCACAAGCTTTTTCATTTAATGTATAAAGAACTGGTAAAGCCGGATCTATATATTTATCTCTACCAAAATACCGAAAGGTTGCTGGAAAACATCAAAGCCCGCGGACGTGATTACGAGCAAAATATTCAGCCCGATTATTTAGTGGAAATCAATAAAAGCTATTTGAATTTCATCAAGACTCAAACCAGTATGAGGGTTCAGATTATAGATATTTCAGGTAAAGACTTTGTAAACAACCGCGCCGATTATCTGGCAATCTTGGAGGAGATTAAAGCCCATTAAAATTCCCCTAACCCAACAGGAAATAATTTTCCTGCAAGGTTGCAAAACCTTGTAGGTATCTTTTAACTTAAATAAATGATAGGAGAAAGTTTGAGAAAACTTTAGAGCAAAATTTAATGGCTCATATAAGATTGCTCTCTGTTATTTTGGGAAATTTTTGAAAATAAATCCCAGAGAACAACTCCCACACTTACTGAAATATTCAGAGAATGTTTAGTCCCTAATTGTGGGATTTCGATAATGCCATCACTGGCCGAAACCACCTTTTGTTGAACGCCTTTTACTTCGTTGCCAAAAACCACGGCAATTTTTTCTCCTACCTGGGCTTTAAAATCATTCAGCATTACCGAACCTTCTGCCTGCTCTATAGTGAAGACTTTTGTTTGTTCTTTTTGTAGTTTTTCAACCACATCCAATGTATTTTCAACATATTCCCAGGCTACGGTTTCTGTGGCGCCCAAAGCTGTTTTTTGAATATCTTTATGAGGTGGCTGGGCTGTAATTCCGCAGAGGTAAATTTTTTCAATTAGAAATGCATCGGCACTGCGAAAAACCGAACCAATATTATTCAGACTCCTAATATTGTCCAGAACCACTATAATAGGTGTTTTTTCAGCTTCCTTAAATTCTTCAATTGACTTACGTTCTAGCTCACTGTTTTTTAATTTTCGGTTTTTCATAGTGGCAAAATTAGTAAGAATGCAAGGGATATGATAATTTAAGTTTGAAAACATGCTTGCAGTTGGGAGGAAGAGAAGAACGGTTTGGTAGCCAGAAAACCCTTTTATGAACATTAGGGTGCTGTAGGTTATTTACATATTAGTTTTATATTAGTAAATGAAAATATAATCTTCGATAATGATATACAAAGCTCCCTCCCTGCTTATCTTTTTGTTAGTGTCTTTTACACTTTCAGCCCAGGATATTAACAAGAAAGATACCCGTTTACTTTCAAAACCGGCAATAAGCGATTCTCAAATCGCTTTTATTTATGCCGAAGATCTTTGGGTAGCTAATAAGGACGGTTCCTTTCCAAAACGCCTTACGGTAGATGACGGAATTGAATCTAATCCCGTGTTTTCTCCTGACGGAAGTTTAATAGCTTTTAACGCTGAATATGATGGGAATACCGATGTATATGTTGTTTCCGCTGATGGTGGAGTACCTGAGCGGCTTAGCTGGCACCCCGGGAGCGACCAAGTTCGAGGTTTTACACCAGATGGTTCTGCCGTTCTTTTTGCTTCCCAACGCAGTGTTTTTACTAATAGGTATATGGAACTTTTTGAAGTATCCGTGAGTGGTGGCCAGGTTAAGCAACTGGATATTCCAAATGCCTTTTGGGCTGATTATTCCGATGATGGAAGATACATTGCTTATACTCCCTTATACGAAGTTTTTAACCAGTGGAAATACTATCGGGGTGGGACGGCTTCCCGAATCTGGATCTATGATACCAACGATCATTCTGTAACTGAAATTCCAAAGCCTGAAAGTGGTAGCAACGATACCAGACCCCAATGGTTGGGAGATAAAATTTACTTTAGAAGTGACAGGAATGGGGAATTCAATTTATATAGTTATGATATGAATTCTGCAGAGGTTGCCCAACATACCAATTATGAAGATTTTCCGGTATTAGATCTTTCTGCGGGGGATAATGAAATCATATTTGAACAGGCAGGCTATCTGCATACCTTTAATCCAACCAATAATAACGCCAGCAGACTTCAAATAGGCATCGCGACAGATCTGCTTGAGTTACGGCCACGTTTTGTAAAAGGTGATGAGTATATACGCAGTGCTTCGATCTCTCCAACAGGGGCAAGAGTAGTAATGGATTTTAGAGGGGAAATAGTAACTTTACCAGGTGATAAAGGGGATGTTGTGAATGTGACCGCAACACCGGGTATTCATGAACAAGATCCTGTGTGGTCCCCAAATGGGAAATTCATAGCCTATTTTAGTGATGAAAGTGGAGAATATGCGCTTCACGTCCACGATCAAAGTGACGAAAAGCAACCGCAGAAATTTGAACTGGATGGTACCGGTTTTTATGCCTATCCAAAGTGGTCTCCGGATAGTAAGAAAATTAGTTTTGTAGATAACGGCCGTAATCTTTATGTACTCAATACAGATTCTGGCCGGGTTACAAAAGTTGCTCAAGACAAACGCTACATGCCCGGGGTTTTCCGGGACCTGTTTGGCAGTTGGTCTCACGATTCCAGTTGGATAAGTTACACGGTAGTAACGGAAACAAGTTTTGAACAGGCCTATGTATATTCGCTTTCTGAAAACGAGTCCTATCCTATTTCAGATGGATTTTCCAGCGTTTCCAGCCCCGTGTTTGATCCTAGCGGTAAATACCTGTACATGCTTGCTTCTACAGATGCGGGTCCCGTTGTGAACTGGTTTGACCAATCTAACCAGGATATGGAAATGACCAGTTCTATTTACCTGGTTACTTTACAAAAAGATGTTGAATCTCCATTTGCAAGAGAAAACGATGTGGAGAAGATAGAGCAGGCAGAGAAGGAAGAGGAGAAAAAGAAAAAAGCTGAAGAAGAAGACAAGGAAATCAAAGCGCCTGATCTTAAAATTGATTTTTCTGGGATAGAAAGCAGAATTGTTGATGTGCCGGTGCCTGCCGGGAAATATGCCTCTTTAAGCTCACCAAAAGAAGGAAACCTGTATTATCTTTCCTTTCCTCCCCACGAACAAGACAAGGGAACTCTCAATATGTATGATCTTAAGGAAAGGGAGAATAAGGAAATAATGCCGGCCACGGCTTATGAGATTTCGGCAAATGCTAAGATGATACTTTATAAGGCGGAAGATAAATGGGGAATAGCTGAAATAGAAAAGATCGAGGAAAAGCACCCTCTTAATACCGAAGACATCCAGGTGAAAATTGATCCTATCGCAGAATGGCCAAATATATTTAATGAAGCCTGGAGGGTTAACAGAGATTATTTTTACGACCCTGGAATGCACGGAGTGGATTGGGATGAAATGAAAGAAAAATATAAACCTTTTATAGGAGATGTAACTTCCCGAGGCGATCTCTACCGGGTGATGGAATGGATGTTTAGCGAGCTTGGTGTGGGACATCACCGGTTTTCAAGTAGAGGGGATAGACTCCATTCTAAAGAATCTGTAAAAGGTGGACTTCTTGGAGCTGATTATAGTATTGAAAATAACAGGTACCGGTTTAAAAAGATATATGGCGGACTTAACTGGAACCCTAATCTGAGATCTCCGCTTACCGAGCCGGGTGTTGATGTGCAGGAGGGCGATTATATCCTGGAGGTAAATGGAAAAGAATTAAAGGCTGAGGATAATATTTATAAATTCTTTGAAAACACTGCAGGCAAAATAGTGATGCTTACCGTGGGTCCTAATTCCAATATGAAGAACTCGCGAAAAGTGAAAGTAACCCCGATAGAAAATGAAGGGGCTCTGAGAAATCGGGATTGGGTTGAAGGAAATATTGAAAAAGTACATGAAGCGACCGATGGTAAGGTAGCTTATGTTTATGTGCCTAATACCGCCACTGCGGGACATGAATATTTTAAACGTTATTTCTTTCCGCAAGCAAATAAACAGGCTATCATTGTTGATGAACGCTTCAATGGAGGAGGCCAGTTGGCCGATTATGTGATAGATATACTTAAAAAACCAGAGCAGGCACACTGGAGGTTCCGCTATGGAAAAGATCTTAAATCTCCAAGCGCTTCCATCCAGGGACCAAAAGTGATGATCACAGATGAAACCGCTGGTTCAGGTGGCGATTACCTTCCATGGATGTTTAGAAAATTCGATCTTGGTACTATCGTGGGAAAAACTACCTGGGGCGGCCTGGTAGGAGTCCTGGGTTATCCGGAATTTTTAGACGGAGGTTCTGTTACCGCACCAAACGTAGCTTTTTATACTGAAGAAGGCTTTAAGGTGGAAAATGAAGGAGTAGCGCCCGATGTTGAGGTAGAACAATGGCCGGAAGAAGTGATTGAGGGCAAGGATCCGCAATTGGAAAAAGCCATTGAGATCGTTTTAAAACAACTGGAGGAAAATCCACCGGGAGAAGTTGCTTCTCCAGTATATCCAAAAAAAGGTAATTAAGAGATCTTACATTAAAGCTGTTTTATAATTTTTCACCTATAATTTAAACGACAAATTAGTCTTAACAATGGTCGTTAAAATCTGATTAATATGAATAAATTTTTCTGCTTTCTTTTAGTGATGATCAGCCTTTCCTCCTGTCAAAGCAAAGACATTAAAAATTACGACCTGGTAATTTACAATGCCAGAATTGTGGATGTAGAAAGCGAAAGTATAATTGAAAACCAGGCCATATTTATTTCTGAAGGAGAAATTGTGGATGTGCGAAAAAATATCGAAAAAGAGCAGATTGTTGCCGACTGGTTTTTTGATGCCGAAGGGAAATTTGTAATGCCGGGACTTTGGGATAATCATGTTCATTTTAGGGGAGGCGATACTTTGATCCAAGAGAATAAAGATTTATTGCCGTTGTTTTTAGCTTACGGTATTACTACCGTAAGAGATGCCGGCGGTGATATAACTCCCAGTGTGCTAAAGTGGAAAGATCAAATTGCTAAAGAAGAATTAGATGGTCCTACAATTTTTAGTTCCGGTCCCAAATTGGATGGTGATCAACCCGCCTGGCCCGGATCAATAAAAGTTTCAGATTCAAGTGATATTGTGACTGCGCTTGATTCCCTTGAAAAACTGGATGTAGATTATGTGAAAATGTATGACGGAAATCTTTCCGCAGAAAATTATTACGGAATTATAGAAGCAGCTGAAAAACGCGGATTAAAGACTACCGGTCATATGCCGATGAGTGCCGATTTTATGAAAGCGGTATCGCTTGGACTTGATGGTGCCGAACATATGTATTATCCATTAAAAGCCGGTTCCCCTGTGGCCGATAGTCTTACAAAACTCAACCTTGGCTATGGAATGATAGAACCGCTAATTGATACTTATGACGCGGGATTAGGAGATAAGGTTTTCGCAAAAATGAGTAAAGAAAATGTATTCGTAACACCCACACTTTATATTGGCAAAACCCTTGCTGAAATTTTGGAAGTAGATCATCAGCAGGATTCTTTGCTAAATTATATTGGCCCGGGAATTCAAAAAACCTATCAGGGTAGAATAGAAGGGGCGAAGCGAGCAAAAGCTTCGGGAAGTGAAATGCGTGAGAAGATGGAAGAAATAAGTAATAGGATGATAGAGCCTATGCAAAATTCCGGAGTAAAAATTTTAGCAGGTTCAGATTGTGGGGCGTTCAATTCGTATGTTTATCCGGGCGAATCTTTACACGGCGAATTAAATGCTTTAGCTGAAGCCGGATTAAGTAATGCACAGGTATTAAAAAGTTCTATGATTAATGGGCCCAAGTTTCTTGATCTTGAGGATAAATATGGTAGTGTTGAAGAAGGAAAAATTGCAGATCTCTTACTGCTTGAAAAGAATCCTTTTGAGAACTTACAGCACCTAAACACAATCACTACGGTAGTAAAAAGCGGAAAAGTTTTTAATCGCGAAGATTTAAGGGATATGCTCCAGGAGATTAAAAGGACTAAGGCTTTGGATTAGTCAGTTTGTATTTCTTCCCCATCTTAAATTGGAATATAATAAGAGAAATCCCCAGTTCGTAAATTATAGAACCACTTAACTTTAAAAGGGTAGAAATGAATTGTTATGATGCAGAATGGACTTATAGAAATGGTGTTTTTGCTTAGTATTAGCTTTAGTGAAGACATATAAGAGTGATAGATATGGTGGTGAATCGCTATACCGAAGAATGTTTGGGAGAAAGTGAAGGGAACTGCTTGCTGGTGCAGGAAGGAGAACAGATAGGTACAGATGAGTGTAGCCTTTTCTTTTACAAAGACAGTATAGAAGGTTTTGATTATGAACCGGGCTAGATTTATCATTTAAAAGTAAAAAAGAAGAAAATAAAAAATCCGCCTATGGATGGTTCTTCAATTTCTTATCGGTTGGAAAGAGTAATGTCTAAGGAGAAGGCTTAGATTGAAGTCCTTTAAATTTTTACTTTGCTAGTCAGGGTTTCTTCTTTTTTATTATTACAATCTTTTTCAAATCTTAGCTAACTTGCAAAGAAAAAATATTCTTGCCAAGATCCAAAAAGTCATTAGAAGCCAATAAAGTTACTTTACGAGGGAGTTTTGCTTCCCTAAAATTTGTACCTCGTTTTTTTAAGGAAATCAGGAAAGTAAATCCTTTGCTGTTTTACGCAAATGTATTGGCAAGGACCGTTAACGCTGTTTTACCGGTAATTATCCTAATCGTAGGAAAATTGATTATTGATGAGGTAGTTTTACAAATTGATACCGAAGAAAAAGACCTGGACAGGTTATGGTTATTGGTTGCAGCCGAATTTGGCCTGGCAATTTTATCAGATTTAATGAGCCGAGCGATTAGTTTAACTGATGGTTTATTGGGCGATCAATATAGCATAGATACTTCGGTGCGAATTATTAAGAAAACTTCAGAATTAAATTTGGATCAATTAGAAGATTCCGAATTTTACGACAAGCTGGAACGCGCTCGGCAGCAAACCACGGGTAGGGTTGGTCTTATGTCTAACATTCTCACCCAGGCCGAAGATCTGATTGTTATTTTCACCCTTTTGGCCGGAGTGGTGGCGTTTGAACCCTGGCTGATTATTTTGCTTGTCGTTTCGGTAGTTCCAACAATTATTAATGAAATTAAATTCAGCGGAACCAGTTATTCCCTGGCCAGAAGCTGGACGCAAGAACGCCGGGAACTGGATTATTTGCGCTACGTCGGTGCCAGTGATGTGACCGCAAAAGAGGTAAAGCTTTTCGGACTTTCAGATTACCTGGCGAACCGTTTTAAAATCCTTTCCGACACTTATTATTTGATGAGTAAAAAACTGGCAAAACAGCGTGCCGGTTGGGGTTCAGTATTTAACGTGATTGGTACAGGAGCTTATTACGCTGCTTATCTATTAATCGTTTTCAGAACCGTGGCCGGAATTTTTACACTCGGCGACCTTACTTTCCTATCCGGTTCTTTTAACAGACTTCGGTCTAAATTGCAAGGCTTTTTTACCAGATTTACCGCAATTACCGAAAGTGCGCTTTATCTTCAGGATTATTTTGAATTTCTGGACCTTAAATATTCCGATGAAACTTCGGATGAAAAACTACCGCTTCCAAAGAAAATCAGAAAAGGATTTGAATTTAAAAACGTAGGTTTTAAATATCCTAAATCTGAAACCTGGGTGGTGCGAAATATCAATTTTGAATTAAAAGCAGGAGAAAAACTGGCTTTTGTGGGAGAAAATGGGGCTGGGAAAACCACACTTATTAAATTATTGCTACGATTTTATGAACCTACGGAAGGTGAGATTCTACTCGATGATATCCCGGTGAAAGAATACATTCAAACGCAATATCAGCAATATTTTGGAGTGATATTTCAGGATTTTGTAAAGTTTGAATTAACGCTTCGGGAAAATATTGCAATGGGTGAAATTGAAGAAATCAAGAATCAAAATCGAATTGACAGCGCTGCACAAAAAAGTCTGGCAAATGAAGTTATTTCTGAAATGCCACGTGGTTACGATCAGCAATTGGGAAAACGTTTTAAACAGGGAAAAGACCTTTCAGGCGGGCAATGGCAAAAGATCGCGATTGCCCGAGCATATATGAAAGATGCCGAAGTTCTAATTTTAGATGAACCCACATCTGCTTTGGATGCCCGGGCCGAAACCGAAGCTTTCGACCGGTTTATTAAGTTAACCGAAGGAAAAACTGCGGTAATTATTTCGCACCGTTTCAGTACGGTAAGAATAGCCGGTAGGATTATGGTTTTAAAAGATGGCGCTGTCCTGGAAATTGGAACCCACCAGGAATTGATGAAAAATGATAAGCTTTATGCAGAATTGTTCAATTTGCAGGCGCAGGGTTATCAATAAGAAATCTTCAGTATGAATTTAAAACACTACGCAATTTTTGGTAATGACCTTTCAGTAAAAGGAAAATGGATACAAAACCTTTTAAAAGGAGAAAATTGCTCGGAATTAAAAGAATTCAGCGGAAAGAAAGGCTTACTTTTTTCTGAAACGGTTTTAAATCAATTGATAGAAGAAGATTATAAACACGGAGATTCAGTCTTAATTCCGAATGAAAATCGTGCCTTACGAACTTTTTCAAGTGGAGAAAAAAGAAAAGCTTTTTTGGAGTATTTGCTTAAGCAAAAACCTGATTTTCTGGTTTTGGACAATCCTTATGATAGTCTTGATAAAGCTTCGGTAGCTGATTTAAAAACTACTTTGCGAAATATTTCAGAAACTACTGTGATCATTCAAATCTTTAATCGAAAAGAGGATTTAATGCCTTTTGTAGATTTAATTTTGAATGTCGAAAACGAAAAAATTGTAAAAACTATTGAAGTTTCAGAATTTCTGAAAAATCATACAATAACCAGTATTTCAGCAATAAAAACTATTCCGCCGGCCCCTCGGAATTTTAAAGGAATTCCGGAAGTTTTAGTGGAAATGAAAAACATTTCGGTTTCTTACGAAGATCAACCGATTTTAAACAAAATCAGCTGGAAAATTAAAAAAGGTGATTTCTGGCAATTAACCGGGCCCAATGGTTCGGGGAAAACCACTTTGCTGTCTATGGTTTACGGCGATAATCCCAAAGCTTACGGCGTAGATTTATACTTATTCGCCAATAAAAAAGGCAGCGGCGAAAGCGTTTGGGAGATTAAAAAGAAAATCGGTTATTTTTCGCCAGCGCTTACAGAACTTTTCAACCGAAGAAATACGGTGTTGGAAATGTTAATTTCAGGTTTGATGGATAGTGTAGGTTTGTATCAGAAATCCGGTGATAAGGATATCAGGTTAGCCAAAGAATGGCTAAAAACCCTGAATTTAGAAGATAAATCAAATAAAATTTTTACAGAATTACCGGAGTTTCAAAAAAGAATGATCCTGATTGGCAGGGCAATGATCAAGCATCCACCTTTGCTTATTTTAGACGAACCAACCACCTCGCTGGATGATAAAAGCGCACTGAAAATTACTTCGCTTATTAATCTTTTCGCCAAAGAAAGCGATACTGCGGTGGTTTTTGTTTCCCATAGAAAAGAAAAAGGCCTGCAACCAGAAGCAATTTACCGCTTAATTCCTTCAAAAAATGGATCGAAAGGGGAAATTCTCTTAGAATAATTGTGGAAAAAATTGAATAACTTCCAGAGATAATTTTCCTTTAAAATATTGGATTCTGTACTTTAGCGGGAAATAAAAATTAAAATTTTGGCAGCCAAAAAATCCCCAAAGGTTACTCCGTTAATGAAGCAATACAATGCCATTAAGGTAAAGTATCCAGATGCTTTGCTCTTGTTTCGCGTGGGAGATTTTTATGAAACTTTTGGAGAAGATGCGGTGAAAACTGCCAGAATTCTAAACATTATTTGCACCAATAGAAATAATGGGAGCGAGCGCACCGAACTGGCTGGGTTTCCACATCATTCCTTAAATACTTATTTGCCAAAATTGGTAAAAGCAGGGGAGCGGGTTGCCATTTGCGATCAGCTGGAAGACCCTAAAATGACCAAAACCATCGTAAAGCGTGGCGTGACCGAACTGGTAACTCCCGGTGTTGCGCTAAGCGATGAGGTGCTTCAGAGTAAATCGAATAATTTTTTGTGCGCTATCCATTTCGGAAAGAAAACCTTTGGGATTTCGTTTTTAGATGTTTCTACCGGCGAATTTCTTACCGCCCTGGGTAATTCAGAGTATATAGATAAGTTGCTTCAGAATTTTAGTCCGAGTGAGGTCTTGATTCCGAAGAAAAATAAGAAAGATTTCACTCAAATTTTCGGAGAAGATTTTCATACTTTTTTCCAGGAAGACTGGGTTTTTAAACAGGATTTTGCTTACGAAACCTTAAACGAACATTTTCAAACCAAATCTCTAAAGGGCTTTGGGGTGGAGGATTTGGAAGAAGGAATTATCGCTTCGGGTGCGATTTTGCATTACCTGGCTGAAACCCAACATCGTAAATTGCAACATATTACCGCGATAAATAGAATTGCGGAAGAGGAATATGTTTGGATGGACCGCTTTACCATTAGGAACCTGGAATTATATCATTCTAACTCAGCCAATGCAGTAACTTTACTGAATGTGATAGACAAAACCATCTCGCCAATGGGTGGAAGACTTTTAAAACGCTGGCTGGCGTTGCCTTTAAAAAACTCCGATAAAGTTAAGAAGCGCCACGAAGTTGTTGGATTTCTATTAAAGAACTCTTCAGTTTTAGCTGAAATTCAGCAGAACATCAAAAAAATAAGCGACCTGGAACGGCTTATTTCTAAAGTTGCTACTGGAAAAGTGACTCCGCGGGAGGTTATTCAATTAAATCATTCACTGCAAGCTATTATTCCTATTAAAGAACTCGCGCTGAAAAGTAAAAATGAAGCCATTAAGGTAATTGGTGATAATTTACATTCTTGTGAAGTTTTGCGAGGTAAAATCACCGAAAGTCTGCACCAAGATGCGCCGGTAAATATTTTAAAAGGAAATTGTATAGCCGAAGGTTTTTCGGAAGAACTTGATGATCTCAGAAAAATAGCTTTTTCCGGGAAAGATTACCTCGATAATATGCTGAAACGGGAGACCCATAATACTGGGATTTCTTCCTTGAAAATTGGCAGTAATAATGTGTACGGCTATTATATTGAAGTACGTAATACGCATAAAGATAAGGTGCCTGAAAGCTGGATTAGAAAACAGACTTTGGTAAACGCCGAGCGGTATATTACGGAAGAATTAAAGGAATATGAAGCGAAAATTTTAGGTGCCGAAGAGAAGATCTTACACCTGGAGCAGCAGCTATTTGGGAAGCTGGTGATCTGGATGAATGATTATATTCAGCCGGTACAACAGAATGCGCAACTTATCGCGCAGTTAGATTGTTTATGTTCCTTTGCAGAACAAGCCAAAGCCGAAAATTATTGCCAACCTGAAATTGAAGAACACCACAATCTTAATATAACAGAAGGCCGCCACCCGGTTATTGAGAAACAATTACCAATAGGGGAATCTTATGTGACCAATAATGTTACACTAGATAGGGAGAGCCAACAGGTCATTATGATTACCGGGCCAAATATGAGTGGTAAGTCGGCTATTTTAAGGCAAACCGCGCTTATTGTTTTAATGGCTCAAATGGGAAGTTTTGTGCCTGCAAAAGCCGCAAATATTGGTTTGGTTGACAAGATTTTTACCCGGGTTGGTGCGAGCGATAATATTTCTATGGGCGAGTCGACTTTTATGGTAGAAATGAACGAAACCGCAAGCATCCTGAATAATATCTCCGATAGGAGTTTGGTGCTTTTAGATGAAATTGGAAGGGGAACCAGCACTTACGATGGAATTTCCATTGCCTGGGCCATAAGTGAATATTTGCATGAACATCCCGCTAAACCTAAAACACTTTTCGCTACCCATTATCACGAACTTAACGAGATGTGCGATACGTTTGAGCGGATTAAGAATTTTAATGTTTCGGTAAAAGAATTGAAAGATAACGTATTATTTCTTCGGAAGTTGGTTCCCGGTGGAAGCGAGCACAGTTTTGGAATCCACGTAGCCAAAATGGCTGGAATGCCACAACAGGTTTTGCATCGTGCAAATAAGATTCTGAAAAAACTTGAAAAATCGCATAAAATGCAAGATTCGGGCGAGGTTTTAAAGAAATCGGCCGAAGAAGAAATGCAGCTTAGTTTCTTTAATCTGGACGACCCGATTTTACAGGAGTTAAAAGAGGAATTGTTACATATAGATATAGATACCCTGACCCCTGTAGAAGCCTTGATGAAACTTAACGAGATTAAAAGAACCTTGGTGGGAAAGGAAAAAGCTAAAGCAAAGGCGTAGTTGTTCTTTCCTTGTCATTGCGAGAAAGACGATACTCAGACGAAGAAATCTGTTGTTTTTTAGTTATTTCTATTTGGTAAACAGTTAGTTATAATCTCATAATTTGGCCTGGGTTTAAAGGTAAATAATTTTTATTCCAGATTTTCTTTATTTTTTAGAAAAAGCCTTTGACATTATAAGATTTATATTAAATTTGCATCCGCAATACGCTATTGCAGCCACGTTAAGTTGTGGAAGTTCTTTTAAACACGCGAAAATAGCTCAGTTGGTAGAGCGCCACCTTGCCAAGGTGGAGGTCGCGGGTTCGAATCCCGTTTTTCGCTCATACATAATATTACCACGCTCGGGTGGTGGAATTGGTAGACACGTTGGACTTAAAATCCAATGGACAATGTGTCCGTACGGGTTCAAGTCCCGTCCCGAGTACTTAAAGCCTTGTTAGTCATTTGATTTTCAAGGCTTTACTTTTTTAAAAGAGGTTGTTTTCTCCGTAGTTTCTCCGTTATTTTGAGCTATATTCCATTCTGACATAATATTTAGCATTGTACAGCTATGCGATAAAGGAGCCGTTGCAACGGCAAATGCAAGGGCTCTTTATATGATAATCAATGGTGAGTTATGTGGTTTTATATAGAGTTGTGTGCAATTTAAATCATACAATTTACTATATTTGTACTATCTAACGCTAAATTAATAACAATGAAAACGAAGGTGCAATTTGACAAAAAGCCTTCTTCCAACGATAAAGGAAAGGCTAGACCCCTAAAGTTAAAACGGGTTTCGGCAAAGGAAATTGAAAATTCCAGAAGTAAGGCCTATGATTATCTTTTTACCTAAAATAGTTGTTTGAAGCCTTACCAATTAGTTTTTTTTTACAGAGAATATATTGAAGATGGTCTTTTGGAAAAAAGGCATATTTATAGATTTAAAACCCGGCTGGACCGGGTTTATTTTATTGAAGTAGAGGAGTATAAAAATCATGTCTATTTTGCAAAATTTTATTGTAGAATTCACAAAAATTTAAAAGACCGTTATAAAATACAGCTTGAAGATGGCGACGGTTTTAGGATTTTTAGCACTTGTATAAATCTCGCTGCAATTATATTAAAAGAAGATGCATTAGCTTCTTTTGGTTTTATTGGAGAGAGTTCTAAAGGCGAAGAACCCCAGCACACTCGTCGCTATAAAATTTATAAAACCCTTTCAGAAAGGTATTTTTCTCCAAAAGCTTTTATTCACGAAAGAGACGATTATAATAGTACCTATTTTATAATAAACAGGAAAAATAAAATAGATCCAAAATTGCTTGAAAGAAAATTTAGCGAATATTACATTCGTTAATAAGATAGCCGTTGCAACTGTTTTGCAACGGCTATCTTATTATTTGATTTAAGCTACTTTGGAAACAGCTCCGCTTTTAATCATTGGAAGTAAAAAAGGTAGAGCAACCAGTACACCACCGGCAACTAAAATACCCGTGCTATTTTTTTCATTGGATCCATTAGAACCAACGCTTCTTTTGGAATCACTCCTAAGCTCATAAGTGGTGTAATTATAAGCCGAATGGTCATTAGCGTATCCCCATTCAAAAACTTTACCTTCAAATGATGGAACATTAGGTATATTGATGTAGCCTTTTTTCTTACCGGTTTCAATAACTTTTAACCCTGAAGATTTAAGAGTGTTAATCACTTTTTCTAAAGCTTCTTCAGTTCCCTTTTGCCTCGCTGCATAACCTTCGCGAGTGCACTTGGCATATTTAGATTGTTGGCCATTAATGGCATTATTTTAGTTAATCATTTCTTAATCCATTCAGGAAGTCATCAGTGTAAATATAAATTCGTTACGTAAATTCCAGTGAAATAAGCCATATTTTAAAAAGTGATATTTTAGCACAAATTTCAAAAACAACTTTTATATTAAAAATTGATTTATACAACAATTTTAAATATTGCGATTTTTCAAGGAATAGTCTTAGGCTTAATAATTTTAAAGTCTTCTTTATTCAATAGTAATTCAAATAAATATCTGGCATGCTTGATATTTACACTTTCAATTATTTTATTGAACCATGTTTTTGAGATCGAAGAAGCTTCTACTTCCTATCCTTTTCTGCGCTTTATTGAGCATGTCGAGTGGGTATTTCTGATACCTGCTTTCCTGTTCCTGTTTATTATAAACCGGACTGATGATACTGTGAAAAGTAAACAAAAAAGATATTTGTATTTTATTCCATTTGCCTATTCTGCTATCCTTAATATTACATACGATCTTGATCGTGTTGCAGGAATTTATACTATTCCTCAGTTAGGCCTTGATCTAATCGACATACTTGGTTTGATCCATCTTACTTTAGCCGTTATATTCATCCCATTCCTGTCGCTTCACTCTTATTTTATGATAAGATATTTAGAAAATTCACATGAAAAAAAATGGATAATAACTTTATTGACAATTGTTTCTACATTGTTATTTGCTTGGCTTACTACCTGCCTAGCTGGCTTATTTCTTCAATATGACATATCTTCTATTATGAACGTCCTGGCTATATCTGCCACCCTCATAGTCCATTGGACAGCCTATATAGGTATTTACAAATACAAACTAGCCAAAAACAAAGATGCTATCTATAATTTTCTGAATAAAGATTTAGCTCTTTCGTATACCAATCCACAATTTGAAGGAAATAGTGAACCAGCAGAATATAGGGAATCTATCACGGCAGATAATCTCTATTTTCAAAAACTGGAAATACTTTGCAAAGATCATCACATTTATACTGATACTACATTAAACAGAGAAAAAGTTGCTCAAAAACTAGGCATAAGTGCTGGGTATGTTTCACAAATTATAAACACGATAACTGGAGACAATTTCGCCTATTACATCAATCAGTATCGAGTTGAAGCTGTCAAGGAAATGATTTCAAATTCTGAATATGAAAACTATAATTTCTTAGCAATGGGATTAGAATCTGGGTTTACTTCAAAAACTACTTTTTATAAAGCCTTTAAAAAAGTTACTGGTCAGACACCAAATGAATATAAGAGCACCAGAAAATAAGTGCCAATTTATACATTTTTAAGCTTTTGAAACCTTTTCTAATTTTTCTTAAGTGAATTTTGCATTTAAATAATTCAAATCACATTTTATGAAAAAAATTTTATTACTAGCTGTTGTTACAGTTTTAGGATTCACAAATGTTAAAGCCCAGGAAATTGAATTTGGTGCTAAAGGAGGTTTAAACTTTGCATCTGTCAGCGGAGATAATACGGAAGGTATTGATGTCGTAACATCACTTAATTTCGGTGTATTATCAGAAATTCCAGTTTCTGATAAATTTTCTTTTCAACCTGAATTAATGTATTCTGGTCAGGGATATAGTTTCAATGAAAACACAATTGCCCTAAGTTATCTAAACCTTCCTTTAATGGGGAAATATTATATAACAAAAGGATTGAGTGTTGAAGCCGGACCGCAAATAGGTTTTTTATTATCTGCTAAAAATGAGGAGACAGATGTAAAAGATTCGTTTAATAGTTTTGATTTTGGTGTTAATTTTGGTCTAGGCTATAAATTTGACAACGGGCTTAATTTTGGTGCAAGATATAATCTGGGATTAACTGATATTAATAATTTAGATAATTCTTCTAGTAAGAATAAAAACGGAGTATTTCAATTATCTGTTGGTTATTTCTTTTTCTAATACTTTATAATTTAATACGCTAGGAAAAATATTAGTCAGTTTTAGTAGTTTAATGTGTACTAATTTACCTATTACCTGTTTTTTAATTTGGTAGAGATCAGAATTACGGAAATGTAATATAAGTTTGTGAAATTTCAACTTAAAAAAGAAGTCAAATTCTTGTTGCAGCTTTATAAAATATCCGATGCACTGATTAGATAATTTAATACTTCCCCCTACTAGCAAAGACAAGGCTCCACAGAAATGTGGAGTCTTTCCTTTTCACAGTAGGTACAGAATAGGTACAGACAATCACAAAGTATTCAATTTGACATTTCTTTCAATAGAATTTGATATACAGATAAAGAATAATGCTTACCAGGCAAAGAATAAGGATACCTAATGACCTTAGAGTTTGAACTCGACTATTTCCGTAATGATGCATGGATATATTTATTTAGTTAGATCTTCAGATAGCATTATTCGGTATAGACCATTCGCAGGTGGAAGAAGTCTTTCACTAGATAGATGAAATTTTCCATCATCTTTTAACCAGGGTATTTCTTCATTAATTGATTCAACTGGATAACCATCAAAAAAAGCGAAATGTATCGGGTGGTTTTTAGAAGAAAAGCTTAGATCATAAGTATCTCCAGTGGTGGACCAGGAAAGCGTATAATCAGTATTGTTTTTTGATTCAACAGCGGAATCCGGATCACCATTTTTTGAAACGTAAATAGTCTCGAGATTATCAGGATTGAACCATAAAAAAGTATTTTTCCATTTTTTACCGTAACTATCCGGGTTAATAATGGAGGGATCGCAACCTAAGAATAAATGGATAAAAAATAATAAAAGAATAATCCTGAATAATTTCATACTTCAAAAAATTGAAGCAGATTAAAAAATAAGTAGTACAAGGGGGATATTCAAATATCTAAAAAAATATCGTTTAAGGAGATAAGGAAAAACCCTTAGAATTTGCTAGAAAATTTAGGAACTTTTTGATTAAAACCGATGCTTTCTTTTAAGAACACTTAACCCGAATAATCTTATCAATCCTATTGGTATAACGATGTGAAGGCGTTCTTGCTTCATTTTCCAGGTTTGGCCAGGATCCATTCCCGTAAATTTTATTTTTCCGTTTTCGATTCTGTTTAGGCGATCTATTGTTTTCATAAATTTATGATGCCTGGTATTCTTCTCAGAAAACAGGGAAAGCTGCCATTCAGAGGCGGAGGTAATTCCTATAATAATTTTGTATTGGCAGCCGGGTTTAAAAATCTGTTTCGAACCGTATAATGCAGCCTTGGTTAACACTATAGTAAATTTGTTGGTGATGAAAGTTTCACCATTATATTTGCTCGATACTGTTTAAAATCGGTCTTAAACGGATTGGTTAATAGAAATGCAAAAAACAGGCTGCAGTTTGAATTCTACTTACGAAGTTTGGTCGCGGCTTTTGCTGCATAAGTAGCTATCCTTTCCCTAAGATCATATAACTCACTATACATTTTCTCGAAGCTTCGTGTAACCGCTATATTCTTTTTATTCTTCACCTCCTCGAAACCCAGTGCACTCTCACCAGACAGGGCCCGCTTTAGTCTTAAGCCTACCACGCTCATTTTTTCAGGGTATAGTCATTGGACAACTGAAAAAGTCTCATGCGTTCTTTACGTTAATATCAGGTAATCGTTTTGCGTGTTGGCGGCCAACTCCCCTTACATCCCCAATTTAGTCCACCGTAGTTATTTTTTTTCTTCCGCATCAATAGCGTACACACTACCGGTCCGATCAGCAAAGTTTTTTACGACCTTATTGGCTATTTTAACCAGAGCCTTGGTGGGGGGTGTGGTAGGTATCTGAATGCAAATTATAATTTCTGTACTGGATGTTTTCTTCAGATTTACCACAACTTCTTAGAATTTTCATTTGACAAAGCAGATATCTTCGATGGAACAGATGATTTTCTAGTTAGGAAATAGAAATATTCCGTTTAAAATGAAAAGTAAAAGCATAGATTTTAAACAAATTATTATGCTAACAATATCCATTTAAGGTTTAAACACCTATTTAAGTGTAAAATTAACATTTCAAAGCTTGAAATCTTTTATCAAAATTCCTGATTCACGGGAGTTGTAGGTTTTATAGGCTTTATGGTCGATAATTCAGTTGGAAATATGTCCTATTTTAACCCAATTCACATTGATTTTACCATTCTTTTACCTCCATGTAACATAACGTAAAGTAATTGTAACACCACAATTATTGATAAGCTGAATTAACAGATATATTTGATTCAGATTTTTTAAGGAATAATTCACATTTAAGACTTTTTGAAATTATCAAAACCTTAAAACAAGCTGATTTTTAATTCCAGGTTAACAATACAAAACAATACTTCTTAAAACTATCTTAAATATTAAAAAGCAGTATTTGTTCATTTTAAAAAAATAATAACCCTTTAAACGAATTTATAATAAGAATGACAAATTATTATCTAGCGGAAACGATGCTTCAAAGTAACCATTTTCGAAATGAGGTTTTATTCTACAGGAATGGGCCCGGGAGTATCACTTTTTTATTCCTAAATACTAAAACGTTATCGAATATGAATAGCAAGCCAGTTAGAATGATTTTAGATCATTTTAATAGAGTTTAAAACATTTTTAATATGAAAATAAATTTACTAAATCTTCCTTACCTAACTAGATCAATGGTTTTTGGGCTATTGATTCAACTTCTGTTTTTTTCTTCGGTTTATGCTAATGATAATAAACCAAAAAATGGAAGTGAACAACAAACAATTAGGGGTACGGTTAGTTCATCTGAAGATAACCTTGGAATACCGGGGGTGAATATCCTCGTTAAGGAAGTTCCTAATCGTGGTGCGGTTACCGATATGGAGGGGAATTATACCATAGAGGCTCCAGCTGATGCTACTTTGGTTTTCAGCTTTATAGGTTATAAAACCATTGAAAGAAAAGTTAATGATCAATCGGAAATTAATGTGATCATGGATCCCGACCAGGATGCATTAGAAGAAGTTGTAATTGTTGGTTACGGAGAACAAAAAAGAGAGACTGTTGTGGCCTCCATCGCAGAAGTTAGCGGTGATGTTCTGGAAAGAGCAGGTGGGGTAACAAATATTGGTGCAGCCTTAACAGGAAATGTACCCGGGGTTATTACCAGTGCCAGTACGGGTATGCCTGGAGAAGAGGATCCCAGGATTCTAATTCGTGGGCAAAGTACCTGGAACGACTCTTCCCCGCTTATTTTGGTAGACGGAGTAGAGCGACCAATGTCTAGTGTAGCAATTAGCTCGGTAGAATCCATTTCAGTTTTAAAAGATGCTTCTGCAACCGCGGTTTACGGTGTTAGGGGTGCTAACGGGGTTATTCTTGTAACTACCAAAAGAGGTGAAAAAGGTGAAGCCGTAATAAGGGCAAGAGTAAACACTACAATGAAAAGGCCATCTAAATTGCCTGGTAAATACGATGCTTATGATGCTTTAAGAGTTCGTAATGATGCAATTGAAAATGAACTTGGTTTAAACCCAAGCGCGTGGAATGATTATATGCCATTAGATATTATTGACAAATATAGAAATCCGGCAAACCAGGCAGAAAGAGAGCGATATCCAAATGTAGATTGGGCAAACACGCTTTTTCGAGATTACACGATGTCATATAACGCAAACGTAAATGTAAGTGGGGGTACCGATTTTGTAAAGTATTTCACTACAGCAGATTTCCTTAGGGAGGGAGATTTAATGAAGCAATATGATAATAACAGGGGCTATGAGCCCGGTTATGGATTTAACAGGTTAAACGTAAGAGGTAATCTTGATTTTCAAATTACTCCTTCAACTTTATTCCAGGTGAACCTGGCCGGCTCGCACGGTGTGAAGAAAAGTCCGTGGGGAGCTACAGGAGATGAATATAGCATGTGGGTGGCAGCTTATAGTACTGCACCAGATGTATTTCTTCCTAGATATTCAGATGGAGCCTGGGGATATTATGCGCCAAATGAAGGTGCAGCTACCAATTCGGTGAGAGTTCTGGGAATAAGCGGAATTCAGTATATGACTACTACTCGCTTAACTACAAATTTCACCTTAGATCAGGATCTTGATATGATTTTGGATGGTCTTAATTTTAACGGTACCATCGCATTAGATAACACTTTTGTTGAAGCTGACCGTGGAATTAACGACTTATACAATGATACACAGGAAAAATGGATAGACCCTGAAACAGGCACTGAGCTTTACCAGCAGGCGTACGATCCTAATAGCCGTTTTGATTTTCAGGAAGGTGTAAAATGGTCTACAAGCCCAGGAGCTGTTCAGAATTGGTCATCTCATAGAAAACTATTCTACCAGTTACAACTTCGCTATGCCAAGAATTTTGACGGCCGTCACGATGTTTCTGTAATGGGACTTATGAATAGAAATGAAAATGCAACCGGAAGTCAGATACCACGATATAGGGAAGATTGGGTTTTTAGAACTACTTATACCTTAGATAATAAGTACACTTTTGAATATAATGGTGCTTATAACGGTTCTGAAAAATTTAGTCCTGAAAACCGATTTGCTTTCTTTTCCTCAGGAGGTATAGGATGGATTTTATCACGGGAAAATTTCCTTGATTCTGCTTCATTCTTAGATATGCTTAAACTAAGAGCTAATTACGGTGAGATTGGAGACGATAATGTAGCCGGAAGATTTCTCTATATGACGCAGTGGGGCTATGAGGGCCAGTCAAGAATGGGGGTTACCGGAGAGGCGGCCGAGCAAAGTCCGTATACCTGGTATTCAGAAGAATCTGTAGGAAATCCGGATGTTTCCTGGGAGAAGGTTAAGAAGACGAATATAGGAGTCGATTTTGGATTCTTTGACGGTTTTATTGAAGGTAGCTTCGACTATTTTATAGATGAAAGAACCGATATTTTAATTAATGGAGGGGATAGAGCGATACCTTCTTATTTTGGTACCGAAGCGCCCGTGGCTAACCTGGGCCACGTGAGAAATGAAGGTTATGAATTTGATATTGATTTAAGCTACAGGTTTGAAAATGGCTTGAGATTATGGTCAAATTTCAATATGACTCATTCAAAAAATGAAGTTATAGATGCCGATGATCCATCCTTGTTACCAGCCTATCAACAAAACGCAGGTTTACAAATTGGGCAGGCATATTCACACGTTACTCCTGGTTATTATAATACCTGGGACGATCTTTACGCGAGTACCATTCACAATGCTAACGATAACCAGAAACTACCGGGTAACTATCATATTATAGATTTTAATGGAGATGGAGTAATAGATGCTTACGATAATATTCCATTTGGCTTTACCGGAAATCCTCAAAATACCTATAACGCTACTTTTGGATTTGACTGGAAAGGCTTTAGTAGCTACGTACAGTTTTACGGAGTAAACAACGTAACACGCCAGGTGGTTTTGGGAAGTTTAGCGAGCCAGAATCACGTGGTTTATGAAGAAGGAAGTTACTGGTCTAAAGATAACTTTAATGCAGATTCACCGGTGCCAAGATGGCTTACTACGCCAAGTGAATATAATGCTGCCAACAGGTATATGTTTGATGGTTCTTACTTAAGACTAAAAAATGCCGAAATAGCTTATACTTTCGATGCCGGCTCTAGTCTAGTAGATAGATTGGGAGTAAAAAACCTAAGGGTTTTCTTAAATGGAAACAACCTCTTCTTATGGTCTGATATGCCAGATGACAGGGAATCGAATTTTGCCGGAACGGGGTGGGCATCCCAGGGAGCTTATCCAACCGTAAGTAGATACAACTTAGGGTTAAATATTACTTTTTAAAATAGTTTGTTATGAAAAATTATATAAAAAACATTATAAAGTTTAGTCTGGCAATCGTTGCTTTAGTTTTCATATCATCTTGTGAAGACTACTTAGACAGGGAAGATGAATCTATAGTTTCTGAAGATGAAGCTTTTAAAAATTTCACCAACTTTCAAGGATTTACTGAAGAATTATATCATTGTATCCCAGATTTTACCAATGCATACTGGACCAATTCCTGGAATTGGGGAGATGATGAAATTGAATCTACAGCCAGGGATTTTCACTTTATAAATAAAATTGAAAATGGAAACTTCTGGGGTTGGCAGGCAGAATTTGATGGCTGGCAAGCCGGCTGGATGGATAGAAATAATACCAGTACAGATGATGACAGGATGACCAAATCTCTTTGGCAATTAGGTTGGTATGGAATTAGAAAAGCCAATTTAGGCCTTGCTAATATGGACAGGCTCACCGATGCCACCCAAGAAGAAAAGGACTTAATAAGAGGACAATTATTATTCTTTAGAGGATGGTTTCACTTTCAATTTATTCAATATTTTGGAGGCTTACCTTATATTAATGAAGTTTTACCAAGTGATGAACAACTTCAATTACCACGTTTAAGTTATCACGAAGCTGCAGATCTGGCCGCACAGGATTTTCGTGCCGCTGCCGATTTATTACCTACAGATTGGGACGAAACTGATGCCGGAAGCGCAACATTGGGAAAAAACCAATTGCGTATCAATAAAATAATGGCGCTTGGTTATTTAGGTAAGAATTATTTATGGGCGGCTAGCCCCTTAATGAATCAGGAGTCTACTGGGAATGCTGTATACAATACTTCTTATGCCCAAAAAGCTGCGGAAGCTTTTGCAGAATTACTTAATCTTACCGAATCTGGCGAAGCAGATTATTCCTTAGTACCATTTTCAGATTATCATTTAAACTTTTATACAACAGGTCAAAACTGGCAGATTCCGGGTAGTACCGAGGCAATTTTTAGAGGCCCCTATTTTGGAGCGCATGGGTCTACCTATGGTACAGCAAAACAATATCAACCTTCGCCAATTTTAACCGATGGGGATGTAAAATTCCTTCCTACGGCTAATTATGTAGATTTCTACGGGATGGCCAACGGATTGCCAATCGATGATATTACACAGCCTGATCCAGAATCTGGATACGATCCAGAATATCCGTGGAAAGACCGTGATCCCAGATTTTATAATGATATCGTTTATGACGGAGTTCGCACCGTGCAGGGTTCTATGCCAGCTGATGAAGAGTTTAACCGTTACGCCAATCTATTTACCGGCGGAAGTTATAGAAATATAAGAACTGGTAGTAGAACAGGATATATGCTTTACAAGTTTATCCCAATGACTGCGAATAAATATGATGAAGGTTATGGGTATGGGAACAACCTAAATATCCATTTACCGTGGATGCGACTTTCAGATGTATATCTAATGTATGCTGAAGCTGCTGCCCAGGCTTATGGGTCGGCTACAGGCCAGGTTTCCGGCTATAGTAAAACAGCGGTAGACGCTATTAATTTTGTAAGGGACAGAGCCGGTGTTGGTCACGTTGCAGATGAATTTTTAGGATCCCTGGACACTTTTATGAGTGAAGTGCGGAGGGAGCGTGCAGTAGAGTTGGCTTTTGAAAGGCACAGGTTTAATGATCTAAGACGTTGGTTGTTGTTAACCGAGAGCCCATATACTTTAAAGAAATCTGTAGAATTTGATAGGGCGGGAGAACTTAATACCGATGATCCATCACAAAACCGGGTTCTAAATTTAAGGGAAGAAGTTATTCTGGAAAGAAACTTTAGTAGTAAACATTACTGGCTCCCTTTAAAAAATGTGGACGTTAATATGTATTTGGAATTTAGTCAGAATCCTGGCTGGTAACCACATTGTGTTCAATTTAAACATATAGAGAATGAATATTATAAAATTTAAAGTAGTTTTTTGTGCACTAATTGCCTTGATGCCTTTTATAGGGGTCGCACAAACATCTGAAGATATTGATGTTGAAGCCATCGTTAGAGGTAAAGAAGGAAAGCCGTTAGTGGGTGCTACCGTAACGACAGAGGCTGGTAACACCGTGGTTACAGATTCTATTGGGAGTTTTTCGCTCTCAACAGGCTTGTATTCCAGTTTAGCTGTAGAAGCTTTGGAATATAAACCTACATCCGTAATTGTTACCCCATTTTTAGATAATATAAGCCTGGAGCCTGCAGAAGGTTATGAAGATGTAAATGTTGCATTTCGTAAAGTGGAAAAGAGAAATCTAATAAGTGGAGTTTCTTTTGTGGACCTGGATGAATTAATGGAGAAGAATTATAATACAGGTACGCTGGAGAATATGGAAGGATTTGCCAACGGTTTCCACGGAAACATTTGGGGAATGGACGAGTATTTAGTGCTTATTGATGGAGTGCCAAGAGAGGCAGGAAGTATAATGCCTACAGAAATTGACCAAATTAGTTTCTTGAAAGGAGTTTCAGCAGTGGCGCTCTATGGAAGCCGTGCCGCTAAAGGTGTTGTTCAAATTACTACTAAAAGAGGAAAAATACAGAAGCAGGAAATAGATGTAAGGGTAAATGCAGGAATGATTGTTCCAAAAAGCTATCCAAAATATCTTGGTTCTGCAGAATATATGACCCTTTATAATGAAGCAAGGGCAAACGATGGTTTAAGTCAGCGTTTTGATGATGAAACTATCTATCATCATGCTGCCGGTGATAATCCATACAGGTACCCTGATGTAAACTATTATTCATCCGATTATTTGCAGGAAACTTACAACAGGTACGATGCTACTGCGCAAATTTCCGGTGGAAATGAAACCGCTCAATATTACACCAACCTGGGATTTTATTCAGCAGGCTCACTACTAAATTTCGGTGAAGCTGAAAATAACAGAACTCAGAGATTTAATATTCGCGGTAACGTAGATATTGATATAACCGAAACTTTATATGCTACGGTAAATGCATCAGCTGTTTATTATAACGGTTGGGGTGTGAATACAGATTACTGGTCAGGTGCTGCCAATTTGAGACCAAACCGATTTTCGCCGTTAATTCCAACAAGTATGATAGAGGAAAGCGACGAGAATTCTCTGCAATTTGTAAACAATAGTAGTAACCTTATAGATGGACAATATCTTTTAGGTGGTACCCAGCTTGACCAAACCAATCCTTTTGCAGCAATTTACGCTGGTGGAAATAATAATTTTACCAGTAGACAATTTCAGTTTAATACAGGTATTGGAGCAGATTTAGGAAATCTTGTAGAAGGATTATCTTTTCATTCAAACTTTGGAGTAGATTATTCTACTTCTTACAACCAATCTTATAATAATGAGTATGCAGTATATGAGCCTAGTTGGACAAATTATGATGGGGAAGATTTAATTGCAGGTTTAACTCAGTACGGGCAGGATGCAAGGTCTGGGGTGCAAAATATTAGCGATAGCTGGTATAGACAAACAATTTCCTTTTCAGGACAATTTAATTATGACACCAAAATAGAGGAAGATCATAACGTTTCAGCGATGCTTATCGCCAATGGATTTCAGCAATCTATTTCAGAAGAATATCACCGAACCAGTAATGCCAATTTAGGCTTATACCTGGGTTATGATTATTTAGATAAATATTTTGTGAATTTTAGTGGAGCGATGGTACATTCAGCAAAATTACCGGAAGGAAACCGCCAGGCTTTTTCTCCAACCTTCACATTAGGATGGCGTTTAAGCGAAGAGAATTTTCTTCAGAATTCAACGGTTTTTGATGAGTTAAAACTTACAGCTTCCGCAGGTATTTTACATACCGATATAGATATTCAGGAGTATTATCTTTATGAAAGTATATATACTCAAACCGATGGCGCCTGGTTTAATTGGAGAGATGGGGCTTTAAGTCGCTCTACAGATTCAAGGAGAGGTCAGAACGATGATTTAACCTTTTCTAAAAGAGAAGAAATAAATTTAGGAGTAGAAGCTTCATTATTTGATAATCTTTTCCAGGTTCAGGGATCTGTTTTTGCTAATAGAATCACAGGCGGTGTAGTACAGGCTTCTGTATTATATCCTAATTATTTCGAAACCGAATGGCCAAATTCTTCTTTTATTCCTTATGTGAACTATAATGAAGATCAACGTGTTGGTTTTGATTTTAGAGCAGATTGGAATCAGCAATTTGGAGAATTGAAAACTACACTTGGAGTAGTTGGTACTTATTATGATACCAAAGCAACGAAGCGGGCTGAAATGTATGAAGATCAATATCAAACCAGGGAAGGAAATCCTATAGATGCTATTTGGGGACTTGAAAGCGACGGACTTTTTGCAAGTGCTGAAGAAATTGAGAATGCGCCTTCACAAAGTTTTGGACAGGTGGCCCCGGGAGATATTAAATATATAGACCAGAATGGTGATGGTGTAATAGATAACCAGGATGAGGTTTACCTTGGTAAAGCTGGCTGGTCTGGCTCCCCACTAACTTTAGGAGTGAATTTCACAGCTGAATGGAGAGATTTCACCTTTTTCGCTCTTGGAGTTGGAAGATTTGGAGCCCACGCAATGAAAAACAGTTCTTATTTCTGGATGGATGGGGAAGATAAATATTCAATTATAGCTCGTGATCGTTGGACGCCTGAAACTAGTGAAACTGCAACCTATCCTAGATTAACTACAACCAATAGTAATAATAACTTTAGATCTTCAGATTTCTGGCTTTACAGTACAGATCGGTTTGACCTGGCAAAAGTTCAAATATCTTATAATTTTCCTAAAGAATTATTTGCTCAATCGTTTGTACAGGAATTAGGGGTGTATGTAAATGGGGCAAATTTATTAACCGTATCCCCAGAACGTGAGATTTTAGAGTTAAGTGTAGGAAGTACGCCCCAGAATAGATTTTATAACCTGGGCGTAAAAGCAATATTTTAAAAATTTAAATATAAAAGGAAATGAAAAGTAAATTACTACTTCTTTTATTTATGGTCTTTGCAATTACAAGTTGTGACGATCTTATAGAACCTGCCATAGAGAATAATAGAGGTCTGGAAGATATGTATGCCGAGGCCGAATATGCTCAGGGGATTTTACTTAACGCTTACACCAGGTTGCCAAATAATGGTTATTCTTTTAGTGAGGTAGCAACAGATGATGCCGTTAGTAACGTAAATAACAATGCATACCGCGAAATTGCTACCGGCCAATGGACGGCACAAAATAATCCTTTTGACCAGTGGCAAAATGCACGGGCGGCTATTCAGTATATCAATATATTCCTTGCCGAGACCGATAAAGTTACCTGGTCAGAAGACGAAGAAATAAGCTCTATGTTTAACGACAGGCTTAAAGGTGAAGCGTACGGTCTTAGAGCATTATATATGTATTATCTCTTGCGCCAACATGCGGGATGGGCTAATGGAGAGCTTTTAGGAGTTCCAATATTATTGGAGCCTGAAGGTACGGCTTCAGATTTTAATCAGCCAAGAGCAACTTTTGAAGAGTGTATGCAACAATTATATGCTGATGTTGAACAGGCTGAAGCTTTACTTCCTTTAGATTATGAAACACTTTCTGATTTGCCGGAGGGTTATTCAGATTTAGGAGATTATAACAGGGTTTTTGGAGAATATGCCAAACAAAGAATGACAGGTAGAATTGCTAAAACCGTTAGAGCCCAAGCGGCCTTACTTGCTGCGAGTCCTGCCTATGCCGATGGAAATACTACTACCTGGGCTGATGTAGCCAATTATGCCGGTGAGGTATTGGCAGAAAATGGCGGAGCAAGTGGTATTGCATCAGATGGACATACCTGGTATAAAAATGATTCTCAAATAAGTGGAATTGGAGGTGGTGATAATCCGCCCGAAATTATTTGGAGAACCGATGTAGTAGAAACCAGTGATTTAGAGCAACAACATTTTCCGCCAACGCTGTTTGGAGATGGAGAGCTAAATCCAACTCAAAATCTGGTAAATTCATTTCCAATGGCTAATGGTTTTCCAATTACCGATCCGGCTAGTGGGTTTGATCCTGATAATCCTTATGAAAACCGGGATCCAAGATTAGACCATTATGTAGTGGTTAATCAAAGTACTGCGGGACCAAATAATTCAAATATTGTAACCGCAGCCGATGGTAGTACCAATGATGCCTTAAATGCCGTAGAAACTTCTACCAGGACAGGTTACTATTTAAAGAAATTACTGAGACAGGATGTGAATTTAGATCCTGTTACCAGCAATACCCAACAGCATTATACCGCTAGAATGAGGTATACTGAATTATACCTTATTTATGCCGAAGCTGCTAACGAAGCCTGGGGCCCAGAAGGAACGGGAACTTTTGGATTTTCAGCTTATGATATTATTGCAGGACTACGGGAACGCGCTGGTATAACTCAGCCCGATGCATATTTAGAATCAATTGGCTCAGACCAAAATTCAATGCGCGAATTAATACGAAATGAACGCAGGTTGGAACTGAGTTTTGAAGGTTTCCGGTTTTGGGATATACGTCGCTGGGGTGATGATTTTACCGTTCCGGCAAGAGGAGTTAGTATTCTGGACGGAAATCATGAAACGATTACGGTTGAAAACAGGGTGTATGAAGAATATATGCGTTATGGTCCAATTCCTTTTAGCGAGGTTTTAAAATATGATGCAATTATTCAAAACCAGGGCTGGTAGTTAGTTTAATTATAAAGAACAGAAAATGAAAAATAAAATATATTTAATCGCTTTAATTATCCTTTCGGGCTTAACGTCGTGCGAGAATGATAAATGGGAATTTGATGACTATGAATACCAAACTGTATATTTTGCTTACCAATACCCGGTAAGAACAATTACACTTGGAGAAGATATTTTTGACACCTCACTGGATAATGAAGGTAAAGCCAAAATAATGGCCACAACCGGTGGAACTTACGATAATGATCAGGATGTTTTTATAGATTTTGAGGTAGATAATTCTTTAACTGAAGGTCTTGTATTTGATGACAGCGGCCAACCTGTTCAGGCAATGCCAGAGAATTATTATACGCTTGAATCTAATGAAATCAGGATTCCGGAGGGTGAACTTACCGGTGGAGTTGAGTTTCAGCTAAGCGATGCATTTTTTGCCGATAGTCTTGCTATTGGAAGAAACTATGTAATTCCGCTTCAAATGACCAATGTGGTAAGTGCAGATTCCATTCTTAGAGGAATACCCCTTGCACCAGATCCTCGTAAAGCGATAGCAGAAGATTGGGATGTTCTGCCTAAAGATTTCATTCTTTATGCAGTAAAATATGTGAATCCATGGCACGGGAATTATTTACGTCGTGGAGTAGATGTAATTGAAGGAACTGCCGGTAACGAGAATCTTGACGATACCGTAATAAGAGAAGAAGAATATGTAGTAGACGATCAGGTGGTAACACTTACAACTCGCTCTTTAGATGAGGTGGAGTTAGATTTGGTTTTTCAGAATAGCGAAGGTTATGCTGTAAACTGCACCTTAATTTTAAGCTTTGATGATTCCGGTAACTGTACAGTAAGGGCTGCATCTAATGAATATACTGCCAGCGGTAGCGGCCAGTTTGTAAAAGATGGCGAACAAAACAGTTGGGGCGGAAAAGAGCGTGATGCCCTTTACCTGGATTACGAGGTTAATCTTGAAGAAATTAATGTGAGTACAACAGATACGCTTGTACTTAGAGATCGTGGGGTACGTATGGAAACATTTTCTCCCGTATTTGAATAAAATTAAAAAATAAATCGATTATGAAATATTTAAATCGTTTTCTTGTATATAGTGGATTATTGGCTTTGGTATTTTCTTGTGCCGATCCAGATCCATTAGCATTTGAAGTAGAAAAACCTGAAGGCCTGGAGGCTCAGGAAGAAATTAATTCATATGCATCTCTTAAAAGTTATATAGATAGTACTTCAAATGCTAATTTCACTTTAGGTGGAGCTGTTTCTATTTCAGATTATATCAATAAGGGAGTAATGTACAGGCTTATTAATAAAAATTTTGATGAGCTTACTGTAGGTTACGGTATGAAGCATGGAGCAATTGTTCAAAACAATGGTTCTATGAACTTTGCCCAGGTAAATGAACTTATAGCCGCTGCAGATCAAGCAGGAACTTCTATATACGGCCATACTCTTACATGGCACGCTAATCAAAACGCCTCTTACTTAAATGGGTTGCTAGAACCCCTTGTAATTGAATCTCCTTCTTTTCCTAATGATCTGGACAAAACCGGATTAATTGATAGTACATTTTCTGGTTTCTCCTTCTATCCTGAAAACGCTATAACAATTGCTGAAAATGAAGGCATGGGAGATGGTAGCCACGCAATAAAACTGACGGCACCGTCTACTGCAGCCGAACCCGGAGACCTACAGTTTTCTACCCCGGAAATTTCGGTAGTAGAAGGTCACGAATATGAAGTTATCTTTTATATAAAATCAGATTCACCTGGAGAAGGCCGTGTTTCATTTGAAGGTTTAAATAATAATATGCCCCTTATTGATTATTATAGCGAGGGTGCTGCTGTAGAAACATTTCAAACCGATTTTTCCTGGAAAGAGGTGAGATTTCGGGTAAGTGATTTCGCGGGAGACTCGTTCAGCTTAAATCTTGATTTAGGTTATCAACCCGGAGTAACTTATTATATAGATATTAATAATTTATATGTTTATGATACTGAGGGAGATCCAATAGTAAGTAATCTTATTGAAAATGGTGATTTTGAAAGTGGAACCGGCTGGGGAGGCTGGGGAAATAATTCTGAAAGAGGAGTTACCGAAGATGGACTTGGATTTGGTAACGAGGGTAAAGCATTTTATGTAACTAACCCTTCTGTAACTAGTGGTTTTTGGGAAGTGCAAACCGTTTATGAATTTCCAGAAACTTTAGATAATGGTGAAGTTTATACCCTTAGTTTTTGGGTAAAAGGTGATGCCGAAGGAATTATTCGACCAGAGTTACAGAGCCCCGATTATAGTTCAGACGGTTTTGGACAGGTTAGTGTAACCCAGGAGTGGCAACGTATAGAAATGGCTACAACCGCTACTGCCGATGATCGTGGCCGACTTATATTTAGTTATGGGGAATTTGCAGGCACGGTTTATATAGATAATGTAAGTCTCGCCAGTGCTTCTGGTGGCGGTGGCTCTACTACCATTCTGGAAAGAGAGCCCGCAGTAAAACAGGCAATTATAGAGGAAGAATTAGAACGTTGGATTTCAGCAATGTTAGGTACTGCTTCTTATGTAGATGCCTGGGATGTTGTTAACGAGCCTATGGATGATGGAAATCCATACGAATTAAAAAGTGGAGAGACAGATTCTGATATTACCAGTGACGAATTCTACTGGCAGGATTACCTAGGTAAAGACTATGCGGTTAAAGCATTTAAACTGGCCAGGCAGTACGGAGACCCCGAAGATCTCTTATTTATAAATGACTATAACCTTGAATATAACCTGGACAAGACCAGGGGACTTATTGAATATGTAGAATACATAGATAGCCAGGGTGCGACTGTAGATGGTATCGGGACTCAAATGCATATAAGTGTAGATTCCGATAGGAATAATATTGCTGAAATGTTTCAGCTTCTTGCCGAAACCGGTAAACTCATTAAGGTTTCTGAACTGGACGTAAGAACAAATGTCTCTGAGCCTACGGATGAAGTTTTACAACAGCAGGCCGATATGTATAGTTATGTAGTTGAAGCGTACAAAGAATTTGTGCCTCAGGCGCAAAGATACGGGATTACCGTTTGGGGAATATCTGATAGTGCTGATGATGCAACCTGGTTACCGGGGGAATTTCAAGGTTTATGGGATGAAAATTTAAATAGAAAACCGGCTTATAAAAGTTTTGCCGAAGCTTTGGAAGAATTGTAAGCCAGCGATAAAGAATAAATGAATATAAGGATTAAATAATTACGTTGCTATCCGTTTAAATTTAATCATGTGTGATTTTTACTGAAGTAGTTCTCCTAACTCAAAAAGTCTGGATACCGGTTGGATTAGCAACGCTTTCCCGGTATGAATTAGCCTTTTTTGAACGTTAGGAGAACTTTTTTATAACAAAATTGTAAATTATTTAAACCTTCTTCCTGGAATAATAAAATTGACTGCTATGCTTAAAAGAAAGAATTTCTCTATTTTTATATTATTATTAAGTGTGTTTTTTACAGTTTACAGCTGTAATTCTAATAAAAGTGCAGTTGATAAGAGCGAACTATCTAAAACCAGCTTAAAAGATGCTTTTGAAGGTAAATTTCATATAGGAACTACTTTAAATGCCTGGCAAATTATGGGAAGGCAGCCTGAAGAAATTAAGGTCGCCACAGAAAATTTCAATTCCATTGTTGCCGAGAACATAATGAAAAGTGCAAGAATTCAGCCCAATGAAGGGGAATTCAATTTTGAGCTTGCCGACGAATTTGTGAAGATCGGCGAAGAAAATAATATGCACATTCACGGGCATACCTTAATATGGCATTCTCAGGCACCCGACTGGTTTTTTAAAGATGAGGATGGAAATACGGTTTCCAAAGAAGTACTAACTCAAAGAATGAAAGATCATATCCACGCTGTAGTAGGCCGTTATAAAGGCAGAATTCATTCCTGGGATGTGGTAAATGAGGCTATTGAAGACGATGGGAGTTACCGAAAAAGTAAATTTTTCGAGATTCTGGGAGAAGATTTCATAAAACTGGCTTTTGAATTTGCCCACGAAGCCGACCCCGACGCGGAGCTTTATTATAATGATTATTCTATGGCAATTCCTGGAAAACGTGCCGGGGTAGTTAGAATGGTAGAGAAGCTCCAATATGAAGGTATTACTGTCAACGGGATAGGAATGCAGGGCCATATAGGGCTCAATAACCCTAGTATCAGTGAATTTGAAAAAAGCATAGAAGATTTCGGAAAGCTGGGAAAGGTAATGATCACAGAACTGGATCTGAGTGTTTTACCTTCACCCTGGGGCGATGCCGGGGCAGAACTTTCAGATACCTATGAATATGAAGATAAAATGAATCCCTTTCCTGATGGTTTGCCAGCCAATGTTGAGCAACAATTCACCAGGAGATATGTAGAATATTTTGAACTTTTCTTAAAACATCAGGATAAGATATCAAGAGTTGCGCTTTGGGGAGTTAATGATGGTAATTCCTGGAAGAACAATTGGCCGGTAAGAGGCAGAACCGATTATCCGCTGTTATTTGATCGTGAAAATAATGCAAAACCTGTCGTCAAAGAACTTATAGAATTGGCTGCAGCAAATTAACCCTACAAAATTTGAATTTAGAAATGAAAAACATTCTTTTACTTTTCTGGCTGATGGGCATTTTTCCATTTGTTGTAGCACAGGAATCAACTGTCAAAAGTCCCGATGAGGCTTTAAAACTGGAAGTGTACCTGGAATCGGGACAACCTACATATTCGGTGTTCTATAATAACGAAGTGGTGCTGGAAAGATCCCGGTTGGGACTCAAAACTAATATTTCAGACTATTCCAAAGCTTTGAACTTTGCAGGAAGTAAGACTAATTCTGTAGAAAAGAATTACGAATCCCCAAAACTTAAAGATTCTGAAATAAATTACAGTGCACAGGAGCTAACCGCCACTTTTACCACTCAAAAAGGGCGAAAAATGGATGTAATTTTCAGGGTAAGCAATAATGATATTGCTTTTAGATACCATCTCCATAAATACAGCGACACTATTGCCCACGTGGTGACGAAAGAATTTACCGGATTCAATTTTCCGGAAACCGCAAAAAGCTTCTTAACGCCTCAGTCCAAATCTATGGTAGGTTTTCAACGTACCAAGCCCAGTTATGAGGAGGGTTATTATTTAGATCAGGATATTACCGCAGCTTCAGCTCATAATATGGGCTATACATTTCCAGGTTTATTCAAAACTGAAGATCGTTGGATCCTGATCTCCGAAACAGGAGTGGATGGAACTTATGTGGGTGCTCATCTCAGCGACCCCAATGCTGAAGGGGAATACACGATCGCTTTTCCCGATAGTACCGAAAATAACGATTTTGGAAGCACAGGTGCGGCCATTTCTCTTCCTTTTAGTACTCCCTGGAGAACCATTACCGTTGGAGAAAATTTAAAACCCATTGTAGAAACCACCATTCCTTTTGATGTGCAAGAGCCCCTTTATGAAGCGACCCAGGATTATGAATTCGGGCGTGGAGTATGGAGTTGGATTATGTGGCAGGATGCAAGTATGAATTATGACGACCAGATAACCTACATAGATTTTGCTGCGGAAATGGGATATGAATACATCCTGATTGATGCGCTTTGGGACCAGAAAATCGGGTACGACAGGATGGAGGAGTTAATTGAATACGCCAAAAGTAAAAACGTTGATGTTTTTTTATGGTATAATTCCAATGGCGTAGCCAATGACGCGCCTATGACGCCAAGGCATAAAATGCATAGGGCAATTACCCGCAAACAGGAAATGAAGTGGTTGCAGAAGAATGGTGTAAAAGGCCTAAAGGTTGATTTTATGGGTGGTGATAAGCAGGAGACCATTCTGCTTTACGAGGATATTATGTCTGATGCCAATGACCACGGATTGATGATGATCTTTCACGGTGCTACTTTACCCAGAGGCTGGGAAATTATGTACCCTAATTTTATAAGTACTGAAGCGGTTCTTGCTTCAGAAAACCTAATGTTTAGTCAGTATGCAAACGACCAAGAAGCCAGAAGTGCTGCAATTCATCCTTTTATAAGAAATACTGTGGGAAGTATGGATTTTGGAGGCACCGTTCTCAACGAGAGATATAATAGAAACAATGACGGCGGAAATGTTAGAAAAACCTCTGATGCCTTTCAACTGGCAACCGCAGTCTTATTTCAGACGCCGGTGCAATTCTTTGCATTAACACCGAATAACCTCGAAGATGCCCCTGAATTTGCCGTAGATTTTATGAAAAACGTCCCCACTACCTGGGATGAAACTATTTTTATTGATGGCTATCCGGGAGAGTACAGTATAATAGCAAGACGACACAAGGAGCAGTGGTATATCGCCGGAATCAATGCCTCAAAAAAAGCTAAGAAGGTGAGCTTTTCCCTTCCGGAACTGGAAGGAAATAAATTCAGTATTATAAATGACTTTGGAAAGGGGCAATCTGAAAAGAAAGAAATCAAACAAAAAAAGGGAAAATTTGAAGTAACAATTCAACCTCAGGGCGGCTTTATAATTACCAATTAAGATAAGCACCTCCTTCTGATAAATTTTAAAGAATGAAACAGCTATTAATCCTTATTATTTATTTTGGCATTGTTGATCAATCGGTTGCGCAGTTTTCTCAGCAGGAGCGGGACAGTATTTACCGGTTGAGTGCACAGGATCATCAATTAATGTTGAAGAAATTAGGGATAGATTCTTTACGGCCGGGTCCTTCGGGCAATCCAAATGATCCTAATGCGGCAAATTCAGATGAATCTAAAGTTTTGGCCTATAACTTACCTGATCTTATGGTTTTTAAAGATGGGTCGAAAGTTAGTTCTGTTTCAGAATGGGAAAAGCGCAGGCTGGAAATTTTAGAAGATTTTAATGCTGAAGTTTATGGGCGATTCCCAGAAAATATTCCTGCTGTAAACTGGAAAATAATTTCCAAAAAAAATTCAGTTATAGGCGAATATCCTGTTCAGGTTGAAGAACTTTTAGGAGTGGTAGATAATTCTGCTTATCCCGAGATCGAGGTCGAAATTCAGATGACCCTGACGCTTCCGAAGAATAGCGATAAGCCTGCCCCGGTAATTTTGAAATTCGACTGGAATTTTCCGGCAAGCTTCAATCCTCCTGAAGAGAAAAATCCCTGGCAGGAACGATTACTGGCAGAAAACTGGGGCTATGCCAGCCTTATTCCCACCAGCTATCAAGCCGATAATGGTGCCGGACTCCGGGAAGGAATTATTGGCTTGGTCAATAAAGGCGCTCCCAGAAAGTTAGACGACTGGGGAGCTTTGAAAGCCTGGGCTTGGGGAGCCGGTCGTGCCCTGGATTATTTTGAGTCTCATTCAAAAATTAATACAAATAATGTAGCTATAGAAGGCCTTTCCCGCTATGGAAAGGCGGCAATGGTTACTATGGCCTACGATGATCGCTTTGCAGTAGGTTTTATAGGCTCGGCCGGGGCAGGCGGAACAAAAATATTGAGAAGGAATTTTGGAGAACAAGTGGAGAATCTGGTTTCCAGTTCCCAATACCACTGGTTTACTCCCAATTTTATAAAATACAGCGGCCCTTTAGAAACAAAAGATCTTCCTGTAGACGCACATCATTTGGTTGGGCTCGCAGCTCCACGTCCTGTTTTTATAAGTAGCGGAGATCCTAAAGTTGAAGGAAATTGGATTGACGCCAAAGGAATGTACTTAGCCGGAGTTCACGCAAGTCCGGCCTATGAAATTTATGGAGAAAAAGGCTTGTCAAAAACTGAATTTCCTGAAGTAGAGGAATTTTTATCTGAAGGTAAACTCGTTTTCAGGATACACGAAGATGGTCATACCGTAGTGCCTAACTGGCCTTATTTTATTGATTTTGCCAAACGCTATTTTAAATAAAAAATACAAATGAAAAAAGGTTATCTCTTCATTATACTTTTATGTCTGTTTCTTGAAAATCCAGGCGTTGCACAAGAGCGAGCTCAAAATCCCATAATCCACGCCGATGTTCCGGATGCTTCTATTATTAGAGTGGATGATACCTACTATATGAGTAGCACCACGATGCATATGAGTCCTGGTGTTCCAATTATGAAATCTAAAGATCTGGTGAATTGGGAAATAGTGAATTATGCTTACGATAATCTGGGGGATGTCGATGCGTTGAATTTAGAAAATGGAAAAAATGCCTATGGTGCCGGATCCTGGGCGAGCAGTCTCCGTTATCATAACGATACTTTTATTGTTTCGACCTTTGCAAGCACTACAGGAAAAACTCACATCTTTAAAACAAAAGATATTGAAAAAGGACCCTGGGAAGAAATTTCTTTTTCACCTTCTCTTCACGACAACACTTTATTTTTTGATGACGATGGGAAAACTTACCTCATTTGGGGTGGAGGAAAACTGAAAATAGTTGAGCTTAAAGACGATCTGTCTGGAGTAAAAGAAGGTACAGAGCGTGTTTTAATAGAGAATGCTACAGAACCGATCGGGTCCAATTATATTTTACCTGCGGAAGGATCTCAGTTATTTAAAGTTAAAGGCAAGTATTATCTTTTCAATATTGCCTGGCCACGGGATGGTATGAGAACAGTCATTATTCACCGGGCCGATAAAATCACCGGGCCTTACGAAGGAAAGCTTGCTTTTCAGGATAAAGGGGTAGCACAAGGCGGTTTAATCGATACGCCGGAAGGGGATTGGTATGCGTATTTATTTAGGGATTATGGCGCGGTAGGGCGTATTCCTTATTTGGTTCCTGTAAAATGGGAAAATGGCTGGCCGGTCTTGGGCGAGAATGGCAAGGTGCCTGAGACTCTGGACCTACCCGCAAATGAAGGATGGATTCCTGGAATTGTGGCTTCAGATGATTTTAGTAGAAATTCAGGCGACAGAGATCTGCCATTGGTATGGCAGTGGAATCACAATCCGCAGAATAATTATTGGTCAGTAAAAGACCGTGAAGGCTATCTAAGACTGACTACGGACAGAGTGGATACTTCATTTTTAGATACCCGGAATACGCTTACTCAAAGAACCATTGGTCCCGAGAGTTCAGGAATTACCAAAATTGATCTTTCAGGAATGAAGGAAGGGGATTATGCGGGACTTGGATTGCTTCAAAAGAATTTCGGATTTGTAGGGGCTAAAATGGTAAATAATAAGAAGCACATTATCATGGTCAATGGAGCTTCCGAAGCACCCGATGAGGTGGAAAGCATTCCTTTAAATCAGGAGGAACTTTACCTTAAAGCCGTTGGGGATTTTAAGGACCGAAAAGATACTGCAGAATTCTATTTCAGCCTTGATGGTGAAAACTGGAAAGCTATAGGCAACGAGCTTAAAATGTCTTACACGCTACCACACTTTATGGGCTACAGGTTTGCGTTGTTCAATTTCGCCACAAAAGAAGCTGGCGGTTATGTAGATTTCGATTACTTCAAAATTGACGATCAAAAAGATAAATAAATGAAAAACAAGAATTCATATTATAAAATGTCGAAAACGATACCTGTAAACCTGTTCCTCCTTTTTCTCACGGTAAATGCCTTTGCTCAAAACCCGCTGATTATGGACCAGTTCACAGCAGATCCTACAGCCCGGGTGTTTAACGGAAAACTTTATGTATTCCCTTCCCACGATATTGTGCCACCAAAAGAGAAAGGCCGTGCTGAATGGTTCAATATGGCCGATTACCACGTTTTTTCTTCAGAAAATCTTACCCACTGGACAGACCACGGAAAAATTCTGGATCAGAAAGATGTGCCCTGGGCAGATCCTGAGGCTTACAGTATGTGGGCGCCCGATGCGGTATCCAAAAATGGCAAATATTATTTCTATTTTCCCACCAGACTTAAAGAAGGCGGAGACGGGGAAAATGGTTTTTCCATAGGAGTGGCAGTTGCCGATAAGCCTGAAGGGCCATATAAGCCGCAGCCAAATCATATTGAAAAAGTAGAAGGCATAGATCCAAATGTTTTTATTGATAAAGACGGGCAGGCTTATTTATACTGGTCCCGTGGCCAAATTTATGGTGCAAAATTGAAGGATAATATGCTGGAGCTGGATTCTGAAATAAAAACCTTTGAGGAGATCCCTCAAAAAGGGCATATTGAAGGGCCTTTTGTTTTTGAAAAAAACGAGACTTACTATATGACCTACCCGCACGTGGCCAATAATACCGAAAGGCTTGAATATGGAACTTCAGACAATCCAATGGGACCTTTTACCCACCAGGGCGTTATTATGGATGAATCGGCTTCAGGAACCTGGACCAATCATCATTCAATCGTGAATTATCAAGATCAATGGTATTTATTCTACCACGACAACGACCTTTCACCCGATTTTGATAAAAACCGCTCCATTCGTGCCGATAGTTTATTCTTTGAAGAGAATGGGGACATCAAAAAAGTGATTCCAACCAAACGCGGAGTAGGAATTACCTCCAGTACTTCTGAAATTCAGATAGACCGCTATAGCGCGAAAAGCAACTATGGTGCTGCTTCAGTTTTTTTAGACAGGCTTGACCCGTTCTTGGGTTGGAAAGTGGTTTTAAATAAACCTGATGCCTGGGTAAGATATAATAAGGTGGATTTTGGTACAGAAGGTCCCAAAAATGTCAAAATAAGAGCCAGGTCTTTAACCGGTTGTAGAGTAGCATTAAAGCTGCCCGGTGATAACGAAATGGAAATTTCTGAAGTAATAATCCCAAAAGGCGGGGAATGGGGAGAATTCACTGCCCCGGTTAATAATGGTATAACAGCTGTTCAGGACATGCTCGTGCAACTTAAAAATGGTGCCGGAGTTGAAGTGGACTGGGTGCAATTTGAAAAATAGAATAGGATGAGAATTGGTAAGATCAAAATTTTAAAAAGTAGTAATTCTAGTTTAGGATTTTCCGTATTCCTGGGATTGCTGTTTTTGATTTCACCTTTTGAATCCTGGAGTCAGGAAGATTCTCAATTAAAGCTCTGGTATGATAAGCCTGCTGAAAAATGGGTAGAAGCACTTCCTGTAGGAAATGGAAGATTGGGCGCAATGGTTTATGGCGATCCAAATGAAGAAATAATTCAGTTAAATGAAAATACCGTCTGGGCAGGTGGACCTAACCGAAACGATAATCCTGAAGCCAAAGAATATTTACCCGAAGTACAAAAACTTCTGTTCGAAGGAAAAAGCGCAGAAGCCCAGGAGCTCGTTAATCAGCATTTCATAAGCAAAACTTCCCACGGAATGCCATATCAAACCGTAGGAAACTTAAAATTATCATTTCCCAATCATCAAAATTACACTGAGTATTTCCGGGAACTGGACCTGGAAACTGCCGTTACTACCACGCGTTATAAAGTTGGAGGTGTAGGCTATGAAACCAAAGTTTTTGCTTCCCATCCCGACCAGGTTATTGTAATAGAAATCACTGCAGACAAGCCCGGAGTTTTAAATTTCACGGCTTCTATGGATCGCCCCGGAGGCGCCGAAGTTTCAGTTGAAAATAGATTAATAAAATTAAATGGAAAAACCAGCGATTTTGAAGGAGTAGAAGGGAAGGTTAAATTTCAGGCCATTACTAAAATTCTGACTGAAGGCGGGGAATTGATTTCAGAAAATAATACCCTCAAAATACAGAATGCGAATAGCGCTACGATATATATTTCCATCGCTTCTAATTTCAAAAATTATAAGAATCTAAGTATTGATGAAGAAGTTAAAGCGGCAGAATATCTTTCAGCAATAGAAAAAAAGGATTCAGAAGAGATCTACCAAGCCCACCTGGATGATTATCAAACCTATTTTAATCGGGTGTCCCTGGATCTGGGTGAGACTGAAGCCGCTAAATTGCCAACAAATGAGAGAATCATAAATTTCAAAACCGGAGATGATCCTGCCCTAGTTTCCCTGTATTTCCAGTTTGGACGTTATCTTTTAATTAACTCTTCCAGAGCGGGAACGCAACCCGCCAACCTTCAGGGAATCTGGAATGACCAATTAACTCCTGCCTGGGATAGTAAATACACTATAAATATCAATGCAGAAATGAATTACTGGCCGGCGGAGGTTACAAATCTGCCGGAATTTCACGAGCCATTGATCCAAATGGTAAAAGATCTTTCAGAAGTCGGAAAGAAAACTGCCAGGGATATGTACGGCGCAGAAGGTTGGGTGATGCATCATAATACAGACATTTGGCGAATGACCGGAGCGATAGACGGTTCCTATTGGGGAATGTGGCCAATGGGCGGAGTCTGGCTTTCCCAACATCTATTCGATAAATATGATTTCTCAGGAGATAAGGAGTTTTTGGAGTCTGTGTATCCCATAGTAAAAGAGGCTTCAAAATTCTACCTGGATTTTATGATCAGGGAGCCGGAAAATAACTGGCTGGTGGTATCACCTTCCATTTCCCCGGAACACGGCCCAACCGCCCATCCCGGATCTTCATTGTCTTATGGAACAACGATGGATAATCAACTCATTTTCGACCTTTTTTCAAGAACAGCAAAAGCGGCGGAAATATTGGGTGATGATGAAGATTTTATAGCCGAATTAAATGAAAAACTTAAGGAATTTCCACCAATGCAGATTGGAAGTTGGGGGCAATTGCAGGAATGGATAAAAGACTGGGACGATCCCAATAGCGACCACAGGCACGTTTCACATTTATACGGACTTTACCCGTCCAACCAGATTTCGCCTTACCGCAATCCAGAATTATTTGAGGCTGCAAAGACTTCTTTGGTGGCAAGGGGAGATGAATCGACCGGTTGGTCTATGGGTTGGAAGGTAAACCTTTGGGCGAGATTACTGGACGGGGATCACGCTCTTAAATTAATAAAAAATCAGTTGACCCCTTCAGAGCAGGAAGGGCATAGCGAAAAGGGCGGCACGTATCCCAATCTTTTTGATGCGCATCCTCCTTTTCAAATTGATGGAAATTTTGGCTGCACCGCCGGGATTGCCGAGATACTTTTACAAAGTCACGATGGTGCCATTCATTTACTACCGGCATTACCTGAAGCCTGGAGCGAAGGAAAAGTTTCCGGAATTAGAGCTAGGGGAGGTTTTGAAATCGATATTGAATGGGATGATAATAAGCCTAAAAATATTCTCGTAAAATCTGAATTAGGTGGTGTTGCAAGGATTCGGTCCTATACTCAATTAGAAGGAGATGGATTAGAAGATGCACAAGGTGATAATCCGAATAAATTCTATAACCTGCCAGAAATTAAGCAACCGCTTATTTCCAAAAAAGCTGATTTAAAGGAAGTAGAAATTCAGAAGGTTTATGAATACGATTTAAAAACTTCTGAAGGAAAAAAATATGAATTAAAGATTAAAAAATGACTATAACCGATAACTATAAAATTATGAGACTAAAAATTAAAATATTCACATTATGTGGATTAGGATTAATGCTTGCACCGCAGCTTTTAAAAGCTCAAAACCCTATTATCACAGATGTTTTTACGGCAGATCCGGCGCCGCTGGTTTATGACGATACGGTTTATTTGTACACCAGCCACGATACAGCGTCGGTATCTTCTACCAACTATGAAATGAAGGATTGGCTGGTTTTTTCTTCAACTGATATGAAGAACTGGAAAAATCACGGACCGAAACTTTCGCCAAAAGATTTCTCCTGGGCAACCGGGGATGCCTATGCCGCTGAGGTTGCAGAAAGAGACGGTAAATTTTATTTCTATGTCTCTACATTTCATAAAGATGATGACAGGAGCAATGGAGGTGCTGCAATAGGAGTAGCGGTTGCAGATTCACCCTTAGGGCCATTTAAGGATGCAAAAGGAGAAGCTTTAATCTATAATGAAATGACCACCGATAATCCTCACGGGTGGGATGATATTGATCCTTCGGTTTTTGTAGATGATGATGGGCAGGCATATATGTACTGGGGCAATGGTAGTCTCAAAATGGTGAAATTGAAAGATAATATGATCGAATTAGATGGGGAGATCCAATATTATAATCCAAAGAATTTTATAGAAGGTCCCTGGGTTTACAAAAGAAAAGGCCTGTATTATTTAGTATATGCGAGCAAGGGCGAAGAACGCGAAAGAGTTGAATACGCTACCTCTGATAGTCCTGAAGGTCCCTGGGAATACCGTGGAATACTTGCAGACAGCGCTCCCAATAGTTTTACCATTCATCCCGGTATTATCGAGTACAAAGGAAAAGATTATTTCTTTTACCATAATGGTGTATTGCCAACCGGAGGAAGCTATCGACGTTCCATTGCCGTAGATTATATGTATTATAATGAAGATGGTACTATTCAGAAAGTAGAACAAACGGAGGAAGGAGTAGAAGCCGTAGAATAGTTTTATAAACTGAATGAGTGGAGAAGGCATTTCTTCTGAAGACTATTATCTCCCTTTCTAAAAACTCTAAATTATGAGACATCAATTATTGTTATTATTTATTCTTTCAGTATCATTTTCTTTTGCTCAAAGGGAACAGGAAAAGATCGCTGAAGATTTTGAACCTTCTTCAGTGAATCAGTTCGGAAAGGAATTTCCAAAGGTAAATTCTGAAGGAAGGGTAAGGGTTCAAATTGAAGCACCCGAAGCAAATAGGGTTCAGCTGGATATTGGTGGTGTAAAGTATGATCTCGAAAAAAATAAAGAAGGTGTATGGATAGGAGAATCGGCCCCGCAAGATGAGGGCTTTCATTATTATCAGCTGAATATTGATGGTGCTTCAGTTCCAGATCCCGGTTCTAAATATTATTATGGTGCCGGTCGATGGGGCAGCGGGATAGAGATTCCGGCTGGCGATAAAGAATTTTATGCTTTAAAAGATGTTCCCCACGGAAACGTTTCTGAAAACTTATATTTTTCAGAAATAACCCAGCAATGGAGACGTAATTTCATCTACACCCCGCCGGGATATTTCGAAAACCTCGAAAAGAGATATCCTGTGCTTTACCTGCAGCATGGGAGTTACGAAGATGAAACCGGCTGGTCCTCACAGGGTCACGCCAACTTAATTCTGGATAATTTAATTGCTTCAGGTGATGCAGAACCTATGATTATCGTAATGGATAACGGGTATGCATATAAACCTGAAGACCTTGAAAAAGTGGAAGGAAATCGGCCAAGGTCTTCCTTTGAAGAAGTACTTATAAAGGAAGTTATTCCTAAAATTGATAACAAATTTCGCACTATTCCAAACAGGGAAAACCGCGCCATCGCGGGACTTTCAATGGGAGCCAGTCAAACCATGAGTATTATTATGAATAACCTGGACCATTTTTCCTATTACGGTGGTTTTAGCGGTACAGCCAACTTTCCCGGTGATAAAGAGCTGGATGCTGATACTTTTCTAAATGGGGCTTTTAGCAATGCTGAAGAAGTTGAGCAAAAACTTAATGTTCTTTTCCTGGGATTGGGAACTAAAGAGGCTGAGGTTTTCTTTAATACCGTAAAAGCATTCAGAGATATGTTGGAAAAACAGGATATAGATTACACTTATTATTCGTCGCCAGAAACTGCCCATGAGTGGCTAACCTGGCGAAGGTCTCTATATCAATACGCCCAGCTATTATTCAATCAAAATCAATAATATTTTCAGGCTTAATGATGAAGAGGATTATGGAATGAATAAAAATCAATTTATGAATATTATAAGAATATTATTATGCCTTGGGCTAATGTTGACTTTTAAGGCAGGTATTTCTCAAAACCCACTTGTTCAAACCAATTATACGGCAGATCCTGCCCCAATGGTTTATAATGATAAACTGTATTTGTACACTTCCCACGACGAAGATGAATCTACCTGGTTTACGATGAACGACTGGCGTCTGTACACTACCGAAGATATGGTAAACTGGACAGACCACGGAGCAGTACTCTCGTATGACGATTTTGAATGGGCAGGGAGAAACGCCTGGGCGCCCCAGGCCATAGAAAGGGACGGTAAATTCTATATGTATGTGCCCATAACAAGCAGGGAAGGAAAAAACGGAATTGGCGTAGGCGTAGCCGATAGTCCGTACGGTCCTTTTATTGATCCTCTGGGGAAACCTTTAATAAGTAACAGTCAGGATGATATAGATCCTTCGGTTTTTATTGATGACGATGGGCAGGCATATTTATTCTGGGGAAATCCGGTGCCTTATTACGTGAAGCTGAATGAAGATATGATAAGTTATGAAGGTGAAATAACCCAAATTCCTAATACTATAGAAGCCTTTGGTAAGCGAGAAGGGGAGGAAAATGCACGCAGGCCAACTACTTACGAAGAAGGTCCCTGGCTTTATAAAAGAGATGCTACTTATTATATGTTTTTTGCTGCCGGTCCTTTACCCGAACATATTGGGTATTCTACAAGTGAAAATATAACCGGGCCTTATGAGTATCAGGGAGTGGTAATGCCAGAAGAAGGTGGTGCATTTACCAATCATCCCGGCGTTGTGGGTTTTAAAGGAAATACTTACTTTTTTTATCACAATGCAGCACTCCCCGGTGGAAGTGGATTTACACGATCTGTAGCTGTAGAAGAAATGAATTTTAATGAAGATGGTTCCGTAAAACAAATGAAAATGACCGATGGAATTGAGGAAGCTTTACAAACCTTAAACCCATACGTTAAAAATGAAGCTGAAACCATTGCCTGGTCAGAAGGCTTAAAATCAAGGGAAAATGAGGTGGTAGGAAATTTCATAGTGGCTACGCGTAATAATTCATTTTCAAAGGTTCGGGAAGTAGATTTCAGAGAAAATGGTGCTTCACAATTTACGGCCAGGGTTGGAACAACTCACAATGGAAACGTAAGTCTGGAAATAAGGCTTGATGCGGTAGATGGTGAGCTAATAGGGACATTAGAAGTTCCGTTAACCGGAGGTAGCGATAGGTGGGAATTGATAACCACAGAAGTAGAAAAAGTTACCGGAGTTCACGATGTGTATTTCGTATTTAAAGCAAAAGCAGCTAGTGAAATTCTGTATTTCGATTACTGGATGTTTTCAGAATAAGATTTAATAGAAAAACGATAAGAATTATTAATTAAAAGAAAGAAATGAGAAAGAATCAATTTGGATTAATCACAATACTATTGGCTTTATTTGTCTTTACCGGCTGTAATGCTCAAAAAAATATTCCGGTATTTTCCAGCGTCGTGTACGAAGGGGATGATGATATTTATAATGAAAATCCTTTAGAATCTAATGAGTTCTATAACCCAATTTTACAGGGTGCTTATCCAGACCCGGCAATTGCCCGCAAAGGTGACGACTATTATTTAGTATCTTCATCGTTCGCGATGTTTCCTGGGGTGCCGATTTTTCATTCCAATGATCTGGTAAATTGGACCCAAATTGGTCACGTGTTAGATCGCAAATCTCAACTTAAAGTGCAGGATACAGAAATTAGTCTGGGCATTTTTGCGCCAGATATCAGGTACAATCCGCATAATGAGACTTTTTATATGATCACCACCCAATTTGCCGGCGGTTTTGGTAATATAGTAGTTAAAACCCAGGATCCTAAAGAAGGTTGGAGCGATCCTATTAAACTTGATTTTCAGGGAATAGATCCTGCAATCTTTTTTGATGATGACGGGAAAGCTTATGTAACTCATAACGATGCGCCAGATGAAGGAGAAGAATTATACCAAGGCCATCGTGTGATTAAAATCTGGGAATACGATGTAGAAAACGACCAGGTAATAGAAGGCACCGATAAAATTATTGTGAATGGAGGAGTAGATCTTTCTAAAAAGCCAATCTGGATTGAAGCGCCGCATATTTATAAAAAAGACGGTCGATATTATTTAATGTGTGCTGAAGGTGGTACCGGAGGTTGGCATAGCGAAGTGATTTTTGTAAGTGACGACCCTATGGGACCTTACGAACCCGCACCTAACAATCCTATATTAACTCAGCGTCATTTTCCAAAAGACAGGGAGAATAAAGTAGACTGGGCAGGACATGCCGATTTGGTAGTTGGTCCCGATGATAAATATTATGGGGTATTTTTAGGAATACGTCCCAATGAAAAAGACAGGGTAAATACCGGTAGGGAAACTTTTATTTTACCTGTAGATTGGTCTGGTGAATTTCCGGTTTTTGTAAACGGTTTGGTTCCAATGGAGCCCACACTTGAAATGCCTGAAGGTGTTGAAAATAAAACCGGTGAAGGCGACTTTTTTCCCAACGGTAATTTCACCTATACCGAAGATTTTTCTTCAGAAAAACTCGATTATCGATGGATAGGTTTAAGAGGTCCGCGTGAAGACTTTATCGAATTCACAAAAAATGGGCTTAAAATAAATCCTTTTGAGGTTAACATTAAAGAGATGAAACCTACTTCCACGCTTTTTCACCGTCAGCAGCATAAAGATTTTTCATTCACCACTACTATGGATTATAAACCTAAGTCTGAAAAAGATTTGGCAGGCATAACAGCTTTGCAAAGTGAAACCTTCAATTATGTATTCGGTATTACCAAAAAGGATAATAAGGATTATTTAGTACTAGAAAGAACAGAAAAAGGTTCTTCAGAAATCCTGGCCACTAAGGAAATAGAATTAGAAGGAGGGCTTCAGCTTAGAGTAGAGGCAGATGGAGATGATTACAAATTCAGTTATGCTTTAAACGGAGACGATTTTGAAAATTTAGGCGGCACTGTATCGGGCGATATTTTATCTACCAACGTGGCCGGCGGTTTTACCGGGACCCTTATAGGTTTATATGCAACCTCGGCAAACGATGTGGTTCCTGAGGAATAGGGCAAATTCATAATTCAAATTTTAAACACGAGAAAAAATGACGAAAAAGTTTTATATACCTGTATTGTGTATTTTCTGTCTGCTGTTTTTTACAACAGAGATAACTGCACAAAATTGTGATGAAGAAGTAGAAGATCCTCGTGGAAAAATGGAACCCTGGACTAAGGGTGCCTGGGAAACCGGGGAATACAGGAACCTCTTTTTAGAAGCCGGTTATTCTCAGGCCGATATTGATGCAAAACTGAAAAAAGCCTATTACGATCTTTTTGAAGGACCAGATAGGGTGTATTTTGAAGTTGAGGATTCCCTGGCTTATGTGTCGGATTTGAAAAATAGAGATGCCCGTACCGAAGGGCTTTCTTACGGATTAATGGTGGCGGTTCAGTTTGATAAAAAAGAAGTTTTTGATAAACTGTGGCGATGGACGGTGAAATATATGCAGCACCAGGAAGGGCCGAGCGAAGCTTATTTCGCCTGGAGCGTTGATCCAAAAACGGGAAAAAAGAATGCCGAAGGATCAGCTTCAGATGGGGAATTGTTTTTCGTAACCGCCTTGCTATTCGCATCCAATCTTTGGGGGAACGAAACCGGAATAAATTATTACGCCGAGGCGAGGAGAATTCTGGATGCTATGTGGAACAAAGATGGTACAGATGGAGTTAGGAATGTGCTGAATGAGGAACATAAACAGATAACTTTTGTACCTCACGATGGCGGGTATGACTGGACAGATCCTTCGTATCACGTACCAGCATTCTTTGAGATTTGGGCAGAATATGCCAATGATGGCCGCGATGAATTTTACAGAGCGACTGCTGATACAGCAAGAACTTTTCTACACCGTGCTACCCATCCTGAAACCGGTTTAACCCCCGATTATGCCGAATTCAGCGGAGAACCTCATAGCCGCGGAAAGATGGGGGATGCGTTTAGATATGACTCCTGGCGGGTACCTTTTAATATTGCAATGGATTATAGCTGGTTTGCTAAAGACAGGGAATGGCAACAAGAATATGCGCACCGAATCCAGAACTTCCTGTATTGTGAGGGACTGGATACTTATGTAGATCAATATAATATAGACGGCTCAACTCCAGATTGGATACTTCCCGCCGGAGGCTTTCAAAAGTTAAGGCATTCGCTTGGCCTTGTTTCTACTGCTGCTACAGCTTCACTAATGACTACCCATCCCAAAGGCTGGAAGTTTGTAGATGAAATTTGGGAAGCAAAATTAGAACCTTATGGAGATGGCTATTTCGATCCTTATTTTGACGGACTTCTTTACCTGTTTAGCCTGATGCAATTAAGTGGTAATTACGAGATTATTACTCCGCAAGCAAACTAAAATGTGATTGATAAATTAATATGAAAGCAAAATATTTTCTATTGGCACTTTTTCTAACCGGATCGCTTGGTTTCGCACAAGACTCCAATTTCCACGTGTATTTAAGTTTTGGTCAATCCAATATGGAGGGGCACGCCAAATTTGAACCTCAGGATACACTGGGGACTGGAAGATTTCAGGTTGTGCAAAGTGTGGATTGTCCTGAGCTGGGCCGGGAAGCAGGGAAATGGTATACCGCAATTCCACCTTTGTCAAGGTGCGATACCGGTTTAACTCCTACCGATTATTTTGGCAGAACTATGATTCAAAATCTACCTGAAAATGTAAAAGTTGGGGTAATTAATGTTGCGGTTGGAGGATGTAAAATTGAATTATTCGATAAAGAAAATCATAAAGAATATGTGGACAATGCTCCCGATTGGATGCTGCCGGCCATTAATAAATACGACGGGAATCCTTATGGACATTTAGTAAATCTCGGAAAAATAGCTCAGGAAAAGGGAGTGATAAAAGGAATCCTGCTACATCAGGGCGAATCTAATACCGGCGATGAGCAGTGGCCCGAAAAAGTAAAGGCCGTTTATGATAATTTATTGAAAGATCTAAACTTAAATCCTGAAGAAGTTCCGCTACTTGCGGGGGAAATGGTTTCAGAAGAGCAGGGTGGTAAATGTGCCAGTATGAATAAGATACTTGCAAAACTTCCGCAGAAAATTTCAAACGCTCATATCGTTTCTTCAGAAGGATGTGAAGCGGTGGATGACGGATTACATTTTTCAGCAGCTGGATATAGAGAATTGGGGGAGCGTTATGCTGAAAAAATGCTTCCGCTTTTGAAGTAATTGATAATAATTTAAACTATTTGTACTATGAAAAAATTCAGTACGCTATTAATTTTTCTCCTGACATTAGGATTTTCCTCGTCGGCACAGGAGATTTCCAAAGAAATGCCTCAGGGTTTTGATGAGGAACGCACAGGCATTGCCACAGGAAAAATAGACTCTATTAGTTATACTTCCAAAACGGTAGGGAATGCGCGAAAAGCATTAATTTATACTCCCCCGGGTTTTTCAAAAGAGAAAGAATATCCTGTGTTATACTTGCTTCATGGCATTGGCGGTGATGAAAAAGAATGGCTGAAAGGAGCTAATCCGCAGGTAATTCTTGATAATCTTTATGCTGAAAACAGGCTTGAACCGATGCTGGTGGTAATGCCTAACGGAAGGGCGATGAAAAACGACCGTGCCGAAGGAAATATCTTTGCACCGGATAAAATTGAAGCTTTTAGCCGTTTTGAAGATGATTTATTAAATGACCTGATTCCTTTTATTGAAAAAAATTACCCGGTGCTGACAGATCGCGAAAATCGAGCTATTGCGGGCCTTTCAATGGGAGGTGGTCAATCTCTAAACTTTGGCCTGGGTAATCTTGATAAATTTGCCTGGGTAGGCGCATTTTCTGCCGCACCCAATACCAAAGAACCTGAAGCACTGCTACCAAATCCACAGGAGGCAAAGGAGAAACTTGAGCTGCTCTTTATTTCTTGTGGCGATAAGGACGATCTTATTAATGTAAGTCAGCGAACTCATAATTATTTATTTCAGGAAGGAGTACCGCACATTTACTACCTGGAACCAGGTGGTCACGATTTTAAAGTCTGGAAGAACGGGCTCTATATGTTCAGTCAGTTTTTATTTAAACCGGTAGATAAATCTTCCTTTTCAGAATACACTGTTTTAGGAACTCCGGCTTCAACAAATATTCGTTCAGCAGATTATCCGCAGATCCTTCCGGACAATCGTGTGAGGTTCAGAATAGATGCACCGGAAGCGAAGAAGGTGCAGATAGATCTTGGACGTAAATATGATATGGAAAAAGATTCCAGCGGAGCCTGGACGGTTACTACTGATTCTATAGGTCAGGGCTTTCATTATTATTCTTTGGTTATTGACGATGTTGCAGTAGCCGATCCTGCCAGCGAAACCTTTTACGGAATGGGTAGAATGGCAAGCGGAATTGAAATTCCATCCCGGGAGGGAGAATTTTATGCCCTAAAAGATGTGCCGCATGGAGATGTGCGGATAAGGCGCTATTTTTCTGACATAACGAATAGCTGGCGTAGAATGTATGTATACGCTCCTCCGGGTTACGACGCTTCAAGTGAAGATTACCCTGTGTTATATTTATTGCACGGTGGCGGGGAGGATGAACGTGGCTGGTCTTCGCAGGGACGTGCCGATCTGATTCTCGATAACCTTATTGCTGAAAATAAAGCCGAACCTATGCTGGTAGTAATGATGGATGGAAATTTAGGCTCTCGTAATTCCTTTCAGCAATCACTTCAAACTTTTGAGCAGGAACTGAAGCAGGCAGTAATTCCGTTTGTAGAAAATAATTTTCGCGTAGCCCCGGGAGCTGAAAACCGGGCTTTGGCCGGGCTTTCTATGGGCGGCCTTCAAACTTTATACGCCGGTATCCGAAATACCGATATGTTTTCCCATTTAGGAGTTTTTAGCTCGGGCTGGTTTACGGACAATCCAGAACTTACTAAACCGGAATATGCTTTTATGAAAGAAAATGCAGCGAAAATTAATAATAACCTGGAGTCTTTCTGGCTTTCTATGGGTGGTGAGGAAGATATAGCATACAATAATAATAAAGCGATGATGACCAAATTTGATGAGATGGGAATAAAGTATGATTATAGTGAATATCCCGGTGGACATACCTGGCCTGTTTGGCGGCACAACCTGTTTTCTTTTGCACCGCTTTTGTTTAAGTAACAAAATTTCCCTGGAGAGGCTAATCTAATTATTAACATTTAAAATATTTATTATGAAACATTATAAATTAATACTCTTTCTATGCTTAGCCTTTTTATCCCACCTTGTTACTGCACAGAACCAAGAGGTGGACAATGAGGAAGAGTTTAAACCCTCCCCGGTAAATCAGCCGGGCAGTGAATATCCTATGGTGAACGAAAAGGGCCAGGTTCGCACACAAATATCTGCTCCTGAAGCCAAGAAGGTTCAACTGGATATTGGCGGTGTGAAATACGATATGGAAAAAGACGAAGAAGGAGTGTGGACAGGTGAGTCGGCGCCGCAGGATGAAGGTTTTCACTATTATCAGCTAAACATAGATGGTGCTTCTGTGCCAGATCCCGGGAGTTTATATTTTTATGGAGCAAATCGATGGGGCAGTGGTATTGAAGTACCGGCTCAGGATCAGGATTTCTTTGCTTTAAAGAATGTTCCGCACGGTAAAGTTGAACAAATCCTTTTTCCGTCAAAAAGTACAGATACTTCGCGCCGGGCGTTTGTGTATACGCCACCTGAGTATGATTTGGAACCAAATAAAAGCTATCCTGTTTTATACTTACAACACGGATATGGTGAAAATGAAACTTCCTGGCCCAATCAGGGTCGGGCCAATCTAATTATGGATAATCTACTGGCAGAAGGAAAAACAAAACCTTTTATCATAGTTATGACCTATGGAATGACCAATGAAATAGAATTTGGAGGTTTGAGAGACTTTGATATCGAACCTTTTCAAACGGTGTTGGTAAATGAATTAATTCCTTACATAGATACTCATTACAGAACCAAGGCAAATAAGGAAAACCGGGCAATGGCAGGACTTTCTATGGGAGCTTTTGAGACAAAACTAATCACTCTAAACAAGCCTGAAGTGTTTTCGTACTACGCCCTGTTTAGTGGAGGAATTTATGAATCGAAAGAACTCCAGGATAGAAGCAAACCTGAATTAATTTTTATTAGTACCGGAAGTAAAGAAAGACCTGATGCAGTAAAAAGTGCTGTTTCTGAATTACAGAAGGAAGGTTTTAATGCGGTTTCATACGTTTCAGAGGGAACGGCGCACGAATTCCATACCTGGCGCCGTAGCTTACACCAACTGGCTCCATTGTTGTTTCAAATTGAGGAATAAAATTTCTCTGTTTTCTGATTAAAACTTTTTAGACTGCTTTTAGTTAAGTTTGAGTTTCTTTTTGGCGGTAATTTGTTGGGGTCATTCCATACAAATCCTTGAACTTTGTTGAAAATTTAGAGGTGCTGGAAAAACCCACTGCGTAGGCTACTTCAGCTATATTAATCTTTTTTGAAGCCAGTAAATTGGCAGCTTCTTTTAGTCTGATATTGGTGATTAATTCTCCTGCCGATTGGTTAGTGAGCTGTTTTAGTTTACGATAAAGATGAACCCGACTTATTCCTAATTCCGAAGCAACCATTTCTACGTTCAAGTTTGGATTGCTAATATTATTATTTACGACTTCCATGAATTTTTCCACCAGGGTTTCATCACCAGATTTTAGATCTAAGTGCTTGATCTTCTCTTCGTGTAATTGATTTCCGGAATAAGTGTTTTTTAAAACATTTCTGTTTTTAATCAGGTTTTTTACTGTCTTTTTTAAGATATCTGTATTAAAGGGTTTGTTTATATAAGCATCTGCGCCAATTTCCAGGCCTTCCAGGTTAGTTTCTTTATCGGTTTTACCGGTTAAAAGAATTACCGGGATATGGTTGGTATGAATATTTTTTTTGATTTTACGCGTAAAAGTGATACCGTCCATTTCAGGCATTACCACATCGCTAATTATTAAGTCAGGAGCTTTTTTAATCACCTCTGGAAAGGCTAATTTTCCGTTTTCTTTTTTTATAATATTGTAATGGTTCTGTAATTCTATAGCGATATAGTTTCTGATTTCACTATCATCGTCTACGATCAGCACGGTAGGTTTATTCTTTTCTAAAGTACTTTCTACCTCGTCTCGCTTTTGAATAGTGTTGAATGGCAGAGTTTCCTTATTGTTGGCGGTTGCAGGAGTTTCTTCAACAATAACACTTTCTTTCAGATGGCTTTTTCCTAATGGTGCACTAATTATGAACTTACAACCTTCCTGATTCTCATTGTTTTCAACTTTAACTGTACCGTGGTGTAATTCAGCTATAGATTTGGTTAAGTGCAGGCCAATACCCGTGCCTTCAAGCTGCCGGCTTTCATTATTGGAAACCTGGTAGAAACGGTTAAAGACGTTATTTAGTTCACTCTCCTTAATTCCAACGCCATTATCTTTTACAATAATGTAGAATTCCTTCTTTCTTTCGTCAGCCCCTATATTTACTTCAATTGTTCCATTTTGGGGAGTGAATTTTATAGCGTTGGAAATTAAATTCTGAATTATCTTATCAAAATGATTCGGATCTATAAAAGCTATTATTTCTGAATCTGGATGGTTAATCTGGAATTTGATTCCGTGACTTTCTATCTGGTCGTCAAAAAGCGAGGTTATAGACTTAACAAAACTTATTATTTCAGTCTTTTGAAACTTTAATTCAATTTTTCCCTGGTCAAATTTTCGAGCATTAATTAACTGATTTAAAAGATGTAAAATCCGTTCAGAATTTCGCTCCATAATTCTATAGAGTTTCTGTCTATCTTCTTCAGGATCGGTTTTTATAAGTTTTTTTAGCGGATTTATAATAAGTGATATTGGAGTTTTAATATCGTGGGAAATATTGGTTAAGAACTGAAGCTTGGCTTCATTAATTTGTTCTGCGCGCAAATGTTCCTGTAACTCATTTTTTGTTTTGCGCCGTTGGAGTACTTCCTGCACTATAATATAGGAAATGATAACAAGTAGTAGTAAATAGCCCAATTTGGCCCAGCTGGAAAAATACCAGGGCGGATGAATAATTATGCTAAGTTCCTGCACGTTGGAGTATTCTCCATAATCTTTAGCTCTTACTTTAAAATGATAAGTTCCCGGTTCAAGATTATTAAAAGTCACCGTATTCATCCCAGGCCTTAATTTTATCCAGTTTTCTGAATTCAGGGAATAAGAATAAGTGATCCATTGTTGGTTTTTGAAAGCGAATGAAGAAAATTCAATACTAAAATCGTTATCATTATGTGCCAGTTCCATAGTATCGGCATCGATTATTGCTTTTTCTGTAATGGAATAAGAACCAGATTTCATTCCTTTTTTAACAGGTTCGTCCTGAAGATAAAATCCTGTAATTCTCAGGTCTACATTACTCCCTTTTGAAGTAATTTCTGAAGGATCAAAAAAAGTAACACCATTAGTACTTCCAAAATATAACCGACCATTATGTTCAGCATAGGAAGCATTTTTATTGAATTCATTACCCTGGAGTCCGTCGCGGAAATAATAATTTTTAAACTCCTTGGTTCGAAGTTCAAACTTAGAAATCCCATTGTTGGTACTTATCCAGAGATTGTTGTCGGTATCAGCTTCAATCGCACTTATCACATCACTTGGCAATCCGTGGTCCATAGTATAAACCTGGGTAATAGAATCATTTTTTGGTTTGTAATATAAACCCTCTGAAGTGCCAATCCATAAGTTGTTTCCTTCATCTTCATATAGGCTGTAAACAATTTTATTGGTCAAGATATGATTTTCACCTTTTTGGTTCAGGTAGCTGTTTTTCTCCAAATCCAGGGTGGCAAGACCGTCATAAGTTCCTATATAAAGTTTGTTGGTGTTAGATAAGAGTAGGCAGTTAATCCACTTGTTGTATAACTGGTCAAATGGGGCTCCATTTTCAATAGTATTATGGTTGGTTCTTTCTTCAGTTTCAAGATTGTAAGAATAAAGTCCGTATCCCAGGGTACCAATCCAAAGGTTTTTTTGATCGTCTTCAGTGAGACTATAGACGCGTTCTACGGTATTATTCTGTTCATCTTTAAAAGGTTCAATATATTCTAAAACCTGGTTTTCCCGATTTACTTTTGCCAGTCCATTAAGATAGGTTCCAATCCATAACTCATCTTCAGAATCCTGGTAAATACTCATTATACTGGCAGAACCTTGTATACCATTGTTGCCTAAATGATAACGTTGTTTTTTTTCTTCGGTTACACCATACAACCCATCACCATCGGTGCCTACCCACAAAATATCCTGCCTGTCTTTAAAGATAGAAACCACACTATTAGATCCTATAATGTTGTTTTTTACAGATTGGTAGCCTATATAACTAAAGTTATTGGCTTTATCTGGGATTAGCAAAACTCCTTTTTGATAAATACCAAGCCAAAGATTATCGGCTTTATCCTGCATCACCGAGTGTATTTTAGTTTTCTTAAAACTGAAATTAGCTATGCTAAAATCATTTACACTCATTTTTTCTCTTACGGGATCATAGATTTTTAAACCCATCCCATCAGTTCCCACCAGGATTTCATTCTCTTTACTTACATAAAGTGTTTTTACCGGGAGATTTTTGGAGTCTTCTATGAAATTAAATTTATCATTTTCACGATTATATTTAAACAAGCCTTTGCTTAAACTCCCAACATACAAATTACCCTTTTGATCCTCAGCAATACTGGAAATTTGTGTTTCATCATTTTCATTAAAATATTCGATAATTTCTCCCTGGGGTGTTATTTTAAACAGGCCTTTATCTTGGCTAAGCGCCCATAGATTTTCATTTTTGTCTTCAAAAATTCTTTCCAGAAACGAAGAGGGAACCATTTCGGGAAATTTACGAGCTATGGGTTTACCGTTCTTCCGCGTTAATTTTAAAATGCCCTGGCCCGATGTTCCTATCAAAATTTCTCCATTTTCTCTTTCTAGCATAGAGGTGACATGCGCGGGATAGGGGGTCTCGTCTTCGGTTAAAAGTGGGATTTCATGGAATTCCTCTGTTGCGTGGTCAAAATATTGTAAGCCATTAAAGAATCCAAAATATAAAACGCCCTGACTATCCTGAAATATAGACTTTACATAATTGTTTAAGATTGAGGTAGAATCTTCCCGGTCTTGTTTATAAATTGAGAATTTTGCGCCATCATATCTGTCTAAACCATCTTCGGTCGCGATCCAGATATATCCTTTGTTATCCTGAAAGATTTGATTAATTAAACTACTGGAAAGTTCTGCATCAGTAGAAAATAAATTTCCTACCTGGCTATAGGTAAAGATTGGGAATAATAGAATTATCGTTAATAATAAATAGCCTCTCTTTAAAAAGGCTGATTTAAAATTGGGTGTTTTCATATAAACCTCCTCGTAACTTCTTAGAATCTAAAACTTTTTCAGAATTATTTAAATACAGAATTTTAAGAATTAAAATCAGGGCGGAATAAAACTTATGGTTTCTGTGACCACAAGTTATAATTTTTTTCTTAAATCAGCAATCTATTAAAGATTTATAAAAGATTCTTTATAAGGTGAATTAGTATGGATTCAGTTTTATTCATTCACAGCTAACTTAGGTCTAATCTTAAACTGTTTTATAGTAGAAGACAAGTTAAGCGGAATTTTTCCCTTCAACCCTCTAAATAGAGGTGCTGGAACCCTCAGGTGGGTAACTGGATTTATTTTTTAGTGCATCAATTTGTTCCCTGGTGAATTGCGGAAGCGGCATCTCCCGTTCCTTTTTTAGGTTTTCTACTGCGGCTTCTGCTTCAGCTGTTTTTTCTTTAGAAAGTCCCTGGTCTTTTCCGAAGTAAATAGTTTGCGATGGGAAAGCGAAATCGGTACCGCTCTGGTCTACCACATCCATCATTCTTAACATAAGGTCTTCTCTGATTTCCAGGAATTCATTAAAATCTTTTGCATCTAAATATGCAAAAACTTCCAGGTCTAAAGAATGCGCTCCAAAACCTATAAACCTAATTCTGGCGGGGTCTTCATAAACTTTAGGGTGCGCGTAAAGTACCTTTCTTAATTCGGTAAGTAAATAGCGCAACTGATCAGTTGAAGTCTCGTATCTAAAATTTAAAACACTTACAAACCGAAACCTATCTCTATGAGCATAATTTTCAATAGTGTCAGATGAAAATGCACCGTTGGGAATCGTCACTACAGTTCGGTCTAAAGTGCGAATTCGGGTAGAGCGAATGCCAATCTTTTCAATATTTCCGGTTACTTCGCCTACCCGGCAAAAATCGCCAACGCGAATTGGTCTGTCAGCAATTAAGGTAACACTTCCTACAAAATTTTCTATAGTTTTTTGAGCTCCCAGGGCCAGGGCAATACCCCCAATTCCCAGGGCGGCCAAACCGGTAGTTACATCTATGCCGATGGCACCTAAACTAAATATGATACCAAAAATAACAATAGCAATTTTGGCGGCCCGTTGTAGAAATAATACTATAGAAACCCCTGCAGGGTTTCCGCGTAATAGCATTTTTTCCTGACTAAATTTCCCTATAAAATCAGATAATCTCCAAAGCAGAATAAGAATAGCAACAATGCCGACAATAATGGTAATTGCACTAAATTTTTGGCGTAAAATAATAGATAATTCCAGGTTTCTCGTAAATGCAACAAAAATCCAAACGGCTACATATAATTTTAATGGAAGTTTAATTGCAGTAATTATTCCCGAAATGGGTTCTTCTCTAATCCTTTTCCAAAGTTTCTTAAGTAAGAAGATTAGAGAAGAAATCACTACAAATGAAATGAGGTAACTTAAACCAATCAGCAACAAGGCAACAATCCATTGGCCTGCAGGTACACCGCCCCAAATATATTTATTGATAAATCCCGGAACAATTTGATCTACAAGAGCCGAATTTTGAAGACTAACCGAACTTACTGCTTCCACCGTTTCAGCAGAAAAAAGCCAGATTGGGTAGCCTGTTTCATCTTCGTGCTGTTTCAGGAAAATCTCAATTAACTCATCGTCAGGGCTTACACTTCCTACCTTTTCCAGGTTTGGTTCAAAATCATCGTCGGTTTTACCTGTGGGATCATCACTTATTAAATAATAGGGTAGTATACTTCCCTTCTGGTCAAACAAGCGTTGTAAAACAAGGACAACCCGCTCTTTTTCTTCTTCAGAAGTAATAGTATGGGGAAAATTGAGATATCTCGAGGCGCGATTATAATTTTGGCCGGCCACAGCATCTATAAATCCGCTTATTGTACCTCGCGGCGTTCTTCTGCCTAAAATATCTTCAGGAATTTCCTGGGATTCAGCTTCATTATTTTGATTGTTTCCTAACGGAAATTGGGCCTCAGCAGGTATACTGCTAACTAATAGGAAACCGATAAGTAATATAAATTTCAGATAAAAAAGATCAATTTTTTTCTTCATAACTGGCAAATTGGCTAAGTTATCCCGAAGATACTAAATTGTAAAGATTATAGGTCTCCCAAACCCACGCGCACTTGAATTGCTTTAAGTTTTAAGAATACTTTCTGAAAGCTTGACTTCCAATTAACGCCCTTATTCGCTACATTCGATTAATATGATATTTTTCGAAATTAATAACCCGGGGCTTTTTCTTGTTTGTGTAGGCATTTTCTTTGCCGCGGTTTTTCTAAGATATTTAATTTCTGCGGGGATTTTTTACTGGTATTATTATAGTTTTAAAAGTAAAAAATTCAGGAACAAAAGATTAAGTAAACGCGGTTTTAGAAAAGGGCAGTTAAAAAAAGAAATTTACTGGAGTATGTGGTCTTCTGTTATTTTTGGCTTTTTTGGTGCACTAACTTATTTCCTGTGGCAAAAAGGTTTTACCGCAATTTACCTGGATCTTGAAAAATTTGGATTTTGGTACTTACCGCTTAGTTTTATTTTGCTTTCCCTGTTTCACGAAACTTATTATTACTGGGTGCATCGTTGGATGCATCACCCAAAAGTTTTTAGAAAAATTCATAAAGTACATCACGATAGTTTGGTGCCCAGCCCCTGGACGGCATTTTCATTTCATCCCTGGGAATCTTTACTGGAAGCGCTTATTGTCCCGGCAATTTTAATCGTTTTACCGGTGCATCCTATTGTAATTGGAGTGTATTTAATTTTTATGACGCTTAGTAGTGTGATTAACCATTTAGATATTGAAATTTATCCCCAAGCTTTTATAAAAAGCCGTTTAGGAAAATTATTTATCGGCGCAACACATCATCATTTTCATCACGCCGAATTTAAAACCAATTTCGGACTTTATTTTACTTTCTGGGACCGCTGGATGAATACAGAAAGCGACTCTGAAATTTCTTCGGAATAAGTGGTGCAAATTTTTCTCCGTCATCCTGAACTTGTTTCAGAGCTTACTCCATTTTTTTGGAAATCTAGGTTATGGTTTTTTTAGTCCTGTTGGAATTTGAAACATGTTCAGTTCAACGGATGATTTTTATTTACAATTAACAATTCTTCACCTCCCATATTTCAGACATTTTCTCAGGTTTGCTTATCTTGAGGCCAAAATAAAAATTTTATGATTAGAAAATTACCAATTCTGGGGCTGGCGGCATTTCTTGTAGCTAGCTGCGGAAGTGAAAAATCTGTTTTCGGCGGTAAAGATATTTCAGCTGAAAATACTTCAAAAAGATCCACAAACGGATTAAAATCTTATAACGAGGTCATCACTTCAGAAGCAGAGTCAGATGAAGGCCTTTTTACTACGCATTTTGTAGACGATAAGCTTTATTTCGAAATTCCGGTAGCAATGCTTGATAAAGAAATGCTTTTGGTAAGTCGAATCGCTGGTGTGCCCGATGGTTACGGCGGTGGTTATGTAAATGCCGGTTCTAAAGTGAACGAGCAGGTGGTGCGCTGGACCAAACGGAAAGGTAGTATAGACGTTAAGGTGATTAGCTTCGAAAATATGAGCGATGAAGAGTCGCCTATTTACAAATCGGTACAAGCCAATAATTACTTTCCAATTCTTTTTAGCTCTAAAATTGAAGCTTATAACCAGGATTCTACGAGTGTCGTAATTGAAGCAAGCGCTTTATTCGAAAATGAGGTGGAGGCCATTAACGGACTTTCATCTTCACTCAGGAAGCGTTATAAAGTGAAGAAACTGGACCAGAGTAGGTCTTATATCGAATCTGCCAAAGCTTACCCTAAAAATGTAGAGATTAAGCACGTGATGACTTACGAAGCTGAAGAGCCACCAACACGAGACCAGGCCGGGACAATTTCTATGATGATGAATCAATCTATGATTTTACTGCCCGATGAGAAGATGCAGCCAAGAATTGCAGACCATCGTGTGGGCTGGTTTACTATAGATAAATACGATTATAATTCGGAAGAATTAAAAGCCGATGATTATGAGTTGATTCGCCGTTGGAAGTTGGTTCCAAAAGATATTGAAGCCTACAAACGTGGCGAGTTAGTAGAACCTGAGGAGCCTATTGTTTATTATTTAGACCCTGCCACGCCGGAAAAATGGCGTCCTTATTTTAAGCAGGGAATTGAAGATTGGAATGTAGCCTTTGAAGAAGCCGGGTTTAAAAATGCAATTATCGCTAAAGATCCACCAAGTGAGGAAGAGGATCCGGAGTTTAGCCCGGAAGACGTGCGCTATTCGGTGGTTCGTTACGTGGCCAGTACCACGCGAAATGCGGTTGGTCCATCGGTGACTGATCCTAGAACTGGAGAAATTATTGAGAGTGATATCATCTGGTACCACAATCATTTACGCTCTTACCGAAACCGCTTTATGATTGAGGCTGGAGCCCAAACCGAAGATGCAAGGACTTTAAATACTCCTGAATCTGAAATCGGCGAAATGATGCGTATGGTAATTGCCCACGAAGTTGGCCACGCACTTGGTTTACCACACAATATGAAAGCCAGTGCGGCGTATCCAACAGATTCTTTAAGATCGCCTGAATTTACTCAGAAATATGGTTTAACGCCTTCAATTATGGATTACGCCCGTGTAAATTACGTGGCGCAGCCGGAAGATGAAGGTGTACGGTATATTAGGATGATGGGGCCATACGATAAATATGCAATCAACTGGGGTTATAGATATCTTCCTGAAGCCGATTCTCCTGAAGCAGAAAAAGGAAAATTAGATGAATGGATTTTAGAAAAAGCAGGAAATCCCTGGTATGAATTCGGAAACGGTTATGGGGGTGTAGATCCGCAATCGCAGCGTGAAAGTTTAGGGGACGATCAGGTGAAAGCCAGCGAATATGGACTGGCAAATCTTAAAAAGGTAGTTCCAAATTTAATTGAATGGACTTCAAAAGACGGTTATGGATATGACGATCTTGAAGAAGTGTATCGCGAATTAACCTATATGTGGCGCGGTTATACTTCTCACGTGGTTGCTAATGTGGGTGGTGTTTATGAAACTCGAAAAACTTCAAATCAGGATGGAGTGGTTTACGAAAATGTTCCGAAGAAAAAGCAGGAAGAAGCCGTTAACTTTTTAGTTGAAGAAGCTTTTACCACGCCCGATTGGTTGCTTAACCAGGAAATACTAAACCGAATTGAAGCTTCCGGAGCTATAGAACGTATACAGGGTTTACAGACCCGCGCATTAAATAGTTTGTTGGATGAAGATCGCTTATACCGAATGATCGCTAACGAAGAAGTAAATGAAAATGAAGCTTATACAGCTGTAAGTTTAATGGAAGATTTGCGCAAAGGTATTTTTAGTGAGCTTTATAGTAGAAATAAGGTTGATGCTTACCGACGTAATTTACAGCGATCTTACGTAGATATTGCTTCAGAATATCTTAAGAAATTAAATGCTGAAGATAACGAAGCCTTGCTGAAGTCTGATATTTTGCCACTGATGCGTGGTGAAATGCAAACATTAAAGCGTGAACTTAATAGAAGAAAGTCTGGAACAAATCATTCTTTGACACAATATCACTGGGAAGATCTAATCGCCAGGATAGATGCTGCGTTAGATGTAGAGTCTTAATTTATAAATCAGAATTTATTAAAAACCCCGAAAAAAATTGAAGTTTTTCGGGGTTTTGTTTTTAGAAAATCTTATTAGATTACTGAACCGGAAAATCAAAATAAGTTTCGGGAAAAGGTTCGTTTCTTAAAGTATAATGCCACCATTCTTCGGGGTAAGGTCTAAATCCGTTTTTAATCATTATTCGCTTCAGTAACGACCGATTGGCTCTTTGTTCTTTCGTGATTTTATTGGTGCTATGGTGAGAAATGTCACCAAAGAAGTCGTAGCCGCTACCCATATCTAATTCTTCGCCGTTTTGGGCATCAATAATAGTGAGATCTACAGTGCTGCCACGGGAATGCCCGGATTTTGTGGCGATATAACCGAGTTGAAACAGGTCTTTTTTAGCAACTTCGGGGTAAAATCTTTGTTTGGTAAGCGTGTCTTCAGGCTTTCTGGCCCATTCAATAAAATGATTTACTGCGGTTTGAGGCCTGTAAGCATCAAAAATCTTGAAACAATAACCTTCAGCCATTAAATCTTTCTGAGCTTTTTGAAGTGCAGTGGCAGCCTCTTCCGTTAAAATGGCTGTAGGCTTATTATAGGAATTTACCGGTTTTCCTATAAAATTATTATTTCCTGCATATCGAATATCGAGTTTAATATCAGGAATTTGTTCTTTTAGGTAAACAAAGCCTTCCGGTAGCTTTTTCTGCTGCGCCAAGACGAAATTAAAACTAAATAGAAAAATTAAAAGGTAGGTTAAGTTTTTCATTTGTAATCAATTTTAAGCCAAGTTACTTAAAATATTATTCCCTGATATTCATCATATTATTTCGGTATTTAAACTATTAATTTTAAGCAGTTTAATCAAAAATAATCAGATCATGGAATTAAAAGGTAAAGTAGCGCTTATAACAGGGGCAGCATCGGGAATAGGAGAAAGTACAGCTTTGCTTTTTGCAAAGGAAGGTGCCCGGGTTTTTTTAACCGATATAGATGTTGAAAAAGGAGAGAAACTTGCGAAGAAAATAAATAAAAATGGAGGAGAAGCGATGTTTTTTAAGGCAGATATTGCTAAAGCCCAGGATTCTGAAAACAGTGTTACTGAAGCGGTGAAGAAATTCGGTAAACTTGATATTGCCGTAAATAATGCCGGAGTGGGAGGGCCACAACACCCCGTGGGTGAATATCCTATTGAAGCCTGGGATAAAGTGATTGCTATAAATCTTTCGGGTGTTTTTTACGGTATGCGGTATCAAATTCCTGAAATGCTTAAAAATGGGAAAGGTTCAATTATAAACGTGGCCTCTATTTTGGGAAGCGTTGGTTTCGCAAATTCGGCAGCCTATGCAGCGGCAAAGCATGGAGTGTTAGGTTTAACCAAATCTGCTGCCTTAGAATATTCTGCGAAAGGAATTAGGGTGAATTCTGTTGGGCCTGCGTTTATAAATACGCCTATGTTAAAAGATTTAGATAAAGATTTGTTAGCGCAGCTGGTAAATGTGCATCCTATTGGAAGACTGGGAGAAGCAGATGAGGTGGCTCAACTATTTTTGTGGCTTGCCGGCGAGAAGTCGTCTTTTGCCACAGGAGCTTACTACCCTTTAGATGGCGGGTACTTAGCGCAATAATTGATTTCAAATTAATTTCTTTAAAACCGATGAAAATGATTTTCGTCGGTTTTTTTATTGGAGCTTGTTTCTCCTTTTTTTGATCTATAACTTTATGATTTTCATAAGAAACAGAAAAGGAAATTACTGTTTAAAAATAGTAATTTAGTGGCATTAATTTAGCACATTTAAACCGAAGATTTAGTTTACATTTATGATAGAATCTGACACCTCTAAACTTCCTAAAGAGGAATTAGACAGTCTTAAAAATTATGCACACGGACTTATTAAAACCGTCCGGGAGCCATTATTGGTACTTGATAGAAACCAAAATATAGTGGCATACAACGCTAATTTTGAGAAAAAGTTTAAAATTAATGAAAGTGAGGGAGGGGTTTCAGTTTTTAACTTTAATCAGAAGCAATTACACACGGATGAATTCAGAGAAATTCTGGAAGAACTTCAAAATAGTGAAGAACCGATTTCTGATAGAACTGTTGAGGTGAAATTTTCAGAAAATGAAAAGAAAAAATTCTCGGTTAATGCTTCTTTACTTTCCTTACCAACAAAAACTTCTTTAACGCTCTTAAGTTTTAAAAGGCTTAAAAGTGGCCGGTTGTCCCGCCAGGAGAAAGTTTTTAATAAAGTTGTAGATAATATACTTTCCAATGCTCCCGCTGCTATTTGTATTCTTAGAGGTCCGGAACATACTTTTGAGGTAGCTAATGAGAATTACCTTAAATTAATTGCTCATAGAAATATTATAGGTAAAACTGTAAAAGAAGCGCTTCCCGAAGTCGGAAACCAGGGTTTTATAGATCTCTTAGATACCGTATATTCTACCGGTGAACCATATATTGGTAATGAGATTGCCATTAATCTTCAGGATGAAAATGGAGCGTTTAGAAATTCATACCTCAATTTTGTATATGAACCTACCCGGAACAAAAAAAGCAAAATAGACGGGGTTTTTGTTCATGCAATTGATGTGACCGAGCAGGTACTGGCCCGTAAAAAAGTTGAAGAAAGTGAAGACCGGTTAAAAGAAGTTATTGATGCCGTTCCTGGTATTATATGGATCACGAATGAGAAAGGTGAAAGTATATTTTTTAATAAAAACTGGTATAGCTATACTGGCCAAAATGTGGAAGAGGCGAAAGTATTTGGTTGGTTAGAAACAATTCATCCTGAAGATTACGAACGTGCCAAAGCAATTTTCCTTGAAGCTCAAAAAGAAAGAAAACCTTACAGCTCTACCTTTCGGCTTCAAAGTGCAAATGGAGATTACCGTTGGGTAATAGATAAAGGAAGCCCTAAATTTCATTCCAACGGCGAGTATGAGGGAATGATAGGTACGGTAATAGATGTGCACGACGAAAAATTAAAAGAAAACCTTGTTCGGGAAAAAGAACACCGCATGCAGGGAATTGTTAAGGAAGCCACGGTAGCTACGGCTATTTATACCGGATTGGATATGAATATTGAGCTGGCCAACAATGCCATGCTTAAGCTATGGGGAAAAGATGATTCGGTATTAAGAAAGCGCTTAGATCAGGCTCTTCCTGAATTAGACGGGCAACCTTTTCTGGAGCTACTAAGAAATGTTTATAGAACTGGAGAAACCTATTGGGGTAAAGAAGATAAGGTAGATTTACTTATAAACGGTGAAATGCAAACCGGCTTTTATAACTTTACTTACAAACCATTACGTGATAAGAACGGGGAGATCTACGGAATTTTAAATATGGCAATAGATGTGACCGAATCGGTTAAGTCTAAAATGCTTTTGAAAGAAAGTGAATTTCATTTCAGGCAAATGGCCGATTTAATGCCGGGAATGGTTTCAAAAACCGATGCCCGGGGAAGTGATATTTATTTCAATAAAAACTGGTTAGATTTTACGGGCAAGGCCAGTGAAAGCCTTAAGGAAATTGGCTGGGTAGAATTTATTCATCCCGATGAAAAACAAACTTATTTAGATGCCTGGGAAAATTGTCTTGGTACCGGTTGCGATCTTGAAATGCAGCTGCGATTAAAGAATAAAGAAGGAAAATACATCTGGCATTTAAGCAGGTGTGAAGCGGTTAAGGAAGATGATGGTTCGGTAAAAATGTGGATTGCCGCAAACACCGAAATTGATAAAATTAAGGAAGAAGAAAAACGTAAAGAAGAGTTTCTTAAAATGGTGAGCCACGAGTTGAAAACACCGGTAACTTCTATTAAAGGTTATGTACAACTGTTGCTAAGTTTAATTAAAAAACAGCAGGAAGCAGAAGTTTCAAAACTTCCATTACAGCCTTCCTTAGAACGAATAAATCACCAGGTTTCACGGTTAACAAGATTAATTTCAGAAATACTTGATCTTTCCAGAATTCGGGAAAATCAATTGGAATTAAAGAAGGAAGAATTTAATTTAAATGAACTTGTTGCCGAAACTATTCAGGATATAAATTACACCAATACGCAACATAAAATAGACCTGGAAAGTGAAGTGCAAAGCCTTGTACGGGCTGATAGGGATCGTATTGGGCAGGTAATTATTAATTTAATTATGAATGCTATAAAATATTCACCCGGCAGTCTAAATATTAATGTAAAGGTTGTACAGGAGGCCAGGGATAAAGTCAAAGTGATTATAAAAGATTTCGGCATTGGAATAAGCACCGAAAACCACAAAAAGATCTTTAAAAGATTTTACAGGGTTGGGGTTAAAAGCGAAGAAACTTATTCAGGTTTTGGTATAGGATTATATTTGGCGAATGAGATTATGGAAAGACATAATGGAGAAATAAAAGTGAAAAGTAGATTAGGCGAAGGTTCAGAATTTTCATTCATTCTGGATGCTACGCAAATTACTTCTTAAATAAAGAATATGGAGAAAAATACAAAGATTCTAGTGGTAGATGATGATTCGGGAATTGGGGAAATGTTAAAAACATTACTGGAATTTTACGGTTATAAAGTGATCGTTACCGAAAAGCCACTTATAGCCGAAGAATTAATTCAGCAGGAAAATATAGATATAGTACTTTTAGATATGCTAATTTCCGGGGTTGATGGTACCGATGTTTGTGCCGGAATTAGAAAGAACCCGGAGATAGAAAAAACTCCTGTACTTATGATGTCCGCTTTGCACGATGCCGGCCCAAAATGCAAAGATGCGGGAGCCAACGATTTTATTGCAAAACCTTTTGAGGTAGAAGAACTTACCGAGAAAATAGAGAAAATACTTGCTGCCGAAAATGATTAGGAAAACATTTCTTTTGTGAATTAGGAATTTATCCAATAAATTTGATTATTATTGGATAAATTCCTAAACATTAGAATTATGGGGCAGCCACCATCTATTGACATTAAACATTTTAAAGAAGTACGGGAAGAAAATAACTTCACGCAATCTGAATTTGCCGAGCTTTTAGGAATAAAAAACTCTACGGCTGATATTGAGCGCGGCCGTACCAAACTTTCAGGAAAAGTGGTGGCTGAACTTTTGAGCCAGTTCGGGATAAATCCTTTATGGCTCTTCGGGCAAAGCGGGCAAAAATTTTTACAATTAAGCAAGGGCGATGTAAGTCCAAAAGTGGTTACCGTAGATTCTTCAGATAATGAAAATATGGTAATGGTAAATCAAAAGGCTGCAGCCGGTTATCCTCATAACGTTCAGGATGTAGAATGGTACCAGCAATTACCCGCTTTTGATATTCCGTTGCCGGAGTTTAGAAATGCTACCTATCGAGGTTTTCAAATTGAAGGTGATAGTATGTTACCCAACTATTATCCCAACGAATGGGTTTTGGCCAAAGCCGTACCCGATTTAGACCAGGCAAGTAACAACAAAATTTATGTGGTGGTTTTGCAGGATTCTGTCCTGGTTAAAAAACTTCAAAAGCTTCCCGATGCTTCAAAGGTTCTTTTAATTTCTTTAAATGAAGAATACCTACCTATAGAAGTAAATATTAATGAAATCCAGGAACTCTGGCAGGTAAACTCGAAGCTTACTTTTAATTTAGATAATCCATCAGAAAGCGGACTTTTTAGAGAGTTAAAACAATCTATGGAAGATCTTAAACGAGAATTGAAATCGTTTAAAAAACAGGCGTAAATAAAAAAAATCCTTTTTGAATTTAATCAAAAAGGATTTTTTCTTTGGTTGGTTAAGATTTCAGCTATTCCATATCGTCGGTAGCATCTTCTATTTCATCTCCTACATCATCTGCAGCATCTTCAATATCATCAGCAGCTTGTTCCACACCAGACTTTTCTTCTCTACAAGAAGTAAAAACCGCAGCGGTACTAAAGGTAATAGCGAGCATTAAAATTAATTTTTTCATAGTTCTAAGTTTAGTTAATTATTAATAGGAATTAATAGTCGTCGTTACCTTCAACTTCATCTTCCACTTCGTTGGCAGCATCTTCTACTGCGTCACCGGTTTCGTTAGCTGCATCTTCAACAGCGTTTCCGGCATCGTTAGCGGCGTCTTCAATGTCGTCTCCAACATTATCCATATCATCATCCATCTCGTGCATTTCGCCTTCCATCTCTCTTTCCATTTCTTCACCCTCCATTTCCATTTCGTTCTCTTCTTCGTTAACCTCACGGCATGAAGTAAAAGCTGTACTAAGGGTGAAAAACATTGCGAGCATTAAAATTGATCTTTTCATAAATTTGGTTGTTTCTCGTTTGTTAAAGCAAAATTAGAAATGTAAAAGTGGATTTTAACAGAAACAATATTAAAATTTTCTTAAAAAACAGAGAAAACAACTTCTTTGAGGCTGTTTTCTTGCTTATGTTTAATTATCATCAATTTTATCTATCTCTTCGTCTATTTCTTCATTTACCTTACCGTCTACTTTTTCACCGGCTCGTTCCAGGATTCCTTTGCGCTCTTCTTCAGGCTCTGGAGTCTCCTCTTTTTCAACTTCAACTTCCCTAACCACGGTTTCTTTTTCTGTAGTTTCCCGGCAGGAGGTAAAACTCATGGCGGTAAACAGTAAAATTACTCCTGTAATAAGTACTCGTTTCATAATGTTTATTTTATTGATTTATACACCGAAATTACAATATAAATGTTAGGTGCATTTATTTTTTAGGAAACTTTAGCTAAACCCCGGTAAACGCTTCAGGTAATTGATAATGGTTTGAGTGGCACCGGTGTTACTATTAATAAAGTGTCCGGCAATCATCCCGGTTTTTTCTCTGTACTCTTTATTGGCAAGTAGTTTTTCTATCACCTCGCTGAATTCTGAAGAAGTTTCTACAGAAAATAGCCCGGCAAGTTGTCTTAGCCGAATAGCCTCTGGAAAGTTGTTGTAATTTTTCCCGATAATTACCGGAATTCCGAAGGTTGCGGGTTCTAAAATGTTATGAAGGCCTGAGGTTCCCGCAGCTCCACCTACATAAGCAATATTGGCGTAACTGTATACCTTACCAAGTAATCCTATAGTATCTAAAATCAATACTTCAAAATTCGCCAGCTCCTGATTTTCTTTTGCTGAATATCGAATTGATTTTCTTTTTATTTTTTGCTCTAGCGCCTTGATTTTTTCTTCTTTAATTTCGTGGGGAGCAATTATTATCTTGATTCCTGCTGAAGTTTGATTGATAAAAGGAAGGAGAATTTCTTCATCCTCAGGCCAGGTACTTCCGGCCACCAGGCAGGTTTTATTATTTATAAATTCTTCAGCAAAATCAAGGGTATTGTTATACTGAATTTGCCTTGAAACGCGGTCAAACCGTGTGTCGCCGCTTTGGGTGATATTATTAAAGCCAATAGATTTAATTAATTCTGCTGAAGTTTCATTTTGCACAAAAAAGTGATCAAAATTTGATAAAGCTTTTCGCATAAAACCTCCGTAGGGTTTAAAATAAACCTGATTTTCTCTGAACGCACCTGAAACCAGTAAAATTTTAATATTTTGTTTCTTAAGTTCAGTTAAGAAATTTGGCCAGATTTCGTATTTAATAAAAAAAGCAATTTTAGGCTTAACGAGGGCAAGAAATCTTTTTGCATTATTTGCAGTATCTAACGGGAGATAAGTAATCACATCAGCCAGCGGGTGGTTTTTCTTGTTTTCGTAACCCGAAGGAGAAAAAAAAGTGATCAATACTTTATACTTCGGAAATTCCTTTTTTACTTCCTCAATAATGGGTAAAGCCTGCTCAAATTCACCCAGGGAGGCTGCGTGAAACCAAAGATAATCTTCAGCAGGATCTATTTCTGCCTGCAGTTTATCAAAAACCGATTTTCTTCCCTCGGTAAATAATTTGAGTTTATGATTAAACCTGCCGGCCAGCGGTAATGCTTTCTCAGCAATTTTTGTCGCTAAATTGTAAAGTGGCTTCAAAATAACTTGTTTCTAATGCGAAAATAGGCCTTTAATTAAAATTGATTGGCAATAGGGAGCTTATTTCGTATTTTCGTGACTCTAAAAAATATATGAAAACGGCGTAATGCTGGCCCCGAAAATTGGCGCCACAGGAGCAAGGATTTTTATTCCGTGCTGATTTAAAAACGGGGAGAAAAATTATAAATAGATGAGAAAAATACAAATGGTTGACCTTAAGGGTCAATATGAGGGGATAAAAGATCAGGTAGATGCTTCTTTCCAGCAGGTGATAGAAAATGCAGCATTTATTAACGGCCCTGAAGTTCAGCAGTTTCAGAAGGATCTGGAAGATTATCTCCAGGTAAAGCACGTAATTCCCTGTGCCAACGGTACCGATGCCTTGCAGATAGCAATGATGGGGCTTGATCTAAAACCGGGTGATGAAGTAATTACTGCGGATTTCACTTTTGCGGCTACCGTTGAGGTAATTGCGCTTCTTCAGCTAACGCCTGTTCTGGTAGATGTGGAACCCGATAGTTTTAATATAGATCCAGAAGCCATTAAAAAGGCAATCACTCCAAAAACCAAGGCCATTGTTCCTGTTCACCTTTTTGGTCAGGCGGCCAATATGGATGCAATAATGGAAATTGCCGAGGAACATAATCTTTATGTGATTGAAGATAACGCACAGGCAATTGGTGGGAACTATCATTCCAAAAAAGGAAAAACCCAAAAAACCGGGGCAATTGGCCATATTGGCGCTACTTCGTTTTTTCCTTCCAAAAACCTGGGTTGCTATGGTGATGGTGGCGCAATTTTAACTAATAATGATGAACTGGCACATACTATTCGCGGCATCGTAAATCACGGTATGTATGAGCGCTATCATCACGATGTGGTGGGTGTAAATTCGCGGTTAGACAGTTTACAGGCGGCGGTTTTAAGGGCAAAACTTCCAAAACTTGATTCTTATAATGAAGCCAGGAAAAAATCGGGCAATAAATATTCTGAAGCTTTTAAAGGGGAGGAAGATATCATTACACCGGTACTACTTGACAAAGATGATACTCACGTTTATCACCAATATACCCTGAAAATTAAAAATGGAAAACGTGACGCCCTGGCAAAACACCTGCAGGAAAGAGGAATTCCATTCGGAATTTATTACCCTATTCCGCTACACAAGCAAAAAGCATACGCAGATTCCAGATATAATGAAGCCGATTTCCCGGTAACCAATCAGTTGGTTCAGGAAGTGCTTTCGCTGCCCATGCATACCGAACTGGATGATGAACAAATTGATTATATTACAGGTACAATCAAAGAATTTTTAAACGCTTAAATTTCTAATATGAAAAAACTTTTAATTTTTTGCTTCGGAATATTCTTATCTACAGGACTTCAGGCGCAGGATTTCTACATACAAGCTGGTAAATTGGTAGATACAAAATCAGGAAAAGTTCTAACTGAAAAAACAATAATTGTTTCCGAGGATAAGATTAAAAGTGTGGAGAAAGGATTTGTTAATCCCGAGAGTGAAAATGATTCGGTAATCGATCTTCGAGATAAAACAGTACTTCCGGGACTAACCGATATGCACGTTCACCTGGAAAGTGAAACCAATCCGCAAAAATATATGGAACGTTTTATAAACAATCCTGAAGATGCGGCTTTTAATTCGGTTGGTTTTGCTAAAACTACTTTAATGGCCGGCTTTACCACCGTGCGGGAATTGGGAGGCAGCGGAGTAAATATTGCGCTTCGTGATGCTATAAATAAAGGAAAGATTGACGGGCCGAGAATTTTTACTGCCGGGAAATCGCTGGCTACCACCGGAGGCCACGCCGATCCCAGCAACGGAATGAATAAGGAATTAACTGGTGACCCGGGACCAAAAGAAGGTGTGGTTAACGGACCTGAGGATGCTGCCAAGGCTGTCCGCCAACGCTATAAAAATGGAGCCGATTTAATTAAAATTACGGCTACGGGCGGAGTGTTAAGTGTTGCTAAAAGTAGTTCAAATCCGCAGTTTACTGAAGACGAAATAAGAGCTATTGTAAAAACTGCAAACGATTATGATTTTCACGTGGCAGCTCACGCTCACGGTGATGAGGGAATGCAGCGCGCAATTAGAGCCGGTGTAAAAACCATTGAACACGGTACCAAAATGAGCGAAGAGACGATGGATTTAATGAAAGAACACGGTGCTTACCTCGTTCCTACGATTACGGCTGGAAAAGAAGTAACCCAAAATGCCGAAATTGAAAATTATTATCCCGAATTGGTAGTGCCAAAAGCCAGGGAAATTGGTCCGCAAATTCAGGATATGTTCGCCCGTGCCTATAAAAGGGGAGTAGGTATTGCTTTTGGTACCGATGCCGGAGTTTTTAAACACGGGGAAAATGCCCGCGAATTTGTTTATATGACAGAAGCCGGAATGCCGGCAATGGAAGCAATTCAAAGTGCTACGATTACCGCGGGGAAGATTTTAAAGATGGAAGATAAAATTGGCCAGATCGCTGAAGGTTTTTATGCAGATATTATTGCTGTTGACGAAGATCCTGTCGAAAATATTGAGACTTTAAAAGACGTGAAATTCGTGATGAAAGAGGGGAAAGTTTATAAAAATTAAACTTTGAAATAAAATTGTCTGAAAAGTATTCGAGAATGTCATCCTGAACTTGATTTAGGATCTAAGTTGTTGGTATGTAAAAACTTTCAGATCCTGAAATAAATTCAGGATGGTGATTTCAACAAGTTTTGTTTTAAGTAAAATTGTTTTCTTTGCAAAACAAGCAAAAAATCCTGAAGCGATCTACTTCAGGATTTTTTATATTCAAATTTTTTCTAAATCCTTAAACGGAAGCCGAAGCGGTTTCCATTTGTCGGTCTATTTTTTTAACTAATCCCTGTAAAACTTTTCCGGGGCCTACTTCGGTAAAATTAGTGGCACCGTCCTTAATCATATTTTGAACACTTTGTGTCCATTTCACCGGGGCGGTTAATTGAAAAACCAGGTTTTTCTTAATCTCTTCCGGGTCGGTTACAGCAAAAGTGCTCACGTTCTGATAGATTGGACAGGTTGGGGTATTAAATGTTGTGTTTTCTATTGCAGCCGCCAGTTCTTTACGTGCAGGTTCCATTAAAGGAGAATGAAAAGCACCGCCAACAGGTAGAATCATCGCTCTTTTAGCGCCGCGTTCTTTTAAGGTTTCACAAGCAGCTTCTACTGCTTTTACATCACCGGAAATTACTAATTGCCCCGGGCAATTATAGTTCGCAGCAACTACGATTCCTTCGGTTTCAGCGCAAACCGCTTCCACAACTTCGTCTTCCAGGCCTAAAACAGCGGCCATAGTAGAAGGTTCTAATTCGCAAGCTTCCTGCATGGCCATTGCACGTTTGTAAACCAACTTCAGTCCATCTTCGAATGAAAGTGTGTTGTTGGCAACAAGAGCAGAAAGTTCTCCTAAAGAGTGTCCGGCAACCATATCGGGTTTAAAATCTTCGCCTAAAACTTTGCTTAGAATAACCGAGTGTAAAAAAACCGCGGGTTGGGTAACTTTGGTTTGTTTTAGGTCTTCCGCAGAACCTTCAAACATAATATCGGTAATTGAAAAGCCTAAAATTGCATTGGCTTTTTTAAACAGATCCTGCGCTTTGGAAGATTTTTCAAAAAGGTCTAATCCCATTCCTGAAAACTGAGCTCCCTGGCCGGGAAAAATATATGCGTTCATAATATTCAATTTAGATTCGGCTAAAATAGAAATAATAAAAAAGACCTCATAACAATTGCGATGTTACGAGGTCTTTCCTTGAGAATTTCGAAGTTTAAAGATTCAATTTTCCTTTTTCCCCAATATCTCCTTTTTTGTCACCGGTTACTGCTGCAGCTCCTATTTTTAAAAATGTCACGAATTTATTTTGCTTATTATCCCAAAAATAAGCTTCTTTAGGGACTACTTTTATCGCGGTTAAGTTGGGATCATCTACTCCGTTGAACCAGGCATCGTCCATTTTTCCATAGAATTCTTCTAAGACATTTTTATTGGTTTCTATAGTAGCTTTTCCGTAGATGCTTATAAATTCCATATCTGAGGTGTCACTAAATAGCAGCTGCACATCATTATCTTTCGCAATGTCGCCGTTGTGATCGCTATCTAACCTGCTAAAAAACCAGATATTTCCTTCTTTATCTACTTCTTTGGTCGTCATTGGGACGGCGCTTAAAGGTTTATTCCCGAAATCTGTTACCAGCATACAGGTTTTAATATCCTTTACCATAGACTTCATTTTGTCTAAAGCTTGGTCCTTATTTAAATTTTCAGTACTCATTTTTTTAAGTTTAAGTTGGAAAACTGAATTTAATGAGTATCTCTGCCTATCTGCGCTAATAAACTCCTAAAAGAATAAAGCAGGCTGTTAAGAATTGTGAAATTAAATGTATTGCGTAAGTATACTGGTAACCTGAGATTTATAACCTACCCCAAAAAGATTGAGATGCACCAGTAAGTAGTAAAGTTGCCATAGCGGAATTCGATCTTCAAAACCGGGTTCTAAAGGGAATTCCCGGTTATAAACTTCAAAAAGTTTCTTATCAAAACCGCCAAAAAGTTTCATCATTGCAAGATCCATTTCGCGTGGAGCGAAAGCGGTAGCAGGATCTATAAGACACGGATTTCCTTCTTCATTAACCAGGTAATTACCACCCCAAAGATCACCGTGAATTAATGAAGGTTTTTCATCTGGAATTATTGCGGAAATATTTCTGAAAAATGAACTTTGAACTCCAAGTTCGTAACCTTTATCTTTGGCCAGTTTCAGCTGAGGTTCCAGGCGTTCTGAAATATAGAAATCTGCGGCTGAAGTTGAAGCATTATTTCTCTGCGGCAAACTTCCAATATAATTATCCTGGTGAAAACCGAATTCTTCTGAAGTGGTTTTATGCAGGTCTACCATTTGCTTTCCAAAAGTTTCCCAGAAATCCTTGGTTTTGGCCGCGCTTTCCCGGAATTCCAGTAGTAAATAGGCAGTATTTTCAATTTCACCAAGTCCTAAAACACTGGGGACATCAATCACCTTTGGTTTCTGAAGTGCTTCCAAACCGGCTTTTTCGGCAGCGAACATTCCGGGGAATTTTTCAGCATTATTTATTTTTACAACCTGCTTTTTTCCTTCAGCATTTATAAGGAAAACATCATTAATATCTCCGCCCGTAAGTCGGCTGAATTTTGGATTCGTAAGCTTATTTTCTTTGGCTATTTTATGCAGCACTTCATTTTCTAACATAGGTAAGATAAGTGAATGCGTAATCGTGGTTTTCGTCTTTTGGATGAAATTCTTCGGCTATCAATTTCCATTTTTCTTCATCTATTTCAGGAAAAAAAGTATCAGCTTCAAAAGTACCGTGTACCCGGGTAAGCTCAATTTTATCGGCCATTTCCATTCCTAATTCATAAATTTCACCTCCGCCAATAATAAAAGGCTGTTCATCGTTTTTAGCAAATTCCAGTGCTTTTTCCAAAGAGGAAACCACCGTTGCATCTTTCTTTAGATAATTATCTTTTCGGGTAATTACAATATGCGTACGATTGGGAAGAGGTTTAGGAAAAGTTTCAAAAGTTTTTCTTCCCATAATAATATGGTGTCCGGTGGTGAGTTTTTTAAAGCGCTTAAAATCATCCGGCAGGTGCCACACCAAATCCTGATCTTTTCCCAGTGCATTATTTTCCGCGGCAGCGGCAATCATTGTAATCATATTCTAAGTATTGTAAGGTTGATCCGGCTTTTCGGGATCGTTGGTTTTTGGTTTAAAACGCTCGTTCTCTTTTTTTAATTCCGGTGTATTTTCCGGTTTTTGAGTAGTGTCTTTTTGCGGCGGATTTGCAGGAAAATCCTTTTCTGCCTGCGTTTGCATTTTGGCAATTTTCTCCTTCTGTTTCTGTACTAATTTTGCCATTTGCTTATCCTGCCATTCTTTACCAAGGAACTTATTGGTGATAAAAACATTAAATACGTGAACTAATAAGATAAACGTCCACAGTAAAATGGCCCAGACAAACCAATTATAACCCAGTGGCATAAAATCCTCCTGGTAACCAATTCCAACATTTAAAACGATGAGAAAAACGGCACCGATTAGAAATATTATAAAATGCTGAAATAATCTCTTTTTTTGCAAGGTGCGTTTACGAGCATATTCATAGAGTTCACGCTGTTCAGCATCGAGTTTGGAAGTGTTTTTCTTTTTAGAAAACATAATTAGAAGTACTTTAGTGTCTATTCCAAATTTACAGTTTTTGTTAACAATTCGAAGAGGAAAATGGAGAATTTAAGAAAAGGATTTCCGGTTTTAGAGCAATATACCTATTTAAATACCGCTGCTTCGGGATTATTGTCAGAGGCGGTTTGGGAGTTCAGGCAAAATCACGATTTAGATTTTCTTCTTGGTGCAAGCGTTTTTAAAGAAAACCAGGCCAAAATTTTAACCGAAACCCGGGAACTGTTGGGCGAAACTTTTGGATGCCCACATGCACAGGTGGCTTTAGTGCCAAATTTCTCCTACGGATTTAATACCTTGCTGGAAGGGCTTGAAAAACCTCAAAAAGCCTTATTGCTTAAAAATGATTATCCCTCGCTGAACTGGGCCGTAGAATCCAGGAATTTTGAAATTTCTTATGCTGAAATTAATGAAAGTCTAGAGAAAAATATCGCTGAAGCTTTCGAGAAACGGCAACCCGATTTCTTTGCTTTTAGCGTCGTACAATACATTAACGGAATTAAAATAGATCTTGAATTTCTTCAAAATCTAAAGAAAGAATATCCCGATACCTTATTTATTGCCGATGGCACGCAGTTTTGCGGCACCGAAGCTTTTCATTTTGATAAGAGTGCGATTGATATTCTAATTTGCAGCACTTATAAATGGTTAAACGCCGGTTATGGAAATGCATTTATACTCTTTAAAAAAGAAATGGAAGAGAAAATTGCTCCAAAAGCTATAGGATTTGGCTCTTTACAGGGTAAATATAAAGCCCATGAAGGAAATTTTATAGGAAAGTTTGAACCCGGTCACCAGGATACTTTGAATTATGGAAGTTTGGCCGAAGCTTTGAAACTGATTAAAAAGATAGGAATAGCTGAAATCTCATCAAGAATTGAAGCATTAAGTACAAAAGCTAAATCTGAATTTACCAAAATGAATCTCCTGGAAGAAAGCGTGGTAAATCGCGCTGAACATTCATCGATTTTTAATATAAAAGGAAACGATAAATTGTTTGAGTATCTAAGAAGTAAACAAATTATTGTGTCCCAACGTGGGGAAGGGATACGTGTGAGTTTTCATTACTTTAATACAGAAAAAGAGTTGGATTTCCTTTTAAAGGAATTAAAGAAATTCGGTGTCTAAATTCTACATTTTCTTCCTGAAAATATAATTTTTATAGTAGTTGTTATTATCCTGAAAACTGGTTTGAATTTCTAATCCGGCTTCTTTTGCCAGCCACTCGACCACTGCATCATCGTATTTTTGTGAAATTTCGGTATGAATACTTTCCCAGGCATCAAAACTTACTTCCAAATCCAGTTTATTGATTGCCACTTTCTGATTTTCCTTACTTACCAGAAAACTTTTTGCGGTTCCGCTTTCAGGATCGTAGGTTTCCCAGTGAATAAAATTATCGGTATTGAAATCGGCATCTAATTCTTTATTGATTCGGGTTAATAAGTTTTTATTGAAAGCTTCCGTTATTCCTGTGGCATCATTATAAGCATCCAAAATTTTCTGTGGATCTTTTTTCTGATCAAAACCCATAAAGAGCATATCTTCTGCAGTCATTGCTTCCTGGATATTCCGAAGAAATTCAATAGCATTTTCGTGTAAAAGATTCCCGATATTAGATCCAAGAACCAGAATAACTTTTCTGCGGTTGCTGTAATCGGCCAGGTTTTCCAGGGTTTTAAAATAGGTGCCCTGCTGAATTTTCACATTAATTTCCGGTATCTCGTTTTTTAAAGAATTTTCCAACTCTTCCAGAACACTTTGACTAATATCTATAGGTAGATAATTAAAATCGTATTCCTTATCTACCAGTTCTTTCAACAGAACTTTGGTTTTTTTACCATCTCCCGCGCCAAGTTCAATAAGATCGAATCCGCCTTTTTTATTGATAATTTCAGCAATAGCCGACTTGTGTTTCTTCAGAATATTTAACTCGCAATTGGTAAGATAATATTCCGGCATCGCCATAATTTGCTGAAAAAGTTTATCACCTTTTTCATCATAAATATATTTTGAAAGTAAATATTTTGGAAAGCTGGTTAGGCCTTTATATACGTCTTCTTCAAAAGCCGACTGAAATGTGGTTGGTGTGGTTTTCATTTAATTTTATTGGTTATTTAGCCAATCTTAAGCCGGTGAACTGCCAGCGTAAATGTGGATGAAAAAAATTGCGATATGTAGCTCGCGAATGGTTTGGGGAAGTAGCAACTGAAGCTCCGCGAAGCACTTTTTGACTTACCATAAATTTACCGTTGTATTCACCAAGTGCGCCTTCGGGCTTGGTGTAATTGGGGTAGGGAGAATAAGCACTCTCGGTCCATTCCCAGCGTTCGCCCCATTTAAAATGCTGTTGGGCGGTTTCCCATTCGAATTCGGTTGGTAATCTTAAATTTTTCCATTGTGCAAAGGCAAAAGCTTCAAAGTATGAAATATGGCTTAATGGTGCTTCAGGGATTAATTTTGTAAGTCCGTTTAAAGTATATTGATGCCATTCTCCATCAATTTTATGCCAGTAAAAAGGCGCCTCAATATTGTTATTGTTTACCCAATCCCAGCCTTCGGCGTGCCATAAAAGAGCATTTTTGTAGGCTCCAGCTTCTATAAATTCTATAAACTCGGCATTGGTTACTAGTTTGTTCGAAATCTGGTAATCATTTAAATAAACCTTATGAACACCCTGCTCATTATCGTAGCAGAAATCGTCAGTTTTATGGCCAACTTCGTAAACCCCTTCAGAAACTGAAATCCAATCGCGTTTAAAATCCTGAATGGGATTCTCTTTAAATTGATCGTTATATTCCGGAAATAGCGGGTTATTTCCGAGGATATATTTAATGTCGGTTAATAAAAGTTCCTGGTGTTGTTTCTCGTGATGGCAACCAATTTCTATCACCCCGCAAAGTTCTTCTGAGATTTTTTCTTCTTTCAGAAACTTCTGCATTGCCTTAGAAACATAATTTCGGTACTCGTAAACCCAGGCAACGGTAGGGCGCGATAAATTACCTCGATTAGTGCGAATTACCTTATCTCCCACACTTTCGTAATAACTATTGAAAACGTAAGCTGAATTCTTATCAAAAAGCTTATAATTCCTGGCATGAGGTTTTAAAACGAATTCCTCAAAAAACCAGGTAGTATGACCAAGATGCCATTTTGGAGGAGAGACATCTACTATGGGTTGTACCACATAATCTTCGGTTTCCAGAAAGGAGCATATAAGTTCAGAATGCGCCCTGGTTTTCTTAAAAAAATCGAGTAATTGTTCTTGTGACTGCATAAAAAAAGTGGTACTTTTTTGGGTACCACTCAAATTTACAATTTTTTCGTTCGGTCTGAAACCAACGCTAGTTAAGGCCAAGTTAAAGTATAGCCGCTCTTAAAGATTTAGCGGGAGGGTATAACTTATTTTGGTAGGTGAGTTACCCCGGGTTCCCGGTTTCATTTCGGGAATCTTTTTCAGCATATCTTCTACAGCTGCGATTACCGGTTTTTGATCTCCTTTTACAGAAGTTACCACGGCTTTCCCTTCTTCGTCTATATGCATTTTCACTACTACCTTTCCTCTTATAAATTCCCCTTTATCATTTCTTGGGTATTTATAATTGTTTTTAACGTGTTCCATCAATTTCTTGTTGAAACAGTTTTTTTGGTCTTCACTGCCTTCACATCCCGGCCATACAGGTGCTTTTTCTCTTACAGTAACGGTGTTTCCTTCAACATCTACATCATCTTGCGCAAACGTAAAGGCGCCGGTAAAAAGGAAAAAGCAAAACATTAATTTTTTCATAGCTTGGGGATTTGGGGTTTCCAGACTGTTTTTTTAGAAATTAAAAGGAACGGTAAAATCACGGTCGTCTGGTTCGCCCTGTAAAGTTCCCGGTTTCATATCAGGAATTTTTTGAATCATTGCCTTGGCTGCAGCATTTACTTTAGGCTCAGCTCCTTCAACCGAATTTACTACTGCTTTACCTTCATCAGTAATTGTAAAAGAGATTTTTACTTTTCCGCGAATATAATCACCGTCTTCGGTTTGCGGATATTCGTAATTCTCTCTTACATGTTGTGATAGTTTTTGATTAAAACAGGCTTTTACGTCTTCGGCGTCTTCACAACCCGGCCAAACTGGCGAGGTTTGCTGTGCCTGGGCACTGGTTAAGCCTCCAATTACAAAACATGCGATAAGCATTAACTTTTTCATAAACTTTAAAATTTTAATTAAATTATTTTGGGTTATACCGCAACCTTTGCTTTTATGCCAGGATGCGGATTATAATCTTCTAATTTAAAATCTTTATAGTCGAAATCAAAAATATTTTTGATCTCTGGATTTATTTTCATTGTTGGTAAGCTTCTGTGCTCCCTGGAAAGCTGCAATTTCACCTGATCCATATGGTTGCTGTAAATATGAACATCACCAAAGGTATGGATAAAATCACCGGCTTCGTAACCGCAAACCTGTGCCATCATCATCGTTAAAAGTGCGTAAGAAGCGATATTAAAAGGTACACCCAGAAAAACATCGGCGCTTCTTTGATAAAGCTGAAGGGATAATTTACCATCAGCAACATAGAACTGAAAAAATGCGTGGCAGGGTGGCAGTGCTGCTTTTCCGTTAGCTACATTTTCTGAAAAGGATTTTGAAGAATCTGGTAATACTGAAGGATTCCAGGCCGAAACCAGCATTCTTCTGCTATTCGGGTTCTTTTTCAGGGTTTCAATAATTTCTTTAATCTGGTCTATATCTTCGTTGTTCCAGTTTCGCCACTGTTTGCCATAGACAGGGCCCAGGTCACCTTTTTCATCGGCCCATTCGTTCCAGATTCTAACCCCGTTTTCTTGTAAATATTCAATATTGGTATCGCCCTTTAAGAACCATAACAGCTCATAAATAATAGATTTTAAATGAAGCTTCTTGGTTGTGACCATTGGGAAACCTTCGCTTAGATCAAAACGTAGCTGGTGTCCAAAAATACTCCTGGTGCCCGTCCCGGTACGATCGCCTTTATCGGTTCCGTTATCTAGAATATGCTGTAAAAGTTCGTGGTATTGTTTCATAACCTGAATAGAAGAAAATTATTTCAGCTAAAATAGGAAACAAGTACCTTAAATAAAATTTCGCAGAAGATTTAACGCAGAAAAATTATCCAATTATCATTCCCGCAATGGTGGCCGACATAAGCGAAGCAATGGTCCCGCCAATTAAAGCCTTCATTCCAAATTCAGATAAAGTTTTTCTCTGCCCCGGCGCGAGGGAACCAATGCCTCCAATTTGGATTCCTATTGAAGCAAAATTTGCAAACCCGCATAGCATATAGGTCGCCATAATTACCGATTTTTCATAGCTAAGGCTTAGCGCGTTTGCCGTATTTTTAAGATCGGCGAGTTGCACATAGCCTACAAATTCACTTGCTGCGAGTTTAATTCCCAGCAATTGTCCCATAAGCATCATATCTTCTTTGGCCACCCCAATAAGCCACATTAAAGGAGCGAAAATAGTTCCTAAAATTGCTTCCAGGGAAAACCCGGAATAAGGTGTGTTTTCGGCTAAAAAAGCATTTATACCAGTCCAGGAACCTGTCCAGTTCAGTATATAGTTGATCATCGCGATAAATGCGATAAAAACCAAAAGCATTGCTGCTACGTTTGCCGCAAGTTTTAAACCTTCCGTAGTTCCGTTGGCAATGGCATCAAGAATATTAGAGCCAATTTTATCAGAAGAAACATCTACATTGGTATTGATTTTATTCTGCTGCGGATATAATATTTTTGAAACTACAATTGCACCCGGCGCTGCCATTACTGAAGCTGCCAAAAGGTGTTTTGCAAATTGAAGTCTAAGTTCAGGATCGTCACCACCTAGAAAACCAATATAAGCCGCGAGTACTCCCCCGGCAACGGTAGCCATACCGCCAATCATTACCAGTAAAATTTCAGAACGGTTCATTCGCTCCAGGTAGGCTTTAATCATAAGCGGGGCTTCGGTTTGACCAAGGAAAATATTACCCGCCACACTTAAACTTTCTGCACCCGAAATACCTAGTAACCGGGTAAGTATCATGGCCATTCCCTTTACCACAATTTGAATAACACCCAGGTAAAATAAAACAGAGGTTAATGCTGAAAAGAAAATAATAGTAGGTAAAACCTGAAATAGGAAAATAAAACCAAAACTATCCACATCCATCATCCCGCCAAGCAGAAATTCGCTTCCTGCCGCGGTAAAATCGAGGATCAGTACAAAGATATTTCCTACGAATTCAAAAATATTCTGAATAAAAGTAATTTTTAGAACACCAATTGCCAATAATAATTGCGCTCCCAAACCAATACCAATGGTTTTCCAGTTTATGGCTTTACGATTATTACTGAATAAAAAAGCGATAATAAGTAAGGTGAGCATGCCCAAGGCTCCACGTGCAATACTGCTAACCGAAAGTCCCGCACTGGGAATCATTTCTTTAACCGTTGGCGCAGGAATTACTTCTTTAGGATCATTAAATGCAGTATCCTTAAAATGGAATTCTTTATTCGCCTGGTTAATTACAAGGCTTGAGTCTGAAAGTGTAGAAACCCGGTAGTTTGCAATACTGTCTTGAGGAGTGTTATAAAATAATACGAGCAGTTTATTTTGAAAAATATAATCTCCCTTGGCAAGCGTATCATCAGTCTTCCTAATGCTGAAAACTCCTTCGTCTAGGTCTAAGGTGTTGCCGTTAATAAAATTTTCCTGGCCAGAATCTTGCCGATCTTCGTCTAAAGTCCAGGTTTTTGAAATGTCTTGAGAAAAAGTGCTGGTCACACTAAATAGAACTAAAATCAGGCAAAACCAGGTTTTATTCATAAAGTCGGGCATTATTTGCGTTTGGAAATTTCGTCCCGTATGCGTGCCGCTTTCTCGTAATCTTCATTATTTACGGCCTGGGAGAGCAAAGTTTTTAGTTCGTCTAGAGATAATTTTTTGTAATTGGTATCATCAGATTTGATATCAATATCATCAGGAAGCAATTCTTCTGAAATAATTTCTTCTTCCTGTTTTTCTGAGGCTTCCTGTTCTGCTTCGTCTCCTTTTAAGAAAATTCCCGCTTTATCCAGAATGTTTTTATAAGTAAAAATAGGAGCATCAAACCTTAAGGCTAAAGCAATAGCATCGCTGGTACGCGCATCTATAATTTCTTCAATCTTATCCCGTTCACAAATAAGGCTGGAGTAAAAAACACCGTCTACCAGTTTATGAATAATTACCTGTTTCACGGTAATATCAAACCTGTCGGCAAAATTTTTAAAAAGGTCGTGGGTTAAGGGGCGGGGAGGTTTAATCTCTTTTTCCAGGGCAATCGCGATAGATTGCGCTTCAAAAGCTCCAATAACAATGGGAAGTTTACGTTCTCCCTCTACCTCGCTTAAGATTAAAGCGTAAGCTCCGTTCTGGGTTTGACTATAAGAAATTCCTTTTATATTAAGGCGCACTAAACTCATATATCATCAATTAAAAAGGGCTGTCTAAAGCAGGACTTTCACCGTATTTAGACAGCCCTTTTAAGGGGTGCAAGTTATAAAAATTATGCGTTTTTCGCTTTAAATTCCTTTAGTTTTTCGTTTAGCTTAGGTACGATCTCAAAAGCATCACCAACTACACCGTAATCTGCGGCTTTAAAGAAAGGCGCTTCAGGATCGTTGTTAATCACTACTTTGGTCTTCGCAGCGTTAATTCCGGCTAAATGCTGAATAGCCCCTGAAATTCCCACAGCAATGTAAAGATTGGAAGCTACAGGTTTTCCTGTTTGCCCAACGTGTTCGCTATGAGGTCTCCAGCCCATATCACTAACGGGTTTAGAGCAAGCAGTTGCTGCCCCAAGAATATCGGCCATTTCTTCTATCATTCCCCAGTTTTCAGGACCTTTAAGTCCGCGACCACCGGAAACTACAATCTCTGCATCGGCAATTGTTACTTTGTCTTTAGCCTTGTCTACCGATTCTACATTTACTGTAAAATCACCTTCTTTTAATTCCGGTGAAAAATCTTCAACAGTTGGGTCACCCTGATTTTCTTTTAAGCCGAAAGCATTTTGGGACAATCCTACGATTTTTACATCGGTAGTGATTTTAGTAAAGTTGAAAGCTTTATTCGTAAAAGCACTTCTTTTTACCGTAAAAGGTTCGGTGCTTTCAGGCACAGCCATTACGTTTGAAACGTAGCCTGCGTTTAAATGAACGGCTAAAAGTGGAGCTAAATATTTGCTGTTTGCACTCTGGCTTACCACAACTATTTTACTTCCTTCTTTTTCTGCAGCTTGTTTCAAAGCATCGGCATAAGCTTCAGCGTTGAATTTGCTTAATTTATCATTTTGGATGTTTAGCACTTTGCTAACACCATATTGGCCAAGTTCAGAAGCATCGGTTGCGTTAAAGCTTACCGCTACTACATCATCACCACCGGCTACTTCTTTTGCATAAGAAGCAACTTCAAAAGCAGCTTTTTTAAACTTGCCATCCTCGGTTTCTGTATATACTAAAACTGACATATCTATTTGTTTTTGTCATTTCCGCAGCTTGTGCTGAATTTATTTCAGTAAAGGCGGAAATCTATTTTATATTAATTCCAAACCTCACAGGTTTTGAAAACCACCTGTGAGATTTCTTTTATAATTTATATCGCTTTGGCTTCGTTATGAAGTAAATCTATCAATTCATCAAGATTTTCTGGGTCAACCAGTTTCACAGCACCTTTTGGAGCAGGCTTTTCAAATTTTGCAGCTTCGGTGCGAGTGGAAACTTCTTCCGCAGCAACTACATTTAAAGGTTTTTTACGGGCCTGCATAATTCCGCGCATATTTGGGATCTTAAGATCGCTTTCTTCTACCAAACCTTTTTGACCACCAATCACCAGTGGAAGGGAAGCAGTTAAAGTTTCTTTACCACCGTCTATTTCACGAATTGCTGTGGCTTTATCACCTTCAATTTCTAAACTAATACAAGTATTAATAAAATTGGCATCAAGAAGTGCAGCAAGCATTCCTGGTACCATCCCGCCGTTGTAATCTATAGATTCACGGCCGGCAATGATAAGATCGTATTCGCCTTCCTTGGCCACTTTTGCAAGTTGTTTTGCTACCTGGAAACCATCTGTTGCAGGGGTATCTACTCTTATTGCGTTATCGGCTCCAATAGCCAGGGCTTTTCTTAACGTTGGTTCGGTTTCAGCGCCACCTACATTTACTACATCTACACTTGCGCCTTGTTTTTCTTTAAACCACATTGCGCGGGTAAGTCCAAATTCATCATTCGGGTTAATTACAAAATTCACTCCGTTGGTATCGAATTTCGAATCGCCGTCGGTGAAATTGATTTTTGAGGTAGTATCAGGAACGTGACTAATACATACTAATATTTTCATTATAGCGAGTTTTTAAAATTTATAACGATTTCGTTTACGAAGTTACATAATTTAATTCAGAAAATGCTATGCACGCATAACAAATTTCAGGAATTTTATTTCTTTAAATTTTATTGAATTCTCAAATAAAATGCAAATAAGCTAATCTAACAGCATAAATTCATAGTAAAATTCCTTATTTATTAATTCTATATTCTCTATTTAGAATCGATTTGGTTCTATTGCAAATTTTTGTGGATTATTAGTGGTGAAAACTTTATTGAATTACTATTTTTGTTCTTTCAAGATATATAAATAGTATAGCATATAATGAAGACAATTCAATTTAGGGAAGCCGTTCAGCAAGCGATGAGCGAAGAGATGCGAAAAGACGAGTCTATTTATTTAATGGGCGAGGAAGTAGCAGAATATAATGGTGCTTACAAAGCCTCTAAAGGTATGTTAGACGAGTTTGGCCCTGAGCGTGTAATAGATACCCCAATTGCTGAACTTGGATTTTCGGGAATTGGAGTTGGTTCAGCGATGAATGGTAACAGACCAATCATTGAATTTATGACCTTTAACTTCTCTTTAGTTGGAATTGACCAGATTATAAATAACGCAGCCAAAATGCGCCAAATGAGCGGTGGGCAATTTAATATTCCTATTGTTTTTAGAGGCCCAACTGCTTCTGCAGGCCAATTAGGGGCAACGCACTCCCAGGCTTTTGAAAGCTGGTTTGCAAACTGTCCCGGCTTAAAAGTAATTGTTCCGTCTAATCCTTACGATGCCAAAGGTTTACTTAAATCTGCCATTAGAGATGACGATCCCGTGATCTTTATGGAAAGCGAGCAAATGTATGGCGATAAAGGCGAAGTGCCGGAAGAGGAGTACGTGATTGAAATTGGTAAAGCCGATATTAAAAGGGAAGGTAGTGATGTAACTATTGTTTCTTTCGGAAAAATTATCAAAGAAGCTTATAAGGCGGCCGATAAATTGGCTGAAGACGATATTTCTTGTGAAATCATAGATCTTAGAACAATTCGCCCAATGGACCACGAAACCATTCTGGAGTCGGTTAAGAAAACCAACCGTTTGGTGATTTTAGAAGAAGCCTGGCCTTTTGGAAATATTGCTACTGAAATTACTTACCAGGTACAATCTAAAGCTTTTGATTATTTAGATGCACCAATTGTAAAAATAAACACAGCCGATACTCCGGCACCTTATTCTCCTGTATTGCTTAAAGAATGGTTGCCAAACAGCGACGATGTAATTAAAGCAGTGAAGCAGGTTATGTATATTGATTAAATAAAAAATCCTAATAAATTTGAAACTTCATCGGATGTTAATTCGGTGAAGTTTTTTTTTGTCCTATGATTAATAAATCTGCCTTTTTTACGCTTTTTTCTCTGCTGATTTGCGTTATGGGAATAGCACAAACCAAAGTTGGTGGTGTGGTTAAAGATTCTACCGGGCAAGCGCTTCCGTTTGTAACCGTAATTTTTAATAATTCTTCCGAAGGAACAACTACGGAGGAAGACGGGGAGTTTTATTTACAAAGTGAAAATGATCACACCGAGCTTAAAATTTCTTCTGTTGGTTATAAAACTGAAATAATTCCACTTCAGCAAAAAACAAACCTCGATTTGGAAATTGTTTTAAATGAAGAAACTTCCAGTTTAGCTGAAGTAAGAATTCTTAGGGGAAAAACTTCCAAAAAGAATAATCCGGCGCTGGATATACTAAGGAAAATATGGGAAAATAAACGCAGTAATGGCGTTTCCGCTTTTAAGCAATACGAATATAAAAAATACGAAAAACTGGAATTCGATTTAGATGGGATAGACAGTTCTGTAGTTAAAAACCCGGTTTTTAACGGGATGGAATTTATTTTTGATTATGCCGATACCAATAGAATTTCAGGAAAAACTTATTTACCGGTTTTTATTAATGAGTCGGTTTCCAAAGTTTATGGCGATAATGTCGAGAATGAAAAAAGGGAAGACCTTTTAGGAAATAAAAACTCGGGATTTGAACAAAACCAAAACCTAATCGCAGCGGTAAAAGATGTGTACGATGAGTATAATGTTTACAATAATTACATTAAGGTTTTTGACAAGAGTTTTGTGAGTCCGCTTTCTACTACCGGGATTAATAATTACAATTATATTTTGAGCGATAGTGCTTATATAGATAATAAATGGTGTTATAATATTATTTATTACCCGCGGCGGGAAAACGAACTCACTTTTAAAGGAGATTTTTGGGTAAATGATACTACCTGGGCGGTTAAGAAAATCAACCTGAATGCTTCGCGTGATGCCAATATAAATTGGGTAAAAGAATTGTATATCGAGCAGGAATTTGAAGTGCTTAACGATTCGGTTTTCTTAATTTCTAAAGATTATTTTCAGGCTAATTTTTCTCTGACCAAAAAAGAAGACTCCAAGGGCGTTTATGCTAAACGCACCCGGGTTTTTGAAGAATATCAATTCAACTTAAAAAAAGAAAAAAGTTTTTACGATAAACGAGCTTATACTTTTAACGAAGATATCTATAAGCGTGATAAGGCTTTTTGGGAAGAAAACCGGTTGGAAAAACTCAATAGCGAGGAAGAAGATATTTATGTGATGCTGGATAGTTTAACAAAAGTCCCGGCTTTTAAAAGAATTTACGATCTCGCCACCATAGCAGAATCTGGTTATGTAGAATTTAACGGTTGGGATTTTGGTCCCGTATATTCTCTTTTTGATTATAACGAAGTTGAAGGCTTTAGAACCCGCGTAGGCGGGCGAACGTACTTTGGGCAACACGATCCCTGGAGAATTGAAGGCTACCTGGCTTATGGATTTAAAGATGATAAATTTAAATATGGGATTTCCGGAAAATGGTTATTAGACCCACGTTCACGTTTAATTGCTTCTGCCGGAAAAAGAAGGGATATAGATCAACTGGGAGCCAGTTTAACCAATAATACCACCGATGTTTTAGGACGAAGTTTGGCGTCTTCCGGTTTGGTGAGCGTAGGCGACAACAACAAACTGAGCAATATAGATTTAACCACTTTTAATCTTGAAATTGAACCCTGGTATAATTTCAATGTTCGTGTTGGGACTTCCTATCGCGAGTTAAGTTCGGCTTCCCCGGCTTTTAGTTTAGATTATTATACTAATGAAACTCTAGCAGAAACGGCTTCAGAAATTAAACAAACCGAAATATCAACCACGTTCACCTATACTCCCGGGAGACAAACTTCTGGTTTTGGTGTAGAAAGAAACGTGGTAAATGATGAAGAATTTCCAACCTTCTTTCTTAATTATTCCCTTGGTCTTAAAGATGTTTTTAATAGCGATTTTGATTATAAAAGGCTGCAGTTTTTTTACGATCAGCCGCTTAGAATTGGCGGATTTGGCAGGGCAAATGCCAGTTTGGAAGCAGGAAAAACTTTTGGTGCAGTTCCGCTGGGACTTTTAAATGTAGTGCCGGGAAATCAAACCTATTTCGCTATGTATAATTCGTTTCCCGTGCTTAATTTCTATGAGTTTGTCACTGATACTTATGTTTCAGCACATTTTAATCATAATTTCAACGGAAGATTATTTGCTAGAATTCCGCTGCTGCGAGAATTAAATTTGCGAGAACTTGTAGGAGTTAGGGCAGTATGGGGAGAAATTTCAGAAGAAAATAAAACACTGAATGCTTCTGGAATACCATTACGTGCGCCAAACAGGGAGCCGTATTACGAATATAGTTTTGGGGTGGGAAATATTTTAAAATTTTTAAGTCTGGAAGCTCATTTTAGGGGTAATTATCTTGAAATTCCAGAATCACGGAATTTTGCTATAACCGCTTCCTTCGGTTTTCACTTTTAATGGAATGATTTGAGATTGATTTTCACTATATTTGCCGCCCTTAATTGAGAAAAAAAGAAAGAAAAATGTCAGAAAGTTTTGATGTATTAATAGAGATCCCAAAAGGGAGTAGAAACAAATATGAATACGATTTTAAGCTAAAGAAAGTCCGTTACGACAGGATGATCTTTTCTTCTATGATGTATCCAGCCGATTACGGTTTTATCCCAAACACCCTTGCTCAAGACAGCGACCCGCTGGATGTGTTAGTTTTGGTGAGCGAACCTACTTTCCCGGGAGTTGTAATGGAGGTGAAAGCAATTGGAGTTTTCCATATGGCCGATGAGAAGGGACCCGATGAAAAAATTATTTGTGTGCCGGTATCAGATCCTATTTGGAATCGATTGAATGATCTAAATGAATTAAATGGACATATGGTTAAAGAAATTGAACATTTCTTTAAAGTTTATAAAGATCTTGAGAAGAAGAAAGTAGATGTTGGCGGTTGGGGAGATGCTAAAGAGGCTCGCCAGATTATAGACCAATGTGTTAAGCGCTATGAGGATTATGACGGTGATAAAGACCGTTTTGGAATACTACCATAATTTAGAGCATATATTTTTGATAATTTAAAAGCAATAACCTTAAAAAGTTATTGCTTTTTTAATTATCACTGATTTACTACATTAGCCATATTAACTAAAACTTAACAATTAATATGGAATCAATGATGATTTATATGCCTGCAATATTGGCTGTAATAGGACTCATTTTTATGTGGGTTAAAAGATCCTGGGTACTGAAACAGGATGCCGGAGACGGAAAAATGAAAGATATTGCTTCTCATATCTACGAAGGAGCACTCGCCTTTCTTAATGCAGAATATAAATTACTTAGCTTTTTTGTAATTGGTGCCAGTATAGCGCTCGCAGGTATAGCCTATATTGTACCAACCACTCATTATCTTATTATTGTCGCTTTTATTTTTGGAGCTTTTTTTTCTGCTTTAGCAGGAAATATGGGAATGAAAATAGCTACCCAAAGTAATGTCCGTACCACCCAGGCAGCCAGAACCAGCTTGCCCCAGGCACTAAAAGTTTCTTTTGGTGGCGGTACCGTTATGGGACTTGGCGTTGCCGGCTTAGCCGTGCTAGGGCTAACCGCATTTTTTATCCTTTTCTTTCATTATTTTATGGGAGGGGTTTGGACAGATACCACACAAATGACCGTAGTTTTGGAAACCCTTGCCGGATTCTCCCTGGGAGCCGAATCTATAGCCTTGTTTGCTCGTGTGGGTGGAGGAATTTACACTAAAGCTGCCGATGTTGGGGCCGATTTAGTGGGAAAAGTTGAAGCAGGTATTCCTGAAGACGACCCGCGTAACCCGGCGACTATTGCCGATAACGTGGGAGACAATGTTGGGGATGTTGCAGGAATGGGAGCCGATCTCTTCGGAAGTTATGTTGCTACCGTACTTGCAGCAATGGTTCTAGGAAACTATATAATTAAAGATATGGGCGGTAATATAGTTGATGCCGGCTTTGGCGGAATCGGCCCTATTTTACTACCTATGGCCATAGCCGGTGCCGGGATTATAATTTCTATTATCGGAACTCTTTTAGTTAAAATTAGTAGCAATTCGGCTAAAGAAGCTGAAGTGCAAAAAGCATTGAATATAGGAAACTGGACATCTATCGGCCTGGTTGCTGTAGCCAGTTATTTTTTAGTGACCTGGATGCTACCAAAAGAAACCCTTACTATGGGCTTTTTTGTTGGTGGAGCAGAAGGTTTTGAGTATATGGATATTTCTTCAATTAGGGTGTTTTATGCCTGTTTGGTAGGAATTGTAGTTGGTGGGGTGATCTCTGCCGTAACCGAATATTATACCGGCCTCGGTAAAAAACCGGTACTTTCTATTGTTCAAAATTCCAGTACCGGAGCCGGAACAAATATTATTGCCGGGCTTGCTACCGGAATGATTTCAACCTTCTTTTCAGTTTTATTATTTGCATTCGCTATCTGGGCTTCTTACGCTTTCGCGGGATTCTATGGGGTTGCACTTGCAGCTTCAGCTATGATGGCTACTACCGCTATGCAGTTAGCTATTGATGCCTTTGGACCTATAGCCGATAACGCCGGTGGGATTGCGGAGATGAGCGAACTTCCTGCTGAGGTTAGGGAACGTACAGATATCCTGGATTCCGTTGGAAATACTACTGCGGCCACCGGGAAAGGTTTTGCCATCGCTTCGGCGGCATTAACTTCACTTGCACTTTTTGCGGCTTATGTAACTTTTACCGGAATTGACGGAATTAATATTTTTAAAGCGCCTGTTTTAGCCATGTTATTTATCGGTGGAATGGTGCCCGTTGTGTTTTCCGCTTTAGCAATGAAATCGGTGGGTAAAGCAGCGATGAAAATGGTTGAAGAAGTAAGGCGGCAGTTTAAAAATATTCCGGGGATTATGGAAGGAACTGCAAAACCTGAATACGATAAATGTGTAGCGATTTCTACTGAAGCAGCTTTGAAAGAAATGCTGCTACCGGGGGTTTTAACTATAGGTTTTCCTATTGCAATTGCTCTTATTCCAATGCTTTTTGGTTACGAAAATGTATTGATAGCCGAAATGCTTGGGGGCTATATGGCCGGAGTTACGGTAAGCGGAGTTCTTTGGGCAATATTTCAAAATAATGCCGGTGGTGCCTGGGATAATGCAAAGAAATCTTTTGAAGCCGGGGTGCTAATTAACGGAGTGATGACTTACAAAGGTTCTGAAGCACATAAAGCAGCGGTAACCGGTGATACGGTTGGAGATCCTTTTAAAGATACTTCGGGGCCATCAATGAATATTTTAATAAAATTAACCTGTTTAATTGGTTTGGTAATCGCGCCAATTTTAGGAGGCCATACCGAAACAGATATTCCTAACGAGGGGGCTTCTATTGAAATGGAGCAAAATATAAATGCTAATGATGCTGAAGATCTTTCAGAAGAAATTCAGGTAAATATGACTTCTGAAGGAAATAAAACCATCGCAAAAGTGAGAATTACAACCACGCGAAAAGGGGAAACCAAAGTTCAGCAGAAAACCTTTACCGGTACAAAAGCTGAAGTAGAAAAACAGGTACAAGCTTTAAAAGATAAGGCCTGATAATTTTTTCAGATAAAAAATAAAAGAGGCTGTTTGATAATTCTTGTCTCCGTCAAGCTGAACTTGTTTCAGCTTCAAACATGTTAGATCCTGAAAACAAGTTCAGGATGACGGGTTTTACAAGGATTCCACCAGCCTCTTTTCTTAATAAATGGGGCTTATTTAGCCTTTTTATTCACGCGTTTTTCAGCGAGTTTATTTAGGTCTTCATCTGCGGTGTATTCCTCATCAAGGGTTTTCTTTAATGTTTTTGCTGCATCCTTATGGCCTAATTCTTTGGCATATCTCACTAAAGTACCGTACCCGGAAATTTCATAGTGTTCCACCCGCTGGGCATCTGCAATAAGACCGGCATCCCTTACATCATCTTCCGCATCTTCTTTTAGAAATGACTCTGCTTCTTCAATAAGGCCTTTCATCGCTTTACATTCTTCACCGGTAGGTTTAAACCCTAAGTCTTTACTTACTTCTTCCAAACGTTTTTTGTGCTCTTTAGTTTCTTCCAAATGGTCTTCAAAAGCTTTCTTCAGTTTTTCATCGTTCGCAGCTTTTGCCATTTTTGGTAAGGCTTTTACTAACTGGCTTTCGGCACTATAAAGGTCCTTTAATTGATGTTCGAATAGATCTTCTAACTTTTTCATAATTAAATATTTAATGGTTAAAATTGTTAGATAAATTTATAAGCAAACTGCACTAAAGCAAGTTAAATGAGTGATAAAGCTTTGTTGTTTATTCCTTAAAATTTTTTAAGCCGAAGTTTTCATTTTTAATTTTAACAAAGCTACAACTAAGCTTCCGCAGTAATTCCCTTAATTTTAATTAGAAACTTTTATTAACCAAAATTAAATGTTATGGCTAAAGATCACGGACCATCAATTAAGAATGATGAACAGTATGAGGAACTTCGCGATAAAGGAATGAGTAAATCTAAAGCCGCGAGAATTGCAAACGAATCTAAGTCTGGTGAGAAAGGCGGAAAAGCCGATAAATATGAAGAACGCTCTAAGGAAGAACTCTATGAGAAAGCCCAGGAGGTTGGCATTGAAGGCCGAAGCGATATGACCAAGGATGAGTTAATTAAAGCTCTTAGAAACCACTAGAATGAGATCTATCTGGAACGGCTCTATTAGCTTCGGACTGGTTTCTATACCGGTAAAATTATATTCTGCTTCCGAAAGTAGAAAACTCGATTTAGACATGCTTGATAAGCATGATAATGCCCGAATAAGGTATAAACGTGTGAATGAAGATACCGGGAAAGAAGTGGAGTGGAAAGATATTGTAAAGGGTTTTAAAAAGGATGAAGATTATATTGTGCTTGAGAAAGAAGATTTTGAAAATGCAAACCTTAAAAAGAGTAAAACCATAGATATTGAAGAATTTGTGGCCGAAGATGATGTGGCCGAGGTGCTTTATAAAAAACCATACTTTCTCGAACCACAAAAAGAAGGAGGAAAATCTTATAATCTACTCCGAGATGCATTAAAAAAAACCGGAAAACTTGGTGTGGCTACTTTTGTGATGCGCCAAAAAGAGCATTTAAGCCTGGTTGGCGTTTACGATAAAGCCCTCGTACTTCATGTAATAAGGTTTTCTGATGAAATCCGGGAAACCAAAGACCTGAAGCTACCAAAAACCAAAGTCGCAAAAAAAGAGGTTGATATGGCAATTTCTCTCATTGAGCAATACACTACAGAGTTTGATCCTGATAAATTTAAAGATGTTTATAATGATCAATTAATGAAGATTATTGAATCCAAAAGCACCGGTAAAAAGCCCAAACCACAGAAATTTAAAGATGAGCCTACCCAGGCCAAAGATCTTATGGCAAAATTAAAGGCCAGTTTAGATAAAAAGAAAAAATCTAAAGCATCCTAAGCGATGGGTTTAGAAGATTATAAAAAGAAACGAGACTTTAATAACACCCCAGAACCCGGTGCCGATTTTTCTACCGAAAACCGAGGGCGCTTTGTTATTCAACGTCACGAAGCTACACGATTGCATTATGATTTACGCCTGGAAATGGAGGGCGTGCTAAAAAGTTGGGCCGTTCCCAAAGGTCCTTCAATGAACCCGAAAGACAAACGTCTAGCCATAGAAACCGAAGACCATCCCGTAAAATATTTGCATTTTGAAGGTACAATACCAAAAGGGAATTATGGCGCCGGAGAAATGCAAATTTGGGATAATGGAACTTTTAAAGCTGCTGCCAAAACTAAAGATAACCTTGAGGAACAATGGGAAGCTGGCAATTTGAAAATTGTTTTTAGCGGAAAGAAAATCAAAGGTGAATTTGCCCTGGTTAAAACCAAGCGTGGCGATAAGAAAAATCAGTGGTTATTGATAAAAAAGAAAGACGATTTTTCTACCGATTTAGATTATGATGCAGAAGTTTTTTCTGAAAAATCTTCTAAAAATAAAGATACCGGTAAATCTAAAGGGAAAGTCAGGAAGATAAAACCTTCAGAATTTATAAAACCTATGCTGGCCACCACCGGCAAGAAAATCTTTAACGATCCCGATTGGATTTACGAACTAAAATGGGATGGTTACCGCGCCCTGGCCAATATTGAAGACGGCAAGGTAGATCTTTATTCCCGCAACGGAATTTCTTTTAATTCTAAGTTTTCAAAACTGGTTAAAGATTTAGAACAGATTGAGAACGATGTGATTTTAGACGGTGAAATTGTGGTGTTGAATAAAGACGGAATACCTCAATTTCAGGCTTTACAAAATTATGATGAAAACACGCCGGGAGCCTTGCGCTTCTATGTTTTTGATATGCTTTTTCTAAATGGGCATTCTATGCTGGATTTACCACTTTTAGAGCGCAAAAGTTTAATTCCGGAGGTGGTGGAAAATTTGGATTTGGTTCAGTATTGCGATCATATTGAAGGAATGGGCACCGCATTCTATAATAAAGCCATAGACCTGGGATTGGAAGGTGTGATTGCCAAAAAAGCCGATGGGACTTATTCTCCCGGTTATAGAACTGAAAAGTGGCTAAAGTTAAAAGGCGAAAACACACGGGAAGTCCTCATTTGCGGATACACAACTTCAGAAGGATCAGTTTTTGGTTCTTTGATTATGGGCGCTTATGAGGGTGAAGAGTTAAAGTATATTGGAAATTGCGGTACCGGATTTTCTAATGATGAGCAAAAAGAATTACTGAAAAAGTTCAAAAGGCGAGAACGAAAAACCTCTCCTTTTCCTGAAAAAATTAATTTAAAAGGTCGTGAGCCGGTTTGGATGCGCCCCGATTTAATTGCAGAAGTAAAATTTTCAGAAATTACAAAAACCGGTAAATTAAGACACCCGGTTTTTAAAGCCTTAAGAGAAGATAAAGAACCGGAAGAAATTTCAGCCGAAGAAATTGTTGAAAATAAAGTTTCCGAAGAAAAGAAATCAAAAAAATCATCTTCTAAAAGGAAGTCAGGAGAAAGCCTGGAAATAGATGGGATAGATGTGCCGTTTACCAATCTGGATAAAGTTTACTGGCCCGATTCGGGATTTAGAAAATACGATTTAATAGATTATTATATCCAGGTTTCAGAGGTGATGTTGCCTTATTTAAAAGATCGTCCGCAAAATTTGCACCGGCATCCCAACGGCATTAAAAAACAGGGATTTTATCAAAAAGACAACGAAGGAAATTTACCCGATTGGATAGCAACCACTGATATTTATTCAGAATCTTCAGAAAAAGATATCGAATATTTGCTTTGCCAGGATGAGCCTACGCTTTTATATATGGCGAATTTGGGCTGTATAGAGATCAATCCGTGGAATTCCAGGGTGGAAAACCTTGATTTTCCTGATTATACGGTGATAGATTTAGACCCATCTGATAAAAATACTTTTGAAGAAGTTATTGAAGTGGCCCAGGCTGCAAAGGAAGTGATGGATTTGGCTAAAATTGAAGGGTATTGCAAAACTTCAGGCTCCAGCGGACTTCATATTTATATTCCGCTAGGCGGAAATTATTCTTATGATGAAGCTCGCGATTTCACGAAATTACTGTGTTATTATATTGCCGATAAAGTTCCGGAAATAACCAGTATGGACCGGGCAAAGAAAAAAAGAAAAGATAAAATTTACCTGGATTATTTACAAAACCGAAGAGGTCAAACTTTAGCTTCCGCTTATTGCGCGCGTCCAAAACCCGGGGCGCCCGTTTCAACCCCCCTGGAATGGAAGGAAGTAAAGAGCGGACTTAAAATTTTAGATTTTACCATTAAAGATATGCCGCAGCGAATTCAGAAGAAAGGAGATTTATTTAGAAAAGTGCTGGAAAAAGGGATTGATATGGAAAAGGCGATGCAAAACCTGGAATCTTCCTAAAGTTTATTTAAAAGCAGGGCAGGGCTTCCGTAGAATTTTTAACTTGACCCAAAGTGGAAATTAATGAAGAAAAGATTACGCAAACTTGCCGGCCGGTATAAGCTTATAGATCAGGTTTTAATTACACCATATAGAAGCTATGGAACCCACTCTCACCTTTATATTAAAGGGCGCGTACTGGATAACGAACCGCTAAAAATCACCCAGGATGCGAATATTTTCAAAACGATAAAAACCACTTATAAACAGTTTGATACGTTTGAAATTCCTGAGGCACAAATAGATTTAAGCCTACCGGGAAAGGTGCAGGCCACCACGAAAAGTGATGATGAAGGTTTCTTTTTGTTTGATGATATTATAGAAACGAACCTGGCAGAACACGCCGATGAAGAAGGCTGGCTGGATTATGCCGTGTATTATAATGGTCCTTTAGGAAAAAAGACAGAACTCCTGGAAGATCCTTTTAAGGGTGATTTTTTAATTCCAGATCCTACTGCGGAATATGGAGTGATAAGTGACATAGACGATACTATCTTACATACTGGCGTCACTTCATTTTTAAAACTTAGGTTGCTGAAAAATTCTTTACTAACCAATGCTTATAATAGAATTCCGCTAAAAGGTGCGGCTGAATTTTACCAAAAACTCCATACCGGGAGAGACGGTACGCCTAATAATCCTATTTTTTATTTAAGCAACAGCCCGTGGAATTTATATGAATATCTCAAACTGTTTTTAGATCATAATGCGTTTCCAAAAGGGCCAATTTTATTGCGAAAATTCAGAACGCCTTTTGATGGTAGTATAAAACCTGAAAAACCTCACAAACAGAAGGAAATTGCGAATATTTTGAAGACTTATCCCGCAATGAATTTTATTCTTATTGGTGATAGCGGCGAGCACGATGCTTCTATTTATACCGAAATCGCAGCCCAATATCCAGATAGGATCCTGGCAATTTATTTAAGAAGCGTAAAGCATAAAAAACAAATGAATCGCGTTCGCAGTATCATAGACAATTTTGAAACCACTCCGGTGCTAATGGTTGAAACATCGCAGGAAGCCGTAGAACATGCCAGGGAACACGGATTTATTTAGAAAATCAGAAACTTAATCGTCTATACTTTGGCCAACTGCCGTTTTTCTACTTGCAGGCGCTTTTCTTGGCATAGTTCTAAATATATGATCCCATAGCGGAGAGGAAACACCAAAAGCCCTATCAGATTCACGGTAGTGATGAATACTGTGATGGTGCCATAAAGTTTTCAGAAAATTATTAGGCACTTTAAAAGCGTGTATCGAATAATGTACCGCCAGGTAACCGGCATATCCTATTAAAAATCCGGCTAAAAATCCGAAAACATAATCGCCTAAAACCGCGCGGTAAATTATAAAAAGTACGGTAGCAATTATCAGGCTTAAAACCGGTGGCATTGCCAATCGGGATTTATCTTTAGGATAATCGTGGTGCACCCCGTGCATAGTATAGGAAATCTTCTTTTTACGCTCGCTGGTTGCAGGAATATGATACAAATACCGATGCATAATATATTCCACGAAAGTGAAAAAGAATAATCCGGCAAGAAAAAGGCCTACCATCAATGGGGTTTCAAAACCTTTTTCAATAATTCCGTAGTAAATTAAAGCTGTCGCAATTAATCCAAAAATAATTAACGGAAGCGAAATATGGGTGTGCGTAAGCTTTTCTAAAATTGGGTTGTCAAATAACTTTGGAGAACCCTTGTGCTTTGGTCTTTTAAGTTTTGTTGATTCCATTTTTATTAGATTTAAAATAAACCATGAATTTCAGCGTCAATACGGTTAATAATGTCACCCAGGTCTTCGGGATTATCTACAAAATTAATATTATCTACGTCTATTATTAACAAGTTTCCTTTGTTATAATTGTGTACCCAGGCTTCATATCTTTCATTTAACCGACTTAAATAATCGATTGAAATCGAGTTTTCGTAATCACGACCTCGTTTATGTATTTGGGACACCAAATTAGGAATACTGCTTCTTAAATAAATAAGAAGATCAGGTCCCTGCACAACACTTTCCATAAGGTCAAAAAGCGAACTGTAATTTTTAAAATCCCTGTTGGTCATTAACCCCATGGCGTGCAGGTTTGGCGCAAAAATATGTGCATCTTCATAAATTGTCCGGTCCTGTATTATATTTTTTCCGCTTTCACGAATTTGTAAAATTTGTCTGAACCTGCTGTTTAAAAAATAGATTTGGAGGTTAAAAGACCAGCGCTCCATTTTATTATAAAAATCTTCGAGATAGGGATTCTCCAATACATCTTCATACTGCGCTTCCCAGTTGTAATGTTTTGCCAATAATTTAGTAAGCGTGGTTTTACCTGCTCCTATATTCCCTGCAATCGCTACGTGCATAAATTCATTAAAATTAGATAGTTATTTGGGGCGCTAAAAAAGCGCGGGTGTAAAGATACAAGAATTAAGGTGCCCTGAATTTTCACCTTGTCAAAATACTCATAAATCTTGAAAAGCTAAAGGATTTGATTCTATATCTCCCTAAATTTGATTAATTTAAGGCAAGAATTGAGATCTATGTTAAAATTTATTTCCTTATTATTTTTCTTCGGAATTTTCTCTGGTTTTGCTCAGGAAAAGCAAAACGACCATCTAATGATAACTGAAAGTAAGTATGGTTTTGAAAGTACCGTATCACGATTAGAATCGGTGCTGAAGCAAAATGAAGCGCTTTCCCTTTTTACAAAGATAGAGCATTCTAAGAATGCCGAAAAAGCAGATTTAGAACTGGATAAAGCAAGTGTTTTAATATTCGGAAACCCTAAGCAGGGCAGTTTACTTATACAAAAAGACCAGCTGGCCGGTTTAGATCTTCCGCTTAAAATGCTGGTTTATAAAAACGAAGATAAAACCGAAGTAACTTATAGTAGTGTTAATTACCTAAAATCAAGGTTTGATTTTAAAGGGGTAAAAAACCTCTCTGAAGTGAAAAACGGGCTGAAAAATATGGCGTCCAAAGCTTCAGGAGGAAAGGTTAAAAAATCAGGGAAATTTAATGTTGATACCCACGAAGGGATTATTTCTGAAATAAGTGAATTCGACTTTCAAACCACTTATGATAGGTTGATCACTGCAATTGAAGAAAATCTGAACTTAAATATTTTCGCGGATATAGATCATTTCAAAAATGCCGAGCAAGTTGGTTTAGGTTTACGGCCTACCAGGTTAATCATTTTTGGTAATCCTAATATTGGTACGCCGATAATGCAGGAGAATTCACGAATAGGACTGGAGTTTCCGGTAAAATTTCTGGTTTGGCGTGATGAAGCCGGGATAGTAAAAATCTCTTATAACGATCCTGCTTTTTTGGCCAGGAGGTTTAACCTGACCCAAAATATAGCACAGCTAGAAACAATGAAAACCGCTTTAGAGAATTTGAGTAAAAATGCAGCGAAGTATTAGGTTAAATTTCCTTTTACCAGTTTTCTATATTGATTCGGAGTTATCTTTTCAAAGCGTTTAAACTGCCGGTTGAAGTAACTGGTATTATTAAAACCGCTTTTATAGGCGATGTCAGAAAATTTCCAGGCTGTTTTTTGAATTAATTTCTTGGCAAATTTAATTCGTTCACCATTTAAATAATCAATTGGAGTTTCACCCAGCGTATTTTTAAAATTTCGGTAGAAATTAGAAGTGCTCATACAAGCTTTATCGGCCAGTTTATCTACGTTAATATTTTCAGTTAGATGTTCGCGCATATATTTTACTATAAATGCCATCCGGTTATTATCAAAAAGCGTTTCATTATCTACCAGCATCACTTTCGCTTTGGTTTGAAGCAACCTGATAATAAGTTCTTTTACCATTAGATCCAGCAGCGCATCTTTGGCTGTGCCATCTTCTAAAAACGTGCTGAAAATGCGATCTAAAACAAATTGAACCTGATGGTTATTGGCCAGGTGTATGGCACTGGCATCAAAGCTGTGATTATCATTTTCAAAGTCAATCCTGGTATTTTCACTAAATATTTGAACGGTTTCCTTTATCTTATCAGGATCGATTCCAAGGGCAAGACAACGCGTAGGATTTTTAGCATTTGCTATCGGAAAATCAATCACCATCTTTTTTTCTGAAGGTAATACAACCGATTCCCCCGGGAAAAACTCAAAAGATTTCATTCCTTCCAGGTGCATTACTTTTTTACCGGTTAGCATACTCGCAATAATGGGAAAACCAAACTGAAGATTTACCTTTTCTGCTACCTTCTGAGTTTCAAAAACGTTTAATTCGGCATAATCTGCACTGTAAATTGTCCGGTTTTCAATTGAAGTATTCAGCTTCAAATTGCGATTATAGTTTGATAAATTAGTATTCAAATCTACTTTAATTTAGTAAGTTGATAGTAATGTAATACTTATTTGTAGAAAAGTTCAATTTTATAGTCTTAAAATTAGGGATATTAGGAATGTAAAATTTAAAAACATTTCTATGAGCTATTCAGCACCAAAATTTAAAGAAAAATACGGCAATTTCATTAACGGAAAATTCCAGGATCCCATAGACGGGCAATACTTTGAAAATCATTCGCCGGTAGATAATAAGCTTTTGGCCAAGTATCCACGTTCCAATGAAAAGGATGTAAACAGCGCGATTGAAGCCGCTAATAAGGCCAAACACGAATGGGGAAATACTTCAGCTGCAGAGCGTGCGGGAATTTTACATAAAATAGCCGACGTGATCCAGGAGAATCTGGAAACTTTCGCGCAAATGGAAACGGCCGATAACGGGAAATCCATTCGCGAAACAATGAATGCCGATGTGCCATTGGCTGTAGATCATTTTAGGTACTTTGCTTCAGCAATTAGGGCCGAGGAAGGCTCGGCTACCGAGTTGAATGAGAATACACTTTCCTTAATCATCAACGAACCACTTGGCGTGGTTGCCCAAATTATTCCGTGGAATTTCCCATTATTAATGCTAGCGTGGAAAGTAGCTCCGGCTTTGGCTTCTGGTAACTGCGTGGTATTAAAACCGGCGGAGCAAACCCCGGCTTCAGCTACATTTTTAGCCGAAAAAATTGCCGATTTATTACCTCCTGGAGTGTTTAATGTAATTCACGGATTTGGTCCTGAAGCGGGAAAACCTCTTGCATCAAGTCCAAATGTAGATAAAGTTGCCTTTACCGGTGAAACCACCACGGGTCAGTTAATTATGCAGTACGCTTCAAAAAACTTGCACCCGGTAACGATGGAATTAGGAGGGAAATCGCCTAATGTTTTCTTCAACAGTATTATGGATCACGACGATGCTTTTCTTGATAAATGTATTGAAGGTGCCGTTCTTTTCGCCTTTAACCAGGGAGAGGTTTGTACCGCACCATCCAGGATTTTAATTCAGGAGGATATTTATGACGAATTCATTAAACGGGTGATTGAACGAACCAAAGCCATTAAAATGGGTAATCCGTTTGAGGAATCCACTATGATGGGCGCACAGGCCTCCAGCGACCAGCACCAGAAAATCCTGGAATATATAAAAATCGGAAAAGATGAAGGCGCTGAGGTTTTAGCCGGTGGCGATGCCGCAAAACTGGACGGGGATCTGGCAAACGGATTTTACATTCAGCCCACTATCCTGAAAGGACATAATAAAATGCGCGTTTTCCAGGAAGAAATTTTTGGACCTGTAGTTGCTGTTTGTACTTTTAAAGATGAAGCTGAAGCTATTGAAATCGCAAACGATACGATGTACGGTCTCGGTGCCGGGGTTTGGACACGGGATGCGCATCAATTGTATCAGATTCCCAGAGCAATAAAAGCAGGACGGGTTTGGGTAAATTGCTATCACGATTATCCTGCACACGCCCCGTTTGGAGGTTATAAGAAATCCGGTTTCGGGAGAGAGAATCACTTAATGATGCTGAATCACTACCGCCAAAGCAAAAATATGCTGATTTCTTATGATAAGAATAAACTTGGATTCTTTTAGAATATGGAATTTAAACGAGTAGAAATAACTCCGGAAGCAGATAAATTACTGCAAGAACTCAAGCAGCAGCACGGCGAGGTGATCTTCCACCAAAGTGGTGGCTGTTGCGACGGGTCTTCACCAATGTTATTGCCCAAAGAGGATTTCTATATAGACGATAATGATATTTTGATGGGGGAAGTTGGCGGCGTGAAATTTTATATGAGCCACGACCAGTTTGAGTACTGGAAACACACTCATCTCACCGTAGATATTGTAAAAGGCAGGGGAGGAAGTTTTTCCCTGGATATCCCAACCGGTTACCGTTTTCTTATAAAATCAAGAATGCTTAATGATGAAGAGAACAAGAATTTAAACCCTTAACTGTTGCTTAAGCAGAAGCCTGAAGACCGAATATTTACCTAAATATTCTGGTTTTCGGGTTTTTTTAATGAAATGATTAAACCCGCAAGGTTTTCAAAACCTTGTAGGTTTTTCCTTCCGCGCAAGCTTCAATTAAACCACTTATAAATTTCCGAAGAAGTATAACATTCCCCGCATTTAGAAAACATCCAAAGGCAATCTATAAAATCGGTTAGCATATGAAAGAGCAAGCCGATGAATATTAACTTTAGGAAATTATTTTTAATAAAAAGGACCCCTAAAACATAGGTGATAATTGCAAAATGAGAATGTAAAGGGTGATAACCAATTCCACAGCGCATTGGGTCAAATAATGGTTCGGCAACAACGTGGTCAATATCAACTGCCATTGTAGCGAGCAAAATCAGCCAGTTTTTTTTCCAGTTCTTTTTATCGTAAAACCAGGCAATAGCGCCAGTAGCTATAAAATGAAGAAAATAATGGGTGAAAGTTTGCAATTGGAGTTAATAAAAATTGAAGGTTTAATGATTTCAAAAAACTAACTGTAATATTTTAATAAACTTATTAATTATGCTCTGGCTCTTCTTCCTCTTCAGCTGAAGACTCTATTTTACCCTTTAAAAGATCTTTCATCTTATTTCTAAGTACGATGAACCGCCAAATGCCTACGGTAACAAAAAGTACAGAGAATACCAAGGCCAGGTAACCAATATAATGCATCTCCTCATATTCCTTAAGCTGAATTAAAGCCAGTCCACCCAGCAAAAAATAAAGTGCTGCCTGGGTGTAAGACAAGAGTGTACGCTCATTGGCAAGTTTGGTTCGCTCCAGAGCAAGGTGTTCCCGGATGATACTTTCATCTATCTTCCTGTGAGTGAAAAGCTTTCCAAATTTAACTCTTCTCATAAAATTTATAGTTTAAAATAACCGGATAGCTAATTTGCTTTAAAAGTTACCAAATTCGGTTTGCTTAAACCAATTTAAGCACTAAAAACTAACTATCCAGTTTGTAATTTTTAGATTTTAATTATTCAACTTGTTACAAGTACAACCGGGAGCGGTAAAGCTCTGCGTACTTTCATGCCAGGGGAAAGCAGCATTATATTTGTTGTCTTCCCAGTAAAATTCACCGCGTTCTTTTGGATCATTTCCAATTTCGTTCATTGTTTCAGCATCATATAACCTACCATTTACCATAGTGTAAATTACAGATTCTGAATTACGAATATCTTCCAGCGGGTTTTTCTCTAAGACAATCAAATCGGCTAATTTGCCTTCTTCCAGAGAACCAATTTCGCTGCCCATTCCTATATATTCCGCTCCATTAATCGTTGCCGCTTGCAAAGCTTCCATATTCGTCATTCCGCCCATTTGCAGCAGCCAAAGCTCCCAGTGAGCACCAAGACCTTGTAACTGTCCGTGTGCGCCCAAGTTTACTTTTACTCCCATATCAGAAAGTGTTTTAGCAGTTTCTGATACCAAAATTGGTCCCTGCTCATATTCTTCCTCAGGAAGGGTTTCTCTTCTTCGGGAACGGGGATCTACGATTTGTCTTGGAGTGAAATTCAATAAACGCTCATTTTCCCAAACTTTATCTTTGTCGTAGAAATAATATTCACCGTTAATTCCGCCGTAATTTACAATAAGGGTAGGCGTATAACCGGTGTTGCTATTTCCCCAAAGTGTTTTTACATCTTTATAAACAGGTGCGATCGGGATGTTGTGTTCTATCCCGGTGTGCCCGTCTACAATCATATTCATATTGTGCAAAAAGGTACTTCCACCTTCGGGAACAACATTCATGTCCAGTTCTTTTGCAGCCTGCATAATTTGCTGGCGTTGCTCACGTCGCGGCTGATTATAACTTTTTACCGAAGTCGCTCCAAATGCTTTAGTTCTTCGTAGTGCAGATCTTGCATCGTCCAGGTTATTGATCACCGCTTTAAAATCACCTTCAGCACCGTAAAGAATAATTCCTGTGGAATAAATTCTGGGTCCAACCATTTCACCGGATTTCACCATTTCGGCCATACTAAAAATACTTTCGCTTAAAGCTGAAGGATCGTGTACCGTAGTCACGCCAAACGCCATGTTTGCATATAACGGCCAGTGTTTTTTAGGTGTTAAACCATATCTAAATGCACCAATATGGGCGTGGGCATCTACAATTCCAGGCATTATGGTTCTGCCTTCCAGGTCATAAACTTTCGCATTGTTCGGAGGCTTTATTTCGGAAGCTTCACCTATGGATACAATTTTATTTCCTTCGATTAAAATGCTTCCATTTTCGATTACTTTATCGCCATTCATGGTGATAATCCTGGCATTGGTAAAAGCAATTTTTCCTTCCGGAACATCGGTTTTTAGCTCGAGTCCTATTTTTGTGCCTTTTTCAGTAATATCGGGAATAGAATCCGGCGAGTTTTTCAGAAAGGTAAAACGTTCTGAAACTTTATTGGTAAAATATTCGTCACCTAAAGTCCAGTGCACATTTTCGCTGTTGTTTGACCAATGCAGGTTCATCCCAGCATCTCTGGTAATTTGAGTTACGGGAATAGTTTTGGTGTTATTGTCTAAATCCAATGGTCGTCCGGTTAGGGTGAGCGGTGCCAGATATGCCTGATGCAAATGACTAAAAACTACCCATTTGTTATCGGGGCTTGGCACGAGACGGTTAGCGTGTTTGGAGTTGATATGTGTGCGCTCGTCGTTTCCGCTTAGATCTATACTTTTTAAGCTTTTTTCCAGGCTGCCCATAAGCGCACCGCCGGTTTGAAAGAAAATCCGGGAATCGTCCTTGCTATAAATCGGGAAATCTCCCGAATCGTGGATTTTCTTTTTATTTTCCCCGGAAGCACTTATCGTGTAAATTCCCGGTTCTTTACTAAAGGTTTGTCCCTGGTCGCTGTTACCTCGTTCCTTAACAAAAACAATTTGTTCGCCGTCATTGGAAAAAGCAGGGTTTCTGTAAATTCCTTTTTCTGAAGTCAGTTTCTGCGGATTCCTTCCGTTTAATCCAACTTTCATTAATGCCCCCATTTCTGTATCATTCCAGGTCACATAAACAATTTCTTTTCCATCAGGGGAGAAAGCGGGTTCAAATTCAAAATCTTCAGTATTTGTAATTCGCTGAGGTTTTCCATTAGGTAAAGATTTTTTCCATAAATAGCCTACCGCATTAAAAACAAGGGTTTTTCCATTAGGTGAAGTCACCGCGTGGCGAATCACTTTCGGATTAAATTCTTCTGAAAACACTTGGTGTTCGCTGCGATGAGTTTCGGCAATTTCTATGGTATTATCTATTTCAAACGGAATTACTTCCGCATCGTAATTTTCAATATTTACCCTGTTAATTTTTCCTTCGCTCCAGAATACAATTTCTTTTCCTGAAGGAATCCAGCTAAATCCGGGATAAACGCCAAAAATAGCCCAGGCTTCTTGCTGGTCTTTGCTCAGCTTATCGTAAACCGGCCATTCTTCCCCAGTTTCTAAATCGTGTATGTATAAAACCGATTTCGTTCTGATACGTTTTATAAAAGCAAGTTTTTTCCCATCAGGCGAAACCTGTGGTCGTGCTGCGCCGCCGGGACCGCCTGTTATTGTTGTATTTTCACCGGTTTCAAAATCATATCTTTTTATTACGTAGATCTGTTTGTTTGGATCTTTATTGTACTGGAACATTCCGCCGGGGTACATATCTTCACTATAATAAAGATAGCGGCCATCGGGGGAAGTGCTGGGTTCATTTACATCCTGCTGATCATTTTTACGCTCGGTAAGTTGCAAACCGCCTTCGCCGCCAATATGGTATAACCACATTTCACCGGCGCCTAAAGACCGGCCCGAAGTAAAATGTTTACGAGCTACAATCGCGTTTCCATCGGGTGTCCAAACGGCATTGTTTAATAATCTAAAATCTTCTTTGGTAAGTTGCTTTGCATCTTCGCCATCGGCATTCATAATCCAGATGTTATCGCCACCTCCGGCATCACTGGTGAAAGATATTTTTGAACCATCGGGACTAAAACGGGGCTGAACTTCGTAAGCCATCCCGCTTCTTAAAATTTCAGCTTTTCCACCGCCTATCGGCATTTTATAAATATCACCTAAAAGATCAAAAACAATTGTTTTTCCATCGGGAGAAACATCAAGGTTTATCCAGGTGCCTTCGTCGGTTTGTAAGCTTACTTCTTTGATATTCCAGTCGTCAGAGTAGGGATCATTTACATCCCATTTCTTTTCTTCTTTTTCTTGTGAAATCAGGTTTGGAGTGGCCAAAAGTATAAAGATGGCCGGGAGGAATTTTTTAAACATAGTGTGTTTTTTTAACGAGGCTAAATATACTATGAAAAGCTTAAAAGCTCTAATTGGATTGTCTGATTTAAAATTTTGGGTTTATTTATAGAATTGGCGACTTTTAAGTAAGTTTGGTTTGAAATATCCTTGAAAATTATTGAATATGAACAAACCTGAAGTCTGGTTAAGAGGAAAAGTTGTTGAGGTGCCCGATTTGCTGCAACCCGCTGCCCACGCTTTATTACAATCCCGGGAAGAAGTAGAAGAATATATGAGGGATTTCCCAGAGGGATTATTATGGGAAAAACCGGCAGGAAGAGCGTCGGTGGGATTTCATTTACAACACCTAAGCGGGGTGATAGATAGAATGCTGACTTACGCAAAAGCCGAAAAATTATCGGAAACTCAATTTCAATATTTAAAAAATGAAGGAAAATTTAATGAAGAAATTTCCGTGGAATTCCTTGTGAATAATTTTCAGGAAAAAGTAGACGAAGCAATTGATTCTCTTAAAAATACACCTGAAAATATCCTAACGGAATTTAGACCGGTGGGAAGAAAAGCATTGCCTTCAACCGTTATAGGTGTGCTTTTTCACGCCGCAGAACATAGTCAGAGACACGTGGGGCAGCTTTTGGTGACGGTGAGTGTTTTAAAAGACTTAGATTCCCGATAAATACGGGACAGGCTCTGAAATAAATCCAGGATGACGATTGAAACTATTTAGAATTTCTACCAAGTATAAAAACCTCCCAGGAGAAGCAATTCAAGGATTCAAAAAGGTAAATTACTTAAATCTACATTCCCACCCGAAATAATAATTCCCACTTTTTTCCCTCGAAATTTATCTTTTTCACGTAAAACTGCGGCAAAAGCTACCGCGCTTGAAGGTTCCACCACAATTTTCATTCGTTCCCAAATAAATTTCATCGCCGCTATGATTTCATCTTCTTCCACCCTTATAATTTCTGAAACCTTATCTTTTATAATCGGGAAATTCTTATCGCCAAGGTTGGTTTTAAGTCCGTCTGCAATGGTATTGTTGGTTTCATTAAATTCAATCCTTCCGCTTTCTAAAGAACGATAGGCATCGTCAAATTTAAATGGTTCGGCACCAATAGTTTTACAATTTTCGGTATAAAAATTTACGGCAAGAGCGGTTCCGGCAATAAGTCCGCCACCACCTACCGGAGTAATTATCATATCCAGACCAGGAAAATCTTCAATGAGTTCTTTAGCAGCGGTACCCTGACCGTAGATTACATTGAGATCGTTAGAGGGATGCAAAAAGATAGCCCCGGTTTCCTTTTGAATTTTTTCGGCAGCTGCTTCGCGGGCTTTGAGATTGGGTTCACATTCCGTAATCTGGCCGCCGTAGGTTTTTACCGCATCTTTTTTAACCTGGGGAGCAGAAGAAGGCATCACAATATAAGCGGGAATTCCCAAGCTTTTTGCTGATAATGAAACAGCCTGGGCAAAGTTGCCCGAAGAATGGGTTACCACACCTTTCGCTCGTTCCTTTTCGCTTAAAGCCAAAATAGCAGCGGTAGCACCGCGCATTTTAAAAGCGCCCATTTTTTGAAAATTCTCACATTTAAAGAAGATTTCAGTTTCGGCTAATTTATTCAGTAAAGCTGAAGTTAACACCGGTGTGCGGTGAATAAAAGGAGAGATTTCTGAATGTAGTTTTGTGAATTCTTCTTTACTGATCATTGTGACTGCTTTTCAATCAATAAAATTAATGGAATTTAATTCAGTAAAAAAGTATAATAGTGATGTTGAGCCTTATTTTTCTTCTTCAATAGGAATGGAAAGGACCGGGATTTCGGCAGTTTTAAATAATTCTACTGAAACGCTTTCAGCAAAAAGATTATAGAAGAAACTGTGTTTGTGCGTACCTACAATTAAAATATCGGCTTTGAGTTTTTTGGCTTCTTCCAGCACGCTTTCTACCGTAGAACCCTGGATTAAAAGTGCATCAGATTCTATGTTTTTATTAATAAACATATCGCGAATTTGCTGTAATTCTCTGTGCTCGTCCCTTAATTCATCGGCTCGCATATCTCTAATATACTGCGGGCCTGCATCAAAACCTACAAAATCGGGATCTGGGGCGGCTACGTGAACCACCCAGATCTTAGCCCCGAATTTTTCTGCAATACTTTCAGCGTATGACATAAGTTCTCCAACGGCATCATTGAAATCTACCGCTACCAAAATATTTTTGAAAGTTTTCATACGCTTAAATTTTAATTAATAACCTCTATCTCGCTCAACCACGTTCTTAAGTTCTTCTTCTTCCTGCAATCTTTCATAATTCTCAATAATCTGTGGCACTACGGAGTTTGGATGCGTAACGCTGGCAATATGCGGTGTCACCCTTATTTTAGGATGTTTCCAAAATGGATGCTCATCCCTTATTGGCTCTTCCCAGAATACATCTAATGCCGCACCCGAAAGATGACCATCATCTACCTTAGCAAGTAAATCCTGCTCCACTAAATGTTCCCCGCGGGCCACATTTATCACGTAGGCACCTTTAGGTAATTTTTCGAATAATTCTAAATCCAATATTTTCTCGGTTTCAGAAGTAAGCGGAAGCATATTCACCAGAATATCTGACTGCTCTAAAAATTCATCAAACTCATCTTCACCGGCATAACTATCTACATTTTCAAAATCTTTTTTATGTTTTGAAAAACCTATTACCTGGAATCCGTTTTTCAATAAACATTTTGATACGCTTTGTCCCAGGTTACCTATTCCTAAAATACCAACTTTCACATCGTTGTTTCTAGTGTAGGGCACAGGTTCCCATTTTTCATTTATCTGGCTTTCACGATAGTGCAACAGGTTTCTTTGATGTGCCAGCACAAGAGTGAGCACAAAAGTACCCATATCTTCTGCCAGACGATCGTCTACAACTTTGGTGATTTTTATGTTTTCGGGAAGCTCAGGATCACTGGTAATATGATCTACGCCGGCGCCCATAGAAGCAACAACTTTTATGTTTGGGTAATTTTGAAATATTCCGCGGGGATGGTTCCAGGTTAAGGCAAAATCTACCTCTTCTTTATCGTGGTCTTCTGGATACACATAAATATTTAAACCCGGATGTTGATTTTTTAAAGCTTCAACCCAAGCTTTCGGGTCTTTACCCGGACTAACAATTAATAATGACATTCTATTCTTTATTTTTGAATGGTTAATATTTAGCTTACAAAAGCACTATACCCCGTAATGGCACGGCCTACAATAAGCGAATTAATTTCTTTTGTTCCTTCGTAACTATAAATAGCTTCGGCATCGGCCACAAAGCGGGCAACGTCGTGTTCAAGTAAAATTCCGTTTCCGCCCATAACTTCGCGGGCACGGCTTACCACATCCCTGGTGCGCATACTACAGAAAACTTTCGCTAAAGAAGCGTGTTCATCTGTTAGCAGGTCCGCATCCTGCATTTCAGAAAGCCGGAAAACCAATGTTTGCATTGCGGTAAGGTTGGAAACCATTTCTACCAAATGGTTTTGAATTAATTGGTACGAGGCAATTGGGCGGCCAAATTGTTCTCTTTTCCTGGTATATTTCAGTGCACTTTCGTAAGCTCCACGGGCACAACCAACCGCCTGCCAGGCTACTCCGGCACGTGTCATTCTAAGTACCTTTGCAGTATCTTTAAATGAATCTGCTTTTTGCAACCTGTCACTTTCAGGGATTACACAATCGGTTAAAGTTATAATGGCATTCTGCACAATTCGCAAGGCCATTTTATCCTCCATTTTTTCTGCTTTATATCCCGGATTTCCTTTTCTTACAAGAAAACCTTTAACCTGGTTGCTGTCTTCATCCCGTGCCCAAATAATAATCACATCGGCAAAAGTGGCGTTCCCGATCCATTTTTTCTGTCCGTTTAAGATCCAGTTTTCGCCATCAAACTTACAGGTAGTTTCTAGCCCGCCGGCCACACCGGAACCAACATTGGGCTCAGTCAAACCAAAGGCTCCAATAGCATCAAGTTTTTGCATTTTCGGTAACCATTCCTGCTTTTGTTCTTCGCTTCCGCAGAGATAAATAGATCCCATTGCAAGACCACTATGCACGCCGAAGAATGTTGAAATGGAAACATCTACACGAGCAATTTCCTGTGCGATTATACCTTCCATTAAAAACGGAAGATTGGGGCAACCATAACCTTCGTAAGGAACACCGGTAATATTTAGTTTTTTGAATTTTTCAATAATCTCATGCGGAAATTTGGCCCGGTTCCAATGGTCGTTCACCAAAGGCCGAACTTCATCTTCCATAAAATTGCGCACATCCATTTGAAGCTTGCGCTGCTCCTCGGTAAGTTTAAGGTCTAAATTGTAAAAATCGCCGGTAATTGGTGGAAGGTCACTCTGGCCTTTTTTCTGTTTGGTTTTTAACATTTTCATCAAACCCTTGAGTTGACGCTCGTCTAGCTGGCCTAAACTTTTCATCGCTTCCGAGAGGTCTATCTGTTCATTAATTTTCGCTAATTGATCCATATCAACCGACTTTAATAGGTTGATGGTGTTTCTTACTTTTCTGAAAACGGACATAAGGTGTTTGATTGGTGTAATTCTAAAATTAGGAATTAAAACTGCGTCCGGTTGTTAAAGCTTTCCGAAGAAAACGTCAAAAAAGCTTTTCATCCAATCAGAGCATTTTTTGAAAGGAATTGGGATTTTATTAAGGAATTTTAGAGAAAGTTTAGCGATCGATTTTTTAACTCGCATTTCAATTACTCTAATTTAGGAGACAAGATTTTATTTAACCAACTAAAATATATGCTATGAAAATGCAAGATCCACAAAAAAAATATCCGCAACCCCCATATTCCGACGATAAGCAGGAAGAACCAGGGGTAGAAAAGAAAATGAACCCTATGGTAGATCATGGAGAAGAATCCTATCGTGGTTCCGGTAAACTGGAAGGTAAGAATGCAATCATTACCGGTGGTGATTCTGGGATTGGACGAGCGGTTGCTATAGCTTTTGCACGGGAAGGTGCCAATGTGCTTATCTCTTATCTTGAAGAACATGAGGATGCGAGAGAAACCGAGAAATATATAAAAGAAGCCGGAAAAGAGGCGGTCCTGATGGCGGGCGATGTAAGTGAAGAAAGTCATTGCAAAGAGATTATTAAAAAAGCTTTAGAAGAATTTGGTCAAATTGATATCCTGGTTAACAACGCTGCTTTTCAAATGGCTCGGGAATCATTACAGGATATTTCTTCTGAAGAATGGGATTACACCTTTAAAACCAATATCTACTCGATGTTTTATTTATGTAAAGAGGCAGTGCCAAATATGAAACCTGGTGCTACTATCATAAATACCTCTTCTATAAATGCTTATTCACCACATCCAAAATTGCTTGCCTATGCTGCGACAAAAGGGGCCATTCAAAATTACACTGCCAACCTTGCCCAAATTCTTGCAGAAAAAGGCATAAGGGTGAACTGTGTAGCACCGGGACCTATTTGGACGCCCCTTATTCCAGCTACCATGCCACAGGAAAAAGTGGAGAAATTCGGGAAAAATACTCCGCTCGGGCGTGCCGGGCAGCCAGCAGAACTAGCGGCCAGTTATGTTCTACTGGCATCGGAAGACTCCAGTTATACTACCGGCTCCACGGTACAGATAACCGGTGGGCGACCTACTATTTAAAACATACGATAAATCTAAAGTTTAGTATGATGGATAAAAATAATAACAAAAATCCCCGCAGAAATTTTATAAAAAACACCGGCCTGGGGATGGGCGGTGTTATTTTGGCGCCTTCCCTATTGTCTTTTACGGAGCAGGAAAGTGTAAATATAGCGCGGGATAATAAAAAACTTGGTATTGCATTAGTAGGATTGGGCCGGTATAGTACTAATCAATTAGCTCCTGCATTAGAAAAAACTAAGAATTGTCGCCTATCTGGCATAGTTACGGGTTCACCATCAAAGGAGAAAGCCTGGAAAAAGAAATATAAACTTCCCGATAGTAATATATATAATTATGAAAATTTTGATGAGATAGCCGGTAATGAGGATATAGATATAGTTTATGTGGTGTTGCCTATCAGTATGCACAAGGAATTTACCATACGCGCGGCAAAAGCTAAAAAACATGTGATTTGTGAGAAACCCATGGCGCTTAATGCAGAAGAGGCACAACAAATGGTGAAAGCCTGCAAGGATAACGGGGTTTTACTTGCTATAGGTTACCGGTTGCATTTTGAACCTTTTAACCAACGCGTAATGGAACTGGGGCAGCAAGAAGTGTTTGGAAAAGTAAAAAGTATAAAGGCCGTAGATAACAGTAACATGACTGGTGGCAGCCTGGATTTATGGCGGCTCGATAAAGAGCGCGCTGGAGGAGGGCCATTGATGGATTTGGGTATCTATTGTGTTCAGGCTGCGATATATACTATGGGGAAACCTCCGGTGGCTGTCAGGGCGAAATTTGGGGAGGTTACACACCCTGCCTATTTTAGAGATGTAGAGCAGTCGATTACCTGGGAAATGGAATTTGATGAAGGGGTAGTGGCTAATTGTGAGGCCAGTTATGCAGACGAAGAGGAAAAAAACAGTCTATCTGGCAAGGCTGAAGATGGCTGGTGGAAATTGGAACCCGCTTATTCCTATGAAGGTAAAAAAGGGGAGACCAGTAATGGTAAAATGGAATTTCCAAATATCTATGAACAGGTTAAGCAAATGGATGCCCAGGCTGAAAGTTTTCGGAATAACCAAAACCCCAAAACACCGGGAGAGATGGGGCTAAGGGATATGAAGATATTAATGGCCATTTATAATTCCGCAAAAAAAGAAGGAACAAGAGTAGAGATCACTTATTAATTGGAAAAATACCTCCTATATTTTAGAATACAGGAGGTGTTATATTTTTAAACAAGATGTATTTTCCTGAATTTATAGTCCAAAGGCCTCTTTTACCTTCTCCACATAATCCAGTTTTTCCCAAGTAAATAATTCAACTTCTTTCTTTATTTCTCCTGAATAGGAACTTTTAAAGATCTTGGTGACGGTTCTTGGTTCTTTCCCCATATGCCCATAGGCAGCAGTCTCGCGGTATATTGGATTTCTAAGTTTTAGTCGGCTTTCTATGGCCCAGGGTCGCATATCGAAAATTTCAGCAACTTTTTTTGCGATTTCCCCATCTTTCATATCAACATTAGAAGTTCCATAAGTTTCTACGGAAATTGAAGTTGGTTCTACCACACCAATTGCATAAGAAACCTGCACCAAAACTTCATCTGCCAGTCCTGCGGCAACCAGATTTTTGGCTACGTGGCGAGAAGCATAAGCAGCAGAACGGTCTACTTTACTCGGGTCTTTTCCTGAAAAAGCACCACCACCGTGAGCGCCTTTACCGCCGTAGGTGTCTACGATAATTTTTCTTCCTGTAAGTCCGGCATCACCGTGAGGCCCGCCAATTACAAATTTTCCGGTTGGATTTATATGATAAGTGATTTCATCATTAAACAGCTTCTGAACATATTCCGGCAGTTGCTCTTTTACCCGCGGAATAAGAATTTCAAGAATATCTTTCTTGATTTTATTCAGCATTGCATCATCATCCTCATCAAAATCATCGTGTTGGGTAGAAACCACAATCGCTACAATTTTCTGCGGGACATTATCGTCGCTATACTCAATGGTCACCTGGCTTTTAGAATCGGGACGCAGGTAAGGAATATCTTTGCCTTCACGTCTTAGTTTTGCCAGCTCAATAAGTATTTTGTGTGAAATATCTAATGCGAGGGGCATATAGTTTTCGGTCTCGTTGGTTGCATAACCAAACATCATTCCCTGGTCTCCCGCACCCTGTTCCTCTTTGTTTTCACGATCTACGCCCTGGTAAATTTCCTGGGATTGTTCGTGGATTAAAGAGATTACGCCGCAGGAATCGCCGCTAAATTTATAGGCACCTTTGGTGTAACCAATATCATTAATTACTTCTCGGGCAATATTTTGCACGTCTAAATAGGTGTCGCTTCTAACTTCGCCGGCAAGAACAACCTGGCCGGTTGTAACTAAAGTTTCGCAGGCGACTTTAGAATTTTCATCAAATGCTAAGAAATTATCGAGTAAAGTATCGCTAATCTGGTCGGCGATTTTATCTGGGTGTCCTTCAGAAACACTTTCTGAAGTAAATAAATAGGCCATATTTTTAAATTAGTTTTTTAAAAAATACGGGTTGAATTTGACGAAAAGCTAAGGGAGTAGTGATACTGCTTTAGCATTTTTCTTATACTTTTAAAAGTATAAAAGGGTTGCAATCAGTCAAATCCTTCCCTTTAATAATTCGGTTACAAATGTATAAAAATAACCCAAACTCATCCTTTCTTTAACTTTCTTTTTTATACAGTTGAAGGCTTTTAAATATTGACTTCAATTTATAGATTTTAGAATTATAATTTTATACTTCTGAAATATAGGTTATTGTGATGTTCCTTCAGCGATAAATATATTATAAATAATTTTATGTCAATTAAATTATTGATTACTCAATTTAAATTGATAAAAATTTATTTTCCATAAAAATGAAGTTTTGGTTTGGTTATTAAAAATTTCTGCCCTTATCTTTGTAACCAACAAAACAACGAAATGTACCAGATAATTTGCAATATGATGCGTATGATGATGTGGAAAGCTTCCGCAGCGCGCTCAATTGCTTAAATCTGAAAAGATATAAATTGCAAAAAGCCGCTGCCAATCGCAGCGGCTTTTTGCATTTAAAGAGAGTCATTTCTGCGGAAGCGGAAATCCAGAATAAGAAAATAGGTTAATAAAAATAAGATTCCCGCCTTTGCGGGAATGGCAAAAACTAGAAGGATGATCAAGGCAATAAAAAATAATATGATGGGCTATATGATGATGTGTATGTGTATGCAGATGAAATGCTATTGCCAAAACCGAATGTAACTTAGTTTGTTTAGAGTTCAATTAAAAGGTCCCCTTGGTAATAGCTACTTAAGGGGACTTTTTTTATCAAAAAACGTCATTCCCACACAGATGGGAATCTATCAAAAACAAAATCAAGCTTCTAAAAATTGAGGCAAACAAAACTTTAAAAAACTAGAAATTATGAGTACTCAAAAATTTTCAACAAACGCATTACACGCAGGTCACGATACAAAGGAAAACGGGGGAACCAGGGCGGTGCCTATTTATCAAACGACTTCCTATGTTTTCAATAATTCAGATCACGCGGCCAATTTATTTTCCCTTGCAGAACCGGGTTATATTTATACACGATTGAATAATCCTACTAACGATATCCTGGAACAACGCCTTGCAGCGCTGGAAGGCGGAATTGCCGCGGTAGTAACTGCATCAGGAACTGCCGCAATTAATACCACACTTTTAACGCTTTTAAAATCGGGTGATCATATTGTAGCTTCCAGTAGTTTATACGGAGGAACTTATAATTTACTAAGTGTAACTTTACCAAGGTTCGGGATTACAACCACCTTTGTAGATCCTGAATATCCAGAGAATTTTAAAAAGGCAGCAAAAGAAAATACCCGCGCCATTTTTGTAGAATCTCTTGGCAATCCAAAATTAGATGTTTTAGACCTTAAGGCAATTTCAGCAGAAGCAAATGCGCTTAAAGTTCCTTTTATAGTGGATAATACGGTTGCAACCCCTTCACTTTTGAAACCTATAGAACACGGAGCCGATATTGTAATAGAATCGCTCACTAAATATATAAGCGGTAACGGAACTTCCCTGGGAGGAGCCATTATAGATGCCGGTAACTTTAATTGGGCAAACGGGAAATTCCCTGAATTCACCGAACCTTCCCCAGGTTACCACGGACTCGTTTACCACGAAGCTCTAAAGGAAGCTGCTTTTATTGCAAAGGTTAGAATTGAAGGTTTACGAGATCACGGGGCGGCATTAAGTCCGTACAATGCTTTCCAGATTTTACAAGGTTTAGAAACTCTGGAAATCAGAATAAAACAACATAGCCAAAATGCTTTGGAACTCGCCACCTGGCTGGAGCAGCAGGAAGAAGTAAAATGGGTAAATTATCCAGGGCTGGAGAGCAGTAAATACAATAAACTCGCTAACGAATATCTCTCAAAAGGACAAAGTGGCGTGGTGACTTTTGGAGTTGAAGGAGGCTTTGAGTCGGCTAAAGTAGTGGCCGATGAAACCAAACTTTTCTCACTGGTTGCCAATATTGGCGATACCAAATCATTAATTATTCATCCGGCAAGCACCACGCATCAACAACTGGACGAAAAACAACAGGCAACGGCCGGAGTTACGCAAGACCTGATTCGTCTTTCGGTTGGACTGGAAGATGTTGAGGATTTAAAAACAGATTTAAAAGAAGCTTTTTCTAAAATTCAGAAAAAGGCACTGGTATAAATTATTGTTGGTGGAAAGGCAAAGGAAAAAGCAGCCAGGTTAAGTCTTTTTCCTTTTGCTTTTTCTAATTCAAAAAATGAAAAAAATGCTTCAGGAACTCTGTTTAAAAGATTTTGAAAATTCCGCGGGAACGGTTCAGGATATCTATTTGAGCTTTCAGCAGTTTGGTCAAAACCCGGAAAATGCGCCGGTGGTTTTAATAAATCACGCGCTCACGGGAAACTCCCAAATAACCGGGAAACTCGGCTGGTGGACTAAAATTGTGGGTCCACAGAGATGTATAGATACCGATAAGTTCAGCATTCTGGCTTTCAATATTCCCGGGAATGGTTTCAACGGAAAGAAGGAACATTTAATTGAAAATTATAAAGAATTTACGCTTCAGGATATTGCCAGGATTCAGGCTTTAGGGCTGCAAAAATTAAAGATTGATAAACTTTTTGCCATAATTGGCGGCTCAATAGGGGGCGCACTCGCATGGGAACTGGCTGCTTTAAAACCTGATTTAGCCGAAAATATTATTCCCATCGCCACGGATTATAAAGCGACAGATTGGGTTTTGGCAAATTGTAAAGTTCAGGAGCAAATCTTAAATAACTCCAAGGAACCGGTAAAAGATGCAAGAATGCATGCGATGACTTTTTATCGCACGCCGCAATCTTTAAGTAAGAAATTCAACAGAACAAAAGAAGAAGTAAAGCCTTGTTACAAAGTAGAAGGCTGGCTGCAATACCACGGCATTAAGCTGGAGGAGCGTTTTCAACTTGCATCTTATAAATTTATGAATCATTTGCTAACTACTATAGACATTAGCAAAGGCAGCGGTAATTACCTGGAAACCGCAAAGAAAATTGAGGGAGATATTCATATTGTAACCGTAAATTCCGACTGGTTTTTCCTCGCCGATGAGAACTGGGAGACTTATGTAAACCTTTCCCTGATAAAAAATAATGTAAGTATTCACGAAATAAGATCAATTCATGGGCACGATGCGTTTTTAATAGAAGCCTCGCAACTGTCCAGATTTTTAAAACCCGTTTTTATAACCAACAATAAAAAAAATGAAGAAAGTGAACATCATCTTGTTTGGAATAGGTAATGTAGGAAGTACCTTAATTCAGCAATTACTCGACGCAAAAAAGCAATGGGAAAAACATTCTGGGGTTTCGGTAAGTATTCCCGTGATTGCCAATTCAAGAAAAGCGCTTTTTAATGCAGCAGGAATTTCTGAAAACTGGCAAAAAGATTTTAAAAAATCGGCCGAAAAGTATAAACTGGAAGATATCCTGGATTTTACAAAAGAAAATGACCTGGAACATCTTATCGCCATAGATGCTACCGCAAGTAAGGAATTCGTAGACCTGTATATTCGGTTAATTCAAAACGGCTTTAACCTGGTAGCCGCCAATAAAGTAGCGAATACACTTTCTGCCGAATTTTATAATAAATTACGCAAAGAATTAGATTACCACGGGAAGTATTTTTACTACGAAACCAACGTGGGCGCAGGCTTGCCAATTGTTCAAACCGTACAGGGCTTGCACCAGGCGGGAGAAAAAGTTACCAAAATTCGAGGTGTATTTTCCGGTTCGTTGAGTTTTATTTTCAATACTTTTTCTGAAAATAAAGAGAAGTTTTCTGATGTATTACGAAAAGCAGGAAGGTTAGGATATACTGAGCCCGATGCCCGCGAAGATCTTTCAGGGAACGATGTGGGAAGAAAATTATTGATCCTGGCACGTGAGCTTCAGCTGGAAAAGGAATTTCAGGAAATTAAAATCCAATCATTAATTCCGGAGAAATTAAACGGACAAACTTCGGCAGAAGAATTTCAGCGTAGAATAGGAGAACTGGATGAGATATTTTTTCAGCATAAAAAAGATCAAAATAAAGATCACGTGCTACGATACATTGGGGAAATTGAAGTAGGAAGCGCCAACCTGGAGGCAAAACTTATTTCTGAACCAAAAAGTACCGCGCTGGGCCAAATTAAAGGCGCCGATAATATTTTTGAGATTTATACTGAATCTTACGGAGATCAACCGCTTGTAATTCAGGGAGCCGGGGCAGGAGCAGCGGTAACCGCTCGCGGTGTAGTTAGCGATGTGCTTAAATTATCGCAAAGACTTAATTAAAAATTCAACAAAACCAACAATTATGCATTTTGAAACCGAAGCCATTAGAACACAAAATGAACGTACCCATTTCCAGGAGCATTCTACGCCCCTGTACCTTACGTCCAGTTATGTTTTTGATGATGCTGAAGACATGAGAGCCTCATTTTCTGAAGAAAAAGAGCGCAATATTTATAGTCGATTTACCAATCCCAATACTTCAGAATTTACTGAGAAAATTGCCAAAATGGAAGGGGCAGAAGCCGGCTTCGCTTTTGCAACCGGAATGAGCGCTGTATTCTCCAGCCTGGCTGCACTTTTAAATAGTGGTGATCATATAATTTCGGCAAGATCAGTCTTTGGTTCCACGCATAGTTTGTTTACCAAGTTTTTCCCAAAATGGAATATTTCGCATACTTATTTTAATGTGGATGAAGTTGATAAAATTGAAAGTTTAATAAAGCCGGAAACTAAAATCATTTTTGCTGAAACACCTACCAATCCCGGGGTAGATGTCCTGGATTTAGAGGTTTTAGGTAAGATTGCCAAAAAGCACAATCTTATTTTAATTATAGACAATTGTTTTGCTACACCCTGGTTACAAAATCCTATAAAATTCGGGGCCCATTTGGTAATACATTCAGCTACAAAATTAATAGACGGTCAGGGCCGCGTTCTGGGCGGTGTAACAGTTGGGAATGCCGATCTTATTAGGGAAATCTACCTGTTCTCAAGGAATACGGGACCGGCTTTGTCACCGTTTAATGCCTGGGTGCTTTCAAAAAGTTTGGAAACCCTGGCGGTACGTTTGGATAAGCACTGTGAAAATGCTGAAAAAGTAGCAGAATTCTTGGAATCCGAAGCCAATGCAGAAAATGTAAAGTACCCATTTTTAAAGTCGCACCCTCAGTATGAAATTGCCAAAAAGCAGATGAAAAAAGGTGGAAATATTGTTTCATTTGAGATTAAGGGAGGTATTGAAGCCGGGAGGAAATTTATAGATGCTATAAAACTTTGTTCAAGATCTGCCAATTTGGGAGATACCAGGAGCATTGTTACACATCCTGCTTCAACAACGCATAGTAAATTAAGTGAGGAAGATAGGTTGGAAGCCGGCATAAAACCGGGATTGGTAAGGGTTTCAGTAGGATTGGAACATGTAGATGATGTAATAGCCGATTTAAAACAGGCGCTAAATTCAATTTAGTTATGGTAATTTCAGCAGAAACCGGGCTTTTTGATTTTTCCGTAGAGAATTCAATTATGAATGCGAAAAAGTCAATATTTAAGTATATTCGCAATATGCTTTCAAAAAAGACTAAATACGGTATTAAAGCCCTGGCGTTTATCGCAAAAAAGGGTAATAAAAAACCGGTGCAAACTTCTGAAATCTCAAAAAGTGAAAATATCTCGCAAAAATTCCTTGAAAGCATACTTCTGGAATTGCGAAAATCGGGATTTTTAGGCTCTAAAAAAGGTAAAGGCGGTGGCTATTATTTAATCAAGGAACCGGAAGATATCCGAATGACTTCGGTAATTCGCGTACTTGAAGGTCCTATAGCGATGGTGCCCTGTGTGAGCCTAAATTATTACGAAAAGTGCGACGATTGCCCCAGCGAAGAAGCCTGTTCTGTTCATAGTTTGATGATTCAGGTTAGAGATAGCACATTAAAAGTGCTGGGTGATAACACTTTAGCTGATATTTCTGCGAAAAAATAAGAATTCAAAAATTAAATGTTAAATACTGAAATTTAGGCCTTTAATAGTTGGTCTGATAAAAAAACAAAGTTACTTTTGCTCTATAACCTACTAATCCGATAGGTTAATAGAATTAAACGAAAAGGAATATGATACTGGATCAGGCAAAATCTAAAACCACTTATAAAAAAGACAGGACTTCAGAAAAGCCCTTGCGCAGTATTTTAAAAACGGTGAGTTGGAGAATTGTAGGAACCATAGATACAATAGTTATTTCCTGGTTGCTTACAGGAGAAATTGAAACCGCACTGGCAATTGGGTCGGTAGAATTGGTGACTAAGATGATCTTATATTTTGGCCACGAGCGGCTTTGGAATATGATCAGTTTTGGTAAGGAATAAAATATATTTCAGAAAGTATATAAAGTATAGTTAGGCTCTGAAGGGCCAGAAAATTTGAAAAAGATGAAACGGTACAGCGAAAAAGAATTAAAGATCCTCAACCAGCAGTTTAAAGGAATTACACCGGCAGAGATCGTACAATGGGTAATATCTAACTCGGCCAGGCCGGTGATTACTACCAATTTCAGACCTTATGAAGCTGCAATTTTACACGCGGTTTCAGAGATTGACCCGGTAATAAAAGTAATTTGGTGTGATACCGGTTACAATACGCCGCAAACTTACAAGCACGCGAAACAGGTGATAGACCAGTTATCGCTTAACGTTAAGCTTTACACACCAAAGCAAACCGCGGCCTATCGTGATGCATTTTTTGGTGGAATTCCGGATATTAATAATCCGCAGCACGAAGAGTTTACCAAACAGGTAAAACTGGAACCTTTTTTACGGGCTATGCGCCAGCAAAATCCTGATGTTTGGTTTACAAATCTTAGAAAAGGCCAGACCAGTTTTAGGGATAGTATAGATATTTTAAGCTACAGCAAAGATGGAATTTTAAAGGTAAGTCCGTTTTACCACTGGGGTGACGAAAAACTGGATGCTTATTTAGAGCAACACGACCTGCCAAACGAATTTAAATATTTTGATCCTACTAAAGTTTTGGAAAACCGTGAATGTGGCCTTCACGCTTAATAAATTCAAATGAAAAAAGAGCAAAAATATACTGTGATGTGCCGTTCACTAATGTGTATTACCTGCACTTAAAAGAAGCTTTTTATAAAAATTATAAAAGGTCCTTTTAAATGAAATTTCAAAAAAGGACTTTTTTATTAAATACCTGTTTTTCAGGTTTCAATTTAAAAATTATCGATAATGCAAAGTTTTAGAACCGAAATAGAAAACCCAATTGTAGAGCAAGATATCCTTGATTTAGAAAAGAAAATCAGGTTGTTTCGTGAGGGAAAAGCAGATGAAGAGAAATTCCGAAGCCTCCGTTTAGCGCGTGGGGTTTACGGGCAACGACAGGCGGGCGTACAAATGGTTCGAATAAAACTGCCATTTGGTAAAGTAACTTCAGAACAGCTGCACAGAATAGCCGATGTTTCTGATGAATATTCCAAAGGCCGTTTGCATATCACAACGCGCCAGGATATCCAGATTCACCACGTGAGTTTAGACAGAACGCCAGAGCTTTGGGCGCAGCTGGAAAGAGATGATATTACTTTGCGTGAAGCCTGCGGAAACACGGTAAGAAACGTAACCGCTTCCCCAACCGCGGGAATTGATGTAAACGAACCTTTTGATGTTTCTCCATACGCACACGGAACTTTCCAGTTTTTCCTCCGTAACCCGATTTGCCAGGAAATGGGAAGGAAATTTAAAATTTCTTTCTCTTCTTCAGATGAAGATACTGCGCTGAGTTACATTCACGATCTTGGTTTTATCGCTAAGTTGAAAGAAGGAAAACGTGGCTTTAAAGTGATGTTGGGTGGCGGACTCGGTTCTCAACCAAGGCACGCCGATGAGCTCTATGATTTTCTTCCGGTTGAAGAAACCCTTCCTTTAATTGAAGGTGTATTGCGGGTTTTTGATCGGTACGGCGAACGTGCAAAACGATTAAAAGCAAGGATGAAATTTCTTGTAAAAGATATAGGAAAAGAAGCCTTTATGGAACTTGTAGCGGAACAAAACACGGCGCTTTCAAAAAACCATCCAAAATTTGACATTGAAAAATTTGAAGTAGCACCATCCTTACAGAATGTTGAAGTTCCTGCAGTAACAATTGAAGATCAGGAAGATTTTGAAACCTGGAAAAGTACCAATGTACTTCCGCAGAAACAGGAAGGCTTGTTTGCGGTTGGAATCCGGGTTCCCTTAGGAGATTTTTATACCGGTGGCGCAAGAAAACTTGCCGATTTGGTAAAGAAATACGCCGGAAATGAGATCAGGCTGAGTTTAAGACAGGATATATTAGTTCGTCACGTTCGGGAAGAATTTTTACCATTTTTCTATACAGAATTAAAAAAACTGGGCTATGCTGATACCGGTTACGATAAAACCGTAGATATCACGGCCTGCCCGGGAACCGACACCTGTAACCTTGGAATCGCCAGCAGTACCGGAATTGCCGATGTGCTGGAAGATGTTTTAAAAGAAGAATATCCGCAGTTTATAAACGGTAAAGATATCACTATAAAAATAAGCGGTTGTATGAACGCCTGTGGGCAGCATAATATGGCCGAGATCGGTTTCCAGGGTATGTCGGTTAAAGTTGGCAAAACCGTGGCACCGGCACTTCAGGTGTTATTGGGTGGCGGTACCCTTGGAGATGGACAGGGCCGTTTTGCCGATAAAGTGGTAAAAGTGCCCAGTAAACGTGGACCACAAGCTTTACGATTGTTGCTTAACGATTTTGAAGCAAATTCAACTTCCGAAGAAAAGTTTGCAGAATATTACGACAGGCAGGGGAAAACCTATTTCTACGATCTATTAAAAGAATTGGCCGATACTTCAAACCTAACAGAAAACGAATTTGTAGACTGGGGCCACGAAGAGCCATATATAAAAGCAGTAGGAGTTGGCGAATGTGCCGGCGTGGTTATAGACCTTATCGCTACACTTTTATTTGAAAGTGAAGAAAAGATCGACAATGCAAAAAGTGCACTGGAAAGAAAAGCCTGGGCCGATAGTATTTATCATTCCTATACATCAATTGTGAATTCCGCTAAAGCTTTGTTGCTGGCAGAAGAGGTGAAGACAAATACCCAGGCGGGGATTATTTCACAGTTTGATGAGTTGTTTGTAGATACCGGTAAGATTGAATTATCGACTTCTTTTAAAGAATTCGCTTATCAAATGAACGAGCACGAGCCTACTGAAGCTTTTGCAAATAAATATTTAGAAGACGCGCATTTGTTCTTAAAAAGAGTTGATGCATTTAGAACGAAGGAGGTACAGAATGTATAATTCACCAAAATTAAGCGTGGTTGGCGCCGGGCCTGGAGATCCGGAACTAATCACCATAAAAGCTTTAAATACTTTAAAAGATGCGAAAGTAGTGCTTTTCGATGCGCTCATAAATCGCGATCTTTTAGAATATGCGCCGCAGGCTGAACATATTTTTGTTGGAAAACGAAAAGATAAGCACCGCTACTCGCAGGATGAAATTAACGAGCTTATCGTAAGATACGCCCTGGAAAGAGGCCACGTGGTTCGCTTAAAAGGTGGCGATCCATTTATCTTCGGAAGGGGATCTGAGGAGATTAATTATGCCAAAAGCAAAGGTTTGGAAACGGCTGTGGTTTCAGGAATTACTTCCTCAATAGCAGTTCCTGCAAATGTTGGAATTCCGCTAACCCAACGGGGAACTTCAGAAAGTTTTTGGGTGATTACGGGAACAACAACGCAGAAAAAACTTTCTGAAGATGTTCGTCTGGCAGCCCAATCTACTGCAACGGTGGTGATTTTAATGGGAATGGCAAAACTTGCTGAAATCGTAAAGGTTTTTAGCCACTACGGAAAAGAAAATGTTCCGGTAGGAATTATTCAGAATGGAACTACCGCTAATGAGCAATCCGGGTTTGGAACCATTAAAAGTATAGAGAAAGTAGTTGCTGAAAAACAATTAACCGCTCCGGCAATTATCGTTATCGGGGAAGTAGTTCGCGAGAGCGGACAGCTTAAAGCGGTTTTTAAAAATGTCAAGGAATACGAATTTCGAAATTCCCCAATTTTAGACTAGTCTATGGAAGAGAGAAACGAATTATACCCAGTCTTTTTAAAGGTCAATAAACTGAATATTCTGGTCGTAGGAGGCGGACAGGTGGGTCATGAAAAACTTCATTTCCTGTTTAAATCGAGCCCCAATGCCAATGTAGAAATTGTAGCAAAATGGTTTTTGCCTGAAACAGAAGAACTGGCAAAAAAACACGGAGCCAAGTTGACCAAAGGCAGGTACAGAAGAAAATATCTTAAGAACCGGCATTTTGTAATTGCGGCTACTAACGATGCGAAATTAAATAAGCGGGTCTACAAACACGCCAAAAAGCGATATTTACTGGCCAATATAGCCGATACCCCGGAACTCTGCGATTTTTATATGGGCGGAATTGTAAATAAAGGCCACGTAAAAATAGCGATTTCCACAAATGGAAAATCGCCTACCGCGGCAAAGCGTTTACGCCAGTTTTTTGAGGAAGTAATTCCCGAAGACGTAAACCAGATGGTAGAAAACCTCAATGAATACCGAAGCACTATAAAGGGCGATTTTGAAGCCAAAGTAGAGCAAATGAATTCTATAACCGAATCTTTAAAAGTTAAAAACAAAAGTGATGATTAAAACAGATATCCTGATAATTGGGGCCGGCCCAACCGGTTTGTTTACCGTTTTTGAAGCGGGATTACTAAAGTTAAAAACCCATTTAATAGACGCACTGCCGCAACCCGGCGGGCAATGTTCTGAGATATATCCTAAAAAACCAATTTATGATATTCCGGCATTTCCTGAAATTTTAGCGGGAGATTTGGTTGGAAACCTCATGGAACAAATAAAACCATTTGAACCCGGTTTCACGTTGGGCGAACGCGCCGAAACTTTGGAAAAACTGGACGATGGTACGTTTATCGTAACCACCAATAAAGGAACTAAACACCACGCCCCGGTAGTTGCAATTGCCGGCGGATTAGGTTCTTTTGAACCCAGAAAACCCCCAATTGCCAATATTACAGATTTTGAAGATAAAGGGGTTTCTTATTTTATTAAAGATCCTGAAGTTTACCGCGATAAAAAAGTAGTGATAGCCGGTGGTGGCGATTCAGCATTAGACTGGGCCATTTACCTGGCCGATGTTGCTTCTGAAGTTGCCCTGGTACACCGTAGAGCAGAATTCCGTGGCGCATTGGACTCTGTGGAAAGGGTTTCAGAACTGGCCAAACTCGGTAAGATTGAAATGATTACCAATGCTGAGGTTGTTGGCCTTAGAGGTGAAGATCAGCTTGAGCAGGTGGTAATTAGGCATAAAGATGAAGCCCGTGGAGAGGAATTTAAAGATGTAGATGAATTTATCCCGCTTTTCGGATTGTCGCCTAAACTGGGGCCAATTGGAAGCTGGGGACTGGAAATAGAGAAAAACGCGATTAAAGTTGATAATTCTTACGATTATCAAACCAACATTCCCGGCGTTTATGCCATTGGCGATGTAAACACCTATAAAGGAAAATTGAAATTGATCCTTTCCGGGTTTCACGAAGCCGCGATTATGTGTCAAAGTGCTTACCAGCGAATTTTCCCTGATAAAAAATATGTACTTAAATATACCACCGTTGGCGGCGTAACCGGATTTGACGGTAGTAAAAAAGAAGCCAAAAAAGAAGTGGTACAGAGTATCGGCGTGTAAATTACCACTTGTCCCCAATAGGGAATTAATCAGAATAAAATAAAATTTTTTAAAGCTTATTAAGCCCCCCTCCTTTTTAAGGGGGGCGATAGGCCGGGGTGGTTCAAGCCTTCCGTTATTCCTTTGGAATGCCAGCTTTTCCTTGAAAGGGAAGGAGCTTAAAATTTAAACATCAGAGTTTTTATGGCCCATATTGGTTTAAGCGAATCCTGAGGGAGTAGGGACGCCGACTTGTCGGTTTAATTTTTTGTTTCTTGGTTTTCTAAATTACATTTCGACAAGAAGCGTTATTTGCAATAACCGAAGTTAGCTCCTGGCGGGTTATAGGTGACAAACAAAATTTATATTTACCTTTTTAATAAATTCAAAGTCATCAATCCATTCAACCTTCATATTTTCACAAACGTGTGGAATTTTTATTTTCGTTTGTTTTTTGATAAAATCTTTCTGCTCTTTGGTGACGACAATTGCTTTTTCATTCATCGCGTGTGCTATAACCCAAGGATCTGCTTTGGAATGAATCTGATTGCTTGATACTAAATACTTATGGTTTGGATTAGTAGCATATATTTCTTTTAAGCAATTAGCAACTGACCCGTCAATTTTTCTGATTGGAATATCACTTTTTTTTAACCATTCGAAAAGATCATCTTCACCTTTTTCAATTTCTTCAAAAACAACTTCTGGAATAAATATTATTCCTTTCTTTCCTAATTCGTTTAATACCTGCCAGTAAGAAGGACAAATTTCGGGTGAGTAATATTTTTGCCAAGCTTGTATAAGAATGTTGGCATCTATGCAAAAAATGGTCCTTTCGTCCTCAAACATTAAGCTAGTAGTTTTTCAAACTTTTGGAATTTATTTATTTGTGTATTTAATAGATTGCTTGCAATTGATGGTGAAATAGTTCCATTTTTGAAAGAATCCATAACAATTCTGGTGAAAAGTTTACTGTTCTTATTTAATCTTAAAAGATATGTATCTGGCCCAGAATCTTTCTTTTTTTGCCTTAACTTTCTTTCTTCTTCTTTGGCTACAAATTTCTCAAATTCTTCTTGAGCCTCATTCTTTAAAAATTGATAACTATTGTTTGAAATCAAATTTAGTTTAAGAAAACGAACCAATAATGCGAATGAGCTAACACCAAGCTCTTTTGCTTGTTTAAAAACATTTTTATTTGAACTATATACTTCTTCCCCCATTTGAACTATAAGTTCTCTAGGCATTAAAGCGTTAGCAGCAACTTGATTACAAAATAATTCAACAGGATGAAATTTAGATTTAGGTTTTTCACTATAATCTATATCTATTTCATTTGATATTCCTGACTTAGCAATCCAAATATGAGCTAATTCGTGTACTAGGGTGAATAATTGTGGAGCATCCCAGTTTTTTGTATTAATAAATATAAATGGAGCATATTTATCTGCAATTGCAAAACCTTGGATTAGATCTCGATTTAAGACCAATTTCGAATGCAGATAACTAGTTCTTGAAATAAATATTCCGGCTGACTCCGCCTTATCAATCCACTCTGAAATTGGTCTTTTTGAATAGTCGTTTGGATTTATTTTAAGTGTGTTTAAAATGTCTCTAGCAACTGTTTCTGGGTTATCATTGATAGAAAATTTACCTACGAAATCTAGTTGGTCTTCACCAGTTTCTTCAAATAATTCACTAATCCAATTTTGTTTTTCTTGAATATCACGAATTATAAAAATTGATGCTGTATCCAGTTTTTTTGAATCGTCCCTTCGATAATCTTGTAATGGTTGAAAATCTTTTGGTATCTCTGGTAAGAAAAATAATGAGAATGGTCTTCGATATCCTTTGGCAAGTAATTTTGCTTGTCTAATTGTTGGATAACCCGTTCCATTTTCCCAGGTTTCTAATCTTTCTGAAGAAACTTCAGCTTTCTTAGCACCATCTTCCAATGAGATATTGGCGGACTCCCTAGCCCACTTTAAAATCTCAGAGGTAATAAATGCTTTATCTGCCATTACTTTTACAAATGTAAAATTTTTATCTAGATAAGTTCATTTTTAGCATGCATCGAATGGTTTCGTATAAGGAAAAGTTGCGGGAGTAGGCACGCTTTTTCTCGGCTTTGCTATTTTTAACTTGGTGAGTAAAATAGCACATTTTCACCAGAATACCCGCTATTTACAGTTAACTGATGTTATAATTGGTATTCCTTTTACCAAGGTCTATTCCTTGTTACATTAATAAACCTTCCGTTTTACGAGAAACCGTAAACCCGGCATTTTCTGGAACCTTACCATCCTAACCTGGGAGCTTGAAATCTAAATTTCCAAGTGTCGATTACTATGGGAACCGTGAGGTTTTTTAGTAAGCTTTAGCTAAATTTGTTTAAAACAAGAATTATGAAGGTTAACCTTAAAAGACTTAATAAAGATTATCATTTCGAAACCGTAAATGAGCGTGGAGACATTGTTCATTTAGACAATAAAACCGATGCCGATCCAAAAGGTGCCAGCCCAATGGACCTTCTATTGCGGGCCATTGCTGGTTGCAGCAGTATTGATATTGTAATGATTCTGAAAAAGCAACACCTGGAACTGGAAGATCTTCAGGTTGAGGTTGAGGGTTTTAGAGAAGATGGTGCGGTGCCCAATGTTTTTAAGAAAATTCAGCTTAATTTTCTTTTAAAAGGAGATGTACCTGCGGCAAAAGCAAAACGCGCCGTAGATCTTTCTATGGAGAAATATTGTTCGGTTTCTAAAATGCTGGAAAAGGCAGCCGAGATCAACTATGCCATTACTTTAAACGGGGAGCTTATTAATTAGATGAATCTTTCGAAACCAGGATAGTTAGCATCTGGAAGCCATCGGTATTTTTAACTGTTATTTTCTTCATCCTCCTGCTGAGAGGTAGCGTTATTAATTCGGTTTTTGAGGTAGAAGAAGAGTGCTTAGAGTTACCGGTAGTATTGCCTTTATGCTGGGAATGCTGGAGCTTTTAGTCGGTCGTTTGTGAATCCTAAATATCTTGGGGATATGGAGATAGATGAAACCAGGGTGAAAATTGATTTAGCCAATTCCAAAAAGGAATTTTTAATTCTGAATTAAGGAAAATTGGCTTTAAATATGGTGGTTACTCCAGTTTCTGGAAGTATACTTTACACGGAAATAAAAAACATATTTATTTCACTACGCTTCCAGGTGAAAAATATAATTCTGAGATCATTCTTCAGAATAAACAAATGAAAGAAGAGCTGAAAACTTTTCTAAACCAATTAAATTCTACTTAAGCCCTTCAAATAAAGAAATTTGGTAATTCTTCATTTTAATAATATAGAAAATATGGAAATTAAAGCCTGCTTTAGGAGCAATCTTTAATTTTTAAGTATTGTTTTTTCTGTTTTCTTGAAAATATATTTCAGGAAATCCTATAAAATACATAATTCATAAAAATTACTCCCGGGCCTTGCATTTAAAAGGCTGTGCCGTATATTTGCTGGTTCAAGTTCATTGTTTATAACATCGTTATCAAGAAAGGTTGAGGGAATAGACCCGTTGAAGCCTTGGCAACCCTCCTGTAATGGGAGAAGGTGCTACATTCTACTTCGCTTTTTGCGCAGATAGATAACAAGAAAGAATTCTTTCCCGCTTCTTTTTTTGATAGTGATTTTAGATAAAATTATATGTCGAAATTAGAAGAACAACTTCAAAAAAATATACTCATTTTAGACGGTGCCATGGGCACGATGCTTCAGGAATATAAATTTTCTGAAGAAGACTTCCGTGGAAAACGTTTTGTAGATTGGCCGGTTTCCGTGCAGGGAAATAACGACCTCTTATCTATTACCCAGCCTGAAGCAATCGCAACAATACACCGCAAATATTTTGAAGCCGGTGCAGATATTGTGGAAACCAACACCTTTTCTGCAACCACTATCGCAATGGCCGATTATAAAATGGAAGAACTCGTAGACGAACTCAATTATGAGTCGGCCAGGATTGCCAAAGAAGTTGCCGTAAAAATGACAGAAGAAAATCCTGAAAAACCTCGTTTTGTAGCCGGTGCTATTGGGCCTACCAATAAAACCGCCAGTATGAGCCCGGATGTGAACGATCCCGGTTTCAGGGCAATTTCTTTTGAAGAATTACGGGTAGCTTATAAACAACAGGCCAAGGCTTTGATCAAGGGTGGAGTAGATATACTTTTGGTAGAAACCGTTTTTGATACTTTAAACGCTAAAGCCGCACTTTTTGCTTTGGAGGAACTTAAGGAAGAATTGCAGTTAGATATTCCCATAATGGTAAGCGGGACAATTACCGATGCTTCGGGCAGAACCTTATCGGGTCAAACTGCTGAAGCTTTTCTTATTTCAGTATCTCATATTCCATTGATTAGCGTTGGTTTTAACTGCGCGCTGGGCGCTAAACAACTAACACCGCACCTCGAGGTTTTAAACCGTTTTGCGAGTTGTGGGGTTTCGGCTTATCCCAACGCGGGCTTGCCAAATGCCTTTGGGGAATACGACCAGGATGCTGAAGAAATGGCAAGACAGATCAGGGAATATTTAGAAAAAGGACTGGTAAATATTCTCGGTGGTTGCTGCGGTACCACCCCGGAACATATTAAAGCTATTGCTGAAATTGCCAAAGATTATAATCCACGAAAAATAGAGAAACCTGAATTTTCCACCGCTTTATGATAGAAACAGTGAAAAAAGAAAATAAACAGGAAGAAATTTCTTCGGAAAAACAACAGCAAGAGGTGAGACCTTTAAAATTATCGGGCCTTGAACCTTTAATAATAACGCCCGACAGCAATTTTGTTAATGTTGGCGAAAGAACCAATGTGGCGGGTTCTAAAAAATTCCTGCGCTTAATTAAAGAAGAGAATTTTGAAGAAGCCCTGGAAGTAGCCAGGGACCAGGTAGACGGTGGGGCACAGATCATCGACATCAATATGGACGATGGTCTTATTGAAGGGAAAGAAGCGATGGTAAAATTCCTTAACCTTATTGTAGCCGAACCAGATATTGCCCGTGTGCCTATTATGATAGACAGTTCAAAATGGGAAATTATTGAAGCCGGTTTGCAGGTGGTACAGGGAAAATGCGTGGTGAATTCTATAAGCCTGAAAGAAGGTGAAGCAGAATTTATAGATCACGCTAAGAAAATAAAACGCTACGGGGCGGCGGTAATTGTAATGGCTTTTGATGAAGTTGGGCAGGCCGATAATTATGACCGCCGAATTGAAATAGCAAAACGTTCTTATGACATCCTTGTCAATAAAGTTAACTTCCCACCGGAGGACATCATATTTGACCTGAATATTTTTCCAGTTGGAACCGGGATGGACGAACATAAACGCAATGCCATAGATTTTATTGAAGCTACGCGTTGGGTAAGAGAAAACCTTCCACACTGTAGTATTAGTGGTGGGGTAAGTAATGTATCGTTTTCCTTCCGCGGAAATAACCCGGTCCGGGAAGCGATGCATTCGGTCTTTTTATATTATGCGATCAAGGCCGGAATGAATATCGGGATAGTAAATCCCGCGCTGCTTGAAGTTTATGACAATATCCCGAAAGATCTTTTAGAACACGTAGAAGACGTTATCCTGGACAGAAGGGAAGATGCCACCGAGCGACTTTTGGAATTTGCCGAAACCGTGGTAGGTTCAAAACGAGAAAGCAAGGTAGATCTCTCCTGGAGGGAAAAGCCCTTACAGGATAGGGTTACCCACGCACTTGTAAAAGGTATTGATGCTTATATTTTAGAGGACATAGAACAAGCCCGCCAGGAAGCCGAGCAACCTATCGAGGTAATAGAGGGCCATTTGATGATTGGCATGAACGTGGTTGGAGATCTTTTTGGAAGCGGAAAAATGTTCCTGCCACAGGTAGTGAAATCGGCACGGGTGATGAAGAAAGCAGTAGCTTATCTTCTACCTTATATTGAAGCAGCAAAAAAAGCTCCTCAACCACCAAAAGGGGAGGATTATTGGAAAAAGGCAGAGCCTGAACTCTTTGCCTCCATGAAGGAATTTGCCGAAAAACAACGATATAATAAGGAGACCAAAGCTGAAAATGTGCTATGGGAATCTTTAAAAGACAAACAACTCGAAGATTTTAAATTTAGAAAACAGCATATTATTGGAGACTATATAGCCGATTTTGTGTGTCTCAATAAGAAACTTATCATTGAGATAGAGGGATTGAGCCATCAATTGCCTGAAAATAAAAAAGGCAACGAAGAGAGAACAACCTGGCTAAGAGATAACGAATTTAGGATTCTTAGGTTTACTAATGGAGATGTACTTACCAATTTTGATCACGTGCTGGATAAAATCTTACGTACGCTTAAAAAAGCTCCGGCATCGGGGTCAGGCGGGGCTGGAAAAGTCCTTATGGCCACTGTAAAAGGAGATGTGCATGATATTGGAAAAAATATTGTAGGCGTAGTCCTGAGTTGTAATAATTATGAAATTATAGACCTTGGGGTAATGGTGCCCCCGGAAAAAATAATAGAAACCGCTAAAGCTGAAGGTGTAGATGCCATTGGACTAAGCGGTTTAATCACGCCTTCTTTAGACGAAATGGTATTTTTGGCAAAAGAAATGCAACGGCAAAATTTTGATGTGCCTTTGCTAATTGGTGGCGCTACAACTTCAAAAGCGCACACTGCTGTAAAAATAGATCCACAGTACAAAAATGCGGTTGCCCACGTAAATGATGCTTCCCGTGCTGTTACTGTAATTGGAGACCTTTTAAAGGAAAATACGCGTCAGAAATATATGAGTGATCTTAAAGCTGAGTACGATAAATTCAGGCTTAATTTTAAGAAAAGAAGTAAGGTGAAATCCTTTTTACCTATAGATGAAGCCCGGAAAAATAAGTATAAAATTGACTGGAAGAGCACTAATATCACGAAACCAAATAAACCGGGAATTCAGCAGATTGATGATTTTGATTTAAGAGAACTTGAGCCTTTTATAGACTGGAGCCCGTTTTTTAGAAGCTGGGATTTACACGGAAGATATCCCGATATTTTAGAGGATAAAGTGGTTGGCGAACAGGCAACTTCATTATTTGAGGATGCCAAAGTTTTGCTGAAAAGAATCCTTGACGAGAAATTACTAAAAGCAAAAGCGGTTTACGGGTTGTTTCCTGCGAATACGGTTAATGATGATGATATTGAAGTTGCTTATGAAGAAGATTCAGAAGAAAAAACTATCCTTTTCAGAACGCTTCGGCAGCAATTAAAAAAACACGGAGGAAAACCAAACTTTGCACTTTCTGACTTTATTGCGCCAAAAGAAACCGGAATCCAGGATTATATAGGTTGTTTTTGCGTCACTACAGGATTTGGTACCGCAGAACTCGCGAAAAAATTTGAGGAAGATTTCGACGATTATAATTCGATTATGATAAAAGCCCTGGCCGATAGGCTTGCGGAAGCTTTTGCCGAATATTTACATAAGAAAATAAGGCGGGAAGACTGGGGATATGCGCCTGAAGAGAATTTAAGCAACGAAGAATTAATAAAAGAAACCTATAAGGGAATTCGGCCGGCACCGGGTTACCCCGCCTGTCCTGATCATTTAGAGAAACTAAGTATTTGGGAAGTTTTAAAGGTAAAAGAGCGAATTGGTGTAGAACTTACCGAAAGTTTGGCAATGTGGCCGGCTGCCAGTGTAAGCGGTTATTATTTTGCCAATCCCGAAGCACGTTATTTCGGCCTGGGAAAAATAAAAGACGACCAGGTGAGGGACTTTGCCGAGAGAAAAGGAATTCCGTTGAAAAAGGCCGAAAAATGGCTAAACCCGAATATCGTAGACTAAAACGCAATAAATAGTATAAGGTAGATTGTAAAAATATAGCATGCAATTACAATATACAATCGACAGTTTACAATAAAATTAAATGAAAGTAACAGAACATATAAACCGAGCAAAAGGAGAAACCTTGTTTTCTTTTGAAATTGTTCCGCCGCAAAAAGGAAGAAATATACAGGATCTCTATAATAATATTGATCCGTTAATGGAGTTTAATCCGCCATTTATAGATGTGACGACCTCCCGGGAAGAACACGTTTACATTAAAAAAGAGGATGGCTTACTGGAAAGGAAGATTACCCGCATGCGCCCGGGGACGGTTGGTATTTGTGCTGCCATAAAGCAAAAATATAATGTAGATACTATTCCACACGTACTTTGTGGAGGGTTTACCCGGGAGGAAACCGAGTATTTACTGGTAGATTGTCATTATCTGGGGATAGAAAATGTAATGGCCTTGCGGGGAGATGCTATGAAACACCAACGCTATTTTGAACCTACAAATGGTGGAAACTGTTTTGCCAGTGAACTCGTAACTCAAATTAAAGATTTGGGAGCAGGGAAATATTTAAACGAAGTTATTGAATCTGATAATAACGCAGATTTTTGTATTGGAGTAGCCGGTTATCCCGAAAAACACCTGGAGTCACCGTCTTTACAAACCGACCTAAAAAGACTAAAGGAAAAAATTGATGCCGGCGCCGATTATGTGGTTACCCAAATGTTTTTTAATAACCAGGCCTATTTCGATTTTGTAGAACAGGCAAGGGAAGCGGGAATCACCGTTCCTATAATTCCGGGTATAAAACCTATAGCCGTTAAAAGACATTTGCAATTATTACCACAGGTTTTTAGTATAGATATGCCTGAAGAATTAATTAAAGATGTAGAAGCCTGTAAAAGTAATGTAGAAGTAAGGAAAGTTGGTATTGAATGGGCTATAGCACAATCTAAGGAGTTGAAAGCTGCCGGGGTTCCTGTTTTACATTATTACTCTATGGGAAAAAGTACCAATATTCAGAAAATTGCCGAGGCGGTTTTTTAAAATATTAGGCTACATTTGCGGGTAATGAAGAAAATTACCGCCCTTATTTTTCTTTTTATCTTAGGTAGTATTTCGGCCCAGGATTCCGGGAAGAATTATTATTCTTTTGATGCGAATTATTTCTACGGAACCATTGCCGAACACAATCCCGACATCGCCCATTTAATTACCGGACACCCAACGGGTTTAATTTTGGGATTTAATAAAAAAAGTTTCGGATTTGAAGATTGGGAAAAACGCTATAATTATCCCGATGTAGGTGTTTCTTTTACCTATCAGGATATGAAAAATCCGAGTTTAGGCGAAAATTACGGACTCTACGCACATATGAATTTCTACCTGTTTAAAAGAAATTTGATGTTTAGAATAGGGCAGGGGCTGGCTTATGCTTCCAAGCCTTACCATCCGGATGATAATTATAAAAATAATGCTTACGGTTCGCGTTTGCTGAGTTCTACTTACCTGATGGCGAATTATAAAAAAGAAAACATTTTTGAAGGTTTGGGAGTGCAGGCCGGACTTTCGTTAATCCATTATTCCAACGCCGATTTTAAATCGCCCAATGCCAGCACGAATACCATTACTTTTAACCTGGGAGTAAATTACACACTGGATCATCAAAACCTACCCAATTATATTCCAAAAGGATCAAAAGAAAAATATACTGAGCCGATTCATCATAATTTTGCTTTGCGAAGCGGCGTAAATACTATGGGAATTATCGGTTCTAAGCAATACCCGTTTTTAACTTTTTCGGCTTTTGCCGATAAGGTTTTGAATCATAAAAGCACCCTGCAGGCCGGAACCGAAGTTTTCTTCTCCAAAGCTATGCAAGAACGTATTTATTATCAGTCGGTAGCTTTTCCTTCAGGAGATACCTCGGGAGATGAAGATTCTAAACGGGTTGGCGTTTTTGTTGGTCACCAGTTAAATTTCAATAAACTATCGGTGATTACGCATTTGGGATACTACGTGTATTATCCTTACGAACATTTTGTAGACCAATTATATAATCGGATTGGTTTACAAAGAAAGATTACAGAAAATCTGTGGGTTTCACTTACGGTGCGCTCACATTATGCCAATGCGGAAGCTGTAGAACTTTCAATAGGGTATCGATTATGAAAAAAGTAATTTTAAGCATAGCGGTATTGATTTTTATTTCTTTAGGCTGTGATTCTGAAGAAGCACCCACCTGCATACAAACTTCCGGTGAGATTATTTCTGAAGAATTTACTGTGGATTCCTTTGAAGAAATTATGGTCTACGAACGTGTTAAGCTCTTTGTTGAGCAGGGCGATGAATATAAGGTAAAGATTGAAACCGGGGAGAACCTTAAAGAAAATGTATATGCTGAAGTTGTAAATAACCGACTTGAACTGAGAAATGAAAATTCCTGCAATCTTTTTCGGGATTATGAGATCACTAAAATCTATGTGACCACGCCTACCTTAAACTGGTTGCAAAACAGCAGCGGAAGTGCCATAGAAAGTATAGGAACGCTAAACTTTCCCGAACTTTGGTTGCGCTCATTCAACCAGGAGCGCGACCCCGATATTCACACCAACGGCGATTTTATTCTTGACCTGGAGGTTGAAAACCTAAGAATTACCAACGATAATATTTCCAATTATTTCCTCACGGGAAATGCCGAAAACGTAAACCTGTTTTTTGCGAACGGCGATGGAAGGCTGGAAGCCGGGGAGTTTTTAGTGCAACATTATGATATTTTGCATCGTGGAACCAATAAGTTAATCATTAATCCTCAGCAATCCTTAAAAGGAGATATTTTTGGGTTTGGAGATATTATTTCAAAAAACCGCCCAACCGATGTAGACATAGAAGAACACTACACCGGAAGACTTATTTTTGAGTAAGTTCTGCAAATAAACTTTCCAGATTCTTTGTTTTTTGATTTAACTGAAGTGTCTTTAATCCGTTATCGTGGGCAAAATCGAATACTGCCGGGCGCATATCTTTCTTGGTATCAAAAGTGAGCTCGTAGGCAAATCCGCCAACATTTTTAGCTGAAAGAAGATGGGGTATTTTTTGAAGTGCAATTTGCTCAACCCTGTAATCGAATTCCACTAAGATTACCTGCTCATTTTCTTCGCGTAAATCTTTCAGGTTTTTGTCGGCAACAACTTTGCCTTTGTTGATAATAATCACCCGGTCGCAAATAGCTTCTACTTCCTGCATTATATGCGTGGAAAGAAAAATAGTTTTACCCGATTTTTCCTTTCCGATATTCTTAATAAGATTTCTTATTTCTACCAATTGATTTGGATCCAGTCCCGTGGTAGGTTCATCTAAGATCAAAACTTCCGGGTCGTGGAGCAGGGCGGTGGCCAGCCCCACACGTTGGCGGTAACCTTTGGAGAGTTGTTCAATCTTTTTATTGGCTTCAGGTTTTAGACCGGTGAGTGCTATAACTTCCTCAATTCGGGATTTATCGGTTTTATAAACTTTGGCGTTGAATTCTAAATATTCACGCACATACATTTCAGTGTACAATGGGTTGTGCTCGGGCAAATATCCAATTTGCTGCTGAATTTTATGTAAATCTTCTTCAAGTGAAATTCCGTTTACTTCAGCTTTTCCTTCAGAAGCAGCTAAATAACCGGTAAGGATTTTCATTAAAGTAGATTTTCCGGCGCCGTTTGGCCCAAGGAATCCTACTATTTCCCCTTTGTTCAATTTAAAAGAAACGGAATCCAGCGCTTTTTGTTCACCGTAAAATTTTGAAATTCCTTCAACATGAATAGACATAGCAAGCATTTTTTCAAAAGTAAGAATTTTTACCTCGCTGTAAAGCGTCGAAAATGAAGGATATAAAGTTTTAAAAAAAAATTACATTAGAGATTTCGGAATTACCAGCTGATTATTTTAGGAGGTTTTATAAATCTTTCGATGATTCTGGATAAAAAAAGCCAAGTCTGTAAAAAGCTTGTAAAAGCCTAAAAAAATCTAAAAAATGGTTTTTCATTAAGGAATTATATTCTACTTTAGCCCCGTAACAACGAAACAATGAATCACTTAATTAGCTGGAACGCATTCTATTTTTTTTATTTCTATTTCAGAGATAGGAACGGGAATGCTATGTAATTAAGTAAGAAATTATATAAAAAAGTCCCGATAAACATCGGGACTTTTTTTTTACTCGATAATCGAGGTTTATTATAAAAATTAATGGATAAAATTATTGCAATTCAGGGAGTGCAAGGCTCATTTCACCATTTGGTGGCACAGGAATATTACCACAAGGAGGTTGAGGTTTTAGAATGTATGTCTTTTGCCGAGCTAACAAAAAGCCTTCTAAAGGGTGAAGCCAATGAAGGCGTGATGGCTATAGAAAATTCTATTGCAGGATCTATTTTACCAAATTATGCGCTTATAGACGAAAATAATCTAAAAGTGGTTGGCGAACATTACATCCCAATAGATATGAATTTTATGGCAATGCCGGGGCAAAAAATAGAGAATATCAAAAAGGTCTATTCGCACCCAATGGCCTTGTTACAGTGTAAAGAATTCTTTAAAAAGCATCCGCATATCAAATTGATCGAAGATACCGATACCGCTGAGGTTGCCAGGAGAATTTCAGAAAAAGGAAGCACAAAAGTAGCAGCCGTAGCCAGTAAAGCAGCAGCGCAGCTATTCGGACTTGAAATTTTAGCAGAAAGTATTCATACCAAGAAAAGCAATGCAACGCGTTTTTTGATTATCAGCACTAAAAAGAAGGAGCCCAATGGCGATAAAATAGACAAAGCTTCTTTGAAATTTGAACTGGAAAGCAAACGCGGGAGCCTGGTATCGGTATTGAATATTTTAAGGGATTTTAACCTGGATATGACTAAAATTCAAAGTATGCCCATTATAGAATTCCCGTGGAAATATTCATTTTTTATCGATGTGGTCTTTGAAGATTACCCCGAATTTCAAAAAGCCATGGATATTCTGGAAGTAATGACCGAGCGATTAACAATTTTAGGAACCTACAAAAACAGTTTGTAATGATAGAGCAGGCCAAAAGGTTAAGCAACGTAAAAGAGTACTATTTCTCTACAAAATTGAAGGAAGTGCGTGCTATGGCAGCTGCCGGAAAGGATATTATTAACCTTGGCATTGGCAGCCCCGATTTGGCACCACCGCAGCAGGTGATTTCGGCTTTAAACGAAGCTTTGGTAAATCCCGGTGCGCATCAATATCAGCCATATAAAGGCACCGCCGATTTTAGAAATGCGATTGCTGAATTTTATCTAAATCACTACCAGGTAAACCTTAATGCCGAAACTGAAATTCTACCGCTTATGGGTAGCAAAGAAGGAATTACGCATATTTCTATGGCTTTTTTGAATGAAGGCGATGAGGTGCTTATTCCAAATCCCGGTTATCCAACCTATTCTTCGGTTACCGAACTTGTAGGAGCAAAAGCGGTTTTTTACGATTTAAATGCTGAAGGAAACTGGCTTCCGAATTTAGAAGAACTGGCTAAAAAAGATTTGAGTAAGGTGAAGTTAATGTGGGTCAATTATCCGCATATGCCCACGGGAGCTTCAGCAAATGATAAACTTTTCGAAGAAGTGGTAGCTTTTGCGAAAACACATAAAATTTTAATCGTGAACGATAATCCGTACAGTTTTATTCTAAACAATAATCCCAAAAGTATTTTAAAAGCTGAAGGGGCAAAAGACGTGGTTTTAGAACTGAATTCTTTAAGCAAAAGCTTTAATATGGCAGGCTGGCGAATAGGAATGCTTTGCGGAAGCGAAAAAAATCTAAACACGGTTTTAAAAGTAAAAACTAATATGGATAGCGGGATGTTCTATCCTCTTCAGGCAGGAGCAGCTGCAGCTTTACGATTAAATGGCGAATGGTTTTCTGCTCAAAATGAAATTTATCAAAGCCGAAAAGAAAAAATCCTGGAACTTGCTGCAGCTTTACAGTGCGAACCGGAAAAAGAACAAACCGGAATGTTTGTTTGGGCCAAGGTTCCAAAGGGAACAGACGCAGAAGCTTTTGTAGAATTTTTACTGAATAAATACCACATTTTTACAGCCCCGGGTTTCATTTTTGGAAGTAACGGCGAAGGCTATATTCGGTTTTCACTTTGCGCAAGCGAAGAGAATATTAACAGGGCTATAAAAAGAGTTACCTCATGAAAGTTCAAATAATAGGAATCGGACTTATAGGCGGCTCGTTTGCGCTGGATATTAAATCGGCTTTTCCCGATGCGGAAATCTACGGAAGCGATGCCGATGAAAAGAATTTAAAGAAGGCAAAGGAACTCGGGATTATAGATGACTTGGCTCATATTGAAGATGTTCAGCACGCTGATGTTGTTTTGGTGGCAGTTCCCGTAGATGTTGCAAATAAAGTGGTGACAGAAGTTTTAGACCTGGTGAACGAGAATACGCTGGTTTTTGATACGGGTTCTACAAAATCGGGACTTTGTAAAGAAATCGCGAATCATCAAAACCGACGGAATTTTTTAGCTGCACATCCTATTGCAGGAACTGAATTTTCTGGTCCCGAAGCTGCGATTTCTAATTTGTACAGGAATAAAACCAATATTATCTGTGAAGTAGAAAAGACTGCTTTTAAACTTCAGGAACGAGCCCTGGATATTTTCCAGAAACTGGGAATGCGCATCAGGTATATGGACCCGGTTTCGCACGACAGGCATATTGCTTATGTTTCGCATTTATCCCATATAAGTTCGTTTATGCTGGGAAAAACGGTTTTAGAAAAAGAACGAAATGAACGCGATATTTTCGATTTAGCAGGTAGTGGATTTGCTTCTACAGTAAGGCTTGCTAAAAGTTCACCGGCAATGTGGTCGCCCATTTTTCAGGAGAATAAAGAAAACGTGCTGGAAACTTTAAAAGAATACATTAATAACCTCACGCATTTCAAAGATCTTATTGAAAAAGACGATTTTCAGGAGGTATATAACGAAATGCAACGCACCAATCATATCAAATCAATTTTAAACGGAATAAATTAAAAATCAGGATTAAATTTTAAATTATGGAAAACAAGAAAGAACTAAGAAACTGGCTGGACGATTTCGGATTAGATCATCCGTTAGTAATTGCCGGGCCGTGTAGCGCAGAAACCGAAGAACAGGTTTTAAAAATCGCTCATCAATTAAAAGATACAGATGCCACGGTTTTACGTGCCGGAATCTGGAAACCAAGAACAAGACCGGGAAATTTTGAAGGCGTTGGAGCACTTGGTTTAAAATGGTTAAAAAAAGCCAAGGAAGAAACCGGAATGCTAACTACGACTGAGGTTGCCAATGCACATCACGTAGATCTTGCTTTGGAAAACGATGTTGATATTCTATGGATTGGCGCCAGAACTACGGTTTCCCCATTTATCGTTCAGGATATTGCTGATGCCCTTAAAGGAACCGATAAAACCGTTTTGGTTAAAAACCCGGTAAACCCTGATCTATCGCTTTGGTTAGGTGCTGTGGAAAGATTTCATACGGCCGATATTAAAAATTTAGGAGTAATCCACCGTGGATTTTCGGCTTACGAAAAGACCAAATACAGAAACAATCCTGAATGGCAAATCGCTATTGAACTTCAGAATAAATTCCCTGATCTTCCACTAATTTTAGATCCGTCGCATATTGCTGGACGCAGGGATATTATTTTTGATCTTTGTCAAACCGCTTTAGACCTTAATTACGATGGATTAATGGTTGAGACCCATCACACTCCCGATGATGCCTGGAGTGATGCCGCACAGCAAATCACCCCCGCAACACTTGTTCAGATTATGAAAGATTTGAAAATTAGAAAAGAAGTTTCAGAAAGTGAAGATTTCAAAAATAAATTGAACACTTTAAGAGCTAAAATTGATGTTGCCGATAACCAATTGATCGAATTGCTTTCAAAAAGAATGAAAATTTCAGATGAAATTGGAAAGGTGAAAAAAGCACAGAACGTTTCGGTTTTACAAACCAAAAGATGGAACGAAATTCTTGGAAATATGGTATTGGAAGGCGAACAACACGGCTTAAGCGAAGAATTTATTCTGCGTTTATTCAAAGCGGTTCACCAGGAATCCATTAATCACCAGGAAAAAATTATGAAAGCTTAGAAAGTTTCTTGTTTTCCAAAATAACTTTTACAGGATTTCGGCCGGGAATCCTGTAAAAGTTTCATTTTTAATTGGTGTAAGCAAGACGTCGAGAGGCCTTTCTCATTAATTTATTAATAAGAGCGTCAGTGGTGCTACCCAGGCTACCAGCAACCCGCTTATTGTAGTTCCATAACAATTCACCATCAGTAGCATTGTTTACGCTCATATTCACTGTAGCCGTGTTTGTAGATCCCCAGAAGCCTACTAATAATCCAAGTGCGATGGAAGCTCCGTCAGACATAGGTTTATCGGTTTCAAAGGTTCCAGAAACTACTGCGTCTACTCCTAGAATTTTAGCAAGCTCTTCCGGGGTATGTCTTGTAGGATCTGTAATATTATTATCCTGAAGTAAAATTCTGGTGCGTTTTGGATCCTGTACATTAAGGCTTAGTTTGCCACGCTTCTGACGGGTCAAAAACCAGGTGTACATTGAGTTTTGAATTGCAAGACCTTCATTTTGGGCCATTTCCTTAAGTTGTTCGGCAGTGATCTCTTTCATTTGTTTCGGCCTTAACTTTATACTTGCTTCAAACGGAAGAATTGCCAGGCTTTTATGGTTCTTAGAAATCTCATCGAACTGTGGATGTTCAAATAAACGAGTTTGTGCATTTGCAGAAAAAGCAAAGAGGCATATCATGCCTGTAATAAATAATTTAAAAGTAAATTTGTTCATAATTTAGATGTTATTAAATTTTTCAGCATCAAAGATATATCAAAGATTAACACAAAATTCAGTTATTTTAAGAGTAGATTAACAAATTAATGAAAGGAATCGTTTATAAATCTACCGGAAGCTGGTATCAGGTAAAAAGTGAAGCAGGAACGTTTTACGATTGTCGGATTAAAGGAAAATTCCGCATTAAAGGTATTAAGAGCACCAATCCGGTGGCTGTTGGTGACCGCGTGGAATTTGATATTGAAGATAAGGAAGGTGCAGAACAGGGGGTGATCAAGAAAATTGATGAACGCGAAAATTACATTATTCGTAAATCGGTAAATCTTTCTAAGCAAACCCATATTATCGCCGCCAATATAGACCAGGTTTTTTTACTGATAACCCTTAACAATCCGCCCACCCTTACCACTTTTATAGACCGATTTCTGGTTACTGCGGAAGCTTACCACGTAAAGGCGGTTTTACTTTTCAATAAGGTAGATACTTATAATGAAGATGAATTGCTTGAGATTAAATATCTCGCCGCTATTTATAGAAATGCCGGTTACGATTGTATAGGAATTTCCGCCTCTACCGGAAAAAATGTAGATAAAGTCAAGGATATGATGCTGGGCAAGACCAGTATGTTCGCCGGCCATAGCGGTACCGGAAAATCAACTTTGATCAATGCTATTGAACCCGGTTTAAATTTAAAAACTTCCCAGATTTCTGAGCAGCATAAACAAGGCCAGCATACCACCACCTTTGCTGAAATGTTCGACCTAAATTTTGATGCAAGAATAATTGACACTCCTGGAATTAAAGGTTTTGGGGTGGTAGAAATTGAACGGGAAGAATTAGGAGATTATTTTCCTGAATTTTTCAGGATAAAACAAGATTGTAAATTTCATAATTGCCTCCATTTAGAAGAACCGAAATGTGCCATTAAAGATGCACTGGAAGAGGGCGAAATTGCCTGGAGCCGTTATAAAAGTTATTTACAGATTTTAGAGGGAGAAGAAGACAATTACAGAACAGATATTTATCCGAAAAAATGAGAGTAGTTTTACAGCGAGTTTCTAAAGCCTCAGTACAAATAAACCACGAAATTAATGCGGTGATGCGTACCGGATTATTGATCTTATTAGGAATAGAAAATGAAGACTCGCAGGAAGATATAGATTGGCTTTGCAATAAAATAGTGAAAATGCGCATTTTTAGCGATGATAATGACGCTATGAACCTTTCTTTACTTGATGTTGACGGCGATGCCATTGTGGTAAGTCAGTTTACATTACACGCTTCCACCAAAAAAGGAAACAGACCTAGTTTTATTAAAGCGGCGAAACCTGATGTTGCGGTTCCACTTTACGAGAAATTCATCGAGAAACTGGAAGAAACTTTAGGTAAACGGGTTGGTACAGGAGAATTTGGTGCCGATATGAAAGTAGAGTTAATTAATGATGGGCCTGTAACAATCTTAATGGATTCTAAAGAAAAAAGTTAAAATTAGTTAAAATTTTATACCTTGCGATTCTAAACTTCATCTCTTTAGATAAATGCGTAAGGTTTTTTTGCTCCTGTTTCTATTTTTTCAATTAGGTATTTCCTCAATTTATAGTCAGGATTATAGTATTTCTTCACTTCCTGCCAACTTACTATCCAATGCCAATGCCATTGTTCGTAATGAGTCTATAGAAATATCTATTCTTGCCGTTGACAAAATGAGGGTGAAAACAATGCGGGTCGTTACGGTTCTTAATGAATATGGAGAGCAACACGTTCAGGCTTACGATTTTTATGATGAGAATACCAAAATAAAACATCAGGAAGTCATTGTTTACAACAGTAGCGGAGAAAAAATAGATAAAATAAAAGAGCGAGATTTTTATGATCGTAGTCTTAATGGTTCAGGCACGCTCTTTAGTGATAACCGACTTAGTTATTTAAACTATACCATTAGTGATTATCCTTTAACCTTCGCCTATGAAAGTGAAGTAGAAACCAATTCTACAATTTTTATCCAGCCATGGAAGCCACTTGGAAATTATAATCTCAGTGTAGAAAAAACTTCTTATAAACTCCTAAACCTCAATGCGATTCCATTTAGGTTTGAGGAAAGGAATCTCGAAGAATTGGACCTTGAAAAGAATAATTCCACTTCAGAATTATTTTATAAAACCGGCAATATTTTAGCAGTTAAAAATGAAGTTTTAAGCCCCGATCTTTCAACTTTTACTCCCCAGGTCTTAGTGGCACTGAATGAGTTTGCCCTGGTAGGAGTGGAGGGTAAAGCTTCCAGTTGGAAAGAATTGGGAAAATGGCAGTATGATTATTTGTTAAACAATAAAACTGACCTTCCCGAGGAAACAACTTTAAAGATTAAAGAACTTACCTCTAAGGCGATTTCTAACAGGGAAAAGGCAGAAATAATTTACAACTATGTTCAGGAAAATACCCGTTATATAAGTGTACAATTAGGGATTGGAGGCTGGGAACCAATGGCAGCTGCAGATGTGGATAAATTGGGTTATGGAGATTGTAAAGCGCTTACTAATTACACCAAAGCCTTGCTGGAGTCCCAAAACATACCATCGTATTATACCGTGGTTTATGGTGGTAAAAAAAATAATATTGATCCCGATTTTGCTTCTATGCAGGGGAATCACGTAATCCTTAATTTACCACTAGCAGAAGAAGATGTATGGTTAGAATGCACCAGCCAGTCTACTCCATTTAATTATTTGGGTGATTTTACCGACGATAGAAAAGTCTTAAAAATTTCTGCGGAAGGGGGAGAAATTATAAGCACGCCAAATTACTCTACAGCATCAAACCTCGAAGAGAGTTTATGCGAAATTCAACTAAACGAAGATGGCGGATTTTTAGCGGAAGTTACACGTAGTAATTCCGGCATTGCTTATGGAGATACTTACGGGATTAGAAATCAGAAGTTAGATCACCAGAAAATTTATTACCGGGAAAATTGGGGGCACTTAAAGGAATTGGAGATCGGGAAAATAGCTTTTGTGAATAACCGAGAGTCCGTAATTTTTACTGAGAACTTAGAGATTAAGGGAACTAAATTTGCTTCTAAGGCCGGAAACAGGTTATTGCTTCCCCTTAATTTTTTACCGGCTAAATCATTTAATTTACCAAGAAACGAGTCCAGGAAACTTCCTTTGGTCATAGACAGAGGAGAAACCTATAAAGATAATTTCCAATTTAAACTACCTGCAGGATTCAAAATAGAATCTATTCCGGAACCGGTGGTTATTGAAAATGATTTTGGTAAACTAAGTATAAAAACCAGTCTTACAGGTATTTCTAAAAACGAACTAAACGTTGAAAGACTGCTGATTTTAAATGAAGGGAGCTGGAATAGTTCAGAATATAATGCTTATCGTGAATTTATGAATCAAATAAAGTCTAATACCAATCAAAAGGCAGTTTTAGTCAGTAACTAACATCATTATGAAACAATTTTATTTTTTTATCATCAGTTTATTTTCCGTGTGTTTACTTCAGGCACAGGATTACAAATTTGGAAAGGTTTCTAAGGAAGAAGTACAGCAAAAAGAACATCCCACATTTGACGAAGCTAATGCGGCAATACTGTTTAGGAAGCATAGAGTTTATTATGAAATAAATAAAAATACGGGAATAAGTTTGGTAACCAATGTTCACGAGCGTATAAAAATCTATAATAAAGATGGTTTTGATTGGGCAAATAAAACCATAAGTGTATACCAGAATGGCTCTCAAAGGGAGAGTGTTAGCGATATAAAAGCCTATACCTATAATATTATTGATGGCAAACTGGTTGATGAAAAACTTAGAAAAAATGGTGTGTTCCAGGAAGAGGCCAGTAAATACAGCCTAAAAACCAAATTTACAATGCCTGCGGTAACTGCGGGTAGTGTAATAGAATATAAATATACCATTAAATCCCCATTTGTCACCTCTATAGACGATGTGCCGCTTCAGTTTGAAATTCCGGTAGACAGGTTAGAGGCGGAAGTGAAAATCCCGGAATTTTTTGGATTTAAAATGCATTACAACCCAAGATCACCTATTATTTTTCCCATTGATAAATCCCGCGAAAGCTTTAGATATAATTACACGCAGAAAAGAAGGAGCGGCGACCACGTGAGCAATACACAGTACAATCAGAAAAGCATAGATTATATCTTAAACGTCTATAACTTTCAAAAAGATGGTATTCCCCCTTTAAAAAAAGAAATTTATGTAGATTACCTTCAAAACTATGCAGCTTATTTGCGATGGGAATTACAGTATACCAAATTTCCTGATTCTCCAGTAGAAAGTTATTCCCGTACCTGGGAGCATGTGGCAAAAAGTATTTACGACGATGCCGGCTTAAAACAAGAGGTAAACAAAACCAATTTTTTTGATGATGATATCGATGAATTACTGGCTGGAACGCAGGAGCAGCCTGCGAAACTTGAAAAAGTTTATAATTATGTAAAAAATAGAATAACCTGGAACGATTTTATAGGTTTTCAGGCAGAAAATGGGGGGAAATCGGCATATAAAGATGGAAAGGGTAATACCGGTGATATAAACCTTATGCTGGTAAGCATGTTAAGATACGCGGGCTTTGATGCTAATCCTGTTTTGGTAAGTACTAAATCTCATGGAATACCATTTTACCCAACCAGAAATGGTTTTAATTATGTGATAGCCGCTGTTGAAACTCAGGATAATATTGTTTTACTGGATGCTACCGATAAGAATGTGGCTATAGGAGAACTTCCTGAAAGAGCTATGAATTGGAGAGGAAGGATAATTAGGGAAGATGGTTCTTCGGATTGGGTAGATTTAATGCCTAGCGTAAAGTCCCAAAACACTACTATTCTCAATATGCAATTTGATGAAGAAATGGTATTGAAGGGTAAATCGCTAAGCAATATTAATGGTTTGCACGCCAAAAAATTTAGAGATAGTTATGTAGGTTTAGCGGAAAACGATTACCTGCAGGTTTTAGAAAAAGATAAGGGGAATATTCTTATTTCTGAGATAGATATATCTAACGAAAACGCCATTGGGCAAGACATTAAGCAAAGCTATAATTTTGAACTTAGAGACGCGATGGAGGTAATAAATGAGAAAATTTATTTAAGACCCATGGTTTTTACCGCCCTTGATGAAAATCCTTTTAAGGGTGAAGAGCGCAATTATCCAATAATATTTGACTTTCCATCCAGTGAAACTAAAGTGATAAACTTCCTTATCCCAGATGGTTATGAGGTTGAGTCGTTGCCGGAAAGCGCAATAGTTAAACTCAAGGACGGGGATGGGATCTTTAAGTTTATAGTGAATTTTGGTGGAAAATTTTTGAGAATTGAATCTTCTTTAGAATTAAATAATATAGTTTATACCTCTTTAGATTATGAGGGACTTAAAAATTTCTATGGACATATGGTGAATAAACATTCAGAAGCCATAGTTTTGTCAAAAGCTGAAAAATAAAATGAACATAGAAAACGCTCAAAAGGCAGTAGACGATTGGATAAAAGAACACGGAGTTCGGTATTTTAATGAACTTACCAATATGGCGCAACTTACCGAGGAAGTAGGCGAAGTTGCCCGTATAATCGCCCGAAGATACGGGGAGCAAAGTGAAAAAGAATCTGATAAGGAAAAGGATCTGGGTGAGGAGCTGGCAGATGTAATGTTTGTGGTGCTCTGCCTGGCCAATCAAACCGGGGTTGATCTTCAGGAAGCTTTTGATAAAAAATTGGATATAAAAACAAAAAGAGATCACGACAGGCATCATAATAACGAAAAGTTAAAATAATGAAGTTCAAAGAGATGATTTCGCAAAGAGCATTCTGGAAATCGGTTTTGTTTCTAGGCCTTGGCTTTTTAATTGTATATGATATTGTAAGTATGTTGTTTGAATACGGCGGATTTCATTTTGAAGCCTATTTTACCGAACGCACGGAAGATGGGAAGTTGTTTCGTTTTATCGCGGGTCAATTTCTTGCAGCTTTTGTTTATGGATTTATCATTTCGTTTGGGCAGTTTAGGGCAAGAAAAAAGAAAGATGCCGAAAACTAATATTAGCAATTAATGAACTTAAAAATTTCAAATACCACGAAGCATCTTAGCGGTACAATAAAAGTTACCGGTTCTAAAAGTGAATCTAATCGTTTACTGATTTTGCAGGCTTTATATTCAAATTTAAAGATCAGCAATCTTTCCAATAGTGATGATACCCATTATTTGCAGAAAGCTTTAAAAAGCGAAGATGAATTAGTTGATATTCACCACGCAGGGACGGCAATGCGCTTCCTAACCGCTTATTTTTCTACTTTAGAAGGCAGGGAAGTAGTGTTAACCGGGAGTAAAAGAATGACCGAGCGTCCTGTTAAACTTCTTGTTGATGCGTTAAAACAAATGGGAGCTGATATTTCTTATGAGCAAAACGAAGGTTATCCGCCAATAAGGATTAAAGGGAAAAAGCTTACCGCAAATCGTGTGACGCTTCAGGCTAATATTAGCAGTCAGTATATTTCAGCATTAATGCTTATTGCACCTTCACTTCCTAACGGACTCGAAATTAATTTGGAAGGTGAAATTACTTCTACACCTTATATAAAAATGACTTTAGAAATCTTGCAACGCTTAGGAATTCCAGGAGTTTTTGAAGGAAATACCATTAAAATTGAACCTACTCAGGAAGTAGAAAGACAAACTTTAGCTGTTGAATCAGATTGGAGTTCAGCTTCTTATTATTATAGTTTAGCGGCGATTAGCGATTCTGCCGATTTAAAATTAAGCACTTATCGAAAAACCAGTTTACAGGGAGATTCCTGCCTGGCTGAAATTTATAAGCAGTTTGGAGTGACTACCAAGTTTGAAGATGATCATATTATTTTAAAAAAACGCCCCGGAACTAAACCAAAACATATTGAAGAAAACCTTCAAAACTCACCGGATATCGCCCAAACCATTTCAGTGACCTGTCTTGCTTTAAGCGTGCCCTGTAAGCTAACCGGTTTGCACACCTTAAAAATAAAAGAGACCGACAGGCTGGTAGCTTTAAAAACTGAAATTGAGAAATTCGGAAGTAAAGTAAAAGTCACCAATAACAGTTTAGAACTTCTTCCGGAGAAAAAATTTTCAGAGAATGTTTCAGTAGCCACGTATAATGATCATCGAATGGCAATGGCTTTTGCTCCCCTGGGACTCAAGGTTCCATTTAAAATTGAAGATGCCGAAGTGGTTTCAAAATCATATCCTGGATTTTGGGAAGATTTTGAAAAACTCAGTTTTAAGATTGAAAAAACTTCAATTTAAAAGCTTTTTTCAAATAAACCGTTAATTACTTGACAACCCCTATCTTGAGATTGTATATTTGCCGCTTCTAAAAATGCAATTATGGGAATGAAACTTTCACACTTCAATTTTGAACTTCCAGATGAACTATTGGCAGAGTACCCTTCAGAGAACAGGGACGAAGCCAGATTAATGGTTCTAAACCGGAAGGAACAAACAATTGAACATAAACAATTTAAAGATATTCTGGATTATTTTGAGCCCGAAGATGTTATGGTATTGAACAATACCAAGGTATTTCCGGCTAGATTATATGGTAATAAAGAAAAAACCGGAGCCAGAATTGAGGTTTTTCTTTTAAGAGAATTAAATCCTGAAACCAAACTTTGGGATGTTCTTGTAGATCCTGCAAGAAAAATTAGAATCGGGAATAAGCTTTATTTTGGTGAAGATGAAAGTTTAGTGGCTGAGGTTATAGACAACACTACTTCCCGCGGAAGAACGCTTCGTTTTCTTTACGATGGTTCTTACGAAGATTTCAGAAAAAAATTAAAGGACCTGGGAGAGACTCCACTTCCCAAATATATAAAGCGTAATGTTGAGCCTGAAGATCAGGAGCGCTACCAAACAATCTACGCAAAAGAAGAAGGAGCTGTAGCTGCACCAACCGCCGGACTTCACTTTTCTAAACACCTTTTAAAGCGTTTGGAAATTAAAGGAGTAGATTTTGCTGAAGTTACATTACACGTAGGTTTGGGAACTTTTAGCCCGGTTGAGGTAGAAGACCTTAGCAAACATAAAATGGATAGTGAAGAAGCTTTTATTGAAAGGAAAGCTACACAAACCATCAACAGGGCAAAACTGGAAAACAGGCGCGTTTGTGCTGTTGGTACCACGGTAATGCGTGTGTTGGAAAGTGCGGTTTCTTCTAACCATACCTTAAATGAATTTAATGGCTGGACCAATAAATTTATTTTCCCTCCTTACGATTTTAGTATTGCGAATTGTATGATTACAAACTTCCATACTCCAAAATCTACACTTCTTATGATGATCTCAGCCTTTGCCGGTCACGATTTTATGAAGCGTGCTTATGAAGAGGCGGTAAAAGAGAAATATCGTTTTTATACTTATGGGGATGCGATGTTGATCATCTAATTCCATAAAGTTTTAAAAATACAAGCCACAACTTATATAATTAGGTTGTGGCTTTTTGATTGATTGTGTTTTTGCAATGGAATAGAATTAGGTTTATTTAATTCACAAACCTAAGAGGTGTAAAAAAAAACTCACCGGAAGCTAGGTATGTGATGGATGAATTTTTTTAATGCTTAAAATCAAAATTTTAATTTGCTTAGCATCAGAAATTAAAACACTTAGCTTCAGCTTAACTTAAAAATCCTTTAATTCTTCATACTTTTGCAGCGTGAAAAATAAGAAGAAAGACATACGGGCACTTACCAAAGCTCAACTACAGGAATTTTTTGTAGCCAATGGCGATAAATCTTTCCGCGGAAGTCAGGTATATGAATGGCTTTGGAATAAAGGCGCGCACAGTTTTGAGGCGATGACCAATATTTCTAAAGCTACCCGCGAAATGCTGGACGAGAATTTTGTGATTAACCATATTCGGGTAGACAAAATGCAACGCAGCAGCGATGGCACCATTAAAAATGCTGTAAAACTTCACGATCAACTAACAGTAGAATCGGTTTTAATTCCTACAGCCAGCAGAACAACGGCCTGTGTTTCTTCTCAGGTTGGTTGCAGCTTAGACTGCCAGTTTTGTGCTACCGCAAAATTAAAAAGAATGCGCAACCTGAATCCTGATGAAATTTATGATCAGGTAGTTGCTATAGATAATGAAAGTCGCTTGTATTTTGACAGGCCTCTTAGTAATATTGTTTTTATGGGAATGGGCGAACCGCTTATGAACTATAATAACGTAATGAAAGCGGTAGAAAAGATCACTTCCCCAGAAGGTTTGGGAATGTCCCCAAAACGAATTACTATTTCTACCTCTGGAGTTCCAAAAATGATTAAAAAACTGGCCGATGATGAAGCTAAGATTAAACTTGCTGTTTCTCTACATTCAGCAATAGATGAGGTGCGAACCCAAATAATGCCTTTTAATGAAACTTTTCCTTTAGACGATCTTAGGGAAGCTTTGGAATACTGGTATTCTAAAACCAAAAGTCGAATTACTTACGAATACATTGTTTGGAAAGATATTAACGATACGAGAAAGGATGCTGAAGCGCTTGTTCGTTTCTGTAGTTATGTACCGTGTAAGGTGAATTTAATTGAATACAATCCAATAGACGATGGTAATTTTCAGCAGGCTTCTTCTAATGCTACAGATATGTATCAGCAAATTTTGGAACGCAATGGGATTACAGTAACGGTAAGACGTTCCCGTGGTAAAGATATCGACGCTGCCTGTGGTCAGTTAGCTAATAAATCGGCTTAATCGCTCTTCAGAATCACTTAATTTTTGAAAGAAAAACCACCGATGAATATTCTCTATAAATAATTATCTTTGGTGGCTTAATGAAAGTAATTTCCCAAATAAAACTTCCGGTTGAGAAAGAGATGGAGCTTTTTGAAAAAAAGTTCCTGGAATCTATGTCCTCCAAAGTTGCACTGCTCAACAGGATAACACATTATATTGTTAACCGCAAAGGAAAGCAGATGCGACCTATGTTCGTTTTCCTGGTTGCTAAAATGGTTTCTGACGGGAGCGTGAACGAGCGCACCTATCGCGGTGCATCGGTAATAGAGCTTATTCATACCGCTACTTTGGTTCACGATGATGTGGTTGACGATTCTAATCGCCGCCGTGGATTCTTTAGTATAAATGCTTTATGGAAAAACAAGATCGCCGTTTTAGTGGGTGATTATTTACTTTCTAAGGGTTTACTTCTTTCTATAGATAATAATGATTTTGACCTGCTAAAAATTATTTCAGTCGCGGTTCGGGAAATGAGTGAAGGTGAATTGCTTCAAATAGAAAAAGCCAGGCGTTTAGATATTACTGAAGCCGTTTATTACGACATTATTCGGCAAAAAACCGCTACGCTTATTGCTGCTTGTTGCAGTTTAGGAGCAGCTTCGGTGAAACCAGATTCTGATGCCATTGCTAAAATGAGACGATTTGGTGAATTAATTGGGATGGCGTTCCAGATTAAAGATGATCTCTTTGATTATGGCGATGAGCAAATTGGGAAGCCTACCGGCATTGATATTAAAGAACAAAAAATGACTTTGCCTTTAATTTACGCCCTGAATAATTCGACTAAAAAAGAGAAGGATTGGGTGATTAATTCGGTTAAAAATCACAATAAAGATAAGAAGCGGGTAAAAGAGGTAATTCAGTTTGTAAAAGATAAGAATGGACTTGATTACGCCGTAACTCGTATGGAAGAATTTCAGCGTGAAGCTTTATTGATCCTTGAAGATTATCCGCCATCACCTTACCGCGAATCCCTGGAGCTTATGGTAAATTACGTGATAGAACGTAAAAAGTAAGGCTGGTTTGAAGTTTTACGTTTCCTCTAAAACATTCGATTAGAATCTGAAAACCAGTTCAGGTTAACAAAAAAACAAAACAGCCTTAATTACTTTTTAAAAGAATAAGATTAGTTATCGTCTTCGTGAATTTCTTCATCTATTTCTCTTTCTACTTTTTCTGCACCTTCTTCAACTTTTTTAGCCCCTTCTTTCACTTTTTCCCCGGCTTTATTCACATTGTCTTCAATGTCTTTGCCTATTGCTTCTACGGCATCTTCTGTTTTTTCCTGGGTGGTGTCCCGGCAGGAATATAAACTAAGCGCAAAAATGCAAACTAATAATAAAATTAAATTTTTCATTGAAATTTGATTTTGGTTTAAACTAAAAAAAGCCACTTTTTATTACAAAAGCGGCTTTAGAATCTAATACAAAGAAACGATTACATATTGTCGTCTTCGTTCATTTCTTCTTCCATTTCTTGCTCAGCTTCTTCAGCTTCAGCTTCTATTTCGTTACCAGCTTCTTCCATCTCATTTCCTGCTTCGTCAGCAGCATTTTCGATGTCTTCACCAGCAGACTCCATAGCGTCTTCTGTTTTTTCTTCAGTAGTTTCTCTACAAGAGTAGATAGAAAGTGACATTGTTGCAACAGCAAAAAGTAAAAATAATTTTTTCATTTTAGAATATGTTAATTAGTTGAAAGAACAAATTTAAACTATTTTTTAATTGTGCAAGGGATTCTTTTCAATCAAATATTTCCAATATCTTTTGGGGACGTGTTGATGATGAAGCTTAATGTTTATGCGGAATTTGATGGTGGTAGCTTCAAAATAATTCTTCCATAATTTCTGAAACTCCTGCTCGTGGGAATCTAAGAAATAATCATTTTCTTCTGAAGAACCCGAATTTTTAGCAAAATCAATATTGATGATATCGGTGGTAGGTAGATTATAATAGAGTCCGTATTTACGTTTCAGATCATATATTATCCATTCCTGGTCGCTATAGCGGGTGGTGAAGTGATTTTTTATAAGCCTTAATTCGATCAAACATTATAATCTGTGAAGTTGATTCAAAAATAGGAAAAAATCCGATAATTTGGATTAATTCTAATTTTTAAAATCAGGATAGTTTTCCGGATCTTCCCCCGCAAGTTTCGCAAAATTTCTATAGGCCCGTTCTACCTTTTCTTCGGGGGTTGTCTTAAATTCTGCATCAGTAATATTATATTCTTCCTGTAGGGAATCCAGGCTTTGATGCATTTCTTCTCTTACTTCGGCATAATCTGGATGATTATAAATATTTGTCATTTCTTTAGGGTCTTCTTTCAAATCATAAAGTTCCCATTCATCAATATTATCATAAAAATGCATTAATTTAAAACGATTGGTCCTAATCCCGTAGTGTCTTTTCACCATATGAAAAGCGGGAAAATCGTAATAATGATAATAAATTGCATTCCTAAAATCTTCATCTGAAACTGAATTATTCATTAAAGTTCGTAATGATTTTCCCTGCATATCCTGTGGAATTTCTGCATTGGCAAAATCGAGAAAAGTTGGAGCAAAATCCAGGTTTTGCGTTAGCGCACTTATTTCACTTCCGGCTTCAATCTCTCCGGGAAGTTGCATTAGCATAGGCATAGCCAAAGATTCTTCGTACATAAACCGCTTGTCAAAAAATCCTTTTTCACCTAAATAAAAACCCTGGTCTGTGGTGTAAACAATTAAGGTGTTCTCATCTAAACCTGATTCTTCCAGATAATCAAGAATCTCCCCAACCCCTTCATCTACCGAAGCAACAGTGGCAAGATAATCTCTTAAATAGCGCTGACCTTTCCATTTTGCCAGTTCTTTACCTGTTAAATTAGCTTCGTGGAAAGCATCATTTTTAGGTCGGTAAGCAGCGTTCCAGGTATCGCGTTGTTCTTTCGTCATTCTTTCAAAATCTGTTTTCCATGGATTATGCCTTAAGGAATCGCTGCCTTTCTCCACGCTCATTTTTAAATCGTGACCTTCGTACATATCTTCATAGATGGTTTGCAGTTGTTGCTGCGCGGCTACCTGGCCTTCGTGATCTGAAAAATAACTATCGGGCAAAGGGAATTCAATAGAATCGTATTTATTTAAATGCCTTAAAGCGGGCATCCAGTTTCTATGTGGAGCCTTATGTTGAACCATAAGCATAAAAGGTTTGTCTTCATCCCGGTTGTTTTTTAACCAGTCCAGGCCCATTTCGGTAATAATATCTGTGGCATAACCTTCAATTCTTGTAGTATCTTTTCCTTTAATGAAATCGGGATTATAATAATTCCCCTGATCTACAAGAATATTCCAGTGATCAAAACCTTCAGGTAAACCGTGAAGGTGCCATTTTCCAACCAGGGCGGTTTGATACCCAACTTCTTTTAAGAATTTGGGAAGCGTGGGTTGCGAACCGTCAAAAACTTCCCCGTTCATTCTAAACCCGTTTTCGTGGCTATGCTTCCCGGTTAGGATTACAGCACGGCTGGGTCCACAAATGGAATTTGTACAAAAATTATTATTGAATTTCACTCCGTTTTGAGCAATTCTATCAATGTTTGGAGTTGGTGCTAATTTACTTACCGGATGGCCGTAAGCACTAATCGCCTGAGCCGCGTGATCATCGGTCATTATAAAAACAATATTTGGCCGTTTTGTTTCCGGGTCTTTATCTTCTTCTTTTTCTGAAGTATTGTTTTTACAGGAAATCAACGAAATACCTACTAGAAAAAAGCTGAAGACCAAAGGAAAAATTTTCTTAGAAATCATAAAGGAAGATTTTGATGAGTAAGGACTAAAGTACAAAAAGTATGTAATTTTGTCTTAAATTAGACCTATACACAAACTGCTCAATTACATTTTATGAAGTTTTCTCAACTGAAAATATTAGTTATTCTATTATTTGGTTTTCAGTATTATAGCCTGTTTTCACAGCAGCTTACTCCACCTATACATAACTATTCTTCTACAGATTATGAAGCTGCCAGCCAGAACTGGGATATTGATGTAGATAAAGATGGCGTGATTTACGCTGCGAATAATCAGGGCCTACTAAGTTTCGATGGACAGGCCTGGGAATTGCATCCTCTACCCAGTGGTAGTATTATTCGTTCGGTTTTTGTGCATAAGGATATGATTTTCACAGGGTCCTATAAGGAATTTGGATATTGGAAGAAGGATGCTACGGGCGAGTTGTTTTATACCTCGCTTATTCCAAAACTGGGGAAGTACGCGATGCAGAGTGAAGAATTCTGGGAAATCCTGGAATTTAACGGGGATATTTACTTTAGATCTTTTGGCGCGATTTATAAATATGATAATGAGGTCATAAAACCCATTCAGAATATTATAAGCAATAAAATGTTAGTCTATAAGGATAAGTTACTATTTGCTGTGCGTAAGAATGGTCTGCATTTTTTGGATGAGAATAATGAATTACAAAAGTTGCCAAATCAGGAAATCTTAGATGAAGAAATAATTGTAGATATGGCAATCCAGGGAGATGACCTTATTATTGGTACCCGGGAGAAACTTTTTAAGTATGACGGCAATATATGCATCTTGCTTGATGATCCAGAATTGATGGAAGAGTTAAAAAGTTCTGAACTTAATCATGTAATGACCTTAGATAAGCATAGACTCCTCTTAGGTACCGTTAAGAATGGAATTATAAATTATGATGAGACAAACCAGTCTCATACTATTTTTAATCGAAATAGCGGACTTCAGAATAATACCATCCTTGGGTTTGTAGAGAAACAAGGTAATATCTGGTTAGGACTTGATAACGGGATTGACCGGATAGAAATTGATTCTCCCGTAGAATTTTATACCGATGATACCGGGGAATTAGGAGCTGTATATGATCTTGTTTTTCATAAGGATAAAATGATCCTGGCCAGTAATACCGGGGTTTATACTTTTAGTAATAATCAGCTTGAGATTATCAATGGAGCTGAGGGGCATACCTGGAATCTTGAAATCTTAAATGATACTTTATATGTAAATCATAACACAGGAACCTATTACCTATTGCAGGATAGGTTGATGCCTGTGGAGACATCTACCGGAAGTTTTAAGATCAGTAACCTGCCCTACAGCAGAAATGAGTATTTGATTAGCAGTTATACCGGAATCCGCAATTTGAGCCAAAAGGATGATAGTATTTATAGCCTTGATAGCTTAAATTTTCCGGTTAAAAATGTGGTTTTTGAAAATGAAAGCATCCTTTGGGCTGCCCATCCTTACGAAGGTCTTTACAGGGTAGGTTTAAAAAATAGCTTTAGGGAGACTCAGTTTATTGATAAAATCAATATACCCGATGGTGGCAACAGTATTAATACCAATGTCTTTTTAATTAATAACCAAATAGCGGTTTTTAATGGAGACCAATGGTTTAAGTATAACTCCTTTAAAGATTCATTATTGGTTTTTGAAGAATTGGATGCTTTTAGAAAGCATAAAATGTTACTGAAAGATGGAGATTCCTATTGGTTCAGCCATACCGAAAATAACTCCCTTAAGTATACCAATTTTGATGATAAAAATATAGTGATTGCTCCCGGAAATCTGAATAACAGACTGGTAAAGAATTATGAGGAAATTTTAAAAAATGGGGATTCGCTCTACTATATTGCTTTAAATGATGGCTTTGCAAGGATAGACCTGGCCAAATTTGTGAATAATTTAGACGAGGTTCATATTAGTAAACCTACTGTTAAGGGTTTTCTTGATCTTGAAAGGCGCCATTCTCTTGAAAATAATCCCGAAGTTCCTTATAAAAGTTCCCGGGAGCTAAATATTTATACTTCTTTTCCAGTTTCTGAAGCAATGGGTTTACGCTATCGTTTAAGGGGAGAAGACACGCTGAGCGGTGAAGTTAAGAATGGGGTAATAAATCTGCAGAACCTTAATCATGGCGATTATCAGCTACAACTTCTTGCTGTAGGACCACAAGCTAAAATTGCAAAAAAGAACAGTTTTAATTTTAGTATTAACCCGCCGTGGTACCTATCAAACCTAATGAAACTAGTGTATATGCTTATCATCTTATCACTGGTGGTTTTGGTTTATTGGTATAACCAGCTGAAACTTAGAAAGCACCAGCGGGTGTTGGAAGAAAAGTTTGAAAAGGAGCACCAGGAACGACTTAATAATCTTGAAAAAGAACGTTTGAAAAATCAGATTACTTTAAAAAGAAAAGAGTTGGCTAATACCACCATGGTAGCTGCAAAAAAGAATGAAATGTTGATGGAAATTCAAAATGAATTGAATAAGGATAAAGGTAGTTTCCCTAATCAATTTAAAATGAAGCATATTTTGAACAAAATAAACCGTGCTATAAAAAATAAGGACGAATGGCAGGTTTTTGAAACTAATTTTAATGAGCTGCACCAGGATTTCTTTAAGGATATTCTGGATAGCTATCCACATCTCACCAGCAAAGATTTAAAGCTTTGCTCGTATCTTAAAATGAATCTTACTTCAAAGGAAATTGCTCCTTTAATGGGAATTTCAGTACGAGGGGTAGAAGTACATCGTTACCGCCTCAGAAAAAAGATGAATTTGGATAAAAAGGAAAACCTGACGAATTTTCTAATAAAAAATTTCTAAGTTCTTATTTTAATCCTTCAAATTTAACATAAATGAAATACATCATTACTACATCATCGGTTTAACGCTTTGTTAAAAATTTACATCAAAAAACTTTTAAATAACTGTATATCAATAATATAAAACCTTAATTTTTTTGATGTAGCAGTAGTGTACTATAACGTTTGCGTAGAAACTAAGCTTGGTTGTATCTTTCTGTTAAAATTCAGTAAAAATTCAACCGTATGAAATTAAAATTATTTGCCATTTGTATGGTCTTATTATCCAGTTTTGGATTTGCTCAGGAAACCAAATCCATTACAGGGATCATAACAGACCAAAATGATATGCCTTTACCGGGAGCCGAAGTAAAGGTTATTGACAAAGAGATTTTTGATGTAACCGACTTTGATGGGAATTTCAGTCTTGATAATGTTGAAGTTGGTGATGCCGTAAGGGTAACTTTCCTTGGGTTTATTCCGCAGGAATTTACGGTGGGTGAAAATAATGAGTATACAATTTCACTGGAAGAAGATGCCGATCAGCTAGAAGAAGTTGTTGTGATTGGATATGGTACCCAGGAGAAAAGAGATTTAACGGGTTCCATTAGCACGGTGTCTGCTGAAGAAATTGAAAAAACACCTACCGCTAACGTAATGCAATCATTACAGGGGAAAGTTTCCGGGGTACAAATTGTTAACTCCGGTTCACCCGGAGAATCTCCTACTGTAAGAATTAGAGGTCTGGGCACCTTTGGAGATGGAACTAATGTACTATATGTAGTAGATGATGTTTTGTATGATAATATTGACTTTCTAAACACCAAAGATATTAAGTCTATAAACGTTCTAAAAGATGCTTCTTCTTCGGCTATTTATGGAGTAAGGGCAGCGAACGGCGTTGTGATTATTGAAACAAAATCAGGTAGAAAAAACCAAAAGCCTCAATTTGAGTACGATGGTTATACCGGTTTTCAACGTGCACAGAATGTTATGAAACTTGCCAATACAGAGCAATTTGCTACTATGGCAAGGGAATCTGGGTCTGCACCTGATGCTCAATTTATTGAAAATGCAATTCAACGTTATGGCCGTAGCCGTATAAACCCTAACGTTCCCGCAGTGAATACCGATTGGTATAAGGAAATTCTGAGAGAAGGCTTAATCCAAAACCATAGTATTTCTGCTTCAGGTGGAGGCGAAAGTGTAGTTTATGCGGTTGGTGCAAACTATACCGGTCAAGAAGGGATTCTTGATATGAAAAACGATTACGAACGTTTTAATATTCGGTCTAAAGTAGATATAGATCTTACCGATCGTTTAAAAATTGGAGTTAACTCAATTTTCAGTAATGCTACCAAACATGCTCCAGAGGACGGAGCCTGGTTTAGAGCTTATTTTGCAGTACCTACCATGCCGGTTATAGACGAAACCAATACAGAAGCCGGCCCTACACGCTACTCCAACGCTCAACTTCTTGGATACAGAAGTACGCAAAACCCATTTCAGGATCTTGCTTATAATGAGAATAGGTTAAAAATAAGAAAACAACTTACTTCTGCCTTTTTACAGTATGAATTAATAGAAGATAAATTAGACATTAAAACTACCTACAGTCACGATTATTCCAGTATAGAAGTACGTGAAGTGAATCTTCCATATACATTAGGGAATAATTTTGAAAGACGTTCGAGTATTAAAAGAGAAAACAATAATTTCTCTAACCAATACTGGGATAATGTGTTGACTTATGAAGATACTTTTGGTGATCACGATCTAACTTTAATGGCCGGTACATCATTTAGGGATGAAGCTAGCAACGAATTTGAAGCTACTGGTTTTGATATATCAGGAGTTGGGCTCGAAACAAGTTGGTACCTGGATTTTGCCGATCCTGATTCTTTTGCTAATAACGTAGAAGAACTGGGGAGAAGGTATTACGGACTTTCATACTTTGGTAGGGTAGCCTATACATTTAAAGATAGATACATTTTCTATGGTACATTTAGAGCTGATGGATCTTCAAAATTTACTTTAGATCCCTGGGGTTATTTCCCTTCCGTTGGTTTAGGATGGGTAGTGTCTGAAGAAGAATTTCTTGTAGATAATGACCTTATAGATTTTTTTAAATTAAGAGCCAGTTGGGGGAAATTGGGTAATGATAATGTAGCGGCAAGTGCCGGATCTAATACTATTGAAGTCGTAACTGCACCAATAGGCGATCAACCTCGTACAGGTTTAACTTCTACCAGTGTATTTTCTAATAATACCTGGGAGGTTATTGAAGAATATAACTTCGGTTTAAATCTAGAAGCATTCGATAGAAGGTTATCTATTGATGCCGATTATTATATACGTGATACCCACGATGCAATTCTTCCGGTTTTTATTCCAATTGTTAACAGAAGTATTGATAGAAACTCGGGAGTAATAAGAAACGAAGGCTTAGAGCTTGTGGCAAACTGGAATCAACAGGTTACTGAAGATTTTAGCTTTAGAATAGGTGCAAACTTTACTACGCTTAAAAATGAAGCTCTCGAAATTGAAGATGAAAGAGGATATATCGATTCCGGTTCGGCTGAATTTAGACAGCGAACTACTATTGGTGGTCCATTACTTGGTTTTTATGGATATGAAAGAATTGGTGTTTACCAAAACCAGCAGGAAATAGATGCCGATCCTGTTGCTGTAGAAAACGACCTTGTCCCCGGAGATTTAATTTATAGAGATCAAAACGGTGATGGAGTTATAGATGATTCCGACAGGGTAATCCTGGGATCTTTCTTACCGAAATATACTTTTGGTGGTAATATCGGGGTTAGCTATAAAGCCTTTGATTTTTCAATGGACTTTTATGGCCAGGCCGGTAATAAGATTTTAAATAGAAAACGAGGTGAGATTATTTATACCCAGGATACAAATATTGATGCCGATCTTGCAATTAACAGGTGGCACGGAGAAGGAACAAGTAATACCTATCCTTCATCAGCAGGACTACGTAAAGCCTGGAACCAACGTTTAAGTGATTTCTGGGTAGAAGATGGAGATTTCTTCCGCATTCAAAATATTCAGATAGCTTATAATATTGAAGCAGCAGGTTTACCGGAAACAAGAATCTATTTCACTGCTGAAAAACCATTTTCATTCTTTAACTACAATGGTTTTAATCCTGAAGTAGCAGACGGGGTAGATAGGCAAACATACCCAGTTCCAGCAATTTACACTATGGGTGTTAATTTAAAATTCTAAAAAAATGATTATGAAAAGATATAGTTTCACAAAAATTTTCCTCCTGTGTCTCATTTTGGGCTTCGGAGTTAATTCCTGTACCGATAAACTTGAAGAAAGAGAAGGGCAATTAGATACCGGGGATCTAGACGTTACCGATGCCAGTAATATGGTACAGCCTCTAATTGGTGCTTATTACGAATTTGCAACCCGTGGTTGGGAAGAACCGCTTTTGTTAGGGGTAAGAGGTGATGACGTAAACGCAGGTGGCTTGGGAGACCAGCAACAGTTTGCAGATACCGACAGGTATGAGTATGACCAAGGCTATTGGATGTATAATTCGCTTTGGAATGTTCATTATAATGATATTGTTAATATGAACAGCGCAATTTTACAGCTGGAAAGCTTTAAAGAGTTTGCTGATGCCGAGGATATAGATAGAGCAGATCAATATATTGCTGAGATAAAAGTATTGAGAGCTTATCTTCATTTTAACCTGGCCAGAACCTGGGAAGAGGTATTTATTATAACTTCCAATCAGCCAGAGGAAGAACTGGAACAGGGAGTTTCTTCAAAAGCAGATGTAATGCAATTTATTTCTGATGAAATGGATATGGCTATAGAAAATCTTCCAGACGCACGGCCAAACGAGCGTACCGATATTCAGGGAGGAGTTACGCAATATACTGCCTATGCCCTTAAGGCCCTTGCTCATCAGGAATTAGAGAATTATCAGGAAGTAGCCGATGCTGCCGGAGCTATTATAAGTTCAGGGAAATTTTCTCTTTACCCAGATTTCTACCAACTCTTTAAGGATCCTGGCGAACTAAGTAATGAGAGTCTACTTGAAATTCAATATTCAGATTATGGAACTGAAGCCGGGGGTGAATTGTATCACGAATACTCACCTTTTGGTCCACAAAACTGGACGCCCGCTCGTGAAAACGCGCAGAGTGGTTGGGGCTTTTATGAACCCAGTAATAAATGGATAGAATTCATGATAGATCGCGGAGAGGAAACCAGGCTGGAAACAAGTGTGCTCTTTACCGATAGAGGTATTGCAGATCTAGAAGCCGAGGGTGTAGAAGTACCGGGATTCGTTTCGAATACAACTCCTTCGGGGGATGTAATTAACGACTATGCCCGTGCAAAATTTGCCAGTGGTAAACACTACCTGCCATCAACTCAACTTACTGATGGAAGAAATAATTATAGCGCCGGAAAAAATATGATTATAATTCGCTATGCCGAAGTGTTGCTAATGTATGCCGAAGCTATAACCTTAGGTGCAAATGGTTCCAGTATTTCTGCCGATGAAGCTGTGAATACGGTGAGAGATCGTGCCGGTATGCCGCCGTTAAGCGGGGTTACCCACGAGGATGTTTTAGATGAAAAATTCGCTGAATTAGCAATGGAGTGGGGAATTAGATTTTACGATATGATTCGTCACGATATGTACGGTGAATTAAGTTATGATGGTAGAAATTTCACTGCAGATAAGGAATATTTACCATATCCACAGGAGCAATTAGATGCCTTACCTATTGAGGCCACAGCAGTAGACAGAAATACTGTGATGAACGATATTTTGTCTGAATTAAACTAAAAAACAATGAAAAAAATCAATAAATATTATTTCGGAATATTTTCATTCATCCTTCTACTCACTTCCTGTGAGTACGATGGAATAGATCCGTTAACCCAGGTTGATCCGGGTGAGGATGCCGGTGCTCCCGAGGTAACCATTAATTATCCTAATGAAGGGACTACAATTCAGGTACCTGAACCCGTAGCCTCAATAAACATTAGGTTTGAGGTAGTTGATGATATTGAAGTGGATATGATTGAAGTCCTGGTAAATGGAGATCAAATTGCAACTTTTAATGAATTTCTTGACTATCGTATAGTAAAGGAAGAAGTAAGTTTTGAGAATGTTACCAATGGGGAACATACCTTAACTATTAATGCTACAGATATTGCCGGAAATACTACAAGTAAAACGGTGAATTTCAGTAAAGAACCTCCTTACACTCCAAAATATGCCGGAGAGTTTTTCTATATGCCATTTGATGCCGATTTTACCGAACTGGTAAATATTTATATGGCCGATGAAACAGGAGATCCGGCTATTTCCGGTGATGCCTTCCTGGGAACAGGAGCCTACGAAGGAGTGGCTGAATCTTATATAGATGTGCCGCTGGACCAGGAAAACCTTGGTAGTGAATTTAGTGGTGCTTTCTGGTATAAAGTAAATACCGATGAAGCTGATCGTGCAGGGATTTTAGTAGCAGGTGCCGAAGGTTCCGGAGATAGTGAAAGTCGTCAGCAGGGTTTCCGTTTATTTAGAGAAGGTTCAGCGGAAGAGCAAACTATCAAAATGAACGTTGGAACGGGTACCGGGGAAAGCTGGAATGATGGTGGAATTATAAATGTAACTAATAATGAATGGGTACATATTGCTTTCAGCGTAACTCCAACAGAAACTATACTTTACTTTAATGGGATGCCGGTAAATACCGGGACAATGACCGCAGCTATAGATTGGACGGGAGTAGAACAACTTACCATTGGAGCAGGCGGAGATACCTTTAGTTATTGGGATCACAGGTCTGATATTAATAGTAAAATTGATGAACTTCGGCTATTCAATACGACATTAACCCAGGAAGATATTCAGGCTTTAATTAATGCCTCTTCAATTACATTGCACATGCCATTTAATGGAGATTATAGAGATATGGTTTCCAATCGGGAAGTTACAGAAGTAGGTTCTCCCGGCTTTGCAGGAGAAAGTGTAGAAGGCAACAATGCTTATGCAGGTACCGAAGGTTCATATCTTCAATTACCTTCTGACGGACTTCTAAGCGAAGAATTCAGTACTACTTTCTGGTATAAAGTTAATGCCGATCCAGAGCGTGCAGGAATCATCACTATTAGTCCTGAAGATGAAGAAAACCCAGATGCACAAAATAACAGAACCAGTGGTTTCCGTCTCTTTAGAGAGGGAAATGCCGACGAACAGCGAATTAAAGCCAATGTTGGAAATGGCTCTGCCGATAGTTGGAATGATGGCGGTGTGATAGATGTAGCTGCGGGAGAATGGGTACACGTTGCCCTTGTAATCACCGAAACTGAAAGTCATATTTATCTGGATGGCGAACTGGTTAATACCGGTGATGTGCCCGGCGGAATAGACTGGACAGGAACCAATATCGTTTCGATTATGTCTGGTGCTCCAAGATTCACGGGATGGGATCACCTTGCCGATCTAAGTTATATGGATAATCTACGCTTCTATAACAAAGCTCTGACTGCAGAGGAGGTTGAAGCCGCAATGGGAGAATAAATTTTAAGAATGATTCCGGCTCTAATTAGAGTCGGAACCTTTTCATCTTACTATCATTTAGTGAGACTGGTTTATGCACCTTAAATTTTTGAAAATTCAGATGTTACTTTCTCCTTCATTAAAAATACTCAAGATGCTTAAGAGCTTATATTTTATAGGATTAATGCTAATTTTTTATTCCTGCTCCAGTGATGATGGTCCCGGCTATCAGGAACCTTTTGATCCGGATTCAGAAAATGAAGAGGAAGAAAAATTGAGTGATGAAGATTTACTGGATAAAGTTCAGGAACAAACTTTTAAATATTTTTGGGATTTTGCGGGTACTAATTCCGGTTTAGCCAGAGAACGTTCGCAAGCCGATGCCTATGGAGGCGAGGGAAGAAATATTGTAACTACAGGGGGTTCCGGGTTTGGACTTGCCGCATTCCCGGTCGCTGTAGAACGTGGGTGGATAAGCAGAGCTGAAGCCGTTGAAAGGCTTGACAAAATCCTCGACTTTTTAGAGGAAGTTCCCACCTATCACGGTGCATTTTCTCACTGGTATTTAGATGATGTAGCACAAACCCGTCAATTCGGCGATATGGATGATGGTGGTGACCTGGTTGAAACTGCTTTTCTTATGCAGGGATTGCTAATTAACCGAGAGTATTTTGCTGAAGAAGAAAATATCACCGAAAGAATTACTGAATTATGGGAAGCTGTAGAATGGGATTGGTATACGCAGGGTGAAAATGTGCTTTACTGGCACTGGTCCCCAACCTATAGTTTTCAGAAAGATTTAAAAATCCAGGGATGGAATGAGTCTCTAATGGTTTATGTGCTTGCTTCGGCGTCACCAACTCATTCTGTTGATCCGGAAGTCTACCATCAGGGTTGGGCTTCTAACGGTAATATGGTGAACAACCGGCAGCATTACGGGATAGATCTTCCGTTGGGACCTTCATACGGTGGTCCGCTCTTTTTTGCGCATTATTCTTTTATAGGTCTCGATCCTCAAAATTTAAGCGATGAATATGCTAATTACTGGGAACAAAATACAGCGCATAGTCTTATCCATTATAATTATGCCATAGATAATCCTAAGGATTTTGAAGGATATGGTGAAAACAGCTGGGGATTTACAGCCAGCGATAATTACGAAGGCTATTCGGCGCACAGCCCGGATAACGATTTGGGTGTAATAACACCTACAGCAGCCTTATCTTCTTTTCCTTATACTCCCGAAGAGTCTATGAAAGCCCTGCGCTATTTCTATGAAGAAATGGGCGATGAACTTTGGGGACCCTACGGATTTTATGATGCTTTCTCTGAAGAAGAAAATTGGGTGGCCAATGGTTACCTGGCTATAGACCAGGGACCAATAATTTCAATGATAGAAAATTACAGAACCGGTTTGCTCTGGGATCTTTTTATGCAAGATGAAGAAATTCAGGCAGGCCTGGATAAACTGGGTTTCAATTATTAATACCGAAAATTTAGAATTATATAATGATGACTAACTATAAATCAATCTTAAGCTTTCTCATTATCAGTCTTATCCTTTTCAGCTGTAAGAACGAATCTGATAAGGAAAAAATAGAACAAAAAGAACCTGATTCAGAAACACTTTCAGAGGAAGCCTTACTGGACACAGTACAGAAGCAAACCCTGAAATATTTCTGGGATTATGCCGAGCCAAATTCAGGAATGGCGCGGGAACGCTACCATCCTGATGGGGAATACCCAAAAGACGACGCACACGTAGTAACAACCGGAGGTTCCGGTTTTGGATTAATGGCCATTGTTGCCGGGATGGAACGGGAATGGATTCCGCGGGACTCAGCCGTTGCTCGTTTAGATAAGATCGCCAATTTCTTAGATAATGCTCCCAGATTTCACGGGGTTTGGGCGCACTGGTTAAACGGGGAAACCGGAGAAACCCAGGCATTTAGTGATAAAGATAATGGGGGAGACCTTGTGGAAACTTCATTTTTAGCCCAGGGCTTTATCGTGGTTAGGGAATATTTAAAGAACGGTAACGAAGAAGAACAAGCTGTTGCGGCCAAATACGACGAACTTTGGAAGGGTATAGAGTGGGAATGGTACACAAACAATAAAGACGGACTTTACTGGCACTGGTCACCGGATTATGAGTGGGAAATGGACTTTATGATTGAAGGTTATAACGAGTGTTTGATCACTTATGTAATGGCTGCTTCTTCTCCCGATCACGCTATTGAACCTTCCGCTTATCACAAAGGTTGGGCTCGAGGTGGAGATATTGTGACCGATAAAGAAGCATACGGAATTCCCCTTATTTTAAAGCACAATACCCGCGGTGATAAAGCTGGTCCTCTTTTTTGGGCGCACTATTCTTACTTAGGATTAAATCCAAAAGGTCTTGAAGATAAATATGCGAATTACTGGGATTTGAATGTAAATCACACAAAGATCAACTATGAATACACGCAAGAGAATCCTAATGATTTTGAAACTTACAATGAAAATTCCTGGGGCTTAACCGCCAGTTATACCCGAAATGAAGACGATGGAATAGGTTATACCGCGCATTCGCCAGATGATGACAAAGGAGTGGTTTCTCCAACCGCAGCAATTAGTTCAATTCCGTATACCCCGGAACTTTCCCTGGGCGCTATGAGATATTTCTTTGAAGATCAAAATGAGTTGCTTTGGGGGCCGGCCGGATTTTACGACGCATATAGTCTTGAGGGCGAAAATTGGGTTGCCCCAAAATATTTGGCTATAGACCAGGGCCCTCAAGTTGTAATGATAGAAAATTATCGCTCCGGTCTTATCTGGGACTTGTTTATGGGCGCTCCGGAAGTACAAAAAGGATTGGAAAATTTAGGATTTAATGTTTCGGAATAATTTCAAGGGATTGGTTTCAATAGGAATTTGGTCTTTAGATTATACTTTTTGATGCTTGTACTTCAGATTCTGTATTATAGTAGGATTTTTTAAACGTATTGTTCAAATAATTGCAAATAATTGAAATAAAGTTTTCCAATAAGTACAGGATAAAAAAATAAAACCGAAATAATTCACACCAAACCTCACAGGTTTCCGAAACCTTTGAGGTTTAAATAAAAGAAAATAATGAAAAAAACATATTTGTACAGTTTAGTTTGTTTTTTGTTAGTGCTGCCATTGTCAGTTACAGCTCAAGATCAGGAAGCCTTTAAGAAAGAAAATTTTATAAAGAATACTGATACCTTAAAGTACCGCATTTTATTTCCGAAGGATTTTTCTGAGGAAAAGGAATATCCGGTGGTTTTATTTCTACACGGGGCAGGGGAGAGAGGTAATGATAACCAAGCTCAATTAACCCACGGAAGTGAATTATTTCTGAATAATCAGGAGAAATTTCCGGCGATTGTGATTTTTCCGCAGGCCCCCAAAGATGATTACTGGGCTAAAGTTGAGGTGAACCGGGATACCATTCCTATGCAATTTGATTTTATAAATAAAGAACCGGCTACTAAATCCTTGCAACTGGTGATGGATTTAATGGAGGAAATCACTTCCAAAGATTATGTAAATAAAGACCGAATTTACCTAGGCGGACTTTCGATGGGGGGAATGGGAACCTTTGAGCTTATTTACAAGAAACCAGAAATGTTCACTGCAGCTTTTGCTATTTGCGGCGGTGCAAATCCGGAAATAGCTAAGGAATATCCGCAAGGTTTCAATATTTGGCTTTTCCACGGAAAAAAAGATGATGTAGTGCTTCCAAAGTATTCAGAAACAATGGCTCGAGCCATTAATCATTATGGCGGTAATGCCAAGCTTTCACTTTATCCAGACGACAATCATAATAGTTGGGATTCAGCTTTTGCCGAACCTAATTTATTGCCCTGGCTGTTTTCCCATACGCGAGCGCAATAGGAGAAACAATCTGACATTTATTAAGCTGTTTAAAACAGAAAAGATGAAATTTTTTAAAAGCCTTCTTACACCCACGGTTTTATTATTCGGTTACCTAATTCAGGCACAGGAAGTGGTTCCGGAAACTTATATCAATCCCCTGGATATAGACTATACCTATATGGTTTATAATTCAAGTAAAAATATATCCTACCGTTCCGGTGCAGATCCTGCGGTAATTGAATATCGGGGTGAATATTACATGTTTGTCACCCGTTCCTTTGGTTACTGGCATTCTAAAGATTTAATTAACTGGGAATTCATAAAACCGGAGAAATGGTTTTTTGAGGGTTCAAACGCCCCGACGGCATTCAATTATAAAGATTCGCTCGTATATTTTGCAGGCGATCCGGCGGGCTATGGAAGTATTCTGTACACCGATGATCCAAAAAGCGGAAAATGGAAACCAACCGCTTCCATTTCCAATAATATTCAGGATTCAGAATTATTTATAGACGATGATGGGGAAACCTATTTGTATTGGGGTTCTTCAAATGTACATCCGCTTAAGGTGAAAATGCTGGATAAAGACGATCGTTTTCTGGAAACCGGAGTACAAAGAGAACTTATTAACCTGGTGGAAGAAGAACACGGCTGGGAACGCTTTGGGGAAAATAATTATCACCCAACTTTAAAAGAAGGATACATGGAAGGTGCCTCCATGACCAAACACAATGGCAAGTATTATTTGCAGTATGCAGCTCCCGGTACGCAGTTTAACGTTTATGCCGATGCTGCTTATGTGGGCGAAAGCCCGCTTGGGCCTTTTAAATACATGAAAAATAATCCTATGAGTTTCAAACCGGGCGGATTTGCTAATGGAGCAGGCCACGGAGTGACCATGAAACAAACCAACGGGCAATACTGGCATTTCGCTACCGTTGCCCTTGCTTCCAATTCTCATTGGGAACGCAGGTTATCTATGTTTCCCACTTATTTTGATGAGGAAGGTCTGATGTACAGCATTACCAGTTATGGAGATTATCCGCTTTTTGGACCAGATCATCCCACAAAAGCTGGACTTCATAATGGATGGATGTTACTTTCTTATAAAGGGAAAGCCACAGTTTCTTCTTCTATGAAGCAGACAAGCAAAAGTACTTCCACCGATGGGGATTTTGACATTACCGAAATGCCGCTGGAAAAAAATAGCGAAGGGGAAATCATTTCGAAATTATTAACCGATGAAAGTCCGAAATCTTTCTGGGTTGCCGAGGCTAATGATGACAAGCAATGGGTGGAGATCGAAATGCTATCTCCCGGAAACATGTATGCTTTTCAGCTGAATTTTCACGATGAAGAATCGGGCATTTATACCCGTACCGAGGGCCTGCGCCACAGGTTCACCCTTGAAGTATCAGAAGATGGGGAAAACTGGGAAACGGTTGTAGATAGAAGTGAAAGTTATGAAGATGCACCGAATGCCTACCTCACGCTTAGCCAACCGGTAAGAGGGAAATTTGTGCGTTACAATAATGTTGAGGTACCGGGACAGAACCTGGCTTTATCAGAAATCAGGGTTTTTGGTAAAGGTTTAGGTAAGAAGCCGGCAAAAGTAAAAGGTTTCGAAATCACCCGTCAGGAAGATCGAAGGGACGCGTCTTTTACTTGGGATCCCGTGAAAGGAGCCCAGGGCTATAATATTCGCTGGGGTATCGCACCAGATAAATTATACCATTCCTGGTTAATTTATGATGAAAACGAACATTTTATGCGCAACCTGGATCGTGATACCAAATATTACTTCAGTATTGAAGCATTTAATGAAAATGGGATTTCAGAAAAAACTGAAGTCCAGGAAGTGAAATAAATAATTATCAATTTATAAAGAATAACCAGTATGAAAAATTTTAATCTGTCAGTCGCTCTGCTCTTTTTTATAGGAGTTTCAAGTCTGTACGCACAGGAAAAAGTTCCACAAGTAGAGGAATTACTAGAGAAAATGACTCTGGAAGAAAAAATAGGACAACTTAATTTACTTACTCCCGGAGGAGGTGTTGCTACAGGATCTGTGGTGAGTGAAGATGTGGAAACGAAAATAAGAAACGGTAATGTTGGAGGCGTTTTTGGTGTTTCCAGTCCCGAAAAAGTTAGACAGGCACAAAAGCTTGCGGTTGAAAATTCCCGTCTCGGAATTCCGTTATTAATCGGGTCTGATGTTATTCACGGTTATAAAACCACTTTCCCGATTCCCCTTGGACTTTCCTCCAGCTGGGATATGGAATTGATAAAAGAAACCGCACAAATAGCAGCAAAAGAAGCGACGGCTGATGGAATTAACTGGAACTTTTCACCAATGGTTGATATAGCTCGCGACCCGAGATGGGGCCGAATAGCAGAAGGTGCCGGGGAGGATCCGTATTTGGGATCTCAGGTCGCCAAAGCCATGGTAGAAGGCTACCAGGGAGACGACTTTACCGCGCCACACACGATGATAGCTACGGTAAAACATTTGGCGCTTTATGGAGCTTCTGAAGCCGGCCGGGATTACAACTCGGTTGATATGAGCAAGATTAAAATGTTCAATGAATATTTGCCACCCTACAAAGCGGCGGTAGATGCGGGTGTAGCCAGTGCGATGACTTCCTTTAATGATATTCACGGGGTTCCGGCGTCGGGAAATAAATGGCTGCTTACCGATTTACTTCGTGACCGGTGGGGTTTTGAAGGCTTTGTAGTTTCAGATTATACTTCGGTAAATGAAATGATCGCCCACGGCATGGGAGATCTTCAGGATGTTTCGGCTTTAGCTATCAACGCCGGACTCGATATGGATATGGTTGGCGAAGGTTTTTTAACCACCTTGAAAAAGTCTGTAGATGAAGGAAAAGTTTCCGAAGAACAAATTACCAAAGCAGCTCGTAGAATTCTGGAAGCCAAACACAAACTTGGGCTTTTAGATAATCCTTATTTATATTCGGATGAAAGCAGGCCCGAAAAGGATATTCTTTCCGAAGAAAACAGAACAGTAGCGCGAAAGGCAGCGAGACAATCCTTTGTGCTGCTTAATAAACACGGAAATACACTTCCATTGGCTAAAGATGCAAAAATTGCTTTGGTAGGACCATTGGCGGATAATAAGAATAATATGCTGGGAACCTGGGCGCCAACCGGGGATCCACAGCTTTCAATTCCGGTTCTGGAAGGTATAAAAAATGTAGCTCCAGATGCTAAAATTTCTTATGCGAAGGGCGCCAATATAAGTAACGATACCACTTTTGCTAAAAATGTAAATGTTTTTGGTCCGCGTATTGAGATTTCGAAGGAATCGCCGGAAACCTTGCTGGAAGAAGCCTTAGAGGTTTCTGAAAATGCCGATGTAATTGTTGCCGTGGTTGGAGAAGCGACTGAAATGAGCGGGGAAGCCGCCAGCAGAACGGACCTTAATATTCCTGAAAGTCAGAAGCACATGATAAGAGAACTGGTAAAAACCGGGAAATCTGTGGTTTTAGTGCTTATGAGTGGTCGCCCGTTGGTGATTTCAGAAGAAATGGAAATGCCGGTAAGTATCCTGCAAGTATGGCATCCCGGTGTGGAGGCAGGGAATGCGATAGCCGATGTGCTTTTTGGAGATTATAATCCTTCAGGAAAATTAACGGCTACCTGGCCCAGAAATGTTGGTCAGATCCCAATTTATTATAGTATGAAAACCACCGGAAGGCCGGCAGCATCACCATCTGAATTTGAAAAATTCAAATCGAATTATTTAGATGTTGAAAATACACCGCAACTACCTTTTGGTTACGGACTTTCCTATACCGAATTTGAATATGGGGAAACTACAGCGAGTTCAGATGAATTAAGTCAATCCGGAAGCATTACCATCACTACCACAATTACCAATACCGGTGAATACGATGGAGAGGAAGTGGTGCAATTGTACACGCACGATAAAGTAAGAAGTATCACACCGCCAATGAAAGAATTAAAAGCCTTTAAAAAGATAAGTTTAAAGAAAGGAGAATCTAAAGAGGTGAGTTTTGAAATCACTGTAGAAGATTTGAAATTCTATAATGCAGATTTGGAATTTGTAGTTGAACCTGGCGAATTCGAATTTTTCGTGGCCGGAAGTTCAGATCACGAATTTACGGGAAGTTTTACTGTAGGGGAGTAGATTTTTATTAATGCTAAAATCCGGGTGATACCCTACTATCTCCGGATATTGAATCCTGCTTCGGCGGGATTTTTTTGTTATAGGGTTTTACAAGGAAAATATAACCCGGTATCTATGCTCCTCTGGAGCGCTTTTGGAAAATACATTTAGGACATTATAGATATTCTGCCCCTACGGGGCTTTCTCTTTATAAAGCCTCAGCGAGGTGGGATATTTATAGAAAAATGAGCAAAACTGCAACAGAGCTCCAACGGAGCGAAATCATTTCTGTTATAATTCTTTCAGTTTAATTCCGGGTAATTTTTTATTTCCAGACTTCAGTTTGCTGTTTTTCTTCATTTAAAAACACCGAATTAAAAAACTCAAAAACTTCAGGAAAATAGTCAAAAGGCATTCCCGAATGTTCGTGTTTTCCTCCTTCAAAACTATAAAGTAGATAAGAAGTATTCAATTTTCTCAGTTTTTCGGTAATGGATTTGGAACCGTCCAGCATTATATATCCGGGTTGGCGGCGGTCACACCAATGGTGCGGGCCGGTGGCGTAGGGAACAAGGTTGTCTTCGGTTCCGTGGAAAAATACTCCGGGAATTGCATTTTCTTCAGTAATATACCGTGCATCTACAATGGCGCCTGCAAGGGAGAAAACACCCGTAAAATTGAAGTCCTTGTAATTTGAAAAATCATCAAACATAAGGCGTTCGTTATAAACCGCGTTAAGAACCGCTTCAGCCCCGGCGCTGCTTCCGCCTGCAATTATTTTTGAAGGATTTATACTATATTTTTCCTGATTCTTGACCATAAAATTAACCGCATCCATAAAATCTTCAGCAGCCAGTTTAAAGGTTTCCATTTTTCCGGAAGCTTCGTAATCACAACCAAAAGATTGTCCTTTTCGGGTTAACCGATAAGAAATCTGTACGGCTACATAGCCTTTTTTAGCCGCGCTTTCGGCAAAATTTACTTCCCCAGGGTTAGTTCGGGTTCCGCCTGAAAATCCGCCGCCGTGCATAAAAATAATTAGTGGTCTTTGCTGCATCGTATCATTTTTTGGCTGATAAATATCCAACTTTAAAGCATCCCCATTTTTGGTTGCGTAGGTTTTAGTTTCAGTGTCTTTTAACTCAAAAGAATCGTCTGTAAATCGTTGCTGAGCTGAAATTGAAAAGCTTAGCAGGAAGAGACCGATAAAAATCAGGTTTTTCATAAATGAATTATAATTTAGCGTCTCAAGATACTTAATTTTGCAGGGAGAATAAGTGGGGATTTTAAATTTAATATTTTATCTTCGCTGCGGAAATATGATTTCCACCTGTACTGAAATAAATTCAGTATAGGCTCCGGAAATGACACTAAAAAGTTATGAGTTTACAGGATAAAGTAATGGCAGAGATGAAAGCTGCTATGAAAGCTAAAGACAGCGAAAAGCTTGAAGCTTTACGATCGGTTAAAAGTGCGATTTTATTAGCCAATACTGAAAGCGCTGCAAAGGACGGTTTGACTGAGGACGAAGAACTTAAAATTTTACAGAAACTTGTAAAGCAACGTAAGGAAAGCGCTGCGATTTACCGGGAGCAAAACAGGGCAGATTTAGCCGAACCGGAAGAGAAACAAGCGGCCGTGATCGAATCTTTTTTACCAGAGCAGTTAAGCGAAGCTGAAATTGAAGCCAAAGTAGATGAAATTATCGCCAAAACCGGAGCCAGCGGAATGCAGGATATGGGAAAGGTGATGGGAATGGCCAGCAACGAATTAGCCGGCAAAGCTGACGGAAAAACGATTTCTACAATTGTAAAAAGTAAATTGAGTAAATAAATATTGAGACCTCCAAGGTTTCCAAAACCTGTGAGGTCTTGTAAAGGCCCCGTGGCGCAACTGAATAGCGCATCAGATTTCGGCTCTGAGGGTTGCAGGTTTGAATCCTGCCGGGGTCACTTTTAAGATTAACAAATCTTATCAAAACCGCGCAAATCTTATGATTAGCGCGGTTTTTTAGGTTTTGGGTTTTTATTTTATTTAATAATATTTAAAGGGAAATGAGAACTAAAAGGTTACCTTAAAATGTAACCTAAGGTTACATTTTAAGGTAAAAGCTTATATTTGAACTTGTATTGTTGATTTGACTTCATCTGATTATTAAATGTTTAATTTAAAGATGACAGCAATGCGAACTAAAAACACATTTTCAGTACATTTTTGGGTGAAACCCACAAATGAAAAGATTAACAATGGAATTATTTATGTTAGGATTACTGTGAACCAAAGAAGGGTTCTTGTCAGTTTAAAGCGTAAAATTTCATTTGATCTATGGGATCCTTCGAAAAAAAGGGCAAAGGGCACTTCTTCAGAGGTAAAACAAATAAATCATTATTTAGAATCTGCAAAATCCCGAATTTTCCAATGTTACCAAGAATTGAATTCAAAAGGAAAGAAAGTAACCGCTCAGCTAATTAAAGCCACCTACCTGGGAGAAGTTGAAAACTCTAAATCACTTCGAGATCTTATTGAATACCATTCAAGAAAAATCAAGAACACGCACGCTGCAGGTTCAATTCGAAATTATAGAGTTTCTGAGAAATACTTCTTTAAATTTTTGAATAAGGAACGGAAAACCTCTGATATTTATCTAAAGGAACTCGACTATAAGTTCCTCTGCGATTTTGAAGATTTTCTTGGTGGTTACTATCCAAAAAGGCATCCAAAAGCTATGGGACATAATACCATTATGAAGCATATTCAGCGCTTACGAAAAATGGTTACACTAGCTTATAATATGGAATGGATAGATAAAGATCCTTTTCGCCGTTGGAAAAATACTTTTGAGAAAAAAGATCGGGAATTTTTAACAGTTGGTGAGTTGTCTAATTTGGAAACTTATGAGTTCCTAGTAGAAAGGCTTGACCGTGTTCGCGATCTATTTGTCTTCAGTTGTTATACAGGTATCAGTTACACTGATATAATGAAGCTTACTAAAGATAATATTACCATTGGTCTAGATAGAAATAAATGGATAATTTCGAAAAGGCAAAAAACCAATACACCAATTAAAGTACCCTTATTAGATCCTGTTTTAGAACTTATAAAGAAATACGAAGATCATCCTATGACCTTAGTCTCAGGAACCTTATTACCTAAAATTACGAATGAGAAATTAAACGTTTACTTAAAAGAAGTTGCTATTCTATGCGGAATAAAGAAAAATTTGACCTTTCATATGGCTAGACATACATTTGCAACTACGGTTACTTTAAGTAATGGTGTACCAATAGAAACAGTTTCCAAACTCTTAGGACATACCAAAATTTCTACAACTCAAATTTATGCTAGAGTTTTAGAAAACAAGATTAGTCAGGACATGATTGCTCTACGTGGAATTCTGAAACAGAAAAAAGATGAAGATTCCACTCAAAGTCCAAATGTTGCATCTTTCTCCATATATCTCGGGGCAATAGGATTTACCCGATGAATTATTTTATCAAAAGAAAGTATATAAAATTTTAAATTTTGACTTTTAAATAGGGGAAAAGCCATTTCGGTAATCTCAAAGTCTTTATAGTCGTGTATAAGTCCGCAGAAAGAATTTCGGCTAAAATGTTCGAGAAGATTATAGACTACACTTTCTGTCTTTCCACTACCTGCAGCACCAATTACAGAAACTCCACGCTTAATATTATTGATTTTAAAGGAACCGCTTTGAGTTTTAAATTGAACTTGGTATTTAGTTTCGGTATTTGATATTTCTTTTTTGGGTATAAAAACATAAAGAACCGTATTACTTAAGATAAGAGGGCATCCTAAGTAAAGGGCAATATTCGCTATTTCTTTTAGTGAAGGATCATCCGGTAAAAGTGCCCAAAGGAACAAACTACATACTAGTAGATTCTTAGGAAATGCAAAAGAGGTGATTTTATACATTCGGAAGAAAATCCCGCTCCCGATTGCGATGCACAATATAATATTGAGGATATTTATTTCCATAATACTTTTCGTTTAAATCCCTATTGATGCAGATCTTGAAGCTGTTAGGATGCTTTTTTGAATTGTTTTTATCAGTTTCACGCTTAGCTGGGCTTTAGAAAGAGGAATTACAGGCGGCAAGGGGATTCCTGTTTCCCTTAGTATTTTTATTGCCAGGGCTTTTTCAGATGCGGGCAATCCCATAATAGCGGAAAAATATGTTTTCGGGCTCTTTACAAAATCTTTCCTCGCCCGGTAAGTTTCTACAAAATTACGTTGATACTGAAATTGCTTATCAAATGTCTTTTCTGCTTTTTGGAAAAAATCATCCCTGTTAAATCCTCTTTTTACCAATTTACCATTCATTAGAACTTCAGATGATTTGTACTTGCTCCCAGGAGATAGACTATGGGAATTGGAAATATCCTTTCGGCTTATTATAATATGGATGTGATTCTGATTTCCGTCTTTAAGCATTCCCTGGACAATACGCTGGCCGTTTTGCTGGTGGGGAGCTTCCCTTTCCAGTTTAAGGATCTGCAGTTCTATGGCTTTAATATCCCCCTCCAACTCGCCATGTTCGATCTTTCGAACCTCATTTTTCAGCTGCAATATTTTGGAAGCATAAGGTTGGTTCTCCTTTACCTGAAAGTCAGTTCCTTTGAATGCTCTATGATGTTCGATTTTTGCGAAATATTTAATATCGTTTACATTAATTGGTCTGCTATTAATCTCGCGATTGAAACTGGAGGCATAATCTTTCATAATTGCCCTGGTGTATTGCTTTAAAGCTTCAGAACTGTTTTGTAGTTTTTTCAATTCATATTGCGAAGGGTTTACTGTTATGGAGTAAAATTTCGGTTCATTCTTTTCCAGTTTAGCGGTATTGGCATCTATTTCCTTTACAACCTCTTCCGGAGAAATTTCATCTTCTTCCTGATTAAAGAAAAGCTCCTGATCCCTTTCTTCTATACCCGGAATCTGATTTTCTTTTTCTAGATAATCAACATAATCTGCAGCACTTTGAGAATAATTTGCGCCTAATTTCTGTGGTGTGATGGTGATATACATAATTAATTATTTATAAAAATCGGGATGTGTATCGTCTTGCTCATAATCTCTTTTGCGATTTTCGTAGTTATTTTTGGAATCAGCAGCTTCCATTAGTGCTTCCAAAATGCCTAAAGTGGGGTTTACTTTATTCTTCTCCATATCCTTCAAAATTGCGATTACTGCATTTATTCTTTTTTTGATAAGGTTTTCCAGAGTCTCCATTTTTGGACCCATCATTTCATTTGGAGAAATACTATTCATTTCAAAAAAATCAACCATCGATAATAGTGTCATTGATTGAGATTTAGATAAAGACCGGCTGAACCGTCTAAATTTTTTAGCTACGGAAGTCTTGATCTTAAGAGTCTCGAACTTCTCTTTTTTATATTCTTCATCCATTTTTTAGTAAATTTTCTGCCATTTCTCAATGGGTTTCAAAGGTTTTTAGTAATAAAGCAACTTCATTTTAATTTTGACCCTTGAATAAAATTATTTAAATAACTGGTAAACAGTTATTTGTGTTTAAAAAGGTGATTCTTAACGGGGTTCTGCCCGTTACCCTCTTGCTTTACCTTTTCGCTTTACCTTTTCGTCCCGCAGGGACAAAAATTTCGACTATTAAATAGAATTTAATAGTTCTTTAATAAGTGAGAAACTGAATCCTATTCTTTAAGATTAAAAAAGAAAATTTTTAAAGTTAAGTGTAGGGAATTGGAAGAAGCATTGAGAATTATTTAAAATGAATAACAATCAGAAGTTTATAATCCGTTTTAAAACATTCTAATGATCCACTATTACCTTTTTTCATGCTATTAAACTTTCAAGATTTAGAAATTGAAAACTTATAAAAAGGGAGCGCAGGTATCGGTTTTATGCAGTCGGGGCTAATTTATAAATCTTGGAATTTTGTATTACAGAAAAAGGTAGTGGTAGTGAAGGTTCGGAGTACTTCAAATAGTAAATGCAAGAGTAGGGAAGGAGCAGGAAGTGGAATTACATTAATTATGAAATTTAAAATGAGGACTTAAGCGAAAAATCAGAACCAGGAATGCAGCGTTTTCGCCATTTGTGCGGAATAAGCGAAATGTGAGGTAACGTTTTTTCACTTGTGTCCGGTATTTGTGAATGAAGCTCTTTAGCCTAGAGGTACGAAAGACTAATGTGCTGAATGGGGTAATGGATTGTACATTTAAATACAACAATTATTTAATTCCTATATTTATTCTTAATTTATTGTTAATAAGTATAGGCGGGAAAATTAACCCGGAACCTGATAATTTTTAAATTTGGAGTCCCTACACAATAACAATTAAAAGTTTTTTTACCGAAACCTAAATCGGACTCTATTTAAGAGTTATGGTTTCATTTTTCTGAAATTTTTCAGAAAGAATAAAATAAGCCCGGTGGAAATTTATAACAATTTTACGAGGGTATATTAAAACAGACAACTCATTGCTGATTTGGATCATTAATGTGATTGACGGGGGCGAAGCCGTGTTTTTTATGGTTATTTTAGAGTTAAAATTTGAAAATAGGTTTAATAACTCCTTTATAAACACTTATTGGTATTGGACAGGTTTATAGAATTTTGCTTTTTTCCATATAAGCTTGCCAGGTTACAAGAATATATTTCTTTTTTCCGTTTTCATACCGGGTTAGAAAGCCAAATTCGTATACAAAAAGGTAAACTTCCTTTTTACTGTTTTTCCAATAATGAGTAAAGAAATTAGGATCGAAACCGTGTTGTTTTAAAATGTCAGCTCTAACCGTGGCTTTCCCTGCTTTGTTGAAGCTTTTTAAAATTCTTCGATTAGTTTTTAATTGACGGTCTACTTTTGCATAAAATCCGGCAGCGCCTTCTTTCGTTTTTTGATAATGCCAGGCACTTTTGCAATAGGGATCGCAAAACTTTTTATCTGGACGGCCTTCCAATTTTTTATTACAGGCCAGGCAATATTTTACAGTTTCCATAATTTCAAAAGCCGTTTTAGTCGTATAATATACGGATAATAAACGTTTTAGGGTTTAAGTCTGTTTACATTTATATAGCAATAAATGTGCAGGCCATATGGATAGGAAATATATTACATTAAAGAATTTAATCATTGATAAGAAAAAATGTATAGGATTAAAATTCTTTACCGATAAAGTAGTGCAGGCTCTGGTAAATGATTTACCCGATGTACAATGGAGTGAGAAGTTCCGCATGAATTATATTTTAAACACACCCGAGAACCTGGAGCTTATATTTAAGACCTTCCGAGGGGTTGCCTGGATCAATTGCAGTCATTTTTATTCTAATGCAAGTTTTGGTCGTGAGGAAGAGCCTGTAAACATTCAACAGCTGCAAAATAGGGAAGAGGTAAGTGGAAAGCGATATTGCCCTGGAAGCTACCTTAGAAAGTTAGAATTAAAGCGGTATGCCAATAGCACGATCAAAACCTATGTTTCTTGTTTCGAAACTTTCATAAATCATTACAGTGATAGGGAGATAAAGGATTTGAATGAAGAAGATATAAGATTGTACCTTCAAAAGTTGATACGAGAGGATTTCTCTCATTCTTATATTAACCAGGCCATTAATGCTATTAAATTTTATTATGAAGTGGTACTGGAAATGCCCAATAGATTTTATTCCATAGAACGTCCAAGACCTATAGAGCAATTGCCGAAAGTACTGGCTAAAGAGGAAATAATGGCTATTATTGAGCATACTAATAATATTAAGCACCGATGTATAGTAGGTTTGCTTTATTCGGCCGGTTTAAGAAGAATTGAGCTCTTAAATTTAAAATTGGACGATATAGATAGTAAGAGAATGGTAATTAAGGTAAGATCGGGCAAGGGGAATAAAGATAGGTTTACAATCCTAAGCGAAAAACTACTTGGTGACCTACGAAAATACTATAAAGAATGGCGACCGACTAATTTTTTGTTTGAAGGCCCGGGTAGGAAAGCTTATAGTCCCGAAGTGTTTCGAGTATAGTAAAGAATGCTGCAGAGAAAGCGAAGATTAAGAAGAGAGTGACACCTCATATGTTACGACATTCCTTTGCCACCCACTTGTTAGAGAGTGGAACCGATTTACGGTATATTCAGGTACTCCTGGGACATAGAAGCACCAAGACTACCGAAATATACACGCACGTGGCCACTAATATTTTTTTAAAGATCAAAAATCCGCTAGATTAGCTGAAGTAAAGACATAAAAGATATAAATGTAATACTACATTTATACGTACGTTGCCAACAATTATGAAAAACACTCTCACTTTCATTTTGCTGACTTTAATTTTTCTGTGTAGCTGTAATAAGCCTAAGCAGAAAACAACTGACAATACGCCTATTTCGGATTATTATTCATCTGACTATATTGCTTTTCAAGGCAAGGATAATTTTGAAGTTATCAATATTGATTCCCTATCAAATTTTTCAGATTTAAGCATTACTATAGATGAAATGAATTGTGATAATAAAATTCCAGGTCTGACTTTTTCATTAGATAAGTCCCAATATAACTTTGTTGGGTGTTCAGATTGTAAAAAAGCAAAACTTAAGAGTTGCAAAGGAGCAAGTAGTTTTATATTCATTGAAAACGATTCAATAATTAGAGATCTCGCAACTAAAAAGAAAATTCATATTTCAGATTTACACAAAGTCTTGAATGAAATTAATAACGGTGAATATAAGTACAGAACCGGAAAAAGCTCTGATTTTCCAATTATCTTAAATCTCAACGTAGACAATAAACTTCCAATTTCAATGACAAAAAATGTATTAAGTATAATAATTGGAGAATTCGAACAAATTCATCAATCATACAAAATTTTAAAATATAACTACGAAATTCATTTTGAACCCTACGAAGTACTCTAGTAGGAATAATAAAACTGTTGGCAACATTATATAAAAACAATGCTCAATTCAGTCTCAAATCCACACATTCTGCTCGATTGCTTAGCGGATTGTCCTGCGGACAATCACGCCGGCCAGCTCGCACAGTTTTTATACGAGACGTTACCCGCAAGCAAAAAAATACGATGAGAAAAACTTTTCAAATGCTAATTCTTGGACTTCTAATGATGGGATGCAAGGAGAGAGTGTCGGACCAAAAAGAATCTGAAAAAAAGGTACAATTCAATCAAGGATTGGTGCAGGAACTACAAGAAATGGCTCAAATTGACCAATTGGCGGCATCAAATGCTTTTCCACCTGAAAAATATTCACAGCTTTCACAAGAAGAGTGGGAGGCATATAAAGATAGTATTTTCAGACATCATCAGAAACGAGCTGAGAAAATGCTAGATAAATATGGTTTTATTGGGTACGACCTGGCTGGGAAAGAGGGGTCGAGAAACTTCTGGTTGATAGTCCAACATTCAGATCATAATCCAGACTTTCAAAATGAGGCTTTAGAGAAAATGGAAATAGAAGTAAAAAAGGAAAATGCAGAACCTAGTAGTTTCGGACTTTTAGTGGACCGCGTAAAGTTAAACACTGGAGAAAAGCAGATATATGGTACACAGGTAGCTTACGATACCGTCACTGGACAAGCATATCCAAGAAAATTAGCAGACAGCGCAAACGTGAACCAGAGGCGAAAGTCTCTTGGTCTTGAGCCACTTGAAATTTACTTGAACAGAATGTCAGAGATGCATTTTGAGATGAATAAAAAAAGATATATTAAAAAAGGTATAACCGAACCAAAATTATATAAAGTCTCTGAGATGCCTGCGGGTAACAACATATAAAAACAATGCTCAAATCAGTCTTGAATCGAAAGTCCGTGCTCGCTTGCAACGCCTGATTGTCCTGCGGACAATCAAGCTCGCCAGCTCGCACAGTTTTTATACGAGACGTTAGCATACATTAAAACCAACCAACTATGAAAAAAATTCAATTACTCTTTAAAAAATGCATTCAGGATTCTCAAGATTATGGGAGCGACAATGAACATATGATTTCCCGGATCTTCTATGAAGTGGATGGAGTAGACTATGAATGCAATGTCCGACAACCCTACGGGGAAAGTTTCTCATTTGATGAGGATCCGATTGAAGTAGAGGCTCCAAAAGAGTTAGGAAAAAAGATCAACTACGGACAATTTCGTGACGAAGTCGAGAATTATTACAAGCAGATAGTCGGATCATCGGGGAGAGGAATAAATATCCAGGGAGGGACAAATATTCGGATGCAAAATAACACTTTTGAAATGGAATATCGGACTGAGATAGACGAAGCCGGCTACTCTGGCGGATGGTAAAACGTATGCTAACAACATATAAAAACAATGCTTAAGCCTGTCTCAAATCGAAACTCCGTGCTCGCTTGCTACGCTTGATTGTCCTGCGGACAATCAAGCTCGCCAGCTCGCACAGTTTTTATACGAGACGTTGTGCAAAATTTAAATTAATAAGAACTATGAATAAAATCTTACTGATTACAGTATTTACGTTAACAAGCCTTAATTTCTATAGCCAGTCTAATAAAGACGAATTACTGGAAAAGGATATAGCAGGTATAGTTGAAGAAATAAAATTTATGTATCACTATGATCAAGCAACTCGGGAATACTTACATTTTCAGACTTTTGATAAAAATATAACTGACAGCATCGAAAGTTTAAGTAAAGAAATGAGGGACAATCGAAGTAATTTCACTCCTGTAAATTCTGATTCTTTAAAAAACAAAATTTGGAACACCTATATTAATCCTATGGATCAAATCCATACAGAACGTATGATTGAAATAACGCAAAAGTACGGTTTTCCTTCCGCTCAAAGGTTAAAGAAATTTTCAAAAGATTCAATTGATTTCAATCCACTTATCTTACTAATTCACTCGCCATCTAGATTTTCTAAAGAACTGATTGAAATTGCAGAATACGAAAAAAGCAAAGACAGAATTAAAAAATGTGATTTCGGATACTTACTTTGGCATTTAAAGGGGCGGTCTGATTTCCAACCAATGTTGGATAAAGGGTACGAAATGGCAAAAAATGAAGATGGAACCTTTAGCTTAAAAGCAGTAGACTGTGAATAAAAACTTTGCACAACAATATATCCTATGAAAAGCAATAAGTCCTTCTCTCAAATTTAATATTTTATTTTCTAATTATTTCATTTTGATGATGTTTTTGGAGTGTTGAAATGTTGGCAAGTCTTTTCAGCCCTTGCTTACTTGTCAATATTTCAATACTTATAACCTGCTCCGCATCCTATATGTGGTCCTCGCCCTGGCGAAGCCACCAGCATCATTATGATTTTGATTATAAAACCTGTCCACTAGCTAAAAAATGTGATCCTTAATTGGCCACGTACACTGTTTTGTGATACAGGCTGAAATTGGTTTTGAGCTGGTTAGTATTATTTTTTGTTTTTTATGCAACAACTCCTATTT
>NZ_FUZC01000040.1 GCF_900168115.1 Salegentibacter salinarum
CAGCAATAAATATAAGAAATAAGGGTGTAGGGCATACACCATCAGCTTGGGAGATATACAGCGACATTGGTCGAGTAGCCCAAGAATCCCACCTGCTTTAGCAGTGGGAGTGTCAACAGGGCTCTCCTATGTCATTAATTTCCTTTTTTATTAGCCAGTTTTCAGAGTCAGTAAAATAATTATTTAATATTCCTTTCTTTATCTATTTAAAATCTTATCTGCTTATTATACTTAAAATAAGTTTTAATGATATCCGTCATATTTTGTTATGAGATCCAGTAATAAATTAGACAGGATTTTTAGCATCATTTTCTAATGAGCTATAACCACCTTCTAAAACTTAACTATTATGAGAGCCATGACTATAGATGAAAGCACAAAGCTACTAGCCGATAATTATATAGGCAGGCTCGGCTATATCTCCAGGGGAAGAGGTGAAATAATCCCAATCACTTATTATTATGATCCTGAACAAAAAAGCATTTTAACCTATTCGGGGCAGGGAGGTAAAATTGAAGCCATGCGGAAGAATCCTTTGGTCACTTTTCAGGTAGATGAAATTTCTTCCTTAGAAAAATGGAAATCGGTTTTATTGTACGGCACGTTTGAAGAATTAGAAGGAACAGACGCTAAATATATACTGCGTTTATTTTCTGAAGGAGTGAAAAAAGCTATTAAAAATAAAGGAATACCATGTCCGGATTTTATCGAGAATTTTTCCAGTAAAAGTAATTCTGATGCACCAATAGTTTACCGTATTAATATTGATGAAATAAATGGACGCCAAAGAGATTAATAAACAAAACTTAAATTATTTGTATTTTTTTAATAGCTTTAAAACTTTTAATTTACATAATTAAACAAAATACCACTTTTAATAGATAATTCCCGAAGAAATTCGGGAACGTGATAAAGCTAACTTGAAGGACCCACACCCCTCATTTTTAAAAAACGAATTCCGGCAGAAAGTAGGTCTCCCAATTATTCGGTATTAAATTTTAATAAAAAATCTATTGATGAAAATTTTAGGGGTTATAAACCTGATACTTACGATATTTTGCCGAAGAAAGCCCTCACACTTGATGCTTTAGCCAAGGGATGAATTCGGCTTTAGTTTGAACCATTCGATGTAGTGAAAAATCAAAAAGCAATAGATAATTGACGTTAATGTAATATTTATTGTTTTTGTAAAAGGAAGGAGGTTAAGCCTAAACGTTGGAAAACATCATCTACATCAGTCTATAATTTAGGATATCATTTGATATGGTGCCCTAAATACAGAAGGAAAGTACTGATTGGTGATATAGAAAGCAGATTGAAGGAACTGCTATGAGAGAAAGCTGATGAATTGGATCTGGTTATGGAAAAATGGAAACAATGCCTGACCATGTTCATCTGTTTGTAAAGGCACAACCTACAGATGCGCCACACTTCATAGTAGGTCAGCTTAAAGGGTATACCTCCTTCAACCTAAGAAATGAATTTGCTGAATTGAAAAGCAAGCTGCCG
>NZ_FUZC01000034.1 GCF_900168115.1 Salegentibacter salinarum
ACCCACGCCTGGCACGGAAAAGCACCTGATGACGAACAGTTAGAAAAAGCGCTTTCTCAAAACCCGGAAACTTTAGGAGATTATTAAAATAGATTTTCCGCCTATACTGAAATGAATTCAGCACAGGCTACGGAAATGACAAAGAAATTTAGAATGAAAACATATACAGATACAGGAAAAAAAGATACTCGTTCAGGTTTTGGCGCGGGGCTTACCGAGCTTGGCCGAAAGAATCCTAATGTAGTGGCCCTTTGTGCCGACCTTGTAGGATCGCTTAAAATGCAAGATTTTATAGATGAAAACCCCGAGCGTTTCTTCCAGGTAGGAATTGCAGAAGCCAATATGATGGGCATGGCCGCCGGACTCACCATTGGCGGAAAAATTCCATTTGCAGGAACTTTTGCCAATTTTGCAACCGGAAGGGTTTATGACCAGATTCGTCAGTCTATTGCCTATTCAGGGAAAAACGTAAAGATTTGCGCTTCTCACTCGGGAGTGACTTTAGGGGAAGACGGTGCAACCCACCAGATCCTGGAAGACATTGGACTTATGAAAATGCTACCCGGAATGACGGTAATTAATACCTGCGATTTTAACCAAACCAAAGCAGCAACTTTAGCAATCGCTGAACACGACGGCCCGGTTTACCTTCGATTTGGAAGACCAAAAGTAGCTAATTTCACTGCTGAAGACCAGAAATTTGAGATTGGGAAAGCGGTTCAACTTTATGAAGGAGAAGATGTAACCATCATCGCTACCGGTCATTTGGTATGGGAAGCTATTCAGGCAGCTCAAAAACTTTCAGAAAAAGGAATTAGTGCTGATGTGATTAATATTCACACCATAAAACCATTAGACGCAAAAGCCATTATCAAATCGGTTAAGAAAACCGGATGTGTGGTGACTGCCGAAGAACACAACTTCCTTGGCGGACTTGGAGAAAGCGTAGCAAGAACTTTAGCCGAAAATAATCCTGCTCCACAAGAATTTGTGGCCACCCAGGATACTTTTGGTGAAAGCGGCACACCTGAACAACTCTTTGAGAAATATGGTTTGAACGCAGAAGCGATTATTAAAGCCACAGAAAAAGTACTAAAAAGAAAATAAAACATCTTTTTAATTATCTTTAAAGCCTTTGAGAACGAGATTCTTAAAGGCTTTTTTTATTTTATTAAAAATAATAGGCACTATTTATGCGTTATCAAAACCTAACAATAAAACAATCTACTATGAAAAAATTAATGTTTATCGCTGTTTTCTTGTTTTCCTCCATAGGACTTATGGCTCAGGAAGCAGATTTTGGAATTAAAGGGGGTTTCAACTACGGTGCTACCGGAGATCTTAAAATGGAAAATGCCTCTAACGATTTAGGAAATATCATTGAAGGAAAAGAAAAGTCTGGTTACCATATTGGGCTTTTCAGTCGATTTGAAATTGTGGGAATTTTTCTTCAGCCAGAATTAATGTACACCCGCCTGAATACAGAATATGAAACTTTCAACTATAAAATTGATAAAATAGACGCTCCTATTTTACTGGGTGTAAATGTTTTTGGTCCTTTGAATATAAAAGCGGGACCTTCTTTTCAATATATCCTGAATAATGAGCTGGAAGATACTCAGCTAAAAATTGGTGATGTTGAAAAAGATATAACGGTAGGTTACCAGTTAGGTGCCGGTTTAAACCTGGGTAGATTAGGTTTTGATGTAAGATATGAAGGAGCGTTTACCGATAACACCGCTTTTAGTGAAGAGGCATCAGATAATTTCTCAATAGATTCAAGACCTTCTCAATGGATATTGAGTTTGTCTTATGCTTTTTAGGTTAAACGCAACCAAACAGGAAAGTTCTGTTCTGTTTAATAAAAAAAGGAAGAGGTTAAGTAAAAAGACTTTCTTCGTCAAGCTGAACTAGTTTCAGCTTCTAGCATGTTTTAAAACAACTTAGAACCTGAAACAAGTTCAGGATGACGTTTGAGTTAACTTTCTACTTAACCTCTTTTCTATATAAAATACTTAAGCTTTTACTTATTCAAAAGTATCAGGATCTAAATAATCTGGAGTGCCGTTTCCATTAGAATCTGGAAACTCTAAACTGCCATCTTCATTGATAATTATTTCCTCACGGGTTGGTTTTCCATCACCATCATCATCGGCATCGGCAAAGTTTGGCGTTTCGTCACCATCGGTATCATCATCCAAAATATTATTATTTTCATTTAAATCTTCCATCCAGCTGGGAATACCATCCCGATCGTGATCGGTTTCATTAACACGGAATAACTGCACGTTAAAAACCAGGGGACTATATGGCGGAATACTGGTTTGAGAGCTTGAAAAATAACCTAAACCTGAAGGAAAAATTAAAGCTCCAACGCCATAATCGTCATTAAATTCAACCGTATTATCAGGATTTACTTTATATCCTGAAGCTCCTTTAAACTCAACAATTCCTTCGGTAAAACCTTTAATTAAAGTAGTAAGATCAAACCATACAGGTGTATTTGCATTATCAAAGGCAGTAAGATTTAATAATTCCCCGCGGTAACTTACAAGAGTAGAATCGGTGAATTTTGGCTGTTGGCCTTCCCCTTCTCTAACCTTCAAAACATACATACTGTATTCTACATCGTTATTCACCACAGTTTTCATAATCAGATTTTCTTCTTCAGAAAGTGGTGTTTTATCGGCATTTTCCCCGGCTATGGTATCAAGACGAACCATATAATCAAAATCATCTGAAGGGTTTTCAAACTCCTCATAATTATAAAAATGGGTGTCCAGGAAATTATTTATTGAATCGGCATCAGTCAAAGCCTGCTCCTCAGGGTCTCTCTCCTCGATTTCCGGAGTATTTCTATTGTCATCATCATCACAGGAAATTAAAGTTGAAGCTGAAATAAGGCTTAGAATAAAAAATTTGTTTAATCGCATTGTCTTTATTTTTGGCGCGCAAGATACAATATTCTTGTATTTTTGTTTAAGATTAACGCAGTTTTAAAGGAGAGATTTTATGAGAGTTGACAAGTTTTTATGGTGCGTAAGATATTTTAAAACCCGAAGCATTGCCACCAACGCATGCAAACAGGGAAAAGTAAAAGTAGATGGCGCCAATGTAAAGCCATCTAAAGAAATTTTTCCAAACGATAAACTTACCGTAAGAAAGAACCAGATAGATTATCAAATTGAAGTTTTAGACCTTCCACCCAGCCGGGTTGGCGCAAAACTGGTAAACCTTTATATAATTGATGTTACCCCAAAAGAAGCTTTTGAAAAATTAGAGCTTTTAAAATATTCTAAAGATTATTATCGTAAAAAGGGTACCGGAAGACCTACTAAAAAAGATCGTCGGGATATAGACGATTGGTTTGAAAATACAGATCCTAATCCTGATGAAAAAGACAAAGAAGCATAGTTTTTCTTCTGAATTTTGGTCGCAACGCTATGAGCAAAACCAAACAGGTTGGGATATTGGCGAAGTATCTACTCCGCTGAAACATTATATAGATCAGCTTGAAGATAAAGAACTTAAAATATTAATTCCCGGTGCCGGAAATGCTTATGAAGCCGAATATTTATTTAAGCAAGAATTTAAAAATGTTTATGTAGCCGATATTAGTAAAAAACCACTGCACAATCTAAAAACCCGTTTTCCCGATTTTCCTGAAGAACAATTATTACATATTGATTTCTTTGAAATTGAAGATTCTTTTGATCTTATTTTAGAACAGACATTCTTTTGTGCGCTTCCGATAGCTTCCAGGCAGGAATACGCAAAAAAATCGGCTGATCTTTTAAATGAAAATGGATTGATAAGTGGCTTGCTTTTTAAATTTCCGCTAACAGAACAAGGCCCTCCTTTTGGCGGGAACAAAGAAGAATATTTAACGTATTTTAGTCCGTATTTTGAAATAGAAATCCTGGAAACCTGCTACAATTCCATAAAACCAAGACAGGGAAACGAATTATTTTTTAAATTCAGAAAAAAGTCGGCTTAAAGCTGAACCCAAAAATATAAACAAATGAAAGAACGTGTACTTATTTTAAATCACGAACAAATTCAGCATAAAATTAAACGCATAGCCTACCAGGTTTACGAAAGTAATATTGATGAAAAAGAAATTATCCTGGCTGGTATCGCTAAAAAAGGCTATCAATTAGCTTCGCATTTAAAAGAAGCTTTAGAAACAATCTCTCCGCTTAAAATTCAGTTATGCGAAGTTTACGTAAATAAGAAAAATCCGCTGGAAGAAATTACCACTTCTCTGGAGCCTGGGGTTTATCAGGATAAATCGGTTATCCTGGTAGATGACGTTTTGAACTCGGGAACTACGTTAATTTATGGCGTAAGACACTTTTTGAATGTTCCACTAAAACAATTTAAAACTGCAGTTTTAGTAGATAGAAACCACAAAAAATACCCGGTAAAAGCGGATTTCAAAGGAATTTCCCTTTCCACCTCTTTAAACGAAATGGTAGAAGTTTCTTTTAAGATTAAAAATTTTAAAGCAGAACTTTTATAGCTTTTCTATAATTTGATCTGCAATAGTTTCAGGTTCTTTCTCGTCTACATTTACGGTAATATCTGACTGGCTGTAGTAATAAGCACGTTCAAAAAGATGTTTTCTGATGAATTCCTCTAAAGCCTCCCGGGTTTCCAAGTGGCTTATTACCGGTCTATGTACTTTTTCCAGAAAAAGCCTTTCGGTTAAGGTTGGGATTGATGCTTTTAAATAAATAGTTTTTGCGTCTTTTTGGGCACAAATTCGGTCAAAATTATCGCCGTAACATGGCGTTCCCCCGCCTAAAGAGATCACCATATCTGAATTATTTTCTAAAATATCATCCAGAATTTGTGCTTCCAGCTTTCTAAAATATAGCTCGCCCCTATCTTCAAAAATATCGTTAATGCTTTTTCCCTGGATCACTTCTATTTGATCGTCGAGATCTACATATTTGTAATTCAGTTTTTTAGCAAGCTTCTCTCCTACCATCGACTTCCCCGAGCCCATATACCCGGTTAAAAATATTTTCATAGTTAAAGTACTTATTATTAGAAGGATTCAAATCTAATATAAATTTATCTCAATTTAGGCTTGAAAAATAAATTAATGAATGTATATTTGCACCCGCATTCGCAAAACGACGGATGCTTTTTATTGATCTGGTAGCTCAGTTGGTAGAGCATCTCCCTTTTAAGGAGAGGGTCCTGGGTTCGAGCCCCAGCCAGATCACAGTTTAAAAGCTGATTTGGATATTTAAAGTTTGAAAGCCGAATCACTTTAAAAATTTTGATTTTTAAATCATTTTTTTTGCTTTTTGGAATAATGAAAACCGATCTGGTAGCTCAGTTGGTAGAGCATCTCCCTTTTAAGGAGAGGGTCCTGGGTTCGAGCCCCAGCCAGATCACATTTTTAAGTTCAGAATTCTTCGAATTCATTTTTTACTACAGCCCTTGGAAATTTACTATTTCCAGACTTGTTTTAAGCCCGGGTGCTGGAACTGGTAGACAGGCATGGTTGAGGGCCATGTGTCCATTAGGGCGTGCGGGTTCGACTCCCGCTCCGGGCACTTTCTAAATAACTATCCCACGATTTTCTTTATCAATCCAAAAAATTTATAAGGCGGGTACTTTAAAGGTATATCCAGTTTTGTAGTTGAAGTCACCACGGATCAAGCCTAATTGTTGTGTTTAAGCAAAAATTGTGGTTAATCTATATAAGAAGAATTCAACATTTTTCACTCCTCTAAACTGAGCCCTAAACGCTTTTATCTTTGCATTAAAAGATTCTGCTGAAGCATTTGTACTTCTATTGATAAAGTAATTGAGAATAGACCTGTAATTAAGGGTGATGGTGTTTGCTATGGTATTAAAAGCCTTAAATCTCGTATCCTCTACATCCTTGTACCAGTGGGCTAGTTTTGTATAAGCCCCTTCTTTTGATTTCGCATTGTTAAATATATTTCT
>NZ_FUZC01000007.1 GCF_900168115.1 Salegentibacter salinarum
ACAAACTTCAGATCCTGCGCCTCCTACAGTACTATACCGTGTTAATTCTGGTGGACCTGCAATAGCTTCCATCGATGGTGAAATAGACTGGGGGGCAGACACGTCCTCGGAGAATTCCCCATACCTGGCTGAAGCTGGAGGGAATAATACCGCTAGTTCCGGCATGAAGAATTATACCGATTCAGTTGATCTGGAAACAACCCCGACCAGTATTTTTAACTCAGAAAGGTCAGATTATTTCTCTGGCATGCCAAATGTCATGTATTCATTTCCACTGGATCCCGGCACTTATGAGATACGCCTATATTTAGGCAATGGTTACCATGGAACCTCAAAAGCAGGGCAACGGATTTATAATGTTGAGATGGAAGGCATAGTTCATCCTGAACTTGAAGGGATAGATATCTCCGGAACTTTTGGGCATAAGGTAGGGGCGGTTATTAATAAAACGGTTAATGTTACCGATGGCTTCCTGAATATTTCCTTTATTCATGGGGTGGAAAATCCTCTTATCAATGGAATAGAAATTCTAGGATCAACATCTCTCCTCGATATAAAGACTTCTGAAGAACAGATTAAAGAGGCTGAGGCAATAATTCCTGATGAAGATGTTAAAATGGTAGTAGCAGAAGCTACAACAGTTAAACTCTACCCCAACCCTGCACAATTTGATGTTTACCTACAATTTTCAGATCCAAAGTTGAAAATTTCTAACATTAGCGTCTACGATTTCAACGGCCGCTTCTTAAAATTTTTTGATAAGTTTCAGATTATCGAAAAGGGTAAAGGTGAATATCGGTTCAATATATCAGGAATGTCCGATGGAGTTTATATACTCAAAATTTTTACTGAAAATTTCGACGTATTCACCCTCAGGTTGATTAAAAAAGACTAGTAGGTTCAAGGTTTCAGTGATAGCTTATGATCCCACATTGTTGTACAATTAAATAAAAGAACCAGGTTTTTACAAGGTTATTATTTCAGATCTTCCTAGCGAAGTTTATACTTCAACTTTAATTCATAATCTTCTAAACCTGTCTTGCATTTAAGTATCAAAGAGTAATAAATAGGAGTCCCTATATTATTCAAAGAGCATTCAGGAAAAATAAATCTTCTTTAAAATAACTTAATTAATAATTTTTAAATACTTAAAAGCATCAGTATGAAAGTAGTTCTATTAGCCGGTGGGTTTGGCACGAGATTAAGCGAAGAAACAGATTTAAAGCCAAAACCTATGGTAGAAATAGGGGGGAAACCTATTTTATGGCACATAATGAAAATTTATTCACATTATGGATTTAATGAATTCGTTATCTGTCTAGGATACAAGGGGTATGTAATTAAGGAGTATTTCTTTAATTACTTCAGGCATCTATCGGATATAAGTATAAATCTTGGCACAAATACAGTTGAGATACTTAATACCACTTGTGAACCTTGGAAAATTTCACTTATTGAAACCGGACTTCATACTATGACTGGGGGACGGATAAAAAGGATTAAACCTTTTGTAAATAATGAACCTTTTCTATTAACCTATGGGGATGGTGTAGGATCTGTTAACATCAAAGAGTTGATTGATTTTCATAAATCTAAAAATAAATTGATTTCTGTAACTGCTGTTCAGCCCTCGGGAAGATTTGGGGCTATGAGTATAACCGATGGCAACGACGTAGATTCGTTCCTTGAAAAACCTAGAGGAGATGGTGGGTGGATTAACGGAGGCTTTTTTGTTTGCCAACCAGAAGTATTTGATTATATAAAAAATGATCATACTGTTTTTGAAAAAGAGCCTCTTGAAAGCTTAGCAAAAGAGGGGGAAATGGCAGCCTATAAACATATGGGCTTCTGGAAACCTATGGATTCTTTGAGGGATAAGCGTGAGCTAGAAACGTTATGGAGTGAAGAGAAAGCACCTTGGAAAGTTTGGTAAATCATAAAATTTATAATAATGTTTGAATCAGTTTATAAAAACAAGAAAGTGCTTATTACCGGAAATACCGGGTTTAAAGGTGCTTGGTTAAGTATTTGGCTGCATGAACTAGGCGCTGATGTTTATGGTCTTTCAGACAGAATTCCTACAGAGCCTTCAATTTTCGAAAGCTTGTCTCTAAAAGATATCATTAAACACCATTTCTGTGATATCAGAAACCTGGGAGAAACTAAAAAAATTATTAATGAAATTGCCCCAAATTTCATTTTTCATCTAGCAGCCCAGCCAATAGTTGGTTTATCCTATCAAAACCCTGTAGAAACGATAGAGACGAACGTTTTAGGTACCACGAATGTTTTAGAAACCTTCAGGCTGCTCCAAAATGAATGCACAGGGATATTTATCACAAGTGATAAGTGCTATGAAAATGTGGAATGGACGTATGGCTACAGAGAAACAGATCCTGTGGGGGGGAAGGATATTTATAGCGCATCCAAAGGTGCTTGTGAGGTTATAATTCACGGTTACTATGAATCTTTTATTAAGAACATTCGTCACTTAAAGCTTGCTTCTGTACGTGCAGGTAATGTAATTGGGGGCGGAGATTGGGCAGATAAAAGGCTCGTACCGGACTGTATTAGAGCTTGGTCGGAAAACAGAAAGGTGGAGATAAGAAATCCCTATTCAACAAGGCCCTGGCAACATGTATTGGAACCTTTAAGTGGATATCTGAGAACGGGCCAGAAACTTTCTCAAAATAAAATTCCGAATGGGAATTCTTTTAATTTTGGTCCACCCGGTGATCATTCTCACACAGTAGAAAAAATCCTCGAAAAAATCGCGCATTACTGGAATCCTGTCCATAGCGAAGGACTGTTTGAAGTGAATGAGGAAGGTAAATTTCATGAAGCGGGTTTGCTTAAATTGAATTGCGATAAAGCCCTGGCAGATCTTAATTGGATATCTGTGCTATCTTTTGATGATACGGCCAGATTTACTGCAGAATGGTATAAAACATACTACGAAAGAAATGAAAATATGATGGATTACACAAAGAAGCAGATCAACGAATATACTAACAAAGCATTTGAAAAAAAATTGGCATGGACTCAGAGAAAATAATATTAGAGGATGTTTATCTAACCTCTCTTAAGATTATCGAGAATCCCAAAGGAAACATCCTTCACGGGCTAAAGAATACTGAAGAGGTCTTTTCTCAATTCGGGGAGGCTTATTTTTCTAAAATCAAGAAGGGAGAAATTAAAGGATGGAAAAAACATTCTAAAATGAAGTTAAATATTATAGTTCCCTTAGGAGCTATAAAATTTTATTTGATTGATCATAAAAAGGGCAGTAGTACGTATAATATGAATATGAAGGTAGAACTATCCCTTTTAAACTATTCCCGGCTGACTGTTCCCCCTGGCTGCTGGATTGCTTTTGAAGGAATGGAGGAAGATAATATGTTATTAAATATTGCTAGTATTACCCATGATCCTTCTGAAGCAGAGACAAGGGATTTCAGTTACTTTTCTATATGAATATCCTAATTACTGGGGGTTTAGGATATGTTGGAGGTCGTTTAACCAGCTATTTTTCCCAAAAGGGCAATCAAGTTTATGCCTTATCCAGACACAAATCTCTGGATGAATATTATGAAAATGTGGAAGTTTTGAGTAATGTCGACGTGTTAGAGAAAAACAAACTTGAAAATATTTCCATACAATGTATTATTCATTTGGCCTCGATGAATGAGCATGAATGCATCGATTTTCCTCTTGAAGCTATAGACGTCAATGTCAAAGGAACGTTGAACTGGTTGATGTGGGCAAAGAAAAATAATGTAAAACAATTTATTTTTTTCTCTACTGCACATGTTTACGGAAGTCCATTAGTGGGAAATTTAAATGAGTATACCCAGGCCGTTCCCAGCCACCCATATTCTATTACTCATAGGTGCGCAGAGGATTATGTAATTGCTTATTTTCACAAGCATAACCTAAACACGAAAGTAGTAAGACTTTCAAATTCCTTTGGATATCCTGCCTTTCCAACAGCTAATCGATGGACACTCTTGATAAATGATATTTGCAAGAGTATTGTTGAGGACAGAAGCTTCAAAATCAAATCTAACAGACTACAGGAAAGAGATTTTATTTCTTTATCAAACGTTTGTAAAGCAATTGAAAAATTAATTGATTATTCTATACCTGAGGGAGATAATAGAATCTTCAATTTAAGCAATGGAAAAAGTAGAACTCTTTTTGAGATAGGTTTATGGATAAAAAAAATTGCGGAAAATTATTTTGGTGAGGAAATCCAATTTTCATTTGATGCATCTAAAGATCTTCCAATTATTCCTTTAAAACTATCAAGTCAAAAAATTAAAAAATCCGGATGGAATCCTACTCCACACAAAGATGTAGATGAAATCCAACAAACCTTCGATTTTTTTATAAAAAAAAATAAAATGTGATTTGGAAATAGGAAGGTATATCAATATTTATTTTCATTTTATGAATTAGGCATTTTTTTAAACTAACTCTTTTCCCAAGGGCTTGGGTCTGTAAATTAAACTCTGTCTGATTTACAGACCCATAAAACTTCTAGTTTTTTGAGAATAAAAGAATTAATCAGTCTTTAAGATAAAACCTTTCTTATGAAGATTTTCAATTTTAATTTTTGAATCTTTTTTTAAATATTTACGAAGGTGGGAAATAAAAACGTTTAGGCTTTTTCGATTAAAATAATCGTTTTTACCCCAGAGTTGAACCAGGATATCCTTGTGGCTGCAAAGCTTATTTTTATTTTGTACAAGGTAATTTAGTAATTCATTTTCCCTTGCGGTTAAGTAAATAATTTCCTTATTAAAGATAAGCTCCTGACTTTTACTATTAAAATCATACTCACCTATTTTAAATATATATTCTTCTGGTTCTGATTCCTTCTGAAATGAATGCACTCTTGATAGAAGTGCGTGAATTCTTACTACCAGTTCTTCTTCATCAATCGGCTTTTTTAGATAATCTACGGCACCAAGTGAAAATCCTTTTAAGACATCAATCTTCATAGACCTGGCCGTTAAAAAAATAAACGGTGTTTCTGGATAATTGATTTTCAATTTATTTGCCAGGCTAAACCCATCAATATCGGGTAACATCACATCCAGGATAATTAAGTCATGCGTATCTGCTTCAATTAGCTCTAAGGCCTTTTTTCCTGTTTGCGCCCAGAAAACCTCAAATTCTTTGATCTTTAGATATTCCGATAGGAGATATCCTAGGGAATCATCGTCTTCAACCAGTAATATTTTATGCTTTTTATCCGGCATTTTTTAGAGGGATTATCAGGGTGATTTGTGTGCCTTTTTGTAATTCACTTTCTAATTTTATGCGGCCTTGATGCCTTTTTATAACTTCCTGAACATAGCTAAGCCCCAAACCATAGCCTTTTACAGTGTGTAAATCGCCTTCGGGAACACGATAGAATTTTTTAAAAATTCGCTGTTTTTCTTTTTCTGAAATTCCCTTTCCATTATCGCTAATGCAAATATGCAATTTACTTTTTTCAGAATATGCTGTTAGGCTAATTTGTGGATTATCGGAATACTTTTTAGCATTATCCAATAAGTTATTGATAGCGTTTTCAAAATGAGGCACGGCTACTTTTACTTTATATTCTCCCGATTGAAGTTCAAAATTGAAGGTGAAATTTTCCAGGTCAGATTGCATTTTAAAATCTTCGCACCATTGCAAAAGTTTTGGTCGTAGATCTAGCACTTTATAGTCTATAAATCTTTTTTTCGTTTCTAAACTAGCCAGGTCAAGTACTTGTAGAATATGTTTATTAAGGCGATCCACTTGTTTTCTAATATGAAAAACAATTGGCTTTTGATTCTCATTTAAATCTTTCTCCAGGATTTTAGTTGCTACACCTATTGAGAAAACTGGGGTTTTAAGTTCGTGAGTCAGGTTATTAATAAAATCATTGGTAATGATAATCAAATTTCTCTGCCAATAAAATAACCGAAGCATCCAAATCACTACGAAGATAATTATAGCCAGAAAGAGTAAGCCTGGAATAAGCAGTCCATGTAATTGGGAAAGGAAATAGGAGTTAAGGTCTTTAAAATGAAGTTCCAGGGTGACATCCTTTTCAAGGGTTTCCGGGAGATAGCCCTCTAATTGTACAGGGTATTTTATAATAGAATCTTCAGGGCTAAAATTGACCGGTGACTTGAGATCAATACTTCCGTCTTTTGAATACAGGTTATAGGAGAAATCGGTTTTTATCCTGTTAGTCACCAACCTGTCTCTTATAAAATCGTTTAAAAAATGTTTGGAAGCATCTTGTAAACTATCCTGACTGAGGGTGAAATAATTGCTACCTTCAAGTGATTGTGCAATTAGAAAGCTAAGCTGATTCTCGTTGGAAAGGTCTTCTTTTAAATCACTCCCGGCGCGTTCAATTTTTTGCTCAAACTGTAGTTCAGCAAGGTTAAGTCCAATTCTTAAATACTGAAATTGTACAACGAAGAGTCCTACTACCGAAATTATAAAAATGGCTATATAAATTTTTCTCCGCTTCAAATCAGCAACTATATTACTAAAAATTAACGCTCTACTGCTTAATTAACTCCTTATTAATTCAATTAACCTTTGATTAATCTTTTTGATTTTTTGTTACCCTAAACCTGTGTAAAATAAAACTACTTTGGTCTTCAACAAAGTAAAAATATTCATTTATAAACCTATGAAAACAAAATACGCTCTTTTCCTTCTCCTTATATCAATATTAATTCTTCCTCAAACGATGAAAGCACAAGGTTGTGTTGCTATTAGGCATTTTTCCTCCAGTATCGGGAATGAATTGGAAAGTAATTTGCTCGGCAAAGGTGATTTTCAGGTAGGTATGAATTATCGCTACTTTAAATCATTTAGGCATTTCAAGGGAACTGAAGAGGAACCGGATAGGGTTTCAAATAATACTGAAGTAATAAATTATTCCCATTCCTGGGATTTCAGTTTGAATTATGGACTTACTGATAGATTATATGCAGGAATTACTATTCCCACTGTTCTTAATGAACGCTCTTCTTTATATGAACACGGGCGTGAAGAACGTCATAAAACTTTTTCCCGAGGCCTTGCCGATATTAGAGTAGGAATGGGTTACTGGCTGTTTGATCCTGAAACTCACCTAAACGGAAATTTGGCACTGGGTCTTGGCTTAAAGCTACCAACCGGAAATTATAATGCAACAGATGTTTTTTATAACGTTGGCCCTGAAGCTTCGCCTCAAACCAGGCCGGTTGACCAGTCTATTCAGCCTGGAGACGGCGGATTTGGTTTGACCGTCGATTTTCAGTTTTACCAAACCATAACCGATGATCTTTTCATGTATGGTGGTGGATTCTATCTTTTTAACCCGAAAGAAACTAACGGTATTAGGACTTTTAGAGAAACCTTGAGTCCTATCCTTGACAATGAATCCATAATGTCAGTGCCAGACCAATTTGCTTTACGCGCCGGTCTTGGTTATGCTTTATCACATACCTTCTCTGCTTCCCTTGGTGCCCGTTTTGAAGGGGTTCCTGTTGAAGATGTTATTGGTGGAAGCGGTGGATTTAGAAGACCGGGAAATGTACTTTCTATAGATCCTGGAATATCTTTTATGAAACATAATTTTTCTGTAAATCTAAATGTACCCGTTGCTTTAAGGAGAGATCGCCCCCAGAGCGTTACAGATCTTGAAACACAACTGGCCACAGGTGAACCTCGTAATGGAGATGCTGCGTTCGCTGATTATCTTATAAATCTTGGAATTTCCTACCGCATAGGAGGTGGAAAGTCGATTTCTGAAATCGAACCTGAGTCAGATTTACAGTTTGATTAATTAAGTCCTTATGGTGAATATTTAAACCAAGTTGAAAATAAGGGAATAGAAAAGCTCTGGTAGATCCGGAGCTTTTTCTTTTGATAGAATTCAGACTTATAATATTACTCAAAATCTACTTGTGATTTTATGGACGATATATAAATTTTGATGCTTTGTAATGTCTAAATATTACTCGAGGGGGTAATTTTTAATCTTTAAAATATTCTTCATTTCTAATTTGTACTCCAAGTCCAGCCGCACCAATCTTTCTGGTTTGCTAATGATCTTCTTCAGTTTAATCTATATTTTGTGCTGCAGAGAATGCTGCACCCAGTAGTGCAGTATTTGGATTTAAAATCACTTGGATAGGTATTAAGTTTAATAATGACTTCATACGATTTGAATTTACAAAGTCATTTGCAAATTTTTTCTTATTTATAATCTGTATATTTTTGGGAACTATTCCTCCTCCTATATAAATACCCCCTGTAGCTTTGAATTTAAGGGCTAGTTGTGCAGATTCTATTGCAAGAAATCTTAAGAATAGAGCCATAGTTTCTACACAAGTATTATATGTGTTTTCCATAGCACACTGACTAATTAAAAACGCCGGATCTTCATTTAAATATCGTTCTTGAAACCATTTAGGCTCTGAAACTTGGCGGTACCATTTAAGAAATTGATATATATTAATAATGCCAGGACCCGAAATTACTCGTTCCCAACTAACATGATCATATTTATAATGTAAATATCTCCATAATTCAATATCTAGCTCGTTTCTAGGACTAAATTCACAATGTCCTCCTTCAGAAGCAATTGGATGATACTTATTACCATCCCAAAAGATTCCAGCTTCTCCAAGCCCGGTACCCGGAGATAGTATCGCTAAATTTCCAGAATCAGATGAGCCACTTTTTATCTCCGTGAAATGGCTGGATTCTATATTTTTTAGACCATAAGCTGTAGCCTCCAAATCATTGATTATACGGATCGAACTATTCTTTGTAATATCAATAATATCTTTCTTATCAATTTCCCACGTGAAATTTGTACCTAATACTTTTCCATCTTTTACAGGACCAGCAGCCCCTATACACACACTTTTTATCTTCAATGTATCGTTCCCGCAGAATTTTATAACTAATTCTTTGAAGGAATAGTATTCTTTTGTTTTGTAAGAGTTTTCTCGTACGAGAGAAAGATTTCCATTTTCAAAATTGAATATAGCAAACCGGGCGTTTGTCCCACCAATATCAGCTGCCAATAATAAACCACGTTTGTTTTGTAATTCCGGATTGATCTCCATATTAATGCGCCAGCGCATACCTGCTTGAAGGGACGTTTTCATAGTGTTCAGTTTTTCAAATTTGTAATGTTCTAAAGGTATCTCAAAGTATCACAAATAATTTTACTCTAAAAAAATGAAGTTTAATTATGAAAATGGTGGTAGCTTCTTAGCACGTTTACTACACATTATTCCTAGCAGATAGATGAAATGTGAATGCCAATTATAAAATCTCTTATTACATTTAACTAAGGCATACTGTGGTTTAAGAGCAATTTGATCTATTTTCTACTCCTTCCCTTTTAAGTGCAACAGAGTGTTATAACTTTTTATGTTTTCTAAAATTAGAGGGAAATATTTACCCTTAAAAATGAAATATCAAGGTTTTAGATATAAAGAGTAATCTCTTGATTAATACTTAATAAAACAAATAATAGAAGTCATGAAGATGATGAAAATCATATTTATTTTCAAACGGTTCGACTAATTTTAGTTATTGGTGGAGTTTTTATTAATAATTGACCAAACTTCTTTTTAAAAACTAAAATATACTACGATGCTAATTAAAAAATTTTCTGAGATCGGAATTGGGGATGTGAGCCAGGTGGGTGGAAAAAATGCATCTTTAGGAGAGATGTACAATAAATTATCGGGTAAAGGAATAAGAATTCCCGATGGCTTTACTACCACTGCAGATGCATACTGGTTATTTTTAAAGGAGAACCACTTAAAGGAACACTTAGAGAATTTGATGAAAAATTTAGATAAGAATAAATTTTCCAACCTGTCTATTATTGCAAACCAAGCTAGGGAATGTATTTTAAAAGGAAATTTTTCTAAGAACCTTAAAGAATCGATACTCGATGCTTATCACCATATGGGAAATAACAATAATATTCCCGTAGCTGTGAGGAGTAGTGCTACAGCAGAAGATTTACCAAAAGCTAGTTTTGCTGGGCAGCACGATACCTTCCTTAATGTGAATGGGGATGAGTCCGTTCTACTTGCTGTAAAGAAATGCATGGCTTCACTATATACCGATAGAGCCATAAAATATCGAGAGGATAAAGGCTTTTTTCATCACGATATTGCGCTATCAGTTGGAGTCCAAAAAATGGTACGTTCCGATTTAGCCTGTTCTGGTATAGGATTTACCATTGAACCGGAATCAGGGTTTGAAAATATTATTCAATTGTCAGGAGTATATGGCCTCGGTGAAAACATCGTCCAGGGGGCTGTTAATCCAGATGAATTCTTCATATTCAAACCTAGTTTAGAACTGGGAAAATACTCGATTATTCAGAAGAAGTTAGGTACCAAAGATAAAACTATGACATATGCTCAATCTTTTGAACATTCTTCTGTAATAAATATGGTAACACCTTTAGAAAAACAAAATCAATTTGTCCTTACTAATCCAGAAATAACGACCCTTGCCCAATGGGCTTTAATTATTGAAAGGTATTATAAGCGTCCTATGGATATTGAATGGGCCAAGGATGGAATAACCCAGGAATTATTTATAACACAGGCACGACCTGAAACTGTACATCAAACTAAAAATAAAAAGGTTCATAACATCTATTCATTAAAGGAGAGGTCTACAATAGTTGTTAGCGGAAACGCTATAGGAAATAAAATCTATGCTGGACCAGCTCGCTTATTAACTTCTCCAAGCCAGGCAGGTTTACTTCAGGATGGAGAAATATTAGTGACTGATACTACTAGTCCGGATTGGGATCCATTGCTGAAAAAGGCAGGTGCGGTAGTTACTAATCGTGGAGGCAGAACCAGTCATGCGGCAATAGTAGCACGGGAACTTGGTGTTCCCGCGGTAGTAGGTACAATTAATGCCACAGAAAATATTAAAGATGGGGAGTTAATAACTGTTTCCTGCAGTGAAGGAAAAACAGGTTTTGTTTATCGGGGAGCTCTTTCATTTGAAGAGAATCAAGTGGACTTTAACAAACTGACGTTACCAGATACAGAAGTTAAGTTCATATTATCAGACCCAGAAAAGGCCTTTCAACTTAGTTTTTTACCAAATAATGGGGTGGGTCTTCTTCGGATGGAATTTATAATTACACATCAAATCAAAATCCACCCGATGGCACTGATTAAATTTAACGAAATTAGAGATAATGAAGTAAGAACCATTATCGATGAATTAACTCAAAATTATTCACGGAAGGATGAATATTTTATCGATAAACTCTCCCAGGGAATAGGAGTTATAGCTGCAAGTTTCTTTCCTAAGGAAGTAATCATTAGAATGAGTGATTTTAAAAGTAATGAATACGCTAATTTAATTGGAGGCAAACAATTTGAACCGATTGAAGAAAATCCTATGCTGGGATTTAGAGGAGCTGCTCGATATTATCACGAATTATATCGTGAAGCTTTTGCTCTAGAATGCAAGGCAATAAAAAGAGTCCGAGATGATATGGGGTTAACAAATGTTAAAATAATGATTCCGTTTTGCCGAACTTTAGTGGAAGGTAGAAAAACAATAGAGGTACTGGAAAAAAATGGACTAGTTCGTGGCAAAGATAATTTAGAAATCTATATGATGGTGGAAATTCCAAGTAACGTTATTCTTTTAGAGGAATTTGCAAAGATTTTTGATGGGTTTTCGATCGGATCTAATGACTTAACACAGTTAACCCTGGGAATAGATCGGGATTCCGAATTGATGTCTTCTCATTTCGATGAAAATGATGCTGCAGCTAAAAAAACGATTGCGACAGCTATAAGGAAAGCTAAGGTATCAGGTAAAAAAATTGGGTTATGTGGACAGGCACCCAGCGATTTTTCCGATTTCGCTGAATTTTTAGTCATTGAAGGGATCGACAGCATTTCCTTCAATTCTGATGCACTTTTAGATGGAATAAACAATATAAACAAAGCGGAAAAACTTAGAAAAATCACTAAATGATTCTCTACAGTTTAAAATTGAACTTGCAAGTCTTATAACATCCTATAAATACAAAAGGCTGTTTCGAAGTTTCGTTACAGCCTTTTGTATTTCCTAAATTTTATGAACCCGCCATTTTTTATTGGGTCCTTTTACGGTCAACACATTTTTACCCAACCATTTGGCATTAATTTGAGGTGCTTCTCTCAATTTTTGTTTAGAAACAGAAACCGGAAATGGGCCCTCTAAATATTTTAATATATCCCCCTTTTTATTTATTAAGACCACATCATATTTATAAGAAATTACATTCTTACCCAGCAAGGCATTTTCACCAAGCCTTTCTTCTTCTAATTTTAATGCAAGGGCTTTTCCATTATGGAAATTAGAAACATTCAGGAATTCGGGTTCAATTATAGTTTTTCCTTCCGAATTTATAAAACCATAATAATTAACACCATCCTTCTGCTCTTTGATAATAGCTCGTTCATCCTTTAATTGGGGATATTGCATCCCCGCAACACCAATAATTCCAGTTCTTGGATCTTCATTTGAAATAAGATCATTTCTAAAATCAAATACTAATTCACCACTGGAATTTAAAAAACTCCAATTAACCCCCTGCCTGACTGCGCTATATCCTTCTTCTTGATTGGACACGAAATCAAACTCGTCTGACTCTTGTGCAAGTAATACAACCGGAATGCTTATTAAGATTCCTAATATAAAATTTTTCATAATTATAGATTTTAAAAACATATCCAAAATTACCATAAGATATTGATAGTAAATATGATACCTGTCATATTGTACTAAAGTTATCCTGATTTTTAAATTTTGAAATTGAATACCAAAATAAATAATAACTTTTCTTAAGAAAGCGGGTTAATTATTTCATTTACTGATTGTGATCATATTTATTTTAACAATAAAAGTATATTTTTAATTAGTAAATGAATAATATAAAACCTAGAACTATGATACCTGAAAAAATGAAGGCTGCGGTGGTTAACCAATTTGGTAAACCTTTATCTATTGAAAACGTACCCGTTAAAAAACCTGGAAGGGGAGAAGTACTGGTAAAAGTTTTTGCCAGTGGCATTTGCCATACTGATCTCCATGCGGCTGAAGGCGACTGGCCCGTTAAGCCCTCCTTACCTTTTATTCCCGGGCACGAGGGTATTGGCGAGGTACTGGCCTTAGGAGAAGACGTAGACTTTTTGGAAAAGGGTGATATTGTAGGTATGCCTTGGCTTCATACGGCCTGTGGCCACTGTGAATATTGCATCACCGGGTGGGAGACCCTTTGCGATCATCAACAAAATACAGGCTATAGCGTAAATGGTACCTTTGCTGAATATGTGCTGGCAGATGCAGCATTTGTAGGTAAATTTCCAAAAGATGTTAACTACTTTGAGATGGCGCCTATTCTTTGTGCGGGAGTAACAGTTTACAAGGGGATAAAAGAAACAGATCTAAAACCCGGGGAATGGATTGCCATTTCAGGTGTTGGAGGGTTGGGCCACCTGGCGGTGCAGTATGCCAAAGCTATGGGTTATCACGTGGTAGCAGTAGATATTTCTCAGGAAAAACTAGATCTGGCAACAAAGCACGGCGCTGACTTTGTAGTGAATGGTAAAGATCCCAAAGCCACCGAAGAAATAAAAAAACGAACTAAAGGCGGAGTTCATGGTGTATTAGTTACGGCCGTTGCACCTGTAGCTTTTGAACAGGCCATTGATATGCTTAGAAAAAGAGGAACTATCGCTATGGTAGGGCTTCCTCCTGGCAGCATCAACCTCCCAATCTTTCAGATGGTATTAAATCGGTTCACTATTCGGGGCTCTATTGTGGGTACACGTAAAGATCTACAAGAGGCTATCGATTTTGCCGTGGAAGGCAAGGTGCATACCACCGCTCACAAAGTAAAGTTGGAAGACGTTAATAAGGTGTTTGAAGATATGAAACAGAATAAAATTGAAGGACGAATGGTGATAGACATGCAAGCCTAAGGCCTGCGGGGAGGTAACTGTCCATTATGAAATAACACTTCATTTCACGATGAGGTTAAAAGTTTTATTAAAGGACAACAGATGTTTGGTGTGATTCAAGGGGATACTGAAATGAAGTTAGAAGATTTTGGTTACAACGATATATTTGAAAAGTTCAGGATTGAGAATGACCTGGAAGGCTTTGAGGCAGGAAGAATCGTTTCAGAACATAAAGAGAGGTATATTGTAAAAACTTCAAAAGAGGAATTGGAAGCCTAGATAACAGGTCATTTACGATTTTCTTCAAATAATCGTGAGGATTTTCCTCCACTTGATGATTGGGTGGCTTTGACAATATATGATTCTGGTATTTCTATAATTCATAAGGTATGACCCAGATTCTCTTTTAATTAACGACCTTATGTTGGACAATCTGGAGAAAAACAAATAATTGTAGCAAATATCGATTTGGGGCTAATATTGCAAGCCGCTGATAGGGATTTCAATATAACAGACTTGAAAGATATCTGACCATTTGTTATTCAGCACAGGTTAGTCCTATAATAGTGCTTACCAGGATTGATTTATTAGATCAGCCAGAGATTTCTGAAATTTTAGGGAGCATATAAATGTGAGTTAAAAATGTGCCTGTAATTGCAATAAGTAATAAATCCCGGGATGAATAAAAAAAAATCAACTATTAAAAAAGGTAAAACCTATAGTATGCTAGGTTCTTCAGGAGTTGGAAAATCTACCCTTTTAAACAACCTTTCTGGTAAAACCATAATTAAAACAAATACAATAAGCCAGAGCACAAATAGAGGTGGCATATCACAAGTTACAGGCAGTTAATTGTCCTTAAAAACGGTGGAATATTAATTGACAATCCTGGGATGATAGAAGTAAGAATTGCTGTTTCAACAAGCGGATTAGAAATCACTTTCGATAAGATTATCAGACTTTCTCAGGATTGTAAGTTCAAAAATTACACTCACACAAATGAAATTGGTTGTTCGGTTCTTGAAGCCGTTGAAAAGGGAGAAATAGACAAGGCATCCTATGAAAACTATTTAAAAATTGAAAGAGAGAACGCACATTTTAAATCAACAATTGCCGAGAGACATAAAAAAGATAAAGAATTTGGAAAAAGCCTAAAGAAATATAAAATAGACATGAATAGAAAAAAATACTAAGCCTATAATAGGATGTGATACACATTGCTTCTAGTTTTTATTTCGAAATCATTGTTCTAATCTGGACTCTCAACCCCTAAACTTTGTTTATTTATCTAAGTATATAAATTACTCGACGTCAACTGCAAAATAAGTAAGGTATTTTAATCGATCACAAACGAATTTTATGAAAACTAAAATAATAAGAAATATTTTTCTCTTCTTATTGGCATTTTTAGGTGTTGGAGCATTATATGGGGGCGGGGTATTAATCCTTTATCCGTCAGGTGAAATATTAAAAATGCCCTTATCATTACTGGAAAAATCTCCATTTAATGATTATTTGATACCGGGTATTATTTTATTTTCTATTCTGGGGTTGGTTCCATGTTTGTTAATCTTTTCACTAGTAAAAAAACCTGTTAGTAAATTCCTTGAGAAATTTAATGTTTTTAAAGACTTGCATTGGGCTTGGTCTTATACTATCTATATAGCCTTTGTACTAATTATTTGGATACAGGTTCAAATGATGTTCCTTCAAAAAGTTAGTTGGCTACATACTTTTTATATATTTCTGGCAATTTGTATTCTTATTATAGGAATTTCTCCTCAAATGAGGGAATTATACAAAAAGTGAAGAATAGTCTAAAAAAAATTACTCTTGAGAAATAGTGATCCTACTGTTATCTCATTCTATCCAGGGACATTATGTTATTATCAAATAAATCATCTATGAAAAATTCTAAAATAATTTTAATTATTTTTCTAATTATTTCTGGAAAATTTCAGGGTCAGGAAGATTTACATACGAGTAATGAAAAAAACCTTCCCCCTGAAGTGGTTGAGGCGATTGAAGAACGTATAAAGGAAGATTATACACCAAGCATCGCAATAGCCATAATCGACTCCACAGGGATCCAGTATTTTAATTTTGGGAAAATTTCCAAGGAAGGAAGAAAAGTAGATGCAAATACCATTTATGAAATTGGGTCTGTAACAAAGGTGTTTACAGGTATATTGCTTGCACAACAAGTTCTGGATGGAGATCTTAAACTGGAAGATGAGATAAATAATTTCATGCCAAATGATATTAATGTCCCTGTAATAGGCGATACAGAAATCACCTTTGGGCATCTTACAGATCATACTTCGGGTTTTCCCAGAATACCAGCAAATTTAAACTCGACCAATCCCGGCAATCCCTATGCGGATTATACTGTAAGCCAGATGTATGAATTTATTTCAGATTATCAACCTGTCAGAACAGTAGGGTCTGAATATGAGTATTCAAATCTTGCGCAAGGGCTTTTGGGGCACCTCCTTGCCTTAAATAAGAATAGTAATTATGAAGAATTGGTGATTCAAACAATTGCTAAACCATTGGGTATGAATGTCACCCGTATCGAGATGAATAACAGGATGAAAGAAAATCTAGCTTTGGGACATAGTAACGGAAAAATTGTTGAAAATTGGGACATCTCTATACTTGCCGGGGCAGGTGCACTTAAAAGTTCCACCTCCGATATGGCAAAGTTTATTGCTGCTAATTTGGGTTATATAAAAACTTCTTTAACTGAAGCAATGAAGCTCTCGCATAAAATAAGGCATAATAAAGCCGGTGATATGCGCGTTGCAATGGGATGGCATATCAAGAAAGGAAGTAAGGGAGATATTATCTGGCATAATGGTGGTACAGGAGGCTACAGGGCTTTTACTGGTTTTTTAAAAGAAACGGGCCAGGGGGTTGTACTTCTTTCAAACTCATCACAGAGTTTTGATGATATTGGCTTTCATTTACTTGATCCAGGTTCCGAATTAACAGATATAAAATACAAAAGTGACGTCGTTGATTTACCAGAACCAACCCTTGAGAAGTACGTTGGTTTATACGAGTTGCAATCCGAATTCAAAATTAAAATAACTAAAGAAGGTAAACAGTTATTTGCGCAACCCACCGGCCAGGATAGGTTTGAGATTTACCCAGAAAATGATACGGTCTTTTTCCTAACTGTTGTAAAGGCAAAAATCATTTTTAATATTAAAAGTGGTGTTGTTGAGAGTATGACCCTAATTCAAGGTGGGCAAGAAACACTGGGTAAGAAGATAGAACAGTAACGTATCTTAATAATAAAAACACCTGTCTGTCAGAAATCGACTTTATAAATTTCAACACCTTTGATAATTGTTATAAGATTTAAAAATAAAGGATGAAATTAATCTTCAGCACACATCCATAGTGTTTTTATGACTAAACCTGAAGTATGTAACACTTGTTACCTCCCAGAAAATCATCTAAGCTTACTTTTACGAGGAATTAAAATCTAAGGTTCTGGAATATTGGATATTCCTGTGTTCTTTGGTGCACTTTTAATTGAAAATAAAATGAAGAAAAAAACTAAAAAAAGTTTCATTGAATATGGGGTAATAATAGCCATTTTTAGTGGATTTTATTTTACAGGATTGCATACAGAAGTTTTAGGATTTCTTCAACGGGGAATACTTGCAACCGGTTTAATGGATCCAGATTTTGATAAAGATTCTGGGCATGCTGTGAACACCGATTATCCCGAAGCAGATTTTTCAATGAAGCTTATCGATTCAAAGGGGGAAAATGTTGCTATGGAAGAACTAAAGGGTAAAGTGATCTTTATAAATGTTTGGGCTACCTGGTGCCCTCCTTGTGTTGCTGAAATGCCAGGAATTAATAAACTTTTTCAGGATATTGATAAAGATAAAACAGCGTTTATTATGCTATCTGTAGATCAGGATTTTCAAAAAGCTATAGATTTTAATAAAAGAAAAGGATACGATTTTGAAATCTACAAAAGTAATGGAGGTATCCCCTCAATGTTTAGTTCTCAAAGCCTCCCAACTACATATGTAATAAATTCCCAGGGAGAGTTGGTACTTACACATATGGGAATGGGCGATTACAATACTAATGAATTTAAAGAATATCTTAAGGAGCTTTATTAATTTTTGAAGTTAATATCTCTGGATTACCCAAGGGTATTGGTAACATGCAAGATGTGTTTTTACGTAGATTTGGATGACCTATTCATTATTGTCTATCTGCCAGGTTATTTTTACCTTTCAATACATCTAAATTCAAGATTTTTTGCATTTTTTCCGGTTCTTCGAATAGGGACTGTGAGCCGATTTCTCAAAGGTATAAAATCCTTTATGGGCGCGTCTAGTCTATCAAAATATTTCTTTGCCAATGGGTAGGATACCGTATAATCGTAAACACCTGACCAAAAATAATCGAGAAATGTATTCTTCCAATTTCTGAAATCTATTATCCGAATACTTCTTCTACTGGTCTTCTATAGGAGTAGGGCATTCTCTTGGAATATCCCAACCGAACGAGCAGGAGTGGATGTTGTTTTTCTATACCTAAGGCTAAGGCCATTTTTTTACGGACCTCAATTTCCTCACAGGGCATGTTCACGTGAGCATGATTGATTTGGAGCTTGGTAGCCATTAAACCAAAACGTTGTAACGCCCTGCCAGTATTTACCCAGTGTACAACATCATCCTTTTCGGCTAGGAACAGTATAAAGGTAGGGGTGGAGCGAATTATTTTTTTCCATCGTTTGGCCTCACTTTTCGTGTCTACAAACTTTTTCATGATCAGGTTTCCCAAGACCAGGCCAACTCCAGGCATGCCCATGCTGGAATGCCAAATTCCATCTCTCTTTTCCTCAACTTCTTTTTTTGAAAATCGAATTCTGGAAACCAATTCATTAACAAATGCCTTTTTATGGAATTGAAGGTTGCTTCCTTCAATGATAAAAGGTACTAATTGATCAATTTCCTCCTGGGTTGAGAAGGACCGGATATGAACGCCTTTAAACTCTGCCGCATCTATCAATTGTTTCAAATCTTTGGAAACGATCGAAGTGTCATCATAGGCATTTCTGGTAACCTGTCTTTTTTCAATGTAGTTGAACAAATCATCTTTTTGTGCCGCGCTGTCGCGCTGTACTTTTATACTTATGAAATTCACTCCGTCAGTATCTTTTTCAATTTTTAGATCTGGATTACAGCCTAGGTTCCTGCCTGCTAAAATGATGTTCTCGGCAGCGCATCCCAAGCTAATATATAGAGCGTGATTGTCAGGGTCAACAATCGGTAAAGCCCTCTCGAAGTCAGGATGAATCTGAATTTCATTTTCGCATAATCTAAACTTCCAGGGTTGAGTATTATGTCCAGAAGGTGCTTTAGTACCGTATTCGATAATTTTTCGAATTTCTGAAGCTATTTGCATGATCTCATCTATTAATATAACCATAAAAGTACCGACAGATGTGATGATTTGAAATGACAATTATCAACATAATGTTTATATTCAGTATTATGCATTTGGATAGAAATTTTACACCTGATTTTCATGAAAAAGGTTGTTCCATATTTTCATTTTTATGAATTAGCTTTGTGAGGTAAAAATCCGATAGATTAGAATCAAAATGGCCAGCCCAAAAATGCTCGTGTAAATTACCTTGGTATATTTCGCCAACCAGTTCGGTAAAAAAATATCAAAATTGTCTTTTATCGAATCGGAATATTTTCGCGCAATAAGAGTCAAGGGACAAAACCATTTAAATACAAGCAAAACGATACCTTCAGCTACGACTAAACCGATACATATCCATACCCATTTGTCTATTTTATCCACTATAACGGCGTAAAAAAGATAAAAAATGACCACATTATAGAATAGCCAGATAAGGGTATGAATGCTTTTGATTACAAACAACTTTTTATTCTTCATTGTTAAATTAAACTGACCTAATAATACACGTGGGAATGATAAATCCAGCTAAAAAGTGGTCAGCCCTCTCGAGGAAAGAGGGCTGACTGATTGGTTGTAATTTCTCAAGTCAAACACGTTTTGCTAGAATAACTTGGCTATCCCAATGCCAATTGTGAAATAATTCAAATCTACATTTGTAGTCACGGACCCTAAGTCTAAGTCCCTTGAAAGTGCCCGATAACCCACTTGTGGTCTTAGATTCCAGTCGCCGCCTAAATCGACCTGAATACCGGCTCCGATTTCCCAACCGAGTCCGTGATCTGAATCGGCTGTAATATCTCCAGTACTGTTTTCGACCTCAATGTGGTTATAAATCCCACCGATTCTGATCAAATATGAAGTGGCGGATTCTGCAATTGGGTGAATGAACTGAAGTCCGAATGTATATCCGGTCTCTTCATAATCTGTGTCGCCCGTTCCAGCAAAGGAATTATTATCAGAACTAAATTGGTTCCAACCCCAGCCTACATAAGCACCCAGATGGGGCATAAATCGATACCCCAAAGCTACCTCGGCACCATAACCGGTTTTAAGTTCCGCATCCCCTAAATCAGAAGTCGCGAAATTTATACCTGGCCTTAGTTCTGCTGACCATTTTTCCTGGGCAGATAAATTAACAGTTGAAAACAAAAGAATAATTCCGATAAAACATGCTTTTAGAGTTTTCATAATAAAATAAGTTTAAAATTTTATTAAATATATTATGTAAACCTTATCTACACAATGATAAATGTCAGGGTATCAGTGATATAATCATATAAGTGCAGGTAAACTCGAAAAACCTGTTTAACCTAGAGATATCACTTTTAAACTTTATGAAGAAATTGAGGTGTCTTTGCTTTTGAAAAAAGATCCATTATATTATTCCATAGCCAGCTGATAAAAATCTTATCCATTGGTTTTTTAATAACTCAAAACTTTAAGACTAACGGCCTAATCGCTTGGCTGGCAATTATAAATTTGTTAATTCTTTATTTCTGATATTTGTCATAATTTTTATCGTTGCTATGTTTTACTTTTAAAATAATAAATATTACACTGAAGATATAAAGAGAATCTGATTTCTATGTTCTTGTTAGCGTTAGAAATCATAGTTAGAAGATATCCAAGATATTCTTTAACCTGATATATGGATTTTGCCTAGGGTAAGATCAATGATATCAAACTAAATTAAAGAGTATACTTAATATCTTCTTAAGAAACAGAGGCTATCGTCTCCTGTTTCTGTGCTTAAAGCCTCCTCATATTTTAATTTAAATTTTTCATTTAACTGATATTCATCATATTATATTTTATTATAACCTCTTAAATTAGTATGAATTTAAAATTTAATTATTAACCATTTAATACTTATATTATGTCTCTTACTAGATCAAACAATCGTAAAGTTCCCGCACTAGGAAGTTCTTTTTTGGCAAAGGATCCATTTTTTGCAGACTTAATGGATACTAAAAGAGGAATCTTTAACCTAAACAGATTTTTTAATGGATATTTTGATGAGGATCTATTTCCTGCATTAAATGTAAAGGAAAAAGAAAAGGAGTTTGAAATCGAACTGGCAGCACCGGGCCTTTCTAAAGAAGATTTTAAAATTTCTATTGAGGATGGTATTTTATCTATCACAGCAGAGAATGAAAATAAAATCGAAGAAGAAAAAGAAGGTTTTGTGAGAAAAGAATTTAGCTACAACAGTTTTTCACGTAATATTACGCTACCCGGGGAAGTAGATGTGGAAAAAGATGTTGAAGCAAAATACAAGGATGGTATCCTAAAAATGAACCTGAAAAAAAGAGAAATGGATAAGACAAAAGAAACTAAAACGGTAAATGTATCCTAAAAAAGAATGAAAAATCCCGAAACTTTTTTCGGGATTTTTCTTTTTTGAACTTTCTGGTTTTAGAAGCGAAGTCCATATCTTATTTTCAATTATGTGAGAACGATTAAAATTTTATAAATTCTATGGTTCGCAATTCCCACCCCATTCTAATTCCCACATATGGTCAGGTAAATCTATGATATTTATCATTAATTTTAATTAAATAGTTTATTTGTACTTATCACTATTTTATACTCCCTCACCCATTTACTTTTTAGACGGCTTCTTTTACATTATTAGCTTGGAAATGATGGATCAGTCCAAATATTATGGAATAAGCAAAAATATAGGATAATCATTACGAGAAGATTTTTATGTATGACATGTTTTTAATTAAATTTTATACCTTTTACTACTTCTCTGTCCAGACATTATATACGGTTGGCAATTTAAAATTCTGTGTAAATTCATTTTCTTCTTATATCTACCCTTTCCCTATTGACTTTATAAATGCTTTTGAACTCCGGCAGTGTTGATATTTGATAATGTCGATAAGATGAAGAATACTAATTAAAAATTTTTTTAGAGATTTCAAATTTATGCCAATCTACTTTTTATAGCTTCTAATAGATCTTTTGCACTAAATGGTTTACTAATAAAATCATCTGATCCAAGATTTATACCTTTGCTTTTTTCTCGATTATCACTTTTGGCCGATAAAAATATAAATGGAATGTTGGCGGTTTCTTTGTTCTTTGCTAGATTTTTTAATACCTCATATCTACTTACACCAGGGCATAAGGATGTCACATAGAACAATATCCGGTTTAAGACCATAACCTATTTTCCTACCTTCTTTTCCATTTACAGCGGTAATTACTTTAAAGTTGGAAAACTCTAAGAGCTCCTTTGTGTTTTCTCTTCTAATTTTGTCGTCTTCTATGATCAGTAGTGTTTTTCATCCTTTAATTTAACAATTGTTAAATTAAAGGATGAAAAATTTATCCGGCTTTTCGTTTTTATTCTATTAAGATTTCAAAATTTAATTTGAGTGTTTTGAATATAAGTGGCTGAAAATATGATAATTATCATATATGGATATTTAAAGACATACTATTTTTGAATAGCTTAAAAGAGCATCTTAGATTGAATTAAATTTGACTTTAATTACTTTATTAGGGAAATGAAAGAAATCCAATTTCAGGAGTGAACGGTACGTAATTTTCTTCTAATAATTCTAATAAGTTGTTATACCCGTTTGAAAGGAATGTAAAAATGAAAACGTGAAATGATGTTGAGGAAACCTTCCGAAATAGACTATCTGGAAAACTATTATATCACTACTTATACTTCGGCGATATACTATAAACACAGCATAATGACGACCAAAAAAACCTTTTTAAAAAAGCTTTTTAAATCTTTGTATAATCAAAAAAAAGCAATAAAAAGCGATTTGGACAAACATATTCTGGAAGCCCGGGATCAGGATTATCTGGACGAGCTACAATTAAAATGTAAAAAAGAAGTTTTAAAAATGGACAGGTATTTAAGAGATAATACCAATCCGAAATATGGCCAAATTTGCACCAAAATTGAAGGTCGATTTTTTCACCATCTGCAGGAAAGCCTCAAATTATTAACCGATGGAAGTTTGAGAAACACCCTCTTATCCCATAAATATAAATCACAAATTTTAAGGGAGAAATTGCTTCTGGTAAATAAATACCTTATCTAAAATACTGTGGCGTAATATCACTGGTAGAATGGCAGGCCTGAAATTAAATTAAATTTGTCTTAGATACACTACTAATATTTCCGTTAGTGTAGGAAATCCACTGCCTGCTTTTGATCCTGGCTATGTTTTACGATCATTTTTCAGGTGGAAAATTCAGTATTCTGAATCGTTAAACCTCAGATAATGGACAACAAAGGCCAAAAACAACATCAGAAAGAGGATGAAAATCAAGCTAGCAGCACCTCCTCTAAAACTCCAACAGAAGACAATTGGGAAGGATAATATCTGCCTTATCGGTTGCAACATCGGTACCGGAACCCACAGCTATTCCTACATCTGCCTGTGCCAGGCAGCGCATCATTCACTCCTTCACCGGTCATTGCTACTATTTTGCCTTTATCCTTGAAAAATGGCCATATTTATAGATTCCTCTTTGGCTGGACTGGGTTTTTCTTTTCCATACCGTTGAAGGTTGCTGCGTAGAAGTTCATTGCCTGTTCTGCATTATCATTCTGAAATTTAAGGAATGTTGAAATTTCCATTAATTATAATTTTAAAAGTTTACCAGTACAAATTTCTTAAATGAAAATTCCCTGGACTTTGCGAAAATTGCTCTTTTTTATTGTGAGGGGGTTACTCCTGTATGCATTTTAAATAAGGTACTAAAAGAACTCGGACTTTCAATTCCAATTTCATAACAAGTATCTGTTACATTATATCCATTAGTCAGCAGTTCTTTTGCAATTGAAATTCTCTTTTCTGTAAGGTATTGTGTTGGTGTTTGTCCATAGTATCTTTTAAACAACCGCAGTAGGTGATATTTAGAAGTAAAACAGTGATGGGATAGTAAATTTAAGGTTAACGCTTTATCGAAGCTATGCTCAATAGAACGACGTGCTTCAACTACAGTATTAATTCGACTTTTATTGGAGTAGCAATTTCTTTTAATTCGATTTATTTCAGCCTGATAGATGGTCATAGCCTATGTTTTCCCTTCTTCAAAAATCTTTCAATTTATGTGTCTTTCTTGATCAGGACATATTGAAAGTTAATAATTATTTCAAGACTTTTTTCTGTCATTTATTATTTAACACGTCGGTATAATCTTATGTTAATCAATTGACGATAACCCTCATATTTTATAAATTATAACCCATAATAAAGATGGGCTTATAAATACAAATATCGATGAAGGCGAAATTATTAGAATGAATTAATTAGGAAAGTATTGTTAATCCATTCCTAACAGATAGTTAATGGAGGCATGAATTATAAGATACATCTCCTTTTTCACTCATTTACCCCGGCCAGAAAATTGCCTGTTCTAAGATAATAATTACAACTCATGACAGATAGCAAAAACGACAATATACAAAAGGAAAATCAGGAGTGGATAGATTCACTAACCTGGATAATTGAAAATAAATCTACAAAAAGGGCGGAAGAATTACTTCTCATTTTACAGGAAGAAGCCGAAAAACACAACATTCAACTTCCTGAATCTCTTAATACTCCTTATGAAAATACTATTTCAAAAGATGAAGAGGAGGAATATCCCGGCAATTTAGAAATAGAAGAAAAACTCTTTTCTTATATTAGGTGGAATGCTATGGCTATGGTAGTAAAAGCTAATAAGGCAGATCCCGGCATTGGAGGGCATATTTCTACTTATGCCTCGATTGCTCAGCTATGGGAAGTCGGATTTAATCACTTTTTTAAAATTGATAAAAATAACATTGCAGATCAAGTTTATTTTCAAGGCCACGCTTCACCGGGTATTTACGCAAGAGCATATTTAGAGGGACGTTTAACTAAAAAAAACCTGGAAGAATTTCGTCACGAAATACAGTCTGAAAAAGGACTTAGTTCTTATCCCCACCCGCATTTAATGCCAGATTTCTGGAACAACCCCACGGTTTCTATGGGTTTAGGTCCTATCGAGGCTATTTATCGTGCCCGTTTTAATAAATATCTCTATAACCGTGAACTTATAGATGAAGATAATAGCAAAGTTTGGGCATTTATAGGAGATGGAGAAATGGACGAGGTGGAAGCCCGTGGAGCAATTAATATAGCTTCCAGGGATAAACTGAACAACCTTATTTTTGTAATAGATTGTAATCTACAGCGATTAGACGGGCCCGTTCGGGGTAATGCTAAGATTATTCAGGAATTGGAGGGATTATTTAAAGGGGCCGGTTGGAATGTAATCAAAGTGCTTTGGGGTAAAGAATGGGATAAACTTATCGAAAAAGATAGTAGTGGAAAACTACGTAAAAAATTAAACGAACTTACTGATGGTCAGCTTCAAAAATACGCTTTTAGCGATGGAGAATTTCTTCGGAAGGATTTATTTGAAAACGATGATGACCTGAACAAGCTGGTAGAAGACTATTCAGATGAAGAGCTCGAAAATCTTAAACGCGGAGGCCACGATTCAGAAAAAATTTACAATGCTTACAAAGTTGCAGTAGAAGCTAAAGAAAAACCTACTATAATTCTAGCCCAAACAATTAAAGGTTATGGACAGGGTAGCGCGGGGGAGGCCAGTAATGTGTCTCATAAAACCAAAGAATTTGATGAAGATCAACTCAAATATTTCAGGGATTTTTTCAAGGTGCCTGTTTCTGATAAGGACCTGAAGAAAATTCCATTTATCAAACCGGAAAAAGACAGTAAAGAATTAAAATACCTTCAGGAAAAAAGGAAAGATTTAGGAGGTTATATTCCGCAGCGAAGTGATAAAAGCTTAGCTATAAAAGCCCCGGATACAAAGATATTCGAGAACTTTTTAAAGGGATCCGGAAAAGATGAGGTAGCGACTACCATGGCTATGGTCCAGATTCTTGGCAAATTAATGAAAGATGAGAATCTGGGTGAGTTAATAGTTCCAATTATCCCTGATGAATCCCGAACTTTCGGAATGGAATCCCTTTTTAGACAGGCGGGTATTTATGCGCCCCACGGTCAAAAATATGATCCCGTAGATGAGGAAAGTCTACTTTACTATAAAGAGGCTCAAAACGGCGCTATTATGGAAGAGGGAATTACCGAATCCGGTTGTATGGCCGAATTCATTGCCGCAGGCACTACCTATCTCACGCATGGAATCAATACCATTCCATTTTATTTTTTCTACTCCATGTTCGGTTTTCAACGAACCGGCGATTTAATGTGGGCCGCTGCAGATGCCGGTGCAAAAGGTTTTTTGATGGGTGGAATTTCAGGAAGAACCAGTATTCCTGGAGAAGGTTTACAGCATCAGGACGGGCAAAGCCATCTGTACGCCCTGGCATTCCCTAATTTAAGGGCGTACGATCCAGCTTTTGCTTATGAACTTGCGGTAATCGTAGAAAAAGGAATTAAAGAAATGTATATAGATAAAGAAGATATTTTCTATTATATCACAATTAGTAACGACACATATCCAATGCCTGAAATGGATAAAGATCTAGATAAGGAAGCAATTTTTAAGGGGCTTTATAAATTCAAAAAGTCAAAATCACGTAGAAGAACCAGAAAGGCTCATTTATTTGGTAGTGGCGCTATCATGAAGGAGGTGCTTGAAGCTGCAGAAATTTTGGAAGATAAATTTAATGTGGGTGCCGATATCTGGAGTATTACCAGCTATAAAGCTTTATATGATAATGCTATTGATACCGAACGCGACAACCGATTAAAAGCCCAGCTGAACAAGGAGCAAAACTATATAGAGCAGCAACTACAAGATGAAAAAGGATCTTTTGTGGCAGCCTCAGATTATGTAAAAGCCCTTCCTGAAAGCATCGCCGCCTATTTTCCCGATGAGCTTATTAGTTTGGGAACCGATGGTTTTGGGAGAAGCGATAACAGGGAAGCCCTTCGTGGATTTTTTGAAGTGAATGCAGCCCATATTGCTTACGCAGCGCTTTACGGCCTGGCTAACCAGGAGCAAATTAGTCTGGAAGAACTAAAGAAGGCGGCCAAAAAATTAAAAATAGATCCACAAAAAACCAATCCAAGAACGGCGTAAAATCTTAGTTATGGCAAAAGAAATAAAAATACCACAAATATCAGAAGGTGTAGATACCGCGACTATTTCTGAAATTCTTGTTTCCAAAGGAGACAAAATTGAAGAAGACCAGTCAGTAATTGCAGTGGAAACCGATAAAGCTTCAACCGAGATCCCTTCTACTTTCGCCGGAACGGTTAAAGAGATAAAAGTGAGTGAAGGTGAGGAAGTAAGTGTAGGAGATGTTATTATCATCTTGGAAGAAGCTGATGAAGATTCAGAAGAAAACGAAGAATCAGGCGACGATAAAGAGAAAGAAGCATCGGAAGAAAAAGGAAAAAAAGAGAAAAAGGAAAAGGAAGGAACTTCTGAAGAAAAAGAGAAAAAGAAGAAAAAGACTTCAGAAGGAAAAAAAGAGGAAAAAAGCGAGGAGAAGTCTGATGAGGAAGAAGATGAGACCAAAAATGGAGATGAGGAAATAGAGAAGAAAAAATCATTTGAGAAATCTGAAAAAGATGAGTCTGACGACAAAAAATCATCAAAGAAAGTCTATGCGTCTCCGGGCGTACGCCGCCTGGCTCGTGAATTGGGAGTAAATATTCAGGAGATAGAAGGCAGCGGGCAGAGTAGTAGGATCACTGAAAAAGACGTCAAAAAATATAAAGAAGGTGGTGGAGAAAAATCCGGTAGCACACAACTTGAATTACCCGATTTTAGCAAATGGGGAGCGGTAGAAACAAAGCCATTAAATAATATTAAAAAAATCACAGCAAAGAATGTACTGCAGTCTTGGCAATCTATACCTCACGTTTTTCAGTTTGGGGAGGCAGATATTTCGGGAATTGAAAATTATATAGAGGAACATAAGGAAAAAGTAGAAGAAGCAGGGGGCAAGCTTACGCTCACTGCGATACTTACCAAGGTGGTTGCTACGGCCCTGCATAAGTTTCCAATGTTTAACGCCAGTGTAGATATGAATAAGGAAGAAATGATCCTTAAAAAATATGTAAATATCAATATTGCGGTAGCTACAGATGAAGGCCTCTTGGTGCCTGTCATAGAAAATGCCGATCAAAAAAGTATCAAAGACTTATCGGTAGAAATCTCACAAATAGCCCAAAAAGCAAGGGATCAAGAACTTTCAAAAGAAAATATGGAAGGTGGTAATTTTTCTATTTCCAACTTAGGAGGGATTGGAGGTACCAATTTTACCCCCATAGTTTATCATCCGCAGGTTGCGATTCTTGGGGTTTCCCGGGCAAGAATCAAACCGGTTTATATAGACAATAATTTTGAACCTCGCAGCATACTTCCGCTCAGTTTGTCTTATGATCATCGTTTAATAGACGGGGCAGATGGTGCATCTTTTATGAACTGGATGGTAAAAGCCCTAGAAGATCCATACGAAGCACTTTTGGGTTAATCTTTAATATAAAAAACAATGGCAAAAAATGATAAAAAGGAATTGGTTATTATTGGTGCCGGCCCTGGAGGTTATGCCGCAGCTTTTCACGCAGCAGATCTGGGAATAAAAGTAACGCTTATTGATCCTGAAGTTAATCCCGGTGGAGTTTGCCTTTACCGTGGGTGTATCCCTTCCAAAGCACTTTTGCATTTGGCGAAAACCAAAGAAGAGGCTATGAAAGCTTCTGCATGGGGATTGAAATTTGAAGAACCCAAAATAGATCGCAAAAAAATTGCCAACTGGAAAAAAAATGTAGTAAAGAAACTCACCGAAGGCCTTGGACAATTAAGCAAATCCAGAAAAATAGAATATGTACAGGGCATAGCCAGATTTACAGGAAAGAATGAATTGGAAGTAAGCCCTAAAAAAGGAAAAAAGTTCAAATTAAATTTTGAAAAGGCGATTATCGCTACCGGTTCTTCTGCGATGGATTTACCTGATATTGAAATAGACCATAATAAAACCTGGGATGCTACCGATGCTTTGGAGCTTAAAGAAATACCCAAAAAGATGTTGGTGATTGGTGGTGGATATATTGGACTCGAATTGGGTAGTGTTTATGCAGCTTTCGGAAGCAAAGTTTCTGTAGCTGAAATGACTCCTGGATTTCTACCAGGAACAGATCGGGATTTGATAAAAGTTTTTGAACAAAACGAACCCTTTAAAAATGTTTATTTTGAAACTAAAATTGAAAAAGTAAAAATGACCAAAAAGGGCGTGAGGGTTACTTTAAAAGGAAAAGAAGAAGAGCAAAGCAAAAAGTTTGATTGTGTTTTAGTCGCTGTTGGAAGAAAGCCAAATACTAAAAATCTGGGTCTGGATAAACTGGGAGTTTCCCCGAATGAAAACGGATTTATAGAAGTGGATCCTAAACGCCGTACAAAGTTGGAGCATATTTTCGCCATTGGAGATATCACCGGGGAGCCTATGCTAGCGCATAAAGCAAGCCACGAAGGTAGAATTGCTGCTGAAGTTATTGCCGGCAAGAGAGGTGCCGGCTACGATCCAAAAGTGATTCCGGCCATCGTTTTTACCAACCCCGAGCTTGCCTGGTGTGGGCTAACCGAAAAAGAAGCAAAAGAAAAAGACAGGAAGGTTAAAATAGTAAAATTTCCCTGGGCGGCTTCCGGAAGGGCAGCTGCTATTGGTGAAAATAAGGGATTAACCAAGCTTTTAATAGATCCTGAATCTGAAGTGATTTTAGGAGGGGCCGTAGCCGGAAAAAATGCAGGCAGCTTAATTCCTGAGATCGCATTAGCTATTGAAATGGGCAGCACTGCCAGTGATTTAGCGCTTACCATCCATCCACATCCTACACTTTCTGAAACTATAATGGAGAGTGCCGAGCTATTTTATGGTGGAGCTACGCATTATAAAAAGTAACCAATTTTTGGGCCTATAAAAACTTAATTTTATGCAATTAATGAACGGAATTATTTATATATAGAATTCAAGTGTGGTCAAGAAAAGAGAGCAAAAAAAATCTGTATCTGGTGCCAAGCTATTTCCCGATAGATGTAATTATTAAGACCACAAAATTTTGTGCCTTTTTAAAGGTGAAAACCGGGAACGATTCTAAAAACATTCTACTATGATTTCTATTATCTACTAAAATAATCACAAAAATTTTATAGAGTTAAAGGAAACGTTGATAATTGGTTACAACAGCTTTACCGGTCTCTGCAGCATTTATAAGAAAATGTTATTTCTGCTATTAAAGCTTTTCAACCAAATTATATTCTTTCTTCAGTCCGTTAAAATAGTGTTGGTTGATGAAAATTTACTCGCAATTCAAGGCTTAATAAGCGAATATGTTTTGTTATAATGACATATATTTAACTATAATTTTGAATATTTATCTTTTATTTAAGATGGATAATAGGGTTGTTTCTTCTTCATGTATGCTTTATTTTCTAATTTAGAATAGCATTCAAATATTTTTTATATGAAAATAGGTTTTCACGCATCCCATGAACAATTTACTCCCCGGCATTTACTGGAATTGGTCCAAAAGGCAGAAGTAGCAGGCTTTGAATCAATATTATCTTCAGATCATTTTCACCCCTGGAGCAATCAACAAGGGGAGAGTGGTTTTGCGTGGAGCTGGTTGGGGGCAGCAATGCAGGTTACCAATTTAGAATATGGAATTGTAAATGCTCCTGGGCAGCGATATCATCCTGCGATTATAGCACAGGCAGCATCAACCTTAGGTCAAATGTTCCCCGGCAGGTTTTGGTTATGTCAAGGCAGTGGACAAGCTTTAAATGAAAATATCACAGGCCAAAAATGGCCCTCCAAAGAATTAAGGAATGCTAGGTTAAAAGAATCGGTACAAGTTATAAGAGAGCTTTGGAAAGGCGATTATGTAACGCACCACGGGCTGATTAACGTGGAAAAAGCTAAACTTTTTACCCAACCGGTAAAAAAAATACCAGTTTATGGAGCTGCAATCACTTCGAAAACAGCCAGGTGGTTGGGCGATTGGGTAGACGGGCTAATTACTGTATCTAAACCTCTAAAAGAGTTAAAAAATGTAGTTGAAGCATTTAAGGAAGGCGGTGGCGGGGAAAAGCCAATGGTCCTTAAGGTACAGATATCTTATGATGAAAATGAGGAGAAAGCATTAGTTAAAGCCTGGAAACAGTGGAAGAATAATATTTTTCCGAGTAAACTTCTGTCTGATATTAATACAGCAGATCAATTCGATGACCTGGGTGAAAAGGTGAGAAAGGAGGATCTTAGGAAACATGTAATTATTGGTAATAAGCCGGAAATCTTTATTTCCAGAATTAAGGAATACCAGGATCTTGGATTTGAAAAGATTATTATACATAATGTAAATAAGGAGCAAGAAAAATTTATAGATTTTTTTGGTAATGAAGTTTTGTCCTCATTTTAAATTTGGGTTTGCAATATAAATACCTTTTAAATGAATAAATACTGGTATAAAAATGCAGTTATATACTGTCTTGACGTAGAGACTTTCAAGGATTCCAATAATGATGGTGTTGGTGATTTTAAAGGGCTTAAAAATGCTCTCACCTACTTATCTAGTCTAGGAATAACCTGCCTGTGGTTAATGCCATTTTTTGGCACTCCTGATGAAGATAATGGATATGATGTAAGAAATTATTATGAGGTGGACCCCCGCCTGGGAGATCTGGGGAATTTTACTGAATTACTCGATGCTGCCAGCGAAGTGGGGATAAGGGTACTCATAGATCTGCCTGTTAATCATACCAGTGAACAACACTTTTGGTTCCAGGAGGCAAGGAAAGGTAAAAAGAATAAATACCATAATTTTTATATCTGGCAAGACGAAAAACCAAAGGACGATGGAGAGAATATAATGGCTGAAAATGGAGAAGGTTCAAATTGGAAATACGACCGAAAAGCCAAGGCTTGGTACTATCATACTTTTTTCCCGCATCAACCAGACCTCAATATTTCTAATCCAGATGTGCAAAAAGAAATCTTTAGGATTATGCATTTTTGGTTAAAACTTGGGGTTTCGGGTTTTCGGATGGATGCCGCACCTCACATGTTTACAGAAAAAGGACAAGTCGATTTTCAAGAAGATCCTCATGAGATCTTTAGAAATTTCAGAGAATTCGTTGAAACCCAAAAACCCGATGCCATTTTATTGGCTGAAGTGGACATTGAACCTGAAAATTATCAGAATTTCTTCGGAGATGAGGATCAAATGCATATGCTCTTTAATTTCTATGTCAATAATTATCTGTTTCTCTCTCTCGCTAGGGAAGAAGCCACTCCAGTGGCAAAAGCATTAAAGGAAATGGCACAGACTCAGGAAAAAGAACAAATGGCCATGTTTATTAGAAACCATGATGAACTTAATTTAGACAGGCTTTCAGAAAAAGAACGGACAGAAGTAATTAAAGCTTTTGCTCCTAATGAGAATATGCAAATGTTAGGGGGAATAAGAAGACGTGTGGCCTCCATGCTTAATAATGACAGAAAAAGAATTGAACTTGCCTATAGCCTGCTTTTCACGCTTCCGGGTACTCCAGTACTAAGATATGGCCAGGAAATTGGGATGGGAGAGGATCTTAATTTAGATGGAAGGGATAGTGTTAGAACACTTATGCAATGGTCATCTGCAAAAAATGGAGGATTCTCAGATGCAGCAAAAAAGAAGCTGGTTACAAATCTGGTTTCTAAGGGTGAGTTCGGGTACAAAAAGGTAAATGTAAATGATCAACACCGAACGAAAGAATCCCTTCTGAATTGGATGACAAGTGCAATACGGTTTAGAAAAGAATTTCCGGAGTTTGGATGGGGGAACTATAAGGTGTTAGATGTAGACGATAAAAGGGTGTTAGCAGTTTATCGAAAATCGCAAAAGGGGCTGGCACTTTCATTTCATAATTTTTCAAATGAAGAAATTACGGTGAAAATTGATATTGAAGATCCGGAAGATATCGAAGATATTTTTGGAGATGAAAGATATGAAGGCTTTAACCCAAGCGAACAAAAAGTGAAATTAAATGCATACGGATATCGTTGGATGCATAAGAGTACAAATTTTGTATAAATTGAGATAACTTTATCTAATTCTTAAAAAAAGAAGGAGAATTATAGGAGTATTTAGGAGCAGAATTCCTTTTATTCTCTTAGATAGGACCTGGTAAGATCTTGGCTTTCAGTAAGACTTAAAGTCGGAAGTAGTTATAAATTATCCAATAGCTTTATGAAACTAGTTAATAGTAAAAAACAGAAGAAATGAAAACATTTGGAAAAAGAACCTGGGTAATTGCCGAAGGATACATTCCCTCATATGGTACAGGGCCTGAACCGGAAATGACCAGTCACGAGACCGTTTGTATACTTAATACTTCAAATAAGGGTGCAGAAGTGGAGTTAACCTTATTTTATTCAGACAAAGACCCGGTCGGACCCTATAAAATTAAAGTTGAAGCCCAACGTACAAAACATTTACGAATCAATGACCTTGAAAATCCTGAACCAGTACCTCGTGATACGGATTATGCCTGTGTGATAGAATCCAGTGTACCTATAGTGGTGCAACATACCCGTTTGGATTCCAGACAGGCGGAAAACGCAATATTAACAACGATAGCTTATTCTGAATAGATGACTGATTTTAGGTGGAAGAACTGGAGTGGAAGCCTGTCATTTACACCGGGCAAGATAGTTACACCCGAAAGTGAAGAAGAGGTCGTAGCACTTGTAAAAACCGCGCAACGGGAAAACCGAAAAATTAGAGTAGTCGGCGCGGGGCACTCATCTTCTCCTCTAGTTAAAACCAAGGATATCTTGTTGTCTCTAAAGCACTTTCAGGGGGCAGAAGAACCGGATACTGATTCACACCGTCTTACTATTTTGGGAGGGATGACGGTGAAGGATGCTGGTAAAGAGGCCTTTCGGTATGGCTTGGCAATGCATAACACAGGGGATGTAGACGTGCAAACTATTGCAGGAGCTATTGGTACAGGAACTCATGGTACAGGGGTAAAGCTAAAAAACCTATCCTCGATGTTAGTAGGAGTTAGAATGGTTACAGGAACTGGCGAGATCCTTGAAACTACCTCTGATAATGATAAGGAGCTGTTCCGTGCCTTACAGCTTGCAATGGGAACCTGCGGTATTTTTCTAAAAATGCGATTACAGCTTGAAAAAACGTATCACCTTCATAGAAAAGAGTGGTGTGTGCCTATAGAAAAATGTCTTGAAAACTTTAATGATCTTAAAAAGAATAGAAACTTTGATTTTTATTGGTATCCCCGTAGTGACCTTGCAAAGATTCGAGTAATGAATAAGGTAGAGCAAGAAGTGCCGGAAATCTTCTATGGCAGTCTAGAAATGGAAAAAAAAGGACCCAGTCATGAGATTTTGCCGCGATCTCGACCTCTCAAATTTGACGAGATGGAATATGTACTCCCCGCCGATAAAGCTCTTGATTGTTTTCTGGAAGTACGAGAGCTCATTAAGAAATATTGGCGCAAAAGAGTTGCTTGGCGGGTACTAGTGCGAACTATCAAATCAGATGAGGCTTATATAAGTCCTATGGCTGGGAGGGAATCTGTAACTATATCTTTACATCATAATGCCGGTCTTAGATTCTGGGATTATTTTCAGGGAATAGAGCCCATCTTCGTAAAATATGGTGGCCGGCCGCATTGGGGCAAAAAACATACTTTGAAAGCGGATAAACTCAGGGATCTGTATCCCCACTGGGATAAATTTCATGATATAAGAAAACAATTGGATCCCACGGCCGTGTTTCTGACTCCATATATGGAAAAATTATTAATAACTAAATAATGAAAGCAATAGGAAAATTGGACTGGGCTTTTAGTGCCGGCAAGATACCTCTTCAAAGTATTGGTGAAGAACCAAAGTTTACTAGCAATGATAAATTAGCAATTTTAAATACTTCAGAAGAGAAAGCAATTATTGAACTTTTTATTTTCTATGAAAATAGGAAACCAATGGGTCCTTATTCTGTGACAATTAAGCCACTTCGGCTTAAAAAGATAAGATTTAACGATTTAATTGATCCGGAGGCAATAATGCTCGAACAAAATTATAGTTGCTATATTAAAACGAATGTAAAAGTGGTGATCCAGTTTAGTCGAATGAATACTGGTAATAATAAGGTTTCAGAGATGAGTAGTATGGCGTTTCCAGTAGAATCATAATTCAATAAGGATGTTAGGATTTTTATTAGCTTTTATGACAGCTATATCTGAAGCTTTAAAGGATATAGCTAGCAAATACAATCTACATCATATTGACGAGTACACAGCTGCATTTTCATTACACTTAATTCAAAGTATCCTTCTTGTACCTATCGTTCTATACCTTGGGATAGAGGTAATGTCCAGTAAATTCCTCCTGGCGCTTCTGGCCAGTTCAATCCTGCAACTTATTGTTATATTGCTATATTTTAAAGCTATAAAAAGATCGGAACTCTCAGTTACCGTTCCTCTTATAACTCTCACCCCGTTGTTTATGTTGATTACATCTCCAATAATGATTGGAGAGTTTCCCAATGCGTTGGGGATACTAGGTATTGTTTTAATTGTGACAGGGACATATATTTCTAATCTAGATTCAAATCAAAAAAATATTTTTGCGCCGTTTGTCTCCGTAGTAAAAAATCAGGGTAGCCGGTATATGTTGATCGTTGCTTTTTTATGGAGTATAACGGCAAATATTGACAAAATAGGAGTAGAGGAGACTTCCCCTGTATTCTGGGCATTTTCAAAAGATTTTCTGATCCTTTTTTATCTTATACCAATTTTGGCAATTAAATCTAAAAGACCTCTCAAGCAAATTAAAAATAGAAAAGTAGGTTTACTTTTAGTTGGTATGTTTAAGAGTACTAGTGTACTTACTCAAATGTATGCTATTCAATTTATTCTGGTGGCTTATGTAATTTCTATTAAACGAGCTAGCGCACTTTTTATAATCCTTTTTGCATTCTTTTTTCTTAATGAAAAGCATAATTTTAGAAACAGGATGATAGGAATCATAACAATCCTCTTAGGGCTGTTTGTTATAGCAATTTCCTAATTAAAATAAACTTTCGCAGGAGAGGTGGTCTAGAAAGTTTGTATTACTATAAAAATGTAGGTTTGGCGATTAAAGTTTTTTTAACAAAAAAACCTTTTCTTAAAACTTGTTTTTAACATACGGAATAATTCTACAGTACTGATAGTAAAGAGTACACTAGATATTAATTGGCATTCTCATGAGGGTTTTGTTAATTCAGTTTTAATAAAGGTTTGGCCTCTTTTTAATACAAAAAATGTTCACTCATTTTTAAATTTAGAGTAAACCAAAATCGTATTTAAAGGTACGATTGTGAGTTCATATCTTTTTGTTTAAGTAAAATCCCTCTTTATATGATACCACCCAGAGTTCACGGTTACCTTGATTATCTCATCGGAGGTTTATTAATACTAATTCCTTTAATATTTTCAAAAACCTATTATTTACCCTCTTGGATTTTATTAGGATTTGGAATAGGAACTATTTTATACAGCATACTAACAGACTATGAAATGGGTATTGCTGGTCTAATTAGTTTCAAATTACATTTAATCATAGATATAATTATTGGGTTTTTCCTGGCCTTATCTCCGTGGGTTTTTGGTTTTCAAAAAGAAATCTTTATTCCTTTTTTACTCTTAGGGATAGGGGAGGTTATAATTAGCTTATTTACAAATAGGAAGTTTTACAATGCAAGAGCCATCTTCTGAATAAAGTTTTTGTTTTCTTTAATATAATAAAGTTTTCATCATGTTATAGTCTGTTAAACCGGAGAATGAACCTTTTTAATTTCATTAATTTTAATGAAATGAATACTTAATATTTGGGATGATATTATACCCTATACATTTAAGTGTTTAAATTTTTGCAAAATCTTGTTTTGTCTGAAGAGCATATGGATCTGAATATTAATAAAAATAAGCGGGAATATCTTAAACAATCCACTAATTAATTATGGAAGCATTTGAACGAATACAGGAATTATTAGGCAATAATGCCGATTATTACCTTAGTCATCATTCTAAAAAGATTGTGAAAGATAACTTGACAATTCCGGGTCCCTCCATTATAGATAATTTTAGAAATTCTGATAGAAGTATACCAGTACTTAAAAGCTTATCCCAATTATATAATAACGGAAGATTGAAAGGAACCGGATATTTAAACATACTTCCTATCGATCAGGGAATAGAACATTCCGCAGCATTTTCTTTTTATAAAAACCAGGATTATTTTAATCCAGAAAATGTTATAAAATTAGCTTTAGAAGGTGGGTGTAATGCCGTGGCCAGTACAAAAGGCCTTTTAGCCATGCACTCTAGAAAATATGCAGATAAGGTTCCATTTATTGTTAAGATTAATCATAATGAGCTTTTGACTTACCCCAATACATATGATCAAATTAAATTTAGTTCTGTAGTAGAAGCTTGGAATATGGGCGCAACCGGAATTGGAGCTACAATTTACTTTGGGTCGGAACAAAGTGACCGGCAGATTCAGGAAATTGCTATGGCATTTGAAAAGGCCCATGAATTAGGAATGGCTACAATTCTATGGTGTTATATCCGTAATAAACAATTTAAAAGAGATGATGCCGATTATCACACTGCAGCCGATCTCACTGGCCAGGCTAATCACATAGGGGTCACTATTAAAGCTGATATTATCAAACAAAAGCTTCCCACTCTTAATTATGGATTTCGTGACCTTAATTCGGGTAAATTTGATGATGAAATGTATGATGCTTTAGGAACAGAACATCCGATTGATTTATGTAGGTGGCAAGTCTCTAATTGTTATATGGGACAAATTGGGCTTATTAATTCAGGTGGAGCTTCCAAGGGTGGTTCTGATTTAAAGGAGGCAGCAACGGCTGCTATTATAAATAAACGAGCAGGAGGTTCAGGTTTGATTATGGGAAGAAAAGCATTTCAAAAGCCTTTAAAAGAGGGAGTTGAAATTTTGAATCTGGTACAGGATATTTATCTTGATTCCAAAATCACCATTGCTTAAAATCTAAATATTAAATATTAACTAAAATGTATATTATGAAAAAAGTATTTAAATTGTTGATGTGCGTCCTGTTATTCGTACCAATTTACAGTTGTAACAATAATCAGCAGGGGAATATTGAAGATGAAGATGACCAGGATATCCGTATTGAAGGCCATCAAAAACAAACAGCCGGTGATGATGCTTATCCTGAAAATGCAGTAGGAGAATATTTAAACTATATATCTCAAGAACGCTCTGCAGATTATCCAGATCCGGAAAAGGCACTTAAATTATTAGCTTCAGCTATTTCCGAAAAAAATGAAGCAGCAGGTGTAAATTCCAGTAATGAACTCCAAAAGCTAACTAATATTAATGAAGCCGAGAATTACAGTATTAGTAAGACAGATTTCGTTACACTATTAAATGCTTTTAAAGATAGTTCTAATAGCGGTTCATTTGAAGGAGCGATCGATACGAAAGAACTAGAAAAAACTGTTGAAGAAATAAGCGTAAATAAAAATGATAAATCTAATAATAAAATTAAAAATTTCTTTGATGAGGCGGGTGAATTACTCCAAAAGATGAACGCAAAAGGTAGCTAAGCAAACGAACTTATAATTTCTATTTTCCTGACCTAATTAGAATAAACAGCAATTGGCCACATAAAGGAGAAACCACTATCCATATGTGGCTTTTCTTTTTTAAATTAAATATTTTTCTATTTTTTCCATTTCATGTTGTAGTAATTTTATTTGATACTTTTGATTTAATATTAAAGCACGAATTTTTCCATCTGTAATTTTTCGCAAGGACTCACAATACGCTGAATATAATTTTTTTTCAATCTGGCAGCACATTAAACTATGTTTATTATTTAAGTCTGGGTGGTATTTTTGATGTATTTCTCTGAGCTCATTCTTGCACTCCCGATCCAGTTTTTGGAGATATTTCTGATCTACTTTTTTCAACAATTGTTCCATTAAAAGTTTGTGAAATGAAATTTTTTGACAAACTAATTTCTTATAAAGATTTTTTATATATGGTTTTTTGGAAGATAGTATACATTGTTTATAAAACATTCCCCATTTAAAATTCCACTTATAGATTTTTTCCAGTTCTTTAAGTTCAAGATTTTTCAATTTTAAATAATTTAGTGGTTATCAATCCTAAATTAAATGAAAATTTATATGTGAACTTTGAAGAAAAGTTAATTAACCTGTTTTTAAATCTCCCCTTTTATTAAAGGGCTTAAACGATATTAAGCCAACAAAATTTTAATAGATTCTAATATAATAATGTTAATAAACCCTTAATTTTGTTTAGACGATATAAATTACAATAGAAACTGTAAAAATTAGTTTCTAGGACTTTTTATTTGTAATTTCTCTGTCTTATGTGCGATATCAAGAATAATCTTGTCTAACTCTTCGGCAGATTCTGAAAGCATATCCAGGATTTCTTCGAATGATTCTTCATTCTTATCGGTTTCCTTCGCAAGATAAATTAGACCCATAATTGATGTAAGTGGAGCTCGAACCAAATGTGACTGCATCCATGCTATTTCACGAAGTTTTTTATTTTGTTTTCTGATTTTTTTAATTTGTTGTCTGGAAGTTGTAACATACAAAGCGGATCCTACACTTCGAATAGGACTACCGTTTTTGTCCCGCACTATCATCTATCTACTAAGAAAGCTAATGAACCATCCTCTGAATATATTCTGTATTCTTTATACCAATAGGTTTCATCTTTATTATTCAGTATCAGTTCAAAATGAATTCCAAACATTTTCAACATCTTCTGTAAGACTACCTCATAATTAAAGTATAGATGAATAGTCTATCAGAGATTTATATTAATAAATAGTAGTAGTGTTTTTTTCAAACAAAATCCAAAATCCATCATAGATATCTTTGAGTTTAATCAAAGGTTTATTCGGCCTTTATTTTTTGATTTAAATAAGTCTTTATTTCCCCAGGCATTTGATTTATGATATCTGTAATTTGGAAGAGGGAAATATACTTGTTTAATGATTTAATAGTTATAGTAATAATCTCCTCAGTAGATAACTTCCAGGGAAAATCTTTTTCTCCTTTTTTCCTTTGATTCTTCTTTACTTCCGATTTCATTTCTTCTAAAGTAGAATAATCAAGTTTGGGTTTTTTGGAATACTCCCAACTTTCAATATAGATTCCTCGTAATATTGTGGGTAAAGGTTGCATTAGGAGAAAAGCTTCATTAAAATCAATTCTGTCCCGTATGGTAAACATAACGGACCTCCATATTCTTAATACTCTTTCCTTTTCTTCGGGATGTTCTAATTCCGTTGCCAGATCATTAATATATTCATGTGCCTCTTGTTTAAATGTCTCAAAATTTAGATTAGAATTCATTTTCTTACAATTTTAAAAGTTAATATTAAATATCCTTTTTTATAACACGAAGGAACCTTTTTATATAAAATTAAAACAATTTGAATTCTTCATTTTTACGTTTTAATAATCTTAACCTTTTAATACTGGTTTAGCACCGCTTGGTTTAACATCTTATGACTAAAAGCACGTCAGGAGCCTAGTATTGGGGCTTAAACATTGTCGAAAGAATTAACAATTGTTTAAAAAAACTTTAAAGCCTGTTCTGCTGAAGCTCCTCTAATTTTAAATTAGTAGCATTTCTAGATAATTGAAGAAGAGCTCTATAAAAAAAGAAATATGTCTGTCAGAAATAAAAAAGTATTAATAACGGGAGGATCTAGCGGAATAGGAAAAGCTATTGTAAAAAAACTTTACTCCCACAATCATATCGTGATTGTAGATAAGGTTTCACCGGAAATATCGCATCCGAATATTTCTTTTTTGAACATAGATTTAGAAGATCAAAAAGAAATTGCATTAGCTCTTCCTAAAATAGCAAAGGAATTCGGTGTTTTTGATCTTCTTCTACTTAATGCCGGCAGAGGTATACAAGAAAAACTTACGGAAGGAGATCCTGAAAGATGGCAGGAGATCATTAATCTGAACCTTATGGCGCCCTTACGTTTTATAAGAAAATTTGTGCCCCAGATGATGTCAAAGAAAGCTGGAGATGTGGTAATAATATCGTCTGTAGCTGCTCACCAACCTCATCCTTACGGAGGAATCTATTCGGCAACAAAAACTGCACTGGAAATCATTGCCGATACCTTACGCTTGGAAGTAGTTCCATTTGTCCGTGTGACCACTATTGTTCCCGGAATAACTGATACCAGGTTTTTTCAGAATCAAATTTCTGGTTTTACTTCTGTGGAAAACCTTAACATGGGTGCAATTTCACCTGATGAAATTGCTGATGACCTCATTTACGCCCTCACTAAGAAAAAAGATACTGCTATAAATAAAATAATAACTAGACCTGTAAAACAATCATTTTAATATATAGAACTAAAATTATGTCTAAAAAAGTTTTAATAACCGGAGGAGCCGGATTTATTGGTTCTCACCTTGCTGATGATCTCCTAAAAGAAGGATATGAAGTTAGAGCCCTAGATTGTCTTTCTCCACAAGTTCATGGAGAAAAAAGAGATAGACCAAATTACCTACATAAAGATGTAGAACTTATTATTGGTGATATAAGGGACAAAGAAATTGTTTCATTAGCCCTTCAAGATGTTTCAATAGTTTTTCATTTAGCTTCAATGGTAGGAGTTGGACAAAGCATGTATGAAATAAGAAAATATACTGATGTAAATAATTTGGGAACAGCAATTCTTATGGAATGTTTAATAGACTCTAGCGTAGAGAAATTAATAACAGCTTCCAGCATGAGTATTTATGGAGAAGGTGCTTATCAGGATGGGTTTGGAACAATTCATCATAACAGTAAGCGTTATGTTTCGGATTTAAAAAATAAAAAATGGGAATTATATAACGACGGGCAGGAACTTCAGCCTGTACCAACTTCAGAGAATAAAGTTCCTGCTTTATCTTCTGTTTATGCTTTATCAAAATACGATCAGGAACGATTAAGTCTTATTACCGGTGAAGCATATAATATACCTACCACTGCACTCCGGTTTTTTAATGTGTATGGTACAAGGCAGGCGTTATCAAATCCATATACAGGAGTATTGGCAATTTTTGCATCAAGATTTATCAATAATAAGCCTCCGGTCATTTTTGAAGACGGAAATCAACAAAGAGATTTTATTCACGTAAGTGATGTAGCAAGAGCGTGCGTATTAGCTATGGAAAGCGAAAAAGCAAATGGAGAGGTATTTAATATTGGAAGTGGAAAACAATATAAGATTTCCTTTGTAGCCCAGAAATTAGCCCATGTAATGGGTAAAGAAATAAAACCAGAAATAAGTGGAGAATACCGGGTAGGAGACATTCGTCATTGTTTCGGGGATATATCAAAAGCCAGAAAATTATTATCATTTGAACCGCAGAAAAATTTTGACGATGGACTTTTAGAGCTTTCCCAGTGGTTAGAGCATCAGATTGCCAATGACTCTATTGAAAAAGCTAACCAGGAGTTATCAAAACGAGGATTAACCATTTAAAATTAAATCATGAAGGAGATAGCAACAAAAGAACGTGCAAAATTAGGAATACTTGAATGGTTTAGACCTGGAGAGTATAAAGAGGTAAAAGCTGCAATAAACGATTTAAACCGTCTTGGTATAAAACATTTGAGGACCGGTATCTCATGGGCCGATTGGCATGTTGAAGGAACCAAAGAATGGTACGATTGGATGATACCAGAGTTAAGTAAACATTTTGAAGTTTTACCTTGTTTTCTCTATACACCTCCTTCAATTGGAGAAGCCCCCAAAACATCTTCTCCACCTAAAGACCTTAAATCATATTCTGATTTTACTTCACTGATGATAGATACTTATGGGAATCATTTTGATTGGGTTGAATTATGGAACGAACCCAATAATAAAATTGAATACGATTATACCCTGGATTTTTCCTGGAATAAGTTCTCTGAGATGATTCAATTAGCGGCTTATTGGGCCAAAAAGAAAGGGAAAAAAACCGTTTTGGGAGGCATGAGTCCTATAGATCCCAATTGGCTGCAAATGATTATAGAAAAAGGCACCCTTGAAAATATTGACGCTGTGGGTATTCACGGTTTTCCACACGTGTTCGATCAGCAATGGCAAGGTTGGGAGACAAATATTAAAGAGGTAAAAGCGGTATTATCGCGTTTTAAGCTTCAGAAAGAACTGTGGATTTCAGAAGTTGGTTTTTCCACTTGGCAAAACGATCAGGTAAAGCAATATGATGAGTTTGTCAAAGTACTGAATTGTGACGCTGACAGAATTTATTGGTATAGCCTTAAGGATTTAGATCCAAAAAACGCTACTGTGGGTGGTTTTCACTTAGATGAAAGAGAATATTATTTTGGGTTGAAAACTAAAAGCTTTACTCCAAAATTGTTGTACAAACTTTTAGAAAAAGAAGGACTGGGAAAAATAGGGGACTTAAATTATATTCAGAAATTCTATGATGTAGAGAAGCTGGGTCCTTTTATCCTTATTACGGGAGGAGCAGGTTTTATTGGTACCAACTTAGCCGAAAGGCTTCTCTCATCTGGTAAACGAGTAATGATTTATGATGCACTTGTTCGTGATGGTGTAGAAAAGAACCTCAAAGAGCTAAAGCACAATTACGGAAGACAGTTGATGGTTCAAATAGCTGATATAAATGAAGAATATTTGCTAAAGAAGTGTATAGAAATGGCAGATGAAGTTTATCATTTTGCTTCGCAGGTAGCTGTTACAACTTCCATTGAAGAGCCCGAAACAGATTTTGATGTTAATTTGAAAGGAACTATAAAACTCTTGGAAGCCATTAGAAAATCGGAGAAAAAGCCCCCGTTGTTTTTTACTTCAACCAATAAGGTATATGGAGATTTAAGTAATTCAGAATTCAAAGAGTCTAAAACCAGGTATTATCCGAAAGATTCTGATTTAGCTAAAAATGGTATAAATGAGTTACAGCCGCTAAGTTTTCATAGCCCGTATGGGTGTTCAAAGGGAGCCGCAGATCAGTATATATTAGATTATACAAGAACTTATGATCTTAAATGTGTTGTGTTTAGGATGAGCTGTATTTATGGTCCTCACCAATTTGGTACAGAAGATCAGGGTTGGGTAGCACATTTTTTAATTAGTGCTCTCAAAGGTAAGGATATTACAATTTATGGAGACGGTAAACAAGTAAGAGATATACTCTATGTAGATGATCTCGTTGATGCCTTTATGTTAGCATCTCAAAATATTGAAAAACTTTCCGGGGAGGCCTTTAACATAGGTGGAGGAATTCATAATTCGGTAAGTCTTATTGAACTATTAAAGAAAATCCAGAAGATTACAAGATCCTCGTTAGATCTTTCTTTCAATAGATGGAGACAGGGAGATCAACTCTATTATGTTTCAGATACTCAGAAATTTCAAGATGCTACGGGTTGGAAACCTGAAGTTGAGGTAGATAAGGGTATTGAAAACTTGACACGCTGGTTAACTAAAAATAGAAGCTTTAAAAAACAGACTAAAATATCAACAAAAAAATTAATAGATGTTCAGCAATAAAACCACTGAAGTAATAGATAAAAAAACTGAATGTGTAGAGGTAAAAGGAAAATCCCTATCCCTTGAAGCTCCTAAAAAATTTCAACTACAAGAAGTTACTTATCGTCAACCTAAAAAAAACGAGGTAAGAATCGCTCTTGAAGGTTGTGGAGTTTGCGCTTCAAGCCAGCCGATATGGGAAGGCAGACCTTGGTTTAATTATCCTGTAGAAGATGGTAATCCCGGGCATGAAGGATGGGGTTTTATAGATGCAGTTGGTCCTGAAGTAAAAAATTTAGAAATTGGAGACCGCGTTACTGGTATGTCTTTTAATTCCTTTGCTCAATATGATTATGCACCGGAACAAAACCTGATAAAAATCCCGAATTTTATTAAAAATAAACCTTTTCCCGGTGAACCATTGGGCTGTGTAGCGAATATATATACAAGGAGTGATATCCAAAAAGGACAGGTAATAGCTATCGTTGGCTGTGGATTTTTAGGTCTTATGTTAGTTCAGCTGGCAAAATCCAGAGGAGCAAAAGTTATAGGAGTTTCCCGAAGCGAATCTTCTCTTACTGAGGCAAAAAAAGAGGGTGCAGATTACCTGATAAAATTAGATAAGACTGAAGATGTTGTTGCTAAAGTTAAGGAAATCACCAAAGATCAATTATGTGATAGAGTGATAGAATGCACGGGAAAAGAAAATGCATTAAATACCGCAATCGAAATTACTGGGGTAAAAAAGAAACTCATAGTAGCAGGTTTTCATCAGGGTGGTTTTCGTTCCGTGAATATGCAAATGTTAAACTGGCGTGGGATAGATATGATAAATGCCCACGAACGGGAAATTCCTGTCTACTTAGAGGGAATAAGAATGGCCCTTGACGAAATCCAAAAAGGAAACCTGAAGCCTTTCCATCTTTTTACACATCGGTTTTCGCTACAACAGGCTGATAGGGCTTTTAAACTTATGGAAGAAAGACCAGAGGGTTTTATTAAAGCTTTATTAATAAATAAAAAGGCTGAAGATGTTTAGGCCAGTTAATCAGAAAATAAACCTTGGTTTCCTAGGCGTGGGATGGATTGGTCTCGATCGTTTAAAAGCTTTGAATGCATTTGATGGGATTAACATTACATCTTTTTATGAACCATTAGAAGAGAATATAAAAAGAGTACATGAAGTTGTACCCGAAGCAAAAAGTCTTAATTCCCCGGAAGATTTATATAATTATCCTGATTTAGATGGTATTGTAATCGCTTCTCCAAGTGCAATGCATAAAGAACAATCTATCAATGCGCTAAAATCTGGTAAAGCAGTTTTTTGTCAGAAACCATTAGGTAGAACTGAAAAAGAAGTTTCTGAAATTTTAAAAACTGCGGAAACCGCTAATAAAAATCTTGCTGTAGACTTGTCTTATCGGTATACTGATGCTTTTAAGAAAGTATTACAGGTAATTAGAAATGGCGAAATCGGTGAATTAAGGCAAATCAATTTAATTTTTCACAATGCCTACGGTCCAGATAAATCATGGTTTTATCAATATGAGAAATCAGGTGGGGGTTGTATTATAGATTTAGGTATCCATTTAATAGATATCGCTCTACTTGGTTTAAATTTTTGCGAAATAAAAGAGGTAAAAAGTTACCTATTTGCCAACGGTCAAATTCTGGAGCCAGATGATAGAAAAGTAGAAGATTTTGCTTCAGTAAGTATGATTGCTGAAACCGGAACATTAATTAACCTACAATGTTCGTGGAATCTTCCCGCCGGAAAAGAAGCAATAATAGAAGCTAGTTTTTATGGAAGTGAGGGTGGGGTAGCTTTTAAAAATGTTAATGGTTCTTTTTATGATTTTACTGCTGAAAAATTAAACAACACCACAACAGAAACCCTGGTGGAACCACCAGATCTTTGGGGAGGCAAAGCTGCTTTAAAATGGGCAGATAGTCTTATCGAGGGAAAAACATACGATAAACCTTTTGCAGAACAACTTGTAATGAACGCAGCAATAATCGATAGGATTTATGGAAGGTAGCAAGTTAAAAATATTAATGACTACCGATACCATTGGAGGAGTATGGGTTTATTCCATGCATTTATGTCAGTACCTTAGTAAGTTTGGTACAGAGGTAATCCTATTATCTTTTGGAGGTAATCCTTCCTCCGATCAGTTGGATGAAGTACAGGCTATAGAAAATCTGAAATATTACCCTACTACCTACAAACTGGAATGGATGGAAAACCCTTGGGAGGATGTTGAAAAGGCGCATATCTATGTTAAGCAACTTTGCGAACTTCATAAACCTGATGTTATTCACCTTAGTAATTTTATGGATTTAGAAAACATTCTAACTCCTATCGTAAATGTTTATCACTCTTGCGTACTAAGCTGGTGGGAATCGGTTAAAGGAAATCCTGCTCCTGAAGAATGGCTAAGATATAAGGAATTAGTTCAAGCTTCTCTGAAGAATGCAGATATTGTGGTAGGACCAACCCAATCTATTTTGAAATCGGCCAGGGAGCTCTATGGTAATGATTTCCATGGAATTTGTATTCCAAATGCCACAGATTACAATTATCCGGAAGAAGATAAGCAGGAATTTATACTCTGTGCCGGGCGGATTTGGGACGATGCTAAAAATTTAAAACTTTTGGAAACTATAGCCCCGAAATTATCCTATCCAGTAGTAGTTGCGGGCTCCAATGAACATCCTAATAACGGGGAAAAGCTTAACATTGAAAATGTCATTTTTCTCGGTAGGCTTCCGCAGAAAGAGTTGTTGAAATGGATGTCCAAATCCGCTATATTTTTTAGTCCGGTATTATATGAGCCTTTTGGATTAACCATATTGGAGGCTGCAAGATCACGCTGTGCTCTTGTTATTAGTAATATAGATACTCTAAAAGAAAATTGGTCTCATGCTGCAATATTTTTTGACCCACGTATTCCCGTTCAAGCTTTAGAGGCACTGAATAAACTTATAGCCAACTCTCGATACAGGCAGCATCTTGGTAAGGTAGCATACAATAGAAGTAATAAATTTTCTTCTGAAAAAAGTACCAGGACGTATCTCGATATTTATAAAAAGCTGAATAAAGTCAATCAATTACTAAAATTAAACTTATGAAATTAGTCATGTTTTATCATTCCCTTTATTCTGATTGGAACCATGGTAATGCCCATTTTTTAAGAGGGATAGTCAGGGAATTTAAAAATAAAAATTACGATGTTCAGGTTTACGAGCCACAAAATGGATGGAGTCTTGAAAATTTAATTCAAGATCACGGCGCCGAAAAGTTACAGGAACTAAAAGAATATTATCCAGGCCTGGAAACTAATTACTACGATCCTGCTGAGCCAGATTTAACTACTGCTTTGGAAGGAGCCGATTATGTGATTGTGCATGAATGGAATGATAAAAATCTTATAAAGACTATAGGCGAGCAGAAAAAGACGCAAGGTTTTCGACTTTTATTCCACGACACCCATCACCGAGCAGTTTCTGATCCTGAAAGTTTAGACGAAATAGATTTATCAAATTATGACGGTGCTCTTGTATTCGGGGATATTATTAAAAAGATTTACGAAGAAAAGAAGTGGGCAAAGCAAATATGGACCTGGCATGAAGCGGCAGATACGGTTCTTTTTAAACCCAATAGGGATGAAGATAAGGAAGGTGATCTCGTGTGGATAGGAAATTGGGGAGACGACGAACGTGAAGATGAATTGATGGAATTCTTAATCAATCCTGTAAAGGAGCTGGGAATAAAAGCAAAGGTTTATGGCGTTAGATATCCAAAACATGCAATTAAAGCACTGGAAGATGCAGGAATTGAATATGGTGGATGGTTGCCTAATTACAAGGTACCGGAAATTTTCAGTAAATATAAACTTACTGTGCATGTACCAAGAAGGCCTTATGTAGAAATGTTGCCTGGGATTCCCACTATTAGACCTTTTGAGGCCCTTGCTTGTGGTATTCCTCTAATTTCAGCCCCGTGGAAAGATGTAGAAGGCTTATTTACGTCCGGAAAAGATTACCTAATGGTTAAAAATGGAGACGAGATGGCGTACAGAATTTCCGAGGTCATAAAAAGTGCTCAGCTAGCAGGAAGTCTATCTGAAAATGGAGTTGAGGTAATTAAGGAGAAGCATACATGTGTACACCGGGTAGATGAATTGGAAAAAATATTTAATGAAATAGGGGAAAAGATGGTTTCCCCACGAGATAACTAAATTATGGCTAAAAAGAATTTAAAGATCGCTTTTTTCGGCTCTAGTATTGTTTCAGCTTATTGGAACGGGGCAGCCACCTATTACAGAGGTATTGTTAAATCCCTTAATAAAATGGGTCACTCGGTTACTTTTTATGAGCCGAATATCTTTGAGCGACAAAAAAATCGGGATATAGAAGATCCGGATTGGTGTGAGGTAATTATTTATGAAAAGGATAAATTGAATCTGAGATCACTGCTTCGTGGAGTTCAGGAAGAGGCAGATGTGATTATTAAAGCCAGCGGAGTAGGTGTTTTTGATGAATTCTTAGAATACGAAGTGGCTATGATGAAAGAAGAAGACAACCTTGTTATCTTTTGGGATGTGGATGCCCCAGCTACCCTGGAAAGAATGGAAGAGGATAATTCCGATCCCTTTATTCCATTAGTCCCTGAATATGATTTCATCCTTACTTATGGTGGTGGAAAGCCGGTAATAGAAACCTATGAATCTTTTGGTGCGCAAAAGTGCATCCCCATATATAACGCCCTTGATACCGAAACACATTTTCCAGTTGAAGAAGAGGAAAAATTCAATGCTACTTTAGCTTTTCTTGGTAATCGCTTGCCAGACAGGGAAAAACGTGTAGAAGAATTCTTTATAAAACCCGCTAATGAATTAACGAATGAAAATTTCATATTAGGTGGCAGTGGCTGGGGAGATAAAAATCTTCCATCGAATGTAAATTATTTGGGACATGTGTATACAATTGATCATAATGCTTTTAACTCCAGCCCTAGAGCAGTTTTAAACATAAGTAGAAATAGTATGGCAACATTTGGTTTTTCGCCGGCTACACGTGTATTCGAAGCAGCAGGAGCAGCGGCTTGTATTATAACCGACTATTGGGAAGGTATCGAACAATTTTTTGAACCGGGAAAGGAAATTCTTGTGGTAAAGAATGGAGATGAACTAACAAAAATCTTGAAAGAACTAAATGATGCAGAAGCTCGAAAAATTGGGAAAGCTGCTTTAAAAAGAGTTCTGGGTGAACATACTTATCAGCATCGGGCAAAACTGCTGGAGAAAATTTTCTCGAAAGAACTTTTTGGAGAAGAATCTGTTAAATAAAAAATTAAAAATATGAATATCGTAATTATTGGATTATCAATTACTTCGTCTTGGGGTAACGGACATGCAACTACATACAGGTCTTTATTAAAAGCGCTTTCAGCGCGTGGGCACGAAATCCATTTTCTGGAAAGAGATGTACCTTATTACGCCCAACACCGCGATTTACCAAATCCTTCTTTTTGTAAAGTAAATCTTTATAAAGATTTAGAAGAACTAAAGAAAGGGCATACGCACTTAATTGAATCGGCTGATGTAGTAATTGTAGGTTCATATGTCCCCGAAGGAGTAGCTGTAGGAAATTGGGTAATAGATTCCGCTAAGGGACTAAAAGCTTTTTATGATATTGATACCCCAGTTACCTTAGGTAAACTGGAAAAAAAGGATTATGAATATATTACTCCTGAACTAATTGCTAAATATGATCTATATCTTTCTTTTTCAGGAGGAACAGTATTGGAATTTCTCGAAGAAAAATATGGGTCTCCACGTGCCAAAGACTTATTTTGTTCAGTAGATCCGGACCTATATTATCCAAATCAAAAGGAGGAAGAATATCTTTTAGGATACCTGGGCACTTACAGTAAAGATCGGCAATCTACACTTAGTAAATTACTTTTTGAAACAGCATGGAATTATCCTAATGAGAAATTTATTCTCGCAGGTTCTCAATTTCCAGATAAACTTCATTGGCCAACCAATCTAAATCATATAGATCATTTGCCCCCGGCCGAACATTGTAATTTTTACAATAGCCAACGCTATACGATAAATGTAACCAGGGCGGATATGATAAAATTTGGTCACTCTCCGAGTGTACGACTTTTTGAAGCTGCTGCTTGTGGAGTACCTATTATTTCGGATTTCTGGGAAGGTATAGATGATATTTTTTCTATTGAAAAGGAAATTCTTATTGCAAAAGACGCAAAAGATGTAGCATGTTTTATTGAGGAAATAAATGAAAGCGAACGTCTGGCTTTGGCTGAAAACGCTAGGGAGAAAGTATTAATACATCATACTTCCCAGGCGCGGGCAAAGCAATTGGAAGCACATATTAATGAAGTCTTACAACCCTCACAATAAACCTTATGGAAACAGAAAAGAAAATAGAAGAGTTAGCACCCTGGTTTCATAACCTGCATTTACCTGATGGTCTCCAAACGGCACCGAATCATTTCCTTGGAGATTTTCCTCAATTTAAATGGGAAAAAATTAAACATGAAATACCTGAAGATCTTCAGGGAATGGAAGTTTTGGATATTGGCTGTAATGCAGGATTTTATGCCATTTCTCTGGCCCGGCGTGGAGCTAAGGTTACCGCTATAGATCTGGATGATCACTATCTGAATCAGGCAAAGTGGGCTGCAGAAAAGTTCAATGTTTCTAATCAAATTGAATTTAAGAATATGCAGGTTTATGATCTGGCTCAGGAAGATAAAACTTATGACCTGATTTGGTTCATGGGGGTTTTTTATCACCTAAGATATCCACTATTAGCAATGGATATTATTTCCAGAAAAACCAGTGATTATTTGGTTTTTCAAAGTTTATCCCTGCAAGGGTCTTCTGGCCAAGAAGTGCCTGAAAATGTAGATTTTGAAGAAAGGCATTTACTGGAGAGTGAAGATTGGCCTTCCATGGCATTTATTGAGAAGAAATTTGCCGGAGATCTTACCAACTGGTGGGTTCCCAATGCTGCAGCTATAAAAGGGATATTAAATAATTGTGGCTTCAAGATAATCGCTTCCCCGGAAGATGAAACTTACATTGCACGAAAGAATAACGCTATATCCCACCAGGAACGATGGAATAATTCAGAGTATTTATCGGCAATTGGAAAAAATTGGAGAGATGAGGTTAAAGATAAAATTAATAAATATTAACCATTAAAAATTAAATACTATGTCAGAATCAAAAAAGACCAAAGATCACCAGGAAATAAAGGAATGGGTAGAAGAAAGAAAGGGTAAACCCGCATTAGTAAAATCTAATGAAAATACTGGTACGGCAGATGGTCTCTTAAGAATTAAATTCTCCAAAGATCAAAGTGAAGAAAATTTAGAAACAATTACCTGGCCTAAATTCTTTACCATTTTTGATGAAAATCGCTTGGAATTTCTTTATCAGGACGAGACCAAAGAAGGGAATACGAGTAGATTTTTCAAGTTTGTTAGAACTTAATCTTTATTGCAATGAAAACAATTTTAATAACAGGGGCTGCCGGATTTATTGGATCTCATCTTTGTGATCGTTTTCTAAATGAAGGTTATCGGGTTTTAGGTATGGACAACTTCATAACGGGAAGTCCTGCCAATATAGACCACTTAGCAGATAATCCTAATTTTATCTTTTATGAAAATGATATTATTGAATCTATAGACGTACAGGCAAATGTAGATTACATTCTGCATTTTGCCTCCCCCGCTAGCCCAATTGACTATTTGAAAATACCTATTGAAACTTTAAGAGTGGGGGCTATGGGAAGCTATAATGTCCTGGAATTAGCCAGAATTAAAAACGCCAAGGTTCTTATTGCTTCTACTTCTGAGGTTTATGGGGATCCGCTTTCTCATCCACAAAAAGAAGAATATCTGGGAAATGTTAATACTATTGGCCCCAGGGGTGTTTATGATGAAGCGAAACGATATATGGAAGCGATAACTATGGCTTACCATACTACGTATAATCTACCCATCAGTATTATTAGAATTTTTAATACCTATGGACCGAGAATGAGATTAAATGATGGCAGAGTTATTCCGGCTTTTCTAGGACAGGTATTAAACAATGAACCTCTTTCCATTTTTGGAGATGGATCTCAAACCAGGTCTTTTTGTTATATAGACGATCTTGTTGAAGGGATATATACAGCGCTTTTCAACGATTATCCTTATCCTATTAACCTTGGAAATCCAGAGGAAATCACAATTAATGAACTGAGCAGGGAAATCATAAAAATTGCCGGGGAGGAAAAAGAAATTCTATTTAAACCATTGCCCAAAGGAGATCCGGTAAAAAGGAAACCAGATACCTCAGTGGCCAGAAAAATTCTTAATTGGGAACCTATAACCGGCAGAGATAAAGGCTTAAGATTAACTTTGGATTATTTTAAAAATCTATCTAATCCCACTCTGCTAAATAAAAATCCGAGGAATTTTGAACCTTTAAATATGTAAATATGTAATAGAAAATTGTTTTAATAATTTAGGAGAATATATTTAATCCACAACTTATCAATTGAAGTAGTATTGGATTATAGTAAAAAAGCAATAAATACTAACAAAACAGCTTAAATTCCTTTACCTGTAGGTAAAGCAGCTATTTTAATTTATAATTTCGCCGGCTAAAAATATTCATTGAAGCCTATAAAAATCTTTACATTTCCGGCATTTAAAACTTTTAATAAGTTAGCCAATCATTTGGAAAATAGAACTATCAATTCTCCACTTCCTATTCTGGAAATATCAGAAAAGTTAGGTAAAGGAAATATTTTGGCACTTGATATTTATAATGATATATCTGTCATATTAGTTAGTGGCCACTTTAAAAATGATCTTCTATTGCATCTGATAACCAATGTAGAGAATCCTCTTAATTTTATTTACAATTATAATACCCCATTTGATTATAAGCATGGGAATAATAACACCTGGCGGGAGCTAGACCAATTTCAACACGCTATTATTTCCAATTCTCCCAAAACCAATACTAAGGTAAAATTAAAAGCTAATAAACTTTATTACAGTTATATTATCTCCATATCAAAAGCTGTATATCTTAATAATAGAAATTACTGTACCCAAACTGTTGCTGATTATTTAAAAATTATTTTTGAAGAAAAGGATAGTACTCCAGATTTTTTTCACAATGGAACCTATAATTTGCAGATAGCTAATATTCTTAAAGAGATAAATCTTCAAAATTTTTCTTCTTTCGAGCATCATATATTTTTAGAAGCAAAAATCCATGAATTAATTAACCAACATCTTTTGCAATACAAAAGAGATATTGATAATAGTGCTAATACATCTAATTTATTCTCTTATGAAGTAAAGGCTATCCACACGGCAGCAGTTTATATACAAAATCATATGGACGAAATTAAAACAGTAGAGCAGGTAGCTAGATATGTAGGCTTAAATAGCAATAAATTACAAAGAGGTTTTAATCAACTATTTAATATAAGTGTAAATAGTTTTATAAGGAATGCCAGAATGTCTAAAGCTGAAGAGCTTTTAATAAATTCAGAAGAAACAGTTTGTCAAATTGTTTCTAAAATAGGTTTGAATAGTAATAGTTACTTTTCCAAGTTATTTAAAGAAAAGTTTAAAGTTTCGCCTTCTCAGTTTAGAATTAAGAATAGAACCGTAAGTTAATCTAATATATAAACCGTACCTTTTACACTAACCATAAATTATATGCATGCTAGTAATTAAAGTAAATGCTATCCCTCTTGATGATGTGATGTTGGATTTAGGGAAAGCTTTTGGGGTAGAGGTAGAAGAAACTTGTAAGGAACTAAAATTAAAGTTACCAACATCCTTAGGTACTGGTAACATTTCAGGAATTCAATTCCCTAACGGATTGGGTTTTATACAATATGATTGTAAGTTTCATAAAAATACAGAAATTCATTTTATTAAGAGTGAAGTTCATCCTTTGAAATTCATATATGTAACCGAAGGCCAACTTAAACACCGGTTTTCAAATGGTGATCAGCTCCATAAGATTGATCAATACCAACATGCAATTGTGGCCAGCGAAAAAAATAATGGGCATATTTTAAAGTTTGAAAAAGGTAAAGAAACATGCTTTTCGAGCATAGAGCTAAATAGAATAGAATTTGAACAAAAACTTGCCTGTAAATTGTTAGGTGTATCTTCAAGTTTAACACAAGTCTTCTACGATGTAAAGGCATTAAATAGTTTTTACCATAATGGTTATTATTCCTTAAAAATAGCAGACCTTTTTGAGGATATGAATAGTTATAAAAAAGAGAATTTTATAAGGAAACTTTTTTTGGAAGCTTTTACTATTCAAATGTTAGCTGAGGAGATCTTGCAGTATGAAGATGCCTTGAGAGAGGAGGGAAATGCTGAAATTTTAACGCGTTATGAACTAGGGGCAGTAAAAGATGCAGCTGAATTTATTGAAGAAAATATTTTTAAAAACCTCGTGGTGAGAGGGATTTCCATTGAAGTGGGAATTAACCAGAACAAATTGCAAAATGGTTTTAAAACCTTATATGGACTGACCGTTCACGATTTTATAAAAAGACATCGACTCCAACTTGTCAGAGACCTGCTATTAAACACAGATTTACAGATTAACGAAATATCCGATAGGGTAGGAATAAATAGTAAAAGTTATTTCTCAAAAGTATTTAAAGAAAAATATGGTTTAACACCTAAAGAATTTAAGAAAAAAGCTGAGTTAGCAAAATAATTTTGAGACAACAGATTGAAAAAATTGAATTTGTTATATTTTAATTCAAATATTACATTTCCTTTTCATAATCATACCTAATTTTGATCTCTCAATTTGAGAAATAAAAGTTTAGAATCTTTAAATTTTTATAAATGGAGGACGAAGGGAAATTTTTAAGGATAGGTATTATAGGGGCTAGTCGCTTTGGTGTAAATCAAATTTCTCGTTTAAAGAATGAGCAAAATTTAAATATCGATTTTGTAGTACTTGATAAGAATTTAAATAACCCAAAGGAAATAATTAACGAAATTCCTTCTGCTGAATTTTTAAGTTGTGAAAAAGAATTCTTTAAAAGTGCAACGAATGGAATAATATTGGCAGATTATGTGGATCTACAATTAAAAAAATATCAGCCATCCTTTAAAAAAGCAACCTCCTTCTTTTGTAATGCCAATTTCTTAAGTCAGCTTGAGGGTTTAGAACATTTTCTTCAAATTGCCAAATCAAAGAATATCCTGGTTTGTTTTAATTTACCTTTTCGGTTTACCCGAGGCTTTTTAGAGCTTAATGATATTGTAAGAAAGGGTAAACTAGGAAAAATTCACCAAATTGATCTTACCTATTATAAGAATCAATCGGATGAAGGTACGGCTTCTTGTAAAAATCACACTAACTTTTTTGGAGGGTTTATGGATACTGGCGTTCATTTGCTGGATATTGCTCTAAAATCTCTCAATTATCCGGAAATTAAATATTTAACCGCTATCCCTTATAAAAGAGGGAAAAAAATTGAAAAACAGAATCCATTCTGCGAAGATTATTTATTACTGACTTGTATAACTGCAAACGGAACATTAATAAACCTTAGGTGTTCCAGAAACCTTCCTCGAACCAGAAAACGGACAATAGAAGCAGATTATCATGGAGAGAAGGGGGATCTTAGATTAAGAAACCACGATAAATCGGAACATGATTTAATAGTGGAGGAGTATAAAAATGAATATTTAAGTATAGTAAGCTCCCCTCCAGATGTATTTGTTGATGCGGCCATAAAAGAGTGGATTTGGAGTTTAAGAGCTGAAAAAGGATATGATAAAAAAATTGCAAAAGAAATGTTAGCCCTTGCAGGTGTGGTCCATCAAATTTATAATCAACCCTCACCGTAAATTCCTTCTTGTAACTAAATTTTCAACCTGAATATTTCAAGGAAGGTATTTCCTTTAAGGAAAGAAATTTAAATCGTACATATATTTATTATTTGTAAATAAGCGAGGTTGTCTAATAGGGCAGCCTTTTTTGTTATTATGCTGTTTGTATTACCCAATCTTTCTCCTGTAAGATCTCTTTGACATTTTTGGCCAAAATTTCAATGTCATAAGTTTGATTTAAGAAGGTAATTAAAGCAATAGGAAAACATTAATAAAAAATCACTTTATCTCACTCGTGGTTTTAACATTTAGGCAGTTCATTTTAATTTAAAAAAGCCTGGAGTGCCTGTCATTAAAGATAATTAATAATTATCCAAATATTATTGATATTAACAAATGTTTGAAGTCTAATTAATATAGGATCCTTTATTTCTTTATTAATTTTAAAATAGTTCTGATCGTTTAATCATTAAATAGTATTCTATGAAAACTTTAAAAGATTTGTTTGAACACCAAATAAAGGATCTATATAGCGCAGAATATCAATTAATTAAGGCGCTTCCAAAGATGCTCGAGCAAGCAACAAACGAAAACCTTAAAAATTCCTTTAGAAATCATTTAGAAGAAACTAGATCCCAAAAAAAACGTATAGAAGAAGTATGCGAAAACCTCAATATAGAACCATCTGGAGAAGATTGTAAAGCTATGAAGGGACTGATAGAGGAAGCAGAGAGTTTCCTGGCTGAAGATGCTGAAGATGATGTGAAAGATGCAGGTATAATTGCAGAAGCTCAAAGAATTGAACACTATGAAATATCTGGATATGGCACTCTTATAAGATATGCAAAAGAATTAGGATATGATAAGGAAGCAGAAAAACTTGTACAAAGCCTAGAAGAAGAGTATAAGGCAGATGAAGATCTAAATGATCTCGCGAAAGATAAAATCAATAAAAAAGCAGAAGCCTAAATACAAATATCAAATCTAGTAAATATGATACCAACAAAGATTCACGGCTATATCGATTATTTAGTTGGATTATTCTTAATCATCATACCATTTATCCTGGTCATAAATAATCCTACCGCTAAATGGTTATTAATAGGCCTAGGCGTTAGTACTATTTTTTATAGTGCTATTACGGATTATGAAATGGGACTAGTTGGGATAATTAACTTTAAAATTCATCTGTTTATTGATATTCTAGCAGGATTATTTCTCGCAGTTGCACCCTGGTTATTTGGCTTTGCGGATGAAATTTATTGGCCTTTTCTAATTATAGGGATAGGAGAAATCTTAATCAGTTTTATTACAGCAAAGAAGCCACGATATCCAGAGAAGGCTTAAAGAAGATGATCTTTTTAATTATTTATTAACTAAAAAATTAATTTATGTTTTATCACGATGGAAAATTACAATTCGATGTAAAAGTCGATAAACCTAACCCTCAATTTGCTAAAATGTTACAGCAAGCCATTGGAGGTATTGAAGGAGAAATGAAGGTTTGTATGCAATATATGTTCCAGGCCTGGGGAGCACGAGGTCCTGAAAAATATAGGGATATGCTTTTGGAAACCGGAACAGAAGAAATGGCACATATAGAATTGCTAGCTACCGCTGTCGCTTTAAACTTGGAAGGAGCAACAAACGATTTAAAAGATGAAGTAGCTAAAGACCCTTTTATGGAACAAATAATGGGTGGAGCAAATCCCCGTCATATTTTGTCTAGTGGCATGTCTGCTATGGCAGTAGATAGTAGTGGTGTACCCTTTAGCGGAGCCTATGTAGTAGCTACAGGAAATTTGGCAGCTGATATGTATGCCAATGTAACCGCTGAGTCAGCGGGAAGAATACTAGCTACGCGCTTATGGAAATCTACGGATGATAAGGGTATGAAGGACATGCTGGCCTTTTTAATTGCCAGAGATACTATGCACCAGAACCAGTGGCTGGCAGTTTTGGAAGAATTAGGTGGTGTAAAAGGTAATCATCCAATACCTAACAGTTTCCCACAAGCTGAAGAAAATCCTGATTTTAACTACAACTTTATTTCTACACATATTGATGGTGAATCTAAGGCTAAAGGTAGGTGGAGTGAAGGACAATCCATAGATGGTAAGGGATCTTTCACATTTGAAAAAGCTAAACCTTTAGGGAAAAAACCTAATCTCGGAAAACCGCATCCTGATGGTTTTGCTCAAAAAGAACAAATGAAGGCTAACCCTTCTATGGCAGAAGACACCATTAATAAGTTGAAATAAAAGACTTTGTGTTGTGTCATTCCGTGAATTCTGATTGGAGGGAAGGATCGGAATGACTTTTTATACATTGTAAAAAACGAATATATTAGAAAGGTTTAGGAAGGAAAATATAATCTAATCAAAATGGAAGAAGGAAAAGACCAACATACAATACCAATTACCTCTATTAGAAGTGGAAAAGGAGAAGCAGTTTCTAATGATGTTTTTTACTATACAAATAAGATTGTTAATGTAATAATGATAGGAGAACCACATAGTGATGATTGGGTACTAATTGATGCAGGTATGCCAAATTCTGGGCAAGAAATACAAAATGCAGCAGAAAAAAGATTCGGAAAAAATAACCCACCAAAAGCTATTATTCTTACCCACGGTCACTTTGATCATGTTGGAGGCATTATTCATCTCTTAGATGTATGGAATACCACAGTTTATGCCCATCCTTTAGAATTTCTTTATTTAACTGGCGAAAAAAGATATCCGGAGCCTGATGATAGTGTAGAAGGAGGGATGCTGGCCAAATTTTCTTCAATTTATCCTATTGAACCTATTAACATAAAGTGTAGGTTAAACGAATTGCCCGAAAATGGATCTGTCCCAGGACTTCCAGAATGGAAATGGTATCATGTTCCAGGACATGCTCCTGGTCAAATTGCCCTATTTAGAGAAAAAGATAGATTTTTAATTGCGGGAGATACATTTACTACTGTTAAACAAGACTCTTTATACAAGGTTTTAATTCAGAAAAAAGGTGTATATGGCCCGCCTGTTTATTTAACTACAAACTGGGAAATGGCCCAGGAATCAGCAGAAAAACTACAGCAATTAGAACCAGAGATGGTTATAACAGGACACGGAGAATATATGGAAGGAACAGAACTCACAGAAGGTTTGTTGGAGCTAGTTCGAAACTTTGAAAAGGAAGCTATCCCTTCACACGGAAAATTCGTAAGAAATGAAAATAAAAAGACTTCTGGTTAAAAAATCAAGCCGGGAAGGATTCAACTACCAGAAGTTCTAACTAACCATATCTCTTTCCGGTCATAAAATCAGGTATTCCGGCAGATGTGTTTTTCCTTCGTCTAATATTAAGTTTATTTCTGCCGGATAACCTGTTTTTCATAATTAATTAAATATTCAATAATATGGATACCAGAAATAAAATAGTTCTAATAACGGGGGTAACCAGTGGAATCGGTAAAGCCCTTGCTCAGGAATTTGCAAAGAATGAATTTGATATTATCGGAGTTTCACAACACCAGCAAGATTTAGATCAAGTTGAAAAATTAATTACATCTACCTATCAGCAAAAAGTTTATACAATTTCCCAGGATCTTACCACGGAGGATGGCGCTTCTATTATCTATGAAGAAGTAAAAAAAATGGGTATGGAGATTGATATTTTAGTCAATGATGCGGGAGTAGGCCAACGAGGATATTTTAATGATATTCCTATAGAGAAATATGAAGAATTGATTCGTCTAAATATTCTGGCTCTTACCAGAATGACAAAACTCTTTATAAACGATATGATTGAACGTGATTATGGAAAAATACTTCAATTGGGATCAATTGCAGGATTTGAACCTGGCCCTCTTATGGCAGTTTATCACGCAACTAAAGCCTACGTAGTGAGTTTTTCAGAAGCATTGATCACAGAACTTGAAGATATGGACAGCAATGTGAGTATAACCTGTTTATGTCCAGGTCCTACAGATACTAATTTCTTTTCCAGGGGGGACCTAGAAGATACTAATGTTGTAGAACACAAAGATCAATTTATGGCATCTGCAGAAGAAGTGGCCAAAGGAGGCTACAAAGCTTTAATGGATAACGAGAGAATTTACATACCAGGTGCTAAAAATAATGTTACCACTTTTATAAGAAGAGTTATACCTAAAAGTACACAGTCTAAATTACAAATGAAATTTTATGAACATTCGTCAGAATAATTTGCATGATAGAAGCAATGTCCTTTTATCTTAACTCAAAAAGTTTTATTGGTTTTCTAACAATACGTGGGGCAATTGACAGATTATTAAGGTGCAGAAATATAAAAAAATAAATTTTCATATAAACAAATAAATAAAAACTAAAAAATTTTATGAATAAGAGCGGATTTAAACTTGGTCATAGAATATTGATAATCTCAGTAATTTTAATTGTTGGAAATTATTTTTTGTTCCTTGGTCTTGCTAAAGCTAAAGTCTTTCTAGCTCCGTTTTTAACAGCGGTAATTTTGTCTTTAGTAGTTCTTCCGCTATGTAAAAAATTTGAGAAAAGTGGTGCTAAACGTAGTTTAAGTTCTTTTACTAATACATTCTTGCTATTTATTATATCGCTTGGTTTTATAGCTTTAGTTTTTTTTCAGATGCAAAGCATGGTAAGTAAATGGCCGAAAATAAAAGAAACTATGAAGCCAAAAATTGAACAATTAAAAACATTTGCTGCAGAGAAAACACCTATAAGTAAAGAGAAAATTGAGAGCAAAAGTACTAGTTCGTCAATTATTGAGTCAGGATCTGGACAGGGAAAAAAGTCAGTAAGTTTTTTGACTAAAATCATGAGTTTTTCTGGAACTTATTTGCTGGTATTTATCTATATTTTTTTCTTATTGAATTATCGTGATCGCTTTAAAAAGTTTCTGATACGATTGTTTCCAGATGAAAAAAGGAAAAAAGTTAAAAATGTGATTCATCAATCAGCACAGGTAGTTCAAAACTACCTATTGGGTAAGCTCATCCTTATGGGTCTATTAGCTGTTGTATATTCTATTGGCCTTGGGCTTTCTGGTGTAAGTAATTTTATTCTTGTGAGCATAATTGCCGCCTTATTAACCATAATTCCCTATATAGGTAATATTATAGGTCTTATTTTAGCAATGGCATTTGGTTATCTTACCTCAGGAGAAATGGGTGTTCTAATTGGTGTTGCTATAACTTTTACTGTTTCGCAGTTTCTGGAAAGTTATGTTCTGCAACCATATGTAGTTGGGGATAAAGTTGACCTTCATCCCTTTTTTGTTATTCTGGTTGTAGTGATAGGTAACGCGTTATGGGGAGTTATTGGTATGATCTTGGCCATACCTGTTACCGCAATAATTACCATCATATTTTTACATGTTTCTCCCCTACATCCTTTTGGATTTCTTCTGAGCAAAAAATCTGCTTCAGAAGAAAATTCAGGGAGTTGAAAGCAGCCCCATAGAGAAGTGCTTTACTTCCCCAATAGTCTTCATTGGGAAATAAAATATTTATAAAAAAAAATTAAATAATTCACCAAATTTTCTGAAGTATGGAGCAGAAAGAAGGCGACGTTCAGAAGTATGTTTTCAGAATTGTGGGATTGTCTAGAAGTGGAAATCACGCAATAATAAATTGGATTATAAATCAACTTCAGGGAGATTACCTTTTTTTAAATTGTACAGAGCCTAAATATAATCCTTATGATACCGCAAGACCCTTAGATAAGGAGGGTTACACTTATAGAACAAATCTGTATAATTTTGAACTTAACAGAGAAAAAAAAGGTAATTTTTCTAAAAAAAAATACCTGTTATTTAGTCATGAAGATTGTTTTTTGGGTTCGTTAAATAAAAAAGAAGAAAGAAAAAAAATAGCCGGTTGGGTTGGTTCTTCAGAAGTACAAAAGGATATTTTAATCATAAGGGATCCTTTTAATCTATTCGCTAGTAGAGCAAAGGCTGGTCTTCTACTAGGAAATATCGCAGACCATACAACAAGGCCTATTTCAGAAAAAGTTCTATGCCGTATTTATAAACAGCATGCACGGGAATTTTTAGGAGAAAATAATAATCTAAGAAATAAAGTTATTATAAATTTTAATACCTGGTCTTCTAATGAAAATTATAGGTTAAAAGTAGCCAAAGCTCTTAATATTCCTTTTTCTGACGCCGGTTATAGAGAAGTCACAACAGTGGCAGGAGGTAGTTCATTTGATGGGACAAATTTATCCGGTATGGCCCATAAAATGAAAGTTAATGAAAGGTGGAAAAATTATGCAAAAGATGATAATTATTGGTCCCTTTTTGACCAGGAACTTCTCGAATTTTCCAGGAAAATATTTGGAAATACCCCTCCAGCGCAATTTTTTGAAGAACGAAATAGAAAATAAATCAAATCTTTTTGCATATGACTCCAAAACCTAAATATGTATTAATTTATATAATATCATAGTTAAATAATTGATAATCTGAGGTTAAACTTTCTTAGTAGTTTGCTCTTAGATCAACGAATTAGTAATTTAAAGTAAATAAAAACTATAGTTATGTTACAATATAATTCATCAGCAATTACACCCACTGCTAATTTTATTGATAATTTACATACCGGAATATTTCAGGAAATCCTCCCCGGAATTTTTATTATTAAAGGGGCTAAAAATGACAGAGGTTTTGACCAGGCCTACATGATCCTCAACCAAAAGAAAGAACTAATTTTAATTGATGCAGTAGAAGAAGCTTATCAGAAAGCTATTGCAAATCTTTTAAGTAATGGTTTTATAATTCGCGCAATTTTAATTACTGGTAAAGATGTTCTAAATGACTGTTATATTGATCCGGATAGTTTATCAAAAAGCTTAGGAAATGCTGAGGTTTATATTTCAACTGACATTTCACCTCAGGGCGTAGAAACTAAAGATCTTACCGATGAGGATTCCTTACTTAAAAAGTTTGAGTTAGAAGGGTATAAAGTACCGAAGAAGGAAGGACAAATAATCCTTTATTGTGATCGCCATAACGGAATAATTTTTACCGGTAATAGTGCAATGGGATCAGACTATGGTGGTGATGAGTTTATTTTTACTCGTGGAAGAGAAGAAGATAAGGAAATAGCTTTAGCCGTCGAAGAATTCTGGAAAGGCTTCATAAAGGAATTTGAATTTCTATTTCCTAGACAGGGGAAACTAGGTATACAAATAGATGATCGAACACGAGTTACCCTGCTTAAACGTCTTTCATCTGGTGAATCAGGATTAAAATAGTTATTAATCAAATTTCTGAATTAATGAATAGGTGTAATAAGAATTATGTAAATAGGGGCGTTATTTTTTGAGTTTAAATAGTAAAGGATTATAATCAAATAAAATTCTACTCCCTAACCACATCTATTTGATAAACTTCATATAAGTTATCTATTTCATATTCCATATTTTCTTTAAGGTGATTTATTATTTCCGTTTTGAGTTGACTATCTGAAATATTAGGATCTTTCTTCATCACGGTTGATTTAAAGATTGCCACCGGCGTATTTTTATATTTAGTGTTAGTGAATGAGACACTTTTATTGAGAATCGCAATAGAAGTGTCTAATTTTTTGAGTTGAGAATTAAGTTCATCTGTGAGTTCAGTATTTAGACTTGCTTTTAGATAAAAGGGAGGTTGTTTGAATTGCCAGAACATCATACTTCCTATAGCCAACACAACAATAGCGGTAGTAATTATTCCTGCTCGTTTTTTTCCGTTTATAAATCTAATTCCGTTAGGTGTTACTTTGCCGTAGAAATAAAATACTAATGTAGCAGCTAAATGAATTCCTAATAATTGAAGAACGATTCTATAAAAACTACTAAATACAACTTGCCAATCGCCCATATAGATTCCTATTCCTATAAGTCCCACAGGAGGAGCTAAAGAAGCAGCTACTAAAATACCCACAGCCGCACCAGAAACCAAACTATCTCTTTCACTCTGGCATATATTTATTGCTCCTGCAAGTCCGGAAACCAGAGGCAGGAAAATGGCAAATTTTGAAACCTGGCTAACTTCTTCCATTAAAGGTGTAAGTGTATTTAGAGGAAAAAAAAGACTCATTAGAATACTGGCTATAATTCCTGTACCTATGGCAACACCGTATCTGCCCAAACTACTTTTCAAGAGGCCCATTTTACCAGCTGCAGTTCCCAGTGCAGCATTCATAGCCGGCCCAGCAAAAGGCGCTACGAGCATAGCCGCAACTAAAAGGTAAGTGGTTGTAGTAAAGAGACCAATCCATACAATTATTCCTGCAACAAATGAATAGGCTACTAAACCAAAAAGTGAACCTACACTCTGAATACCACCAAGGTAAATTTCCAAGGAGCTTTTGATTTGTACATCTGTCGCCTGGTGAGGTGCCTCAGAAGCCGGAGGATATAAAGTAACAACTCCTCTTGGGATCAGAACTATTTCTGGCTCTTCCAGCTCATCTATTTTTTTTAAAAAATTATTTACTTTCTCGTTAGGTAAATATGTAAAATAAACCTCCTTTTCATCAGAAGAAAAATGAAAAGTGTTTTTTCCTTCATATTTTGATATGGCTTGGAAAATTTTATCCTGATTTCCTTTTGGGATTTTAATGATTACCTGCCTCATAAATTATGATTTTTAATCATTTTGATTAACCTACGTAAACACTTTTTATCAGATTTAAAAACCATAAAAATATACCGTATGTTGTTTTAAATCCGTTCTCCAAGTTTATGTATATATGCCTGAATCAAATATCAAGATACAAATCCCTGGATTATTTTAGAAGTTGATTTATAATAAATTAGGTGTTCTTTAAGTTCAAAAAAAAATTGTAATTTTTAGTTTTTTCTTAAGATAAAAAATAAAACTCTGTGTTATAACCTGTTAAACATTTAAAATCAAAACCAATCATTCTGTATTTTTAAATCTATTATTTAAAGAAGGAGAGGGTTAAATAGAAAAAGCCGGACATCATTCATCGGTACTGTCTTCTAATTTCTTTAAAATTAGAAATTGGGATGTCCCGTTTTTAATTGTTTCAATTGCAACTAATCATAAAGAAGAATGAGACCTGAAGAGATTTTAAAACATACTGAGCATAGGCCTTGGCCAATACCGGACAGTTCGTGGAAAATTTACCAGGAGTGGCAAGATGTAATATTTTTACATTATAAGGTGGATATAGACGCGCTTAAAAATTATGTACCTGCCGAATTATCTATTGATACTTTTGATGGTGATGCCTGGATATCTGTAGTGGCTTTTACCACACGAAATGTCAAACCTCGAGGCCTTCCCTCATTTTCTCCTCTTTCTGATTTTCATGAAATTAATATAAGAACCTATATAAAAGACGGTAAAAGAAGCGGAATATATTTTTTAAGTCTGGAAGCTGCAAAAATTATCTCAGCTGAATTAACGAAACTAATTACCGAACTACCTTATATATTTACGGAAATTAATAGAGAAAAAGGCTTATTTAGTGGAAAAAACAAGGATTATAATAGTTTTTTTGATGTTAAATACGAAGTTAAAGAAATTAAAGAAAAAGATAAGTTAGATTCCTGGTTGATGGAGCGATATGCCCTTTTTCAAGATGGAAGGGAACATATCATAGTATTTGAGGTTCTTCATCAACCCTGGGAGCTGCGTAATTTAAATCTAACTTCAAAAATGATCAAATATCCCCCTTTCGCTGGATTTTTTATTAATGAGCCAGACAGGCTTGGTTATTCCCCTGGTGTTGAAGTATTGGTCTGGGGAAAAGAGAAGTGGAAAAGTTCTATTGTATAAATCTAAAGTACATAAAGAACCCTTTTAACGTAAGCTTCCGACTATCTAAAATTTAAGCTATAAAGGATTACGAGGGAAACTTTTTACTTCATCTAAGCCCTTCTCTTTGATTATTTCTAAACGGCTGGGTCGGTTTCTTTTCGCGGTTTCAACTGATTTTTTTAGCCCTTCCTCCAAAGTTTCAAAATTCTTAATCTCCTGTTTCTGGTTATCGTATAACTTCCAAAGATGTTGTTCTTTTTCCCATGCTAACCTATATTTTTTTTGATTAATTAAACTATAATTATTTTTTAGCAGGTCTAGAAGAATTTTACCATCGCTGAAATTTCCATCTGGATATTTCATAGGAAAAAAAGCGAAAAAAACATAATAAAGAGAAAAATACACAAATTGATAAGAAAATATTCCTTGTTCCAGCCATTCTGTATTGACTAAGTAAACCATCAAAAATGCAGCAATAATATTAAATATGGATCCACCAAGATAGATCAAGATATTTCTCCACCTCTGACTCTCATCAATATTATCAAAATAACAGAACCCATACCAAAAGTAATATTTTCTGATTTCAAAAAACCATTTACGTGTAATTGTCTTGCCGGTACCTACAACGATTTGAATATTCTTGGCTCCAAGAATCCGGGCAAAAAACACATGGCCCGATTCATGAATTAGGGAAATAATAGGCAGAATAATAAAAAATGCCAGGAATAATTTTGGAATATCTTTTATTTCGAACATTATCCTAAGTTAATTTTATATTTTCCGTTTTAATTCTAGCAGTATTTCCCTATTACTTGCCAAGACTATTTGAAAACAGAGTTATTTTCTATTCTCTTTGGGATCTGAAAATACTACTAATTAGTAATTGTGGAAAAAACGCTGATATCGTTTTCTGTTCCAAATCGCGAACTAATCTTGAAAAAGATACACGGTTTTCTGATAATATAATTTTCTGATCGACAAAAATATTTTTCAAATTAAAAATATATCATTTGCATTTTGTACAGAAAGAATAAGCCTAGGAGGTTACCATTTTGGAAGTTCTTTAACGGGACCAATAGTAAAATCATGGATTTTCCAGTGGTGATTCCTCAAGATTTCATATCCCTGGTGTAACTGATCGAGATCAATATCTCCATTTGGGATATAAGCAATTTCTCCAAAATATACCTGGCCATTTTCTCTAAATCTAACATTGGCGTCCTTCACCCATTCCCATGACGTGACAAGTTGTTTTATCTCTTCTATCTTTTCATCATCCTTCTGTTCTTTGATAGTTTTAGGATGTCTATCCATTAAATCCAATATACTGGTTTTAACATGGTTCACTCCATCCTTTAATACTGAGAAGGAAATAAAAAGGGCGCCTACGGCATCGGCCCACCAGTATCCTATTCCTACTCCAATGATACCAAGAATGGCTGCAAAGGCAGTCATGTAATCAGCCTTTTGGGCACTTGCATCGGTAAACAAAATTTTATTATGGAGTTCTTTAGCTAGTGGTAATTTTTTAAAACCCAATACCATAGCAGGGAGGGCACTATATAGTAGGACAGCAATCATTATCCATCCCATCCATATTTGTTGACCAAAAAACATTTTGTTTCCGATTGTAGGATGTTCAGCTTTTATAAGCGACATGGAAGAATCAAAGACTAAAAATATACCCATTCCCAAAAGTGCAACGGCCCCCGTTAAAAAGGAGATAGAAAAAACCCGGTGGTATCCATAAGGAAATTCCTTGTTCGGTTTTTTTCTGAATATTTTCGTAGAGATTAAAAAAGCGATGGAAGGAATTAAACTAAGCACATCTTCCAGCCAGGCAGATTTCATAGCCTGAGAGGATCCCATTACTAAATACATTAGTATAACAACCGAGAGTAGATAGAATAAGGTAATCCATTCTAATTTAATTGCTTTGCTTAGAGTTTTTTTTAAATTTTCTGGCAATTCAAAATCATGAATACTTTTCATCTTTTAGGTTTTTGATTGAAGATAAAAGTTTCTAATTTTTGTAGGAGTTTATTTTCCCCTTTAGGGACTATAATTACATGTTTCTGATCATAAGGAGCAGATAATCCCACCTTCTTTTTCCAATGTGTTTTCTTATCAAATCCTCCTATTATCAGGTGGAGTTTAAATTTTTCTATTTTTTTAATAAGTTCACTTTCTGAGCCCTCCATAAACTCAACCTTTAATTTATTTTCTTCTGCAAATTCCTTAATAAAACTTACTTCTTTTCCAAATAAGGAATCTTCTGTTTTTTGAGTAAATGGAGGGTTTATTGTAATTCCAACTAGTAAATGACCACTCTCTGCCTGCTGGTATGAGTTTTCCGGATCCTTAGGAAAATCACACGCCATAAAAAGTATTAGGAATACAACAAGTATGGGAATTTTCATCATTTAAATATTTAATTTCTTTAATTGTAAGACATTTTTCTCTTTATTACTTTTTAACCAATACTGCTAAGTCTATTTATGAAGTTAGTTTTTCCTCACTCAACAGCTGTTAAAAAATACATAAATAGTTGAAATTTGGTATAGTATTATTTATGCTCGAGAAGAAAAATTACTTTATAAATACAGGGAGGATAGGAGGGCTTAAGTTTTAAAAACTCTCTCACAAAATTCAAAGATTATATAAAATTAAATATTTAAGGTCATTCCAATCGGGAAGGATAATGGTCTCTATTATAAACAACTCTATATCCAATAACCAAGAGTAAAACACCGCTTAGAAGAAAACCATAATTCCATAGATCGGTATTCATAGCAAATTCATTTACATTATGAAATTTTAGAATATGATGATGAATAATGCCTTCTACGGTATTAAAAATGCCCCAACCGATAAGAGCTCCACCGGTAGCTAATTTTGGGGAAGGATTAATATTCTTTCGTTTTAATAGCCTTACCAATAAAACAAAGCCAATGAGGACTGCCATAAAAGTGGTGGCGTGAAAAATTCCGTCCCAAAACATATTCACGGCTTTTCCAACCAGATCTGTAATAGGTAATTTGTTTGAAACCATTCCATGGAGTTGAAGTATTTGATGAAAGAGAATTCCATCAATAAAGCCACCCAGACCTAACCCAATAACCACAGAAGCCGTTGATAGAGGCACTGGATTTAAAATTTTTTTGTCTCGAATTAAGCTCCTATTTTTTTGGAATCTCCTGGTAGAAAAATAGGTAAATAATACAACTATTATAAATAATAAAAGAAAACCGCTAATAATAGTGAGTAAGTTAGGAAGGAAGTTACTGTTGTACAGCGCATTCTGAACTTCTTTATTACAACTTATACAGTTAGCTATTCCTTTTACAAAGTGGTACATAAAATGTATTTTAACTGGAGCACCTAATTAGGGTAATCAATTCATTTTAATATATTTCTGGTTTTCTTAAATAGTTGGAGCCCCACCAGTAGCCTGTACTGTAGAACCAACCATATAACTGGATTCATCCGAAGCCAGCATTACATTAAATAGGAGCCATCTCTGCCTGTTGACCGGCTCTACCTAAAGGTTTATCCTGCCCGAACTTACTTACTTCATCAGCAGGAAAAGTTGCGGGGATTAAAGGAGTCCAAATTGGTCTGGATGCAACGCAATTTACCCTAATCCCTTTCTCAGCCCATAATTGACCTAAACTAGCAGTAAAATTTTGAATAGCCCCTTTGGTAGCTGTATAAGGTGCCAGCGTTGGTTTAGGATTAGAGGCATTCACTGAAGTTGTATTTATAACCGTGCTGCCGGGTTTTAAGTGTGGTTCTGCTGCTTTAAAAATATGAAATAAGGGATAAAGATTCGTTTTAAAAGTACGATCCCACTCTTCGGTAGAAATATCCTGGAGAGATTCCCGAAACCTCTGAAAAGCGGAATTGTTTACAACAATATCTAAACCTCCTAACTCTTTTACCGCTTTCTCTACTAACTCTTTGCAATAAGACTCCTCTTGTATGTCTCCTGGTGCCAGGATGGCTTTTTTCCCTGTTTCTTCAACATATTTGGCTGTTTCTTTAGCATCTTCGTGTTCATTTAGATATGATATAAGAACATCAACTCCTTCATAAGCGAATGCAATGGCTACGGCTTTTCCAATCCCTGAGTCGCCCCCGGTTATTAGCGCCTTTCTTCCTAATAGTTTATTACAACCTAGATAGGATTCTTCTTTATGATCCGGTTTCGGATCCATTTCTTTTTCAACTACGGGCACCTCTTGTTCCTTAAAAGGCTCAGATTTATATTTTTCTACAGGGTTTTTCAGCCGTTTATTATCTTTTTCCATATTCATATTTAAAATTCAACATTAAATTTTAATCCTTATAAAATTTTTCAAAACGAGAATGAATATTGTTTACTGTGAAATTAATTGAAAATCCGATTAAAATGAACTTTAAATAGCAGATTATGAATATTTTAAGATGCCTCCACAAATATATAAAAGTTTGATATGAGAACTTTTAGTATGGCAGAGGCCATAATATTCAAAGGATAACAAATAATTAAAAGAATATCTCCATTTTAGAATCTAATGAATACCTACAAGATTTTACGTCCTACCCGCATAATTATGTGGGGAAATCCCAATCTTGCTACTCCTTTAATGCTATCAAAGAAGCATGGACTTGGATTTAACGCGGAAAATATTGGTATGGGAAGCCAAAGATGGAACGGTGGATATTTTCTTATAATGATCATGTACTTTTAAATGACAAACACCAATTATAGAAATAAAAGTTTAAAGGCCGCATAAAAATAATCCCCGGAAATTTTTCCAGGGATTATCTTATTAAGCCATTAATGCTACTTTAGATTAATACTGAGTCTGGCAAATAAAAATCTACCTGCAAATCCAAATTGCTGGGCCGATCTTGACCAATCGAATCTACCATCACTACGATTCCCAAATCCTGGATCAGCTGCTTCAGGATAAATATCAAAAATGTTATTTGATCCTAGTGTTAGTGTTAAAACATCAGTAGCTTTAAAACCTACAGAAAGATCAGTAATTACTTTTCCGTCAAATTCCTGTTGCCTTAGCGGATCTGAAATTGCTTCGGTTACTTTACCGAAGTAAACGTTTCTAAGGAAAAAATTAAATTTTCCGGCTACAAGGCTATTACTTAAATTAACCTTTGTTCTTGGTACAGCCTCTTCTAAATAAATACGGCTATCTTCCGGAAAATAAGTATCTACCAAACCGGCTCTTTCCAATTCAGGAGAAGCCTGAATATTTCCAACTTGCTTTGTCTTGGAGAATGTAGCCGCAAGATCTGATTTTAACTGAAGATTTTCACCAAAAACAGCATTATGGGTAATTACTGCATCGATACCTTTTGATTCAGTATCTATGGCATTTGCAAAAAATGCAGCGGCTGTTGCATTCGCTTGAGAGAGTAACTGATCCAATTCCGTACCTGTTCCCGGACCTCTAAACTGTCTGGTATACACAACTCTATCATCTATAGCAACAAAATATCCATCCACCGTGAAAGTAAGATTTGCATCAGGAATTTTTGCAGTAAGGCCAACACTCACACTTTGTGAAGTTTCTTCCTTTAACTCTGGAATACCCAGCAACTGTGCTGCTCGGCTATCGTTAGAAAATGTTCCAACCTCTACTGGAACTCCTTCATCATTAAATACGGTAGATGTTGAATTGAAATTTAACTGGTGTAACGATGGCGCTCTAAAACCTGTATTTGCTGCACCTCTAATATTTACATTTTCACTAAGCTTATAACGAGATGCCAGTTTGAAGTTAATAGTAGATCCAAAATCAGAATAATTTTCAAATCTAGTAGCGAAGGTTAGCAGGAATTTATCGGTAAAGTCTGCTTCAACATCAAAATATCCAGCTACACTGCTTCGTTCGCGAGAAATTTCATTTTGCGGACTAAAACCTGGGAATACCTGAGATCCTCCTGCCCGAGCATTTCCGAAGAAATCCTGTGCGGGAACTTGAGAAGCATTGGTAATTACATCACCCTCTTCAGTATATTGTTCGTAAGATGCTCTTTCACCGGCATTAATTTCGTAATTCTCCCAACGATGTTCTGCTCCGAAAGCCACGTTTAGGCCATCAAAAACATCTTCAAAATATTTGGAAATATCAAGGTTGGTGGTGTTTTGTGAAAATGAAAACCCCCCGGCATCAAAACTGGTAGGGGAGGCACCTTCTAAAGACGCATTAGAAGTATTTGAAATTAAATAATCAAACCTGTTTTGCCCGTAGGTATTACTGAAATCCACATTCCATTCGCCGATCATTCCTTTAATACCAGCCGATAAGGATTTATCTTTAATTTTTGAATTAATTCGTGGAAGAAACCCATTAATGTAAATAGGGGTATAGGTTCGGCTTTGATTTGGTAATCGGTAAAAGCCCGCCGACTCTCCTCGTCGAGAGCTAATTCCCGCAAAAGAGTATAATTCAGTCCCATTATCATCCAGGGGGAGTGAAAGATTAGCAAAGAATCGACCACCGCGAAGCGCAGATTGACCTACCCTCATATTGTAATCGCTTCGCTGTTGCCCACGGGCTTCAAGTTCTGCTTCGGTAACATTCATTCCAAGTAGCCCTTGTAAAGCTGATCTGTCTTCAGCGGAAGCAATATCATTTTGAAAATCAGAATCGAAATAGGAAACCTGTTGGGCAAATTGCTTAATTTGATTATCGCTAAGATCTGAAATATCGGCCCCACTATTAGTGGCAACGCGCTCAATGGCATTGTAGGCATTAAAAATAGAACCTTCCCATTCTGCCATTCGGTTATAAGGCTCTCGGTAATCAAAGTCCCCGGCGAAATTTACAAATCCGCCATTCTCGCCGAGACCAATTCCATAGCTTGCCGCAACGTTTACAGTTTCGCCGTCTATTCCTCCGGTTTGTTTGTTAGCATTTTTCGAGAAATTTGCACCAGAAGTTACGTTTAAATTCAACTCCCCAACTTCTTCATTTAGAACAATATTAATTACCCCTGCAATAGCATCAGAACCATATTGTGCGGCAGCACCATCCCTCAATACTTCAATTCTTTGAATAGCCGCTGCCGGAATTGCATTTAAATCGGTTCCAACACTTCCCCGTCCAAAAGAGCCGTTGACATTAATTAAAGAAGAATTATGTCTTCTTTTCCCATTGATGAGTACTAAAACCTGGTCTGGACCAAGTCCTCTTAAGGATGCGGGGTCAATATGGTCTGTACCATCTGCAATTGTTTGCGTATTTGAAGAGAATGAGGGCGCAACATAATTAAGCATCTGGTTAAGGTTTACTTGTGGTACCGCCGTTTGTATTTCCTGCATGTCCAATACATCGACAGGAACGGCAGATTCCGTTACGGTTCGGCTACGACTTCTGGAGCCTACCAACACTACTTCTCCCAGGGCAGTACCCGCAACCATTTTTACATCTATGGTAGTCTGGTCTATTACTATTTCCCTGGCATCAAAGCCCACAAAGGTAAAGACCAACGTTTCTCCCATAGAAGCATTAATAGAATAATTACCATCAAAATCGGTAATGGTTCCCTGATTGGTTCCTTTAATCGCAACCGAAACACCGGGTAGTGGCTGGGATTGATCATCTATTACTGTTCCCGAAATTTCCGTCTCCTGACTAAAGACAAGAGTTCCGAAAAAAAGAAAACAAATCACTAAGTAATTCTTTATCATAATATTATAGTTTTATAATCAAAGATAATAAAACCAAAACCCTAGTAAATCTATATGTTATTAATTTTAAAATTTTAACGTTAAACGTTTTCGTTAATAACCCCTTGCGGATTCATCTCCTCTTCGGTCAGCACCTCCCTCTAACATTCCATTGGAAAGCACCTTAATAGCGTTTACTTTACCAATAATCTGAGAGTCCTGTTGATTTATCTCATAGCCCCGTAGCTCCAGGGAGTCAAGTAATTCTTCTTCAAAGGCTTTGGGTTCGAAGAGTATTTCATCTGGCAGCCATTGATGATGGAATCGGGGTGCATCCACGGCCTCCTGCATCGACATATCAAAGGTCTGAACATTTAAAATTGTTTGTAAAACGGAGGTTATAATGGTTGATCCTCCAGGACTCCCTAAAACCATAAAGAGTTCATTGTCTCTTTCTACAATGGTTGGGGTCATAGAACTTAACATTCTTTTTTCGGGAGCAATAGCATTAGCTTCTGCACCAATTAATCCGAACATGTTCGGTACACCTGGTTTGGAACTAAAATCATTCATTTCATTGTTTAAGAAAAAGCCTAGTTCTTCTATGTACATCTTAGAACCATAGGCTCCATTAAGTGTTGTCGTCACGGAAACTGCGTTGCCAAGAGAATCAACGATAGAATAATGGGTAGTTTCCATGCTCTCAAAACCACTTATTCTTCCATAATCTATTTCATTGGAAGGTGTAGCCTGATTAGGTGTGAAGGATTCCATCCTGTTTTTCAAATAGTAATCTGAAAGTAGGCTATCGGTGGGGATTTCGACAAAATCTGGATCGCCTAAATAGTAACTTCTATCGGCATATGCTCTTCTTTCGGCTTCCGTTAATAATTGGATATAAGGCAAGTTGTTATGTCCGTATTCAGTGAGTGGATAGTGCTCTAACATTTTAAGGATTTGTCCTAATACAATTCCTCCACTTGAAGGGGGAGGCATAGATATTATTTTAAGATCCTTATAATCAACTTCAATTGGATTTCTCCAACGAACTTGATAATCTTTAAAATCCTGCAAGGTGATGATGCCGCCCTTTCGATCTAAAAAAGCGACTATTTTATTCCCGGTAGAGCCACCATAAAACTCATCTCTTCCATTTCTTATAACCCTTTCTAGTGTAGCTGCGAGAGCTTCATTTTTAATGGTATCACCTAATTTATGATCTAAAGCGAACATTATAGTATCTTCATTGTTTTCTAAAAATTCATTTTGATATTTTTTCAGTCTATTTTGTTGATTTTCTGTAACTACAAATCCCTTTTTGGCTAACTCCACTACCGGTTTGAGGATAGTATCGATTGGCAGGGTGCCAAATTTTTCATGGACAGCAAATATACCGGCTACAGTACCGGGCACTCCCACTGCCAGACCACCATAGCGACTAGCCATACTATTTACTTCGCCTTTCTCATTTTGATACATTGTTTTAGTAGCGGCCAGGGGAGCCTTTTCCCGGAAATCAAGTGATCCTTTATTACCATTTGCTTCTCGGTATACCATAAAGCCACCACCTCCCAGGTTGCCGGCAAAAGGATAAGTTACTGCCAGGGCCATCTCGGTTGCTACCATAGCATCAAAAGCATTTCCTCCTTTCTGCATTATTAAAACACCAATATCGGAGGCTTCTGCCCGTGCAGAAACTACCATTGCATTTGGAGTCACCAGAGCTTTGGAAGATTGTGAATTTGATGAGAGTTGCTCAGGGGATTCCTTGCAAGAAAGTGTAAGCAGGGATATTAAAATCAGGATATATAATCTCATAGAATGAATGGTAATAGCAAAATTAAAATTGAATTTATTGAATACATCCAAAAGTATACGACTTTTGGATGTATTCAAATTTATAAATAACTACCAATAGGCACTTATTGTTCGGAAAAGCGATTGAAGTATAAATATATTATTTATAGAAGACAATGAATTCTTATAAAAGCGAAAAATTAATTTTACAAATTTTATTAATACTATTATTTTTATCTCTTAAAGCTTCCATTCCTCTCCAGTTTTTTATAATGTCATTATTCCATATCAAATTGTAAAGGATGTCCCTAAATTTGAACAAAGACCCTTTTCTGAATGAAAAAATTTAATATTATACCGGGCTTAAACGGGTAATAGGTTTAGCATTTTTCAGTGGTACTGCTGATACCAAAGTATACTGTGAATCATTAATTCAAAATGAAAAATCGAATGAATATAGCGGAGTAATAATAGAAAAGTACATTGATCAAGATCAACATATGTCTGAGAAAGTGATTCTTGATAAAAGTTCAGGAACCGAGGTAATTCTTTTAGATTGGTAAACAAGTGGATTTTTTGATTTTTTAAAAATAGGCAATTCAATTTCTAAGAACCCGAACAGTCTACAAGTTAATGCTTTTGGGAACAATCGAGACACCCCTTATAACCTGGAATTCTCTTGTTTAGAGGAAAACAAAAGTTTAAAGAAATAAAATTGTTGCCAACAAAATATCCTCTGAAAAGCAATAAGCCCTTCTCTCAGATTTAATGTTTTATTTTCTATTTTATTTCATCTTGATGATGTTTTTGGAGTGTTGAAATGTTGGCAAGTTTTTCAGCACTTGCTTACTTGTCAATATTTCAATACTTATAACCTACTCCGCATCCTATATGTGGTCCTCACTCTGGCATCATATGATTTTGATTCTAAAAACCTGTCCACTAGCTAAAAAATGTGATCCAGAATTGGCCATGTATACTGTTTTGTGATATATGCTGAAATTGGTTTGAGCTGGTTAGTATTAATTTTTAAAATTTATCCAACGACACCTACTACATAGGGAGTTTCTGTTTTATAACTTCCAGTGTTCTACTGATAAGTTTATGAGCGATTTTGACAATATTTTTTTTATCCTCTTTTTCTAAATGAGTAGGGTAGTAAGCCTTTATTACAGAATCTGTGCGAATGGCCTGCCAGGCAGCTTCCACAAAATAGGATCGGATCAGGCGGTTGGATCTGGGGTTTATTCCCATAGCTTTATTGGAAGCACCACTTTGATGCATTCCCGGGGCAAGACCGACATATCCTGCCAGGTGTTTTAAGGAACCAAACCGTACTGAAACAGTTGTTCAGGAACAGGTCGCATGGAAAAGGATTTACCTGCAAAAAGATCAGTGCTGCAATGTATTTTCCAGCTTCTCTTGTGAATATCAATAGCAACGTATAACTTTGGAATTAAAGTAGTAGATTGAGTGTCCATATCTTATCGTTTTTTTTATTTAAGATACTTGATTTACTGCTTTTTCATCGATGTAAAAAAGATGCTTAAACCAGTCCCAAATCGAAAGTCCGTGCTTGCTTGCAGCGCCTGATTCTCCTGCGGAAAATCAAGCTCGCCTGTTCGCACTGTTTTTATACGGGACCTTAGCAGCAAGCGAAAAAATGACGTAATATAGAAATAGAATAAATAGGTGTTTTGAAGAATTAAGACACTTTTTTTTAATGGAAAAGCAGAATGGACAAGGTTACTGTAAACAAATTATTAAATAGAAGTACGAAACCGACAAGTATGAGAATTTTGGTATACGATTTTCTTGTAACCCAAAATGTGGCATTGTCATTATCGGAAATTGAAGAGCAGCTTTTTACTGCAGATAGAACTACAATATACCGGACCTTAAAAACATTCGAAGAGAAAGGAATTGTACATAGTATTCAGGAAAACACCACCACAAAATACGTTTTGTGTGATGATGAATGTAGTGAAAGTACACATAAAGATTGGCATTTACATTTCTACTGTAAAATATGTAAACAAACCACTTGTAGGGAAAATATTCTTTTGCCCAACCAGATAGAGGGAGATTTCAGGATTGATGAAATCCGCTTCTTCGCCAAAGGGATTTGCGAAAATTGTCTCGATGAAAGTTTGCAATAGTATTGCACAACATAAGCCATTATTTTTGTATTTAAATAACAAATAAAATGGCAAATAATCACGAACATATAAATTGTAACAGGGACAATCACAACCACAACCCTGCAGGAAATAAACGTTCTAAAAAAAGTGCATTGTCATTAGCTTTTTGGCTCAACTTTTTCTTTTCAATAATTGAACTAATTGGTGGTATCTTAACCAATTCAACAGCAATTATTGCAGATGCGTTTCACGATTTTATGGATGCAGGAGCAATAGGTTTGGCAATATTGTTAGAAAATGTTTCGGACAAGAAACGCACCGCTAAATTTTCCTATGGTTACAAACGTTTTTCGCTTTTAGCAGCATTAGGTTTGTCCATATTTCTATTGGCAGGCTCAGTAACAATGGTTTTTGCTGCATACAACTCTTTTATAAATCCTAAAGAAATTCACAGTGTAGGAATGTTATGGTTGGCAGTTTTAGGGCTTGCAGTAAATGGGTTTGCTTTCCTTAGAATAAAAAATGAGGGCGGACATCATCATCAGGGACATAACCATAACAGCGAATCTATAATGCTTCATTTGTTCGAAGATGTATTGGGTTGGGCGGTCGTATTGATTGGAGCTGCAATCATACACTTTACAGGTTGGAATTGGATAGACGGATTTTTAACGATTGCTATTGCTTTATATATAGGGATCAATGCTTCTAAAAATTTAATCAATACCCTTAAAGTAATGTTGCAGTCGGTACCTGAAAATGTAGATCTGAGCCATTTAGAAACGGATTTACACAAAATAGAAGGCATTACCAATATACACGATCTTCACGTGTGGAGTTTGGACGGTAGTTACAATGTAGGCTCCTTACACGCAGTTGTCAACAACGCAACAGGAAAAGCTGAACAGGATATTTTAAACAAAATAATCAAACTTATGCGAAAACATCGTATTCAGCATCCTACTGTTCAGATTGAAACAAACTTCAACAGATGTCAATTAAAACATTGTTAGTACACAAAAAAGCCAGCTGCCAACAAAGGTGTTGAATCAATCTTAAATCGAAAGTCAGTGCTCGCTTCTTTAAAAATCAAACTAAGTAAGAAATATGGATGATAATCTTAACCGAATAAAGACGGAAATTTATGAAAAATGCGGATTTAAAATATCGGATTTTCTACTTGAAACGGAAAGTAAAGAGTATGAAGCTTGCAGATTTGATTTAAACGGTCGAAAAATTATAAGCAGAAACGCTAAAATTACCCCTAAAAAAGTAGGACAGTTTGTTACTTTTTGGAAACGGAATGGAAATGGACCAATTGAACCTTTTAAAGAAAATGACCAATTTGATTTTTTTACAGTAAACGTAAAGTCTGAAAACGAGTTGGGACAATTTGTTTTTCCAAAATCTGTGTTGATGAAAAAAGGAATCATATCAACAGAGAAAAAAGAAGGAAAAAGGGCAATTCGCGTGTACCCGAGTTGGGTCAATGCAAATAATAAACAAGCGGAAAGAACTCAAAAATGGCAGTTAAATTATTTTTACGAAATAACGTATCCGACAGATTTCAAAAAAGTAGTGGGGTTATATAATACTGAATAACCGTGCGGGAAGTACTACTTTCAACATATAAAACACTGCTAAAACCGGTCTTAAATTGAAATTTCCTACTGAGCTTAGGGGGTTATCTTGCACATCGTCACTCTCACCAGCTTGCACAATTTTTATGTGTGCCGAGAAGCAATGACGGCAAAATATCATTGCATGCTGTATTTGAGATGGTGGGATCCAGTTTTACTGGACGATCCACCGCAAGCGCTGTATAGGCGGGGCTTGCAAACCACCTAAAGGTTCTATGGTAAAGAGCCATGGTACTGAGCGTTTAGGAAAAGGTAAACCATGAGTTTATCAGGTATGGATAAAAGAGATGAACGAAAGTGAACCACTGAAGAGGTGTCGAGAATGTGCTTACACTCTGTCAAAAGCTGTAGAGGTAAAAATGCAGTGACAAGTACAGCGGAAGCTAATTACTGGCTGTACGGCAGGCGTCATTCAGGTGGCATGACTTTTATTCGGGCTCATTTACGGAACTCGGGAACCTGTACAATAGTGTTAAGGGAAATGCACAATAGGATCAAACTAGAGGCAGAATACCAAGATATTGTCCAGGGACGGACTAACCCGTAGTAGTGATGAAGTTCCTGTAATGGGAATGGAGCGAAGGGGTTAGGTTATACAGTTTCATTACATTTACCAACTCTATAAGAGGATGAGTTCACGGAATGAAACAAAAATCCTCAGGGATTTGTATAACAAAAGCCGTATGATGGGAGACTATCACGTACGGTTTTGTGAGAGGTTTAGGGGTGAAATTCCCCTTTACCTACTCGACATAGGACGTGGCCAAATTACAATTCGTCGCTTTAAATTAACATTTCAGATTAATAAAGTTTATACCCAAACTATTTCGAAATAAGTTTGAATAACCTTTTTAGATCAAAAGATGAACAGAACTTTAAAACAAATTTTCATATTCCTAATAATCAATTGTATTCTATTCTTTTCTGTAGTCTTAATTCTTATTTATTGGCCGATTCCAACAAAAAAGAGTATTGAAAATTTTAATTATAGTTCTATAGATACCACAGCCACTAACTCGCTCTCAAAAGCTCAGGAAGTATGGATTAAAACTAGAAATACTCAAAAATTATTTACCAGAATTTATGCCAGCAATACCAAAACCGCTGTAATACTTATTCATGGTTCCGGTACAGAAAGTAGATATTTAGCCCATTTAGCTAACTCTTTATCAAGTACCAATCTGGCAACGGTAATAACTCCCGACTTAAGAGGCCACGGAAGAAATATCTCCACTGAAGTGGATATAGACTATATCGGCCAATTAGAGTATGACATAGAGGATATTATTCATTATGCAAAAGAAAATTTGGGAGCAGAAAAGGTAATTTTAGCTGGGCATTCCTCTGGCGGAGGTCTTGTTTTACGATACATTGGAAATACCAGGCTCACGAATGTAGATAAAGCCATTATGATTTCACCATACTTAGGGCACGATTCTCCTACTGTAAAACCCAATAGCGGAGATTGGATAACTGTAGGGGTTAAAAGATGGGTGGGAATATCACTATTAAATCCTATAGGAATAACCTATTTCAATGAAATGCCAGTTTTATTTTTTAATAGACCTAGAGCATATAATGATAGCCTGCAAGTTGAATCGTATTCTTATAAGATGGCTGTAAATTTTGCCCCGAAGGATTTTGAAGATGAAGTAAAACAACTGAGTACAAACTCACTGGTTATTGTTGGAGAAAGGGATGAAAGCTTTTATCCAAATCGTTTTGAAAAAGTTTTTGAGCCAGCAAACAGTTTTGTAACCGTCAATCTTATTCCTGAAGCCAAGCATTTGGATATTGTAAAAAACGATGAAGTTCTAGCAGAGATTAAGAATTGGATTTCAAACTAATTAAAAACATTTGCCAAGACGTTTAAAAACAAGAAAAAATCCCATTTTTGAAATTTCCTAGTATTTTTCAATCGTACAGTACCCAATGAATTCTTTGTTTATTTCATTTCCGGATAAAAAAAAAGGAGGAGTCGTGGCCCCAGTACTAGTTGATAGCCATCCATTTACAATTTTTACTTGAGACTTGAATTTTAAAAGTCAAATATCTTACCCTAAAAACTCACCTATCTAGCTTATAGCAATATTGAAATTGTTTTAAAATATCAAAGGTTGTCTAAAAAGCTTAATGTACTTTCTAAACAACCTTCAATATTCTATTTAAAAATACTTTATTCGAAAATAAGTTTTATTAGGAATTTATTGAATATTTTCCTGAATCTTTTCTATGGCATTTTGTATAGATTTATCGGGTTCTATAATATTATTACTTCCCCAAAATTGTAAGTCCGTAAAACCGGAAATATCATCGGCCATTACTACTCTTTTATTGATAAAATTATCCCTTTTCTTAATTCTGTCTTCACTTTGTGGATGCCAGTTGGTAACTGCCATTTCAGAATCTACAAGATACCTGGAATTAAACAACTTTCTTTTCCAGTTTACTACAAAAAGAAGCTGCGCGTTGGAGTAGCCAAAATACCATTTGCCGTCTTGCTGATGATAATCTATATCATACATCACTTCAATAGGGTAGACTTTGGTGCCACCGGGTTTTTTATTAACAAACATATTGGTAGCTGCACGCCGGTTATCTACATTCATATTTAATTTTGCTCTTACCAGACTTTGGGTTTCGGCGTCTATAAATAGCGTCCCAAAGAACCAGGGCATATTTTTATTCATATCTTCAAAGCTCACCACATACAAGTACCGGTTATCGATTTGTGTGGGTTCTTCAAAACTGAACTCATAATTATCTAAATCACGCTCATAAAAGAGATAATCTGGGTACTTCATCACATCTATAAATAGCGTATTAAAAGGGCCGCCACGCAATTTTAAGGCCAGGGTATCTAGACGTTCATAATCAGCAGTTTTTCGCGCTTTAACGAGTTCTATGTCTTCTTCACCAAAATCACTATAGGGTTTTTTATGAATTTTTACCACAGCTTCACTCAGGGAAACATTTCTATTCCCTTTACTTATACTTTCTCTATAAAAAGCTGTCATTTGGGTTGGGTCATCTATATAATTATCTCCTCTGTTATCTAACATATTACGTACCAGCCTTCTGGCATCTCCTGCTTCATAAACTTTTACTTCAGAAAGTTCTTCTACCACGGGCTCCAGGTATATAATTGTTCCCCGGGGTTTAAAATAGCTCAAAGGTAAATTCTTGCTCTGGTACCCCAGATAAGAAATATTTACAGTGGCAGGACTGGATCCTTTTGGTACTTTAAGAGAAAATTTTCCTTCGGAATTCGTAACCGTAGAGATATTGGTTTCATTTACCGACAAGTGTGCGTTTACGATCACATCCTCGTTATTTGAGTTGATCACTTCACCTTTATACTCTACATAATCCTGATCGGAATCCTGTAAAAATGGCGAAGCATTTAGGGGCGCGTAGTAAATAAGCATACCCACTAAAAAAAGCAATAGGGATTTTAAATTTTTCACAGCTATAAGTTTTTGATATTCATTCTAATATACGAAATTTTGAATAAAATTAATAGTAAAATTTAAGCTGAGCACAATATTTTTTACTGAAGACGAGGAAGGTTTATAAATACACTAAAAATGACTAATTTCGGAGTGAAAATCAATTGACCTAAGTTTTTCAAAAGTATGGGGCACCATCATCATAAGAATTCTTCTGAAAAAAATTTACGCCTTGTATTTTTTCTCAATCTCGGTTTTACTATTATTGAATTTATTGGTGGAGTTTACGTGAACAGCATTGCCATTATCTCTGACGCAGTTCATGATCTCGGTGATAGTCTTTCACTGGGGACTTCCTGGTACCTTGATCATAAATCGAAACAAAAAAGCAACTCTAAATTTTCTTTTGGATACCGAAGATTTTCCCTTTTAGGAGCTTTACTCAATAGTTTGATACTTATTGCAGGTTCGGTGTATGTGATTTATGAAGCGGTGGGCCGACTTATGGCTCCGGAACATTCTGATGCCGAAGGGATGATGATCTTTGCAATTATAGGGGTGGCAGTGAACGGATTCGCCGCCTGGAAATTAAGCAGTGGTAAAACCTTAAACGAAAAAGTGATTTCCTGGCATCTTATAGAAGATGTTTTGGGATGGACTTCAATCCTCGTAGTTTCTATTATTTTGCAGTTTAAAGACATTCATTACCTGGATCCGGCTTTATCTTTGGTAATCACGCTTTATATTTTATGGAATGTTTTCAAAAGATTAAAAGAGACGCTTTTTATTTTTTTACAAGGCACCCCGTCTGATATTAATCTGGATGAGATAAAACAAAACATTGAGAAAATTCCCGGTGTGGCTTCCACGCATCACGTGCATATTTGGTCGCAGGAGGGAGAGCATCACGTTTTTACAGCTCACGTAAAACTGGAAGATATTAATAGCGTTAAGGAATACCTAAACCGTAAATCTGAAGTCTTAGAGTCTTTAAAAACCTATAATTTTGAACATTTTACCATTCAATTTGAGCTGGATTCTGAAACCTGTAGTTTAGAATAATTATAATTTTTATTTTCAACCCGCAACATTATTTAACCACCAAACTGCTATATCCCTGCCCATTTCTGGTTAGTTGAATTTGAGTTCCAATTCGCTCTTTAAGCGAAGCTACGTGGCTAATAATTCCAATAGTTTTACCAGACTCGACTTGGAGTTTTTCTAATGTATCCAGCGTTTGATCCAAAGTTTCGGGGTCTAAAGTTCCAAAACCTTCATCGATAAAGAGACTGTTTATTTCTACATTTCTCGAAGCGAGGTCAGATAAAGCCAGGGCGAGAGACAAACTTAATAGGAAAGTTTCACCACCCGAAAGTGTTTTAACCGATCGCCTTTGTCCGCCCATATCTTCATCTATCGCCACCAAACCGTCATCTTCGCCATTCATAGCTTTATCAATTTTATAACGTTCACTTAAATCTTTTAATCGAATATTCGCTAGATAAATGAGCTGGGATAAGGTAAGATCCTGTGCAAAATCGTTGAATTTTTTTCCCTGCCGGTCTCCAATTAGCGTATTTAAGAGTCGCCAGCGTTTGCAATCCTTTTCCTTTTCAGCAATTTGATTTTCAAGGCTTTTTAAATGGGAAATATTCTCAGTATTATTATTAAGCTTTCTTCTTAATTCTTCGCAATTCGATTGAGTGGATTCAAAAGCTTCCTGCTTCTGTTGTTGCTCCCTTGTTAAGTCTTCTGTAGAGCGTTCGCTTTCATTTTCTTTAAACTGCTTTAATTGCTTTTTAAGGGTAGAAATGCCGGTTTCAACAATGCTTTTTTGTTTTAGAAAATCATCTTTTTGCTTTTTTAAGTCAAAGAATTTATTTCCGGGTAAAAGCGATTGGTAAGCGTTTTCAATACTTTCAAAATCTTTTTCTAAAACCTGCTGTTGCAGTTTTTCCTTTAAATCTTCATAAGTTTTCGATTTTTTATGAAACTGTTCTCTTTGCTGTTTTTCGTTTTCTTGGAGATATTTTTTTTCCTGTAGTAATGAATTCCAATTATCCATTAATTGCTGACTATCCTCACCAATATTTTTTCCTGGATACTGCTCCAGAAGTTGCTGCTGCAGTAATTTTCCCCGCTGAAGTATTTTTTTTAACTCTTCTAAAACTGGTAATCCACCGGCTATCGCTTTTAATTGCGGATTTATAGCCTCAAAAGATTCTATATTCTCAATTTTTGCTTTTAAAGTAGCAATCTGCCTTTCCCAATTTATAGTTTCAGGCTTCTCAAATTCGGGATTTTTTTTCTTGAAATTATCTTCATTTTTGCTAATCTTAGCTTCGATTTCACTTAATTGTTTTTTGACATTTTCCAATGAGTCTTCTAAATGCAATAGTTTAGATTGCACTTGCGTAAGCTTGGAATTATGCTCATCTATTTCTAAACTTTTTGCTGAAATTTTAACCGCAAGATCATCTTCAAAATCTGGAAAATGTTCAGAATAAGGATGTTCTTTTGAGCCACAAAGCGGACAGGCTTCTCCCGTTTTCAAAGATTTTCTAAGATCTTTTAATTGTGCAGTTTTTAACTGATTTTCCTTTTTTAGCTGAAGGATTTCCAAATCCTTTTTTAAAGAAATAAGGATAGTTTTTTCTTCCTGAATTGTTTTAGGTAAATTTTCTATTTCCGGTTTAAGGGACTCAATTTCCTTTTTGAGATCTGACTGTTTCTGCTTTTGTTCCAGGTTTTTTTCTGAAAAACTCCTGGCTTCACGGCTTTTTTCTAATTCGGTTTTCAGTCGATTCTTTTCCGAAGCAATATTTTCTAAATCCACCTCTTTTAAATCATTCTCTAGCTGTTGTTTTTGTTGAGTTTTTTCAGCTTTAAGATTCTGTAGGATTTCTTTTCCGGCTTTTAAATCATTCTCCGGGAACTCCAGGTTTATTTCCCTGATTTCGGTTTTAAATAATTGGAGTTTACTTTTATAATCGTGTGCCAAAGAAGTTTTTTCTTCCTGAAGTTTCCTTATTTTCTCAGTAAAATCAGTGAGTTTTTCCTTTAGGTTTTCTACGTAAACTTCCTCGTGAATAAAACTTCTTACCTCTTGTATAAAATTGCTTGTATTTTCTTTATTCAGTTCAATTTTTTCCGAAGTTTTATTTAAACCAGTTTTTAAATCACCTAAGTCTTGCTGAAATCTTTTCCAGGATTGTATTTCTTCAGTAATTGGCTGTAGTTTCTCGTGTTGTTTAAGGCTTTCTCCGTATTGGTTTTCAAATTCCTTTAGCTGCGCATTCAGTTTTAATTCTTCAGCCTGTATACCGATAATTTCTTTTTCCTGTTTTTGAATGTTTTGCTTTAATTCCAGCTGTTTTTCAATCAACCTTAAATCCTTCTGCAAACTTTCAGTTTGAGTGGTTTTTGCTTTTAAATCTTTCTTGAAAATTTCCAGATCTTCATCAGATAGTAAATACGAGTTAATCAATTTTATCTCGTCCTGCTGCTTTTCAATTTCAGAAGTTTCAGCTTTAAAACGTTCATAGGCCATTATTCCCAATTGTCGGTAAATTCCGGTGCCGGTGATTTTCTCTAATAGTTCGCCACGTTCCTCTTTTTTAGCCGAAAGAAATTTGGCAAAATCTCCTTGGGCAAGTAAAACCGATTTAATAAACTGGTCGTAATTTAACCCGATTAGTTCTTCATTTTTCGCCGGAATTTCAGACTTTTTTAGATCTAAAATCGAGTTGTCCTGAAGATTGGCAATCTCCATATTATAATCGTTCAGGTTTCCGTTTCGGTTCACCTCAATACTCCAGGAAGAAGTAAAACGCCCGGCATTGGTTTGGTAGGTAACTTTAGCATAGGCTTCTTTTTGATTTCGCGTAAGAATCGCACCTTTTTCCCTGATTTCCTTTTTACTTATTTTCCCCAATCGTGGCACCTGATTAAAAAGCGCCAGCGAAATCACATCCAGAATACTGCTTTTCCCGCTACCTGTGGGACCCGTTATGGCAAATAGTGTATTTCCCGAAAACGGGGAAGCTTCAAAATCTATAAAATTTTCGCCTTTAAGGGAATTGATATTTTTAAAAGCTATGCTAAGAATCTTCATTGTTTAAACTTGTTTAGATTGGTGCACTTCTTCAAGAATTTCATTAAAAGCGCTCAATAATTCCTGGCGGGTATCCTCATCTTCTTCCTGACGGTCTACTAATTTCTGAAAAACATCTAAGGGCTTAATATCTTCCAACTGCTGTTTTTCCTCATAAAGTTCGCCGCTGCCGCTTATTTTATTTTCAAAAGTGGCGCGGTGTTTTACGATCTCATAACCTTCCACTTTAAAATTATCGACTAACTGGTCCAGTTCATAGATTTTATTAGAATCAAAATTTTCTTCTTTTAATTCAATTTCAATTAAAGAAGCGAGTCCGGAGCGAGGTTGCAATTCCCATAATTTTTGCTGAAGAATTTCAAGGGTGCCGGCTATTTTCAGTAATTTTCTAAAACCAGGAATTTCAATATTTTGTGGTTCCCAACCTGTTTCGTTATTTAAAAGAAGAATCCGGTTTCTATTGCTACGTTCACTAAACGAAAGAGGAATAGGCGAACCGCTGTAGAAAGTAGGAGTAGCCGCATTTACCCTTTGTGGTTTATGAATATGACCCAGCGCGATGTAATTAAAATAATCGCCAAATTGGAGCGCATTAAAAGCCGCCTGGTTCCCTATTTGAATATCGCGTTCACTTTTTGAAGTTTCGGCGCCTGCGGCAAAAAGATGACCCATAGCGATCGCGGGAACGCCTGGATATTGCGTTTTACAAATTTCAGCGGCATCTAAAAATGTTTGCTGAATTCCTTTTCGCAAGGCTTCGAGTCTGTCTTCATAAGCATTTCCCTGGCTGGCAGTCCGCAAATCAGCATCGCGTAAATAGGGTAGGGCAGCAATCACCAATTCCGTTTGGTTTTCTTTATTTTTTATAGGAATTATACAATCTGAAATCTCATTCGGCAGTCCACCAATAATATGAATATCTAATTCCCGTAAAACTTCTTGCGGGGCATTTAGCATCGTAGGGGAATCGTGGTTGCCACCGGTTATAATAATTTTACAGTCCAGACGCTTCAGCTTCATTAAAGCTTTAAAATATTGCTGTCTGGCTTCAGAAGAAGGATTGGCGAGATCAAAAACATCACCGGAAACCAAAAGTACTTCTACCTTATTTTCAGCAATACAATCGCAAAGCCAATCTGTAAAAAGATCAAAATCTGGGTGTAGACCATGTTTATGCAATTTTTTACCAATATGCCAGTCGGCGGTATGCAGAATTTTCATAGGAATCGGTTAAGGATTTGTGCCGGTGTGAAAGCCCGAAAATAATAAAAATTGCCCGTTTAAAATATTCGAATTAAGCTTGAATATCTTTAATTTTATATCATCAACTTTCCTGCAAAGGTTTTTTAATCTTGTAGGTATAAAAAGTAGACAAACGCAGGAATTTTAAGTTGATGTAATTAAAATTCTCCGACCAAAACATTTAAAAAATGTCATTTAACCAATATGAGCCTTTTGAAGAAAAATTAAACGTGATCTCTCACGCTTTTGGTTTTGCCTTAAGTATACTAGGTCTTGTTTTATTGATATTAAGAGCCAACGAATTTGGCGAAATGGTACACCTGGTGAGCTTTATTATCTTTGGCGCGAGTATGATCTTACTTTATGCAGCTTCTACTTTATATCATTCTGCCACGAATAAGAACTGGCGCTACAGGTTAAATATACTGGATCACGCTTCTATTTATGTGCTTATTGCGGGAAGTTATACGCCATTTGCACTGGTTACTTTAGAAGGCTGGGTAGGGTGGACCATATTTGGTGTGGTTTGGGGCTGTGCCCTTACCGGTATTATTCTTAAACTTTTTTACATTGGTAAGTATAGAACACTGTCTACAATAATGTATGTAGTAATGGGCTGGATTATTGTATTTGCCATTAAACCTCTCTACGATAATTTAAGTTCTGAAGGTTTATGGTGGCTCATAGGCGGCGGACTCTCATACACAATTGGAGCTGTATTATTTAGTTTGGATAAAGTAAAGTTCAACCACGCCATCTTTCATATTTTCGTGCTATTTGGTACGTTTTGCCATTATCTTTCTATTTATTTTTATGTGTTACCGGGATAGACTTTCGGCTAAAATTTCGCATTCTTCTGAATTTAAATATTAATTTTAGATTCTGAAAAATTGAATTTCAGAATTAATAATAGTTCAGTCAGGATTATGCTACAGGAATTAAAAGAAGCTTACGGATTTATTTTTGAAGACGATTTAATTGAAGAGATTGGAGAGGTAGGTAGTCTACAACAGGTTGCTGCCGGTGAAAAAATCATTGAAATTGGAGATTATGTAAAAATGATGCCCTTACTAATTGAAGGAGCAATTAAAATTATGCGCGAAGATAAGGATGGCGACGAACTTCTGCTGTATTTCCTTGAACGTGGCGATACCTGCGCAATGACCCTTTCCTGTTGTCTTGGCCAGACCAAAAGTGAGATTAGAGCCATTGCCGAACGCGATACTAAGTTGATTATGATTCCCATTGAAAAAATGGAAGAATGGACCTCCAAATATAAATCTTGGCGCGATTTTGTTTTTGAAAGTTACCACGCCCGGCTAAATGAAATGCTGGAAACCATAGATACCATTGCTTTTATGAATATGGACCAGCGTTTAATGAAATATCTTCAGGATAAGGCAAAAATCAATCAGAATGAAGTAATTGCAGCTACCCATCAACAAATTGCTTACGATTTGCATACCTCACGGGTAGTGATTTCCAGGTTATTAAAAAAACTGGAAATTGACGGTAGAATAAAACTGCAGCGTAACAGTATAGAAATAATGGAACTTTAGTTCTTTGTAACCCTTGTTACTGTACAACACCCATATTGCAGGTATTTTTGCAGCGTAATAAAATATAATATGGAAATACTTGAAATACTGGGTTACGTTGGTGGATTGGTAATTGGTATTGTTTTAGGTCTTATTGGTGGCGGCGGTTCTATCTTAACGGTTCCCGTGCTGGTTTACTTACTGGCCATTAATCCCGTAACCGCCACTGCATATTCTCTTTTTGTTGTTGGAGCATCCTCCCTGGTAGGCGCTTTTAAAAATATGCAGAAAAAACTGGTAGATTTTAGAACTGCCATTGTTTTCTCGATTCCTGCTTTTATTGCGGTATACGCAACTCGAAAATGGATGGTACCTGCCATTCCTGAGTCTCTTTTTAGTGTTGGAGATTTTGAAATCACCAAGAACATTGGTATTATGCTGTTTTTTGCCATTATTATGATCCTGGCTTCAGTTTCTATGATTAGGGAGAATGGAAAGAAAAAAACCGAAAATGAAAAAATCAGCTATAATTATCCTTTAATTGTTCTTGAAGGAATTGTTGTAGGTGTTCTCACCGGAATTGTGGGTGCAGGTGGTGGGTTCCTAATTATCCCGGCTTTAGTGCTTTTAGCAAAACTTCCTATGAAAAAAGCGGTAGCGACTTCCTTGCTAATTATTGCCATTAAATCGCTTATCGGTTTTATTGGTGATGTTCAAAATATGGATATTAACTGGCTGTTTTTAGCAATTTTTACGGGACTTTCCATGGTAGGTATGTTTATAGGAATTTATCTCAATAAATTTATAGATGGAAAAAAACTGAAAAAAGGTTTCGGCTGGTTTGTATTAATAATGGGTATTTATATAATTTGGGCTGAAATTTCGTAAATTCTAATCAGGGAAACTGAAGCGATGCCATTTAAAAACTACTTTTTTGTCGGAATGCAGTTTGTGCTTTTTATAGCCTGGATATTCGATATTGAAGCTTTAAAGTTAAACCGGTTAGAATTTCTTCAGCCGGTTTTTTTAGTTTTAAGCGGAATAGGTTTTTTAATCGTTTTAATTTCAATCCTACAACTCAACACCAATCTATCCCCATTTCCAAAGCCAAAAGAAAACGCAATTTTAATAACAAATGGACTCTTTAAATATATTAAGACATCCTATTTACTCCGGTATTATAATTTTTCTCTTTTTTCTTTCCCTGTATTTTGCTTCCGGGTATAGAATAGGAATTGCGGTTTTATTGCTGATTTTATTCTGGTTTAAATCAGAATATGAAGAACAGCAATTATGCTTAAAATATCCAAATTATCGCAAATACCGGAAGGTCACCGGTAGATTTTTCCCTAAATTTATTCGTTGAAAATTATATTGATAAGCCTTTTTGAAAGGACTTGAAATCAATAAACTAAAACTGGATGGAGAATTTAGATTATGCCCGCCTGCAAATGGCCTTTACTCTGGGCTTTCACATTATTTTTGCCTGTATTGGGATGGTTATGCCTTTTTTTATGGTGGTTTCGCACTACAAATGGTTAAAAACCAGAAATCCTATTTATAAAAGGTTAACTATGGCCTGGTTAAAAGGAGTAGCAATCTTTTTTGTTACCGGGGCAGTTTCAGGTACTGCGCTTTCTTTCGAACTGGGGATGCTATGGCCGGAATTTATGAAACACGCCGGTCCCATTATTGGGATGCCATTTTCCTTAGAAGGTGCTGCATTTTTCGTTGAAGCCATCGCCCTTGGATTTTATCTTTACGGCTGGAATAAACTTCCCGAAAAATTCCACTGGTTTACTGGTGTGATAATTGGTGTAGCGGGAGTAGCTTCAGGAATACTCGTGGTTTCAGCAAATGGCTGGATGAATGCACCATCAGGTTTTGAATATATAAATGGTGAATTCACAAATATAGATCCGGTTGCGGCATTGTTAAATCCGGCCTGGTTTACCCAAGCCTTGCATATGACGCTTGCTGCTTTTGTAGCCACCAGTTTTGGAGTGGCTGGAATTCATGCTTTTCAAATTTTCCGGAAAAGAAATGTAGAATTACATACCAAAGCTTTTAAAATCGCTATTGTTTTTGGAGCAATAGCTGCGTTTTTACAACCTATCAGCGGTGATCTTTCAGCCAAAGATGTCGCCGAACGCCAACCGGTAAAACTCGCTGCTATGGAAGCGCATTATGAAACCTCAAAGGGCGCCCCACTTTATATTGGTGGAATTGTAGATGAAGAAAACCGAACGGTCTCCAATAAAATTGAAATTCCAAAAGCACTTTCTTTTCTGGCTTTTGGCGATTTTAATGCCGAAGTAAAAGGATTAAACGATTTCCCTGATAATGAACTCCCGCCTGTGGCCATTGTACACTATGCTTTCCAAACTATGGTCGGGATAGGTACTTTGTTGATGTTTGCAGGACTAATTTATTTTATCAGTTTGAGAAAGAAAAGCTGGCTTCAGAATAAATATTACTGGTTATTGTTTATAATAATTGCGCCTCTTGGTTTTGTAGCGATAGAAGCCGGTTGGATAGTTACTGAGGTTGGAAGACAACCCTGGATTATCCACCAAATTATGAGGACTGAAGATGCCGTAACCCCAATGCCGGGTATGAAGTATAGCTTCTTTTATTACCTTTTTCTCTATACTATTCTGGCTATAACAGTAACCTGGTTGATGAACCGACAAATAAAATCCCTTAATCAGGAAACTTCTGAAGAGAAGGGCACAGGAAATACTTTGAAAAAGAGTTTTAAGCCCACAGGTGGAAATAAAAACAAAGATTAGTTATGTTGTATGTAGTTCTATTTTTCCTCTTGTTTTCGCTGTTATTGTATGTGCTCCTCGGTGGCGCTGATTTTGGTGCCGGTATCGTTGAGTTATTTTCTTCAGCCAGAAACAAGGAGCATACCCGGGATACAATTTACCGTGTAATGGGCCCAATTTGGGAAGCAAACCATATCTGGCTTATTATAATGCTTGTAATTTTATGGGTGGCTTTTCCGGCGTATTTTAATGTGATGATAATTTACCTGCATATTCCTTTAAGCCTTGTTTTACTGGGAATTACGTTACGTGGTGTAGCGTTTGTTTTTCGTCATTATGATGCGGTTTTAGATAAATCTCAGTTTTGGTATAACTGGCTTTTTAGAATTGGAAGTTTTGTAACACCGGTCTTCCTGGGAATGTCTTTTGGGGCGTTAATCGGTGGTGAAATTATTATTACCGAAGATTATGAGACCTACGGTTTTTACGATCTTTTTATGCAGCACTGGCTGAGTATTTTTGCCTTACTGGTTGGATTATTTTATGCCGCACTTTGTGCTTTTTTAGCTTCCACTTTATTGATTGGAGAAGCCGATGGAAAAGCACGGAAACATTACGCGAAAAATTCGGCTTTTTTTACCATTGTACTCGTCGTGCTTGGCTTTATCCTTATTAGTTATGGATATTTCAGCGAAATAAAATTTGCAGAAGATTTTATTCATAATCCGATTTCTTTAGCCTGCGTTGGTTTATCGGGAATCCTTTTATTTCCGCTTTGGAAATTTATAAAAAAAGAATATCGAATTGCCAGTAGGTATTTGGCAGGTTTCCAGGTAGTTTTAATACTTTTTGCAGCCTTATATGCACATTTTCCTTATATTATAATAACTGCCGAAAAAGAGATAAGTCTGTTAGAAAACCTTGCACCAGAATCTACCATCAGTAACCTGGCGATTATGCTGCTAATTGGCGGATTTATTATTCTACCGGGTCTTTTTCATTTAATGAAATCTTTTAATATGATTAAGTTACTTGAAAAACCTGAAAAAGATTAATTATGAAGGAAACAAAATCACATTGGGAAGAGGTTTACGATAAAAAATCACACCAAGATGCCAGTTGGTACCAGGAAACACCTGCAACATCTTTGGAGTTTATCAAAGAACTGGAATTATCTGAATGTTCAAAAATTATAGATGTTGGGGGAGGAGATTCCAATTTTGTAGACCATTTATTAAAAGAAGGCTTTCGGGATATTTCTGTTTTGGATATTTCTGAAAGAGCCATTGAAAAGGCCAAAAAACGTCTAAAAGAAGATGCTGAAAGGGTGAATTGGATCGTTGCTGATGCTTCAGAATTTGAAGCCACACAGGTTTATCATCTTTGGCACGATCGCGCTGCTTTTCATTTTTTAACTGAAAGTAAACAGATAGAAAATTATATACGAACCCTAGAAAATTCGGTAGCTTCAGGCGGATTTGTAATTCTGGCAACATTTTCAACAGAAGGGCCGGAAAAATGTAGTGGAAGAACCATTAAGCAATATTCAAAAAAAGATCTTCAGGAATTATTAAAGCATAAATTTCAACTTTTAAAATTCAAAAATATAGATCATAAAACCCCGGGCGGGGCTATTCAGAACTTTACATTTTGTTGTTTCAAGAAAAAATAAAAGCTTATGAAAGAATTTTGGAACGAACGTTATGCCGATGCAGATTATGTTTACGGCAAAGCACCTAACGAATATTTTAAAGAGAAAATTGATGAAATGCAACCCGGTAAAATTTTGTTACCGGCCGAAGGCGAAGGAAGAAATGCTGTGTACGCGGCAGTCCTGGAGTGGGAGGTTTCTGCGTTTGATATTAGCATAAAAGGAAAGGAAAAAGCTTTAAAACTGGCCCAAACTGAAAATGTTGAAATTGATTATAAAGTAGGAGGTCTACCCCAACTTGATTATAAAGAGGAACAGTTTGATTGTATTGCCTTAATTTTCGCCCATTTTTCAGAAGATAAAAAGGATAACTACCTGAAGCGGTTTAAACAATTATTAAAAGGAGGCGGCGTAATTATTTTTGAAGCTTTTAGTAAAGAACAAATAGATATTCAGAAAGATAATCCAAAATCTGGTGGCCCTAAAAATGCTGAAATGCTATTTTCTAAAGAAGAATTGCAAACCTGTTTTAGCGGTTATGAATTCGAGGAATTTGAGGATTTAATCACCGAGCTTTCAGAAGGAAAGTTTCACCAGGGAAAAGCAGCAGTAATTCGTTTTGTAGCGCGAAAACCATTAAACTGAAATATAAAACCTCACAGGTTTTTACGACCTGTGAGGTTTTATTTTCTATTGAAACTCATAATCCGTTCCCGGAACTGTTGAAAAAGATTTTTCTCCCAGATATTCACAATAGGCCCGGCCATCTAATTTTGGCGAGACCGGAGAATGCTTTTGTAAATATTCTTCTACTACTTCGTGAATAGTATAATCTTTTACTTCTACATCTTTTACATTTGACATTCGGCAAAGATTGTCAATTGGATCACCAGGGCGAACACAGGCTGAAATCGTATAGTATTCATCTTCCTGCATTTCTGCTCCGTTTACAGTAACCGATTGTATACGTTCCCCTTTTTCATTTTGAGAATCGAAATCGACTTCCATTCCAGAAAATCTTACCAGCCAGCCCCCAAAACGTTCAATTGAATTTTGGGCAAATGCATTGTGCATTTCATTTTCCAGCCAGTTTTTAATTTGTTTTCCACTGGCTTTCCCGGTTTTAACTTTTTCATTTACCGGTAATAAATTCCACAAATTTGCTCGGGTGATGGGCGCAGCCTCACCGTTTTCGGGAACTATAGGATTTCCGAAGCGGAATCCGTTAGAAATCGAAATATCGGCACCGGTTTTCCATCGAGCCGCATCGGTGATCATATTATCCATTGGGTTCTCCACAGTCAGGTAGCGGTAAAGCGGAGTTTCGGTATAGCCAACCACGGTTTCTAAATATTCTTCGTAAGGAGCTTTTGCCTTTTTAACCAATTCGGCAATTTCGGGAGCAGCCGGATATCTTTCAGGGTCTACTTCCATTAATTCATACTTCTGATCTACAATTTCACCATCTTTAAAATAAAGATCCAGTTTTCCCACAAAAGAACCAAAAGCGCCCGGTTCGGTCACTTTGGCGTATTTTCCCTGAATGGGTTCCCGAACGCGTTCGTGCGTATCGTTCCCAAAGATATAATCTACATCTTTCGCAATCTGGCTATTTGCTAATTCTACCTGTTTAAAAATTCCGAAATGAGTAACGAGAAATAGCGCATCAACTTTTTCTTCATTCTTTACTTTCTGAATCACTTCTTCTACACCATCTTCCAGTCCGCTAAAACCAATTCCCTCGCTAAAAATTGGATTTTGTCGCACGGGAACATCTGGATCGTTAATTCCAATAAATCCCAGTTTTACGCCTTCAATTTCTTTAGTCCAGTAAGGGGGGAAAAGCTCTTTTTGATCTTTATCGTGAAACATATTCTGAACAATCACCGGGGTTTCAAAACCCTGTAAAACGTCCATCATCACTTGCTTACCATAAACTACTTCCCAGTTTCCCGGCACAATAAGGTCGTAATCCATATTTTTTATAATGTCCGGGAAGATTTTCCCTTCAGACAGCGCGGCATATCCACTACCCTGGATCAGATCGCCGCCATCTAGAATAATTGTATTCGGATTTTTAGCTCTTTCTTCTTCGAACAGGGTTTGAATATGTGCCAGTCCGCCACGTTCTTTAAAAACTATTTCTTCATTTTCCCAGAATAATTCGGGATGGGCATCTAACTGACCGTGAATATCTGCAGTTTGAAGAATGGTAATTTTAGTAGCGTTTTCTTTCCTGTCTTCTTTGTCTTTACCTTCTGCATTTAAGCACGAAGTAAAAAGTGTAAGTCCCAAAACTCCTGAAAATAGAAGGAGTATTGATTTTATTTTTTTATTGAAAATCATATTATGTTTTTTCTTTCTTGAGTTTTATATAGCTAAAATGTGTACGTCATGCTGAATTTGTTTTAGCATCTAGTTTCTTAACCAGTCAAACCTCCAATAAAAATCGCAGCAGGCTCTGAATCAAGTACATGTTGACGTTCTTATTAAAGTTCGATACTGAAATAACCTTTTTTCTGTAGCTGAAAATCGTATAGAATACCGTTTTCAACAATTTCCATTTCAGAAGGGATTTTTTCCGGGTCTACTCCAAATTTTTTCAGGGAAAATCCGCAGGCTTTAAGTTCTACTCCTGCTTTTTCTGCCCTGTGTGTAAATTTTTTCATTTCCTCGAGATTGATTAAACCTTTTACGGTCTGCCCGCAAACAATAACCTGGAAATCTCCAAAATGGTGTCCGTCTTCTTTTTTCAATTCTTCCGCAGTAATTAAAATGGGTTGCAATTGCGGAATTTTCTTGGTCAAAACCACGTAGTTATTTTTTTCTGTGTCGTGCTTTTGTGCTTGTGTTTTTACTGAAAACAGCATTAAAAAAGCTGTAAATATTAAAATTATCTTTTTCATTTTTTAAATTTTTTAGGCTGTAATAGCCGGTTATATTTATGTTTTTTGTTGATCTTTAAAATCGTTTAGGATGAAAAACAGAAGTCCGCCGGAAATCGCTACATTTTTAAATAGCGGCCCCAGTGTTGTAATTTGCCCCACCTGCACAGTTAAGGTAATAGGGATTAAAATAGCAAGTAAAACTGCTGCTGTCCAGCGGGTCTTAAAGCCTAATAATAGTGCGACTCCCGCAATAAGCATCACAATTCCGGAGATCATTACCAGCAACTCCGGATTGCCGAAAAAATATGCGATTCCTTTAAAATTGGCCTGATCAATCCTGTTAACTGTTTTTTCAAGATTAAGCAAATGATTAAAACTGGCCACGAGAAATATCCCGCTGAGCATCCCTCGTAACACTTGTATAGAGCGACGACTCACTAAAATTTTTGTATTCATTGAAATTTAGAATTAGTGAAAAATAATCTTCTCCGGATTTGTGCCCGGAATTATCTTATTAAGCCACTAATACTTTTGGAGGAGGGTAATTTTTTAAAAAGTAAATAGAAATCACCGTAGGATTTAAATATCCAAAATCCAGGTGATTATTTACTTTTTGCGGTTCGGGTAAGCTGATTTTAGAAAGATGAAAGGGTGAATTACACAAGGCATCTGAACTAATAATCAATATTGAAGATTCTTGTGAATAAGTATCAGTAGAACCCAAGGGGTGTATTTTTTTCTTACAGAAAGGATTTACCAATGCGATTTCTTCGGTATCTAAAATGCTATTCAACACTTTCGCATCGAGCATTAGGAATTTTCCGAAGAAAACCACGGCAAGAAAAATCGCTATGTAAGATTTTAATTGCATTATTCCGGTAGGTATAGTTTTAAATTCTTTGGATCGAAATCAACCTGATCCAAATGACCCATTTCTTTTTGATCTTCTGTAATTAAATGAAGATGTATAAAAGTATCGTGATGGGTGAAAATGGCCTGATGTTTTCGAGAGAAAAAACCAAGTATTTCTACCTTTTTATCGGTCAGGTTATAATTTGTAAGTCCTTCGTGAGCTTCTTTTGGAGAGCTAACCTTACTGCCTTTTGGCAAGTTTACAATATGAATATCTGCTGAATTAATTTTTCCTTTAAGTCGAAAAGGGAAAGCTTCATGATTCTTAGGGGTCAATTTATCCAGGAAATCCTCTAAACTTTTCAACGAAGTGACCGAACTGGGAAGTGATACTGATTTCCATTTTGAAACTTCAGCATAAACAAAAAACGGTGCTTTTACAGATTCGATTTCTTCAACTTGCATTGAATTTTCATCCCCCACTGAAGAATTATAAATGATTCCATCTAAAAGCAGCAATTCACCCCTAAGGAATTCTATGGGCCCAAGTCCATAAACACCTTTATTTGCCAAAGAATCTAAAGAAATGCTACCTCCAAGTTCTCCTTTCATCATCACATTTTTCATTGCACCGGCAACATTCACACTGCTATTTTGAGCAAGAGCAGAAAAGCCTATAAGAAGGCTAAAAAGAAAGAAAGTTTTTTGTATTCCCATTTGCGGCAAATATAATTAGAACAATTTAAAGTTAGCGTAACTAATGTTACAAAGCCCTTTTTAGCAAAGTAACGCATGTTACTGTGGCAGGCCGGAAGATTCAGGACATTTGCATTCCGAATCTATAAATTTAATTATTTGAAAAGCTTACAACTACCTACTTTTCTGTTTATTTTCCTTCTTAATCTCCATCTTTCTGCTCAGAATAAAGAGATAGTGAAGGAGGATGAACCTAAACTCAAAGACGACTTTACCGAGGGTCATTTCCACGGCCATATTCGTAATTTTTATATGAACACGATAAACCGGGGTGAGCTAAAAGATTATTATACCAACGCCACTGGCGGGGCTGTCAGTTTTACAACTGGAAATTTTAAAGGTTTTCAATTTGGGGTAAAAGGGATATTTACGTACAGAACTTTTGGTAGTGATTTGGGAGTTAGAGATGCGGTTACAGGAAAAAATGCCAAATGGGAATATGAACTTTACGATGTCTTGAACAAAGGAAATTTTCAGGATCTCAACGGGCTGCAAGGGCTGTTTATTCGCTATCGATTTGGAAATTCATATATAAGTTATGGAAAACTAGAAACCGAGTTTTCTCCGCTTTTAAACAATAGTAATGGCCGAATGAAACCTTTTGCACATCGTGGTGCCTGGTCACATTTAAATATAAGTGAAAATCACCAACTAAACTTAGGTTGGTTAGATGGTGTTTCTCCTCGCTCAACTACAGGATGGTTTGCTATGGATGAAGCAATTGGGCTTTTTTATAATGGTTTTCAGCCGAATGGAGAGGTAGCAGTCTACCGCGAGATTTACTCTACTACCGGAATTGGAATATTAAATTACCATTTTAGAAAAGATAATTTTCAGATGAATTTTTATGATTTTTATCTTGATAAGGTAATGAATACAATTTGGACGGAACTTGGGTACGATTTAGCGGATTTCAATTTGGGATTTCAATATGTTTACCAAAATCCTTTATCTTATTCTGAAGATCTTGCATCCGTGAATCGCTATGTGCAACCCTATGAAAACGGGCAGGTTTTGAGTTCGCAGCTGAGTTGGAAAAAAACAAGGTTTAATGTAGCTTTTGCATATACCCACGCATTTGATTCGGGCCGATTTTTATTTCCTAAAGAACTAGGGAGAGATCGCTTTTTTACTTCCATTCCAAGATCGCGGCTGGAAGGTTTAGGAAATACTGATGTGTTTACCATTAAAGCCGAATATCATCTGCCAAAACCAAATTTGCATTTTGGCCTTGAGATGCAACAATTGGATGGCCCGGAAACCGGAAAGCTTAAGTTTAATAAGTATAATATAGATGAATCTTTCCAGGTAAACAGCCATTTAAGTTATCAAGCTCACGGGTTTTTGGAGGGATTGAGTTTTGATATTTTATGGATATTTAGAGAGAATCAAAACCACACCGATGCGCAAAGTATTTTTAATAAAAGTAATTTTAATCAATTGAATTTTGTGACGAATTTTAATTTTTAAAATTAAAAACCAAATATGAATGATATAAAATTAGGTCTAAAAGAAAACTGGAAGCAATTTAGCTTATTGGTTCTTGTTAATGCCTTTGTTGGTGGTATGGTTGGTTTAGAACGCAGTATTCTGCCGGAGATTGCCGAAAAGGAATTTGGCATAGCAGCAACCAGTGCTATTTTATCTTTCATTGTGGTTTTTGGTGTGGTAAAGGCGATTACTAATTATTACGCCGGTGCATTGGCCAACAGGTTTGGAAGAAAGAATCTTTTAGTACTGGGATGGATTTTTGCTATTCCAATTCCGTTTATCCTGATTTATGCTGAAAACTGGAACTGGATTATTGTTGCAAATGTTTTGCTGGGTATTAACCAGGGGCTTGCCTGGAGTAGTACAGTGGTGATGAAAATTGATCTAGTAGGGGAAAAGCAGCGTGGTTTTGCCATGGGATTAAATGAATTTGCCGGCTACTTTGCCGTAGCGGTGGTAGCTTTTTTGACCGGGTGGATCGCTTCAGAATATGGGGTTAGGCCTTATCCGTTTTACCTGGGAATTGTACTTATGATCCTGGGATTACTTTTTAGTATTTTCTTTATAAAAGATACCCGGCATCACGTGGCAAAAGAAGAGGGCAGCAGCGGCATGTCCCGTTTAAAAAATATTTTCTGGGATACTACCTGGAAAGATAAAAACCTTGGTTCTGTAAGTCAGGCGGGTTTGATTAATAATCTTAACGACGGGATGGCCTGGGGTTTATTTCCTATTTTACTTTCCGGAAAAGGATTTAACCTTGAACAAATAGGAATTGTAACTGCACTATATCCTGCAGTTTGGGGAATAGGCCAATTATTTACGGGAAAAATGGCAGATATTTTTAGTAAGAAAGATATGCTTTTTATCGGGATGCTTTTACAGGCAATAATGTTGGTGATTTTAATTTGGGCTGAAACGATGACGCATTTTGTAATACTATCTTCTTTACTCGGTTGGGGAACAGCTATGGTTTATCCCACTTTCCTGGCAACTATTGCCGATAATACCCATCCACAAGACAGGGCAAAAAGTATTGGTATCTTCAGGCTTTGGCGAGATATGGGTTATGCCATTGGAGCAGTGCTCACAGGGGTGATTGCCGATTTGGTTAATATAGAAGCCGCCATTATGCTCATTGGCATTCTTACTTTAATTTCTGCAATTATTATTCTTTTCAGAATGGATTATAAAGATAATAAAGCACTGAAATTATTAAAACTTAAGAATTAGCCTTTAATAGCGGATAGGTTTATTTATATAGTTAACCAATAATTACATATCGAAAAGAATTGAATAATACCTCTGAGCGATTATTCGAGAAGAATGCAATGCTGGAAAAAGCGCGGCCTTTGCCTATAATTGCTTTGCAAAAAATGAAGGAAGTTCTTAGTATAGAATGGACTTACAATTCAAACAGCATAGAAGATCATACCTTAAGTCTGCTCGAAACACAAATGGTTTTGCAGGAAGGAATAACATAAAAGGGAAGTCGCTTCGGGAGCATTTTGAAGCCAAAAATCACGAAACTGTATAAGATTATTTATATACTTTGGTGAAACCAAAGTACTATTTAAATAGTAAAGACATTTTAAAGCTTCAAGAACTGGTTTTATGAAGTATCGAAAATGATTTTGCCGGCAGGATACGAAACTCAGGCGTTAGAAGGGGCGCGGCAATTTGTTCCTCCCAATGCACAAAAGGTTTCCGGTTTGTATGGTGAGTTGGTAGATTTTACGTATAAAAATCCGCTGCTGCTAAATGATATAGAATTAGCAATGGTTTTTCATCATAAATTTGTCTGGATACATCCATTTTTTGATGGAAATGGAAGAACGGTAGTTTAGCGATGAATCTTATTTTAATGAAAGAAGGTTTTCCGCCGGCCCTATTTTTACGCAACGATCGTAAGAAATATTATGCAGCTTTAAATGCGGCCAATAAAGGTAATTATTCAAAATCAGGTTTATTAATGTGCCAGGCTTTAGAGCGCACCATAAGCATTTATATTTGAGCCTTACCGGATAATGATGCTAATTATACTGAAATTTCTAATTTGGTAGAGGAGGAGCAATTACCCCATGGCCAGGAATATATCAGTTTACTGGCCCGGCAGGGAAAAATTGATGCTTATAAAGAAGGCAGAAACTGGGTTACTACTAAGAAAGCCATTGAAGACTATATTGAAAAAAGACAACGGAAACGTTGAAATGTAAAACTTAAATTAAAAGCCACGAATTCACTGATTTTATTCTCAGTGATTTCGTGGCTATAAATTTATGCAGGAACTTCGGCTTTCTCTTCAATTAATTTTTCCTTTTTTAAATCTGACCAGAATTCTGCCGGAATTTTTTCTTCCAGGGCTTTTATATTTTCCTGCACCTGTTCAGGTTTACTGGCTCCGGCCAATACCGTGCCCGCCACTTTCGGTGCTAAGGAAAACTGAAGTGATGCAGCAACAAGATTTACTTTATGTTTTTCAGCAATTTTCAGGATATTTTTATAACGTTCTGAAATATCATCCGGCATTTCCCCGGCATAATTATAACGCTTTTGCCCGGCAAGCAATCCTGCATTAAAAGGTGCGGCATTTATCAGTGTCGCTTCGCTTTTTTCTATAGCCGGTAATAAACGTTCTAAAGCATCTTTATGGTGAACCAAAGAATACTGAATAGCAGAAAGGAAAACATCGGGTTTTGAAACTTCAAGGAGTTTTAAAATAGGATCTAAAGTATTTACGCCCATTCCCCAGGCTTTAATAAGACCTTCTTCTTTCATTCTTTGTAACTCTGGAATGGCGCCCGTTCTGGCAACTTCAAAATGATCTTCCCAGGTAGTTCCTTCTTCATAATCATCGTTATGATCGGGAGAAAGATCGTGGATAAAAGCATAATCTATACTTTCTACACCTAAACGCTGTAAACTATCTTCTATAGAGCGGCGTACAGCTTCAGCAGAATAATCATATTTATAATCAAAAGGTGCAGGATTATTCCACATTGTTTCGGGTACATTTTTCGTAGCTTTTAAAACCCGACCTACTTTGGTAGAAAGCACGTAGTCTTCCCGTTTTTTATTATGCAGAAAATGTCCAAACCTTCTTTCGCTTAAGCCTAACCCATACCAGGGCGAGGTATCATAATATCGTACTCCCGCTTCCCAGGCTCCTTCCAGGGTTTTTTCGGCTTCAGCATCACTTAATGGTTTAAATCCGTTTCCAATGGCGACTCCGCCTAAACCGAATTTACGTTGTAATTTAAACTGACTCATAATTTTATTGTTTTATATGTTGATTTCTGATCATTTTCAGTATTAAAATTAAATAGAAAAGCCTGAAGTTTCCGCCATTTAACAAAGACTAACATTTTATGCCCGGGCAATGTTAAGAAGCACTTAAATAAAGAAAGCGGATAGGTTTTTAATACTGTAACAAAAGTTACTGCCCTAAATGTAGGATTATTATATTTTTGCCTTGTAAAACTTACTAAACCGGTTGGAAAAGTATTTAAATATAATTGCAGATTCTTTTAGCGGGTATTTTAATTACCTCGTTAATGAAATTAGCAATCCGTCGTGGACCAATTATTTTTATTGGTTAATTGGTTTGTCACTGTTGGTTTGGATATTGGAAATTATAATCCCCTGGAGAAAGGCACAAAAGATATTTCGAAAGGATTTCTGGCTGGATACGTTCTATATTTTATTTAATTTTTTCCTGTTTTCGCTGGTTGGTTATAACGCGATTTCAAATGTGGCCGTAGAATTGTTCAATGACTTTCTTGGTTTATTTGGAATCACGAATATTGTGGCTATTGAAGTTCAAAATTTTCCAATTTGGGTGCAACTGCTAATAATGTTTGTTATAGCCGATTTTATCCAGTGGAATGTTCATCGGCAATTGCACAAGCAACCGTGGCTGTGGGAATTTCACAAAGTACACCACAGCGTTAAGGAAATGGGTTTTGCCGCACAATTCAGGTTTCATTTTATGGAAACTATTGTTTATAAAACCGTGCAGTACATTCCACTGGCAATGATAGGTTTCGGAATCCAGGAATTTTTTGTGGTGCATATGTTTGCAGTTTTTATCGGGCATTTAAACCACGCGAATGTGGGCTGGAATTATGGTGTTTTTGGATATCTGTTGAATAATCCTAAAATGCATATCTGGCATCATTCTAAGGCACTGCCTGAAGACAGACCTTACGGAATGAATTTCGGCTTGAGCCTGAGTATTTGGGATTATTTGTTCGGCACAGCTTATATTCCGCAGGAAGGAAAAGATATAGAATTAGGTTTTGAAGGAGACGAAGATTTTCCTAAAGATTTTAAAAATCAAATGGTGTTTCCATTTCGAAAAAAGAACGCACAAAAAACAGTTTATAATTTAAAAGAGTCAAAAAAATGAAAATAAAACAATTTAAAGACGATCCTTTAGCGCATTATTCTTACGCACTGGTAAGTAATGGAGAAATGGCTTTGGTAGATCCAAGCCGTAATCCAATGCAATACTATAAATATGCCGAAGAAAATAATGCTAAATTAGTAGCGGTATTTGAAACTCACCCGCACGCCGATTTTGTAAGTGGACATTTGCAAATTCAGCAGGAGACTGGGTCAACCATTTATATTAGTAAAAAAGTTGGCGTTGAATATACGCATACTCCTTTTGATGAAGGCGATGAGGTAAAGATTGGAAATGCCAGTATCAAAGCGATACACACTCCAGGTCACTCACCAGATAGCTTAACATTTATAGCTGAAGAAAATGGTGAAACCATAATGTTTAGTGGAGATACACTTTTTATCGGCGATGTTGGAAGGCCAGATTTACGTGAAAAAGCCGGGAATATGAAGGCTAAACGTGTAGAATTGGCAAAGCAGATGTATAAAACTATGCAAACCAAATTTAACGATTTGCCAGATGATACCATAATCTATCCGGCTCACGGTGCAGGTTCCCTTTGTGGAAAAAATATGAGTGATGCCTCTTCCAGTACATTAGGAAATGAACGCCAGGGGAACTGGGCTTTTAAAGATCAAACTGAAGAAGAGTTTGTAAAAGAAATTCTAAAAGACCAGCCCTTTATTCCTTCATATTTTGGTTTTAGTGTAGAGTTAAACCGAAAAGGAGCTATAAATGTTCAAAAAGCGAAATATGAAGTTCCGGTGAAACTCTATGTAGATTCTGTAAAAAAAGAAGGAATTACTGTGGTAGATACACGTGACGGGGATGCTTACAAAAAAGGACATTTACCGAATAGTATTAATATTATGGCACGTTCAGAAAGTGATAAATTTGAAACCTGGTTAGGTGCTATTATTGAGCCGGAAGAGGAATTCTACTTGGTAGCTGAAGGTGTAGATCAAATTGATGAGTTGCTGGAAAGAACTGCGAAAATCGGTTATGAAAAGCAAATGAAAGGTGTGGTAACTTTATCTGAAAAAGTTTCAAAATCTTCAGATGAGTTTAATTTGGAAGATTTTAAAGCGAATAAAGATAAGTATACGATTGTTGATATTAGAAATGAAAGCGAGATTGCTGAAGGAAAGATTTTTGACGATGCTAAGGCAATTCCGTTGAATGAGCTTAGAAACCGTGCAGATGAATTGCCAGATGATAAACCGTTTATGGTACATTGTGCCGGTGGATATCGTTCTGCAGCAGGAAGTAGTATTCTTGAGAATAAATTTAAGAATACCAAAGTTTATGATCTAAGTGAAGCGATTAAAGAGTTTTCATAAATATACAATCACATTTATAACCAGCCCTGTAGATATTTAAATCCGCAGGGCTTTTTTTGTATTTAATTGTAAACTCATTTGCCTGATACAAAATCTAAATCTTAAAAACTCATAAGTAATTGCTACAAACTTTTTCTATATTTACAACACAAGCTTCAAATTAGATTTGAAAACTACGAAATATGAAAAAAAAATATAAGGTTAAGGTGAATAATTCATTTGAATTTGAATTTACCAAAGACCAGATTACCGCTTTAGATACGCAGGAAATTGCCACTAAGCATTACCACCTATTAAAAGAAAATCGCAGTTTTAAGGCTGAGGTTCTTACCGAAAATTTTCTTCAACGCAAGTACGATATCAAGATCAATTCTAACACTTATAAAGTAGCTATTTCCAATGAGCTGGATTTACTTATTGAAGAGATGGGGCTTTCCCTGGGAACCGCGCAAATGATCAATGATATAAAAGCACCAATGCCGGGACTTATCCTGGAGGTAAATGTGGAAGAAGGTGCAGAGGTCAAGGAAGGTGATTATTTGCTGGTTCTGGAAGCTATGAAAATGGAAAATACGCTTACCGCGCCCAGAGACGGAGTGGTAAAATCGGTTTCAGTGAAAACAGGGCAAACCGTGGAGAAGAACCAGTTGTTAATTGAAATGGAATAATTCCGTGAGCAAATTGCATTAGGCAATTATCATGGAATCAAAATTTATAAAAAATAATGAAGAAAATATTAGTAGCCAATAGGGGAGAGATTGCTTTGCGGGTGATGAAAACCATTCAAAAAATGGGAATCAAAACCGTAGCCGTTTTTTCTAAAGCCGATAGGAATGCGCCCCACGTAAAATTTGCTGATGAAGCGGTTTGCATTGGGGAAGCGCCTTCCAACGAGTCTTATCTAAAAGGCGATAAAATTATTGAAGTAGCCAAAGAACTTGGTGTTGACGGGATTCATCCCGGATACGGATTTTTAAGTGAAAATGCCGTATTTACTGAAAATGTTGAAAAAAACGGAATTACCTGGATTGGTCCTGGATCTAAGGCTATAAAGATTATGGGTAGTAAACTTGCCGCGAAAGATGCGGTTAAAGATTACGATATCCAAATGGTTCCCGGAATTGACGAAGCGATTACCGATCCCGAAAAGGCGAAGAAAATCGCTAAAGAGATCGGTTTTCCTATTTTGATTAAAGCCTCTGCCGGTGGCGGTGGTAAAGGAATGCGTATTGTTGAAAAGGAAAAAGATTTGGAAGACCAAATGAAGCGTGCTATCAGTGAAGCCGAATCGGCTTTTGGCGATGGTTCGGTTTTTATCGAGAAGTATGTTTCTTCACCAAGACATATTGAAATTCAGGTTTTAGCCGATGCACATGGTAATTATATCCATCTTTTTGAACGGGAATGCAGCGTGCAGCGCAGGCATCAAAAAGTGGTAGAGGAAGCACCATCTGTAGTTTTAGATTCTAAACTTCGGAAACAAATGGGAAAAGCCGCTGTAAAAGTGGCAAAAGCCTGTGATTATGTAGGCGCCGGAACGGTGGAATTTCTATTCGATGAAAATCAGAATTTCTATTTTCTGGAAATGAACACCCGCTTACAGGTAGAGCATCCCGTAACGGAATATATTACCGGGGTAGACCTTGTAGAACAGCAAATTAAAATTGCAAGAGGAGAAAAGTTGAGATTACTTCAGGAAGATCTTAAAATAACAGGCCACGCAGTAGAACTTCGGGTTTATGCCGAAGATCCTCTGGACAATTTTATGCCTAGCGTGGGGATTTTAGAAAAATATACTATTCCTAAGGGTGAGAATATTCGGGTTGATAACGGATTTGAGGAAGGGATGGAAGTTCCCATTTATTACGACCCGATGCTGGCAAAATTAATTACTTACGGAAAAACCCGTGAAGAAGCGATTCAGTTAATGCTGAAAGCTATAAAACAGTATGAAGTGGAGGGTGTAATGACCACGCTTCCTTTCGGTAAATTTGTTTTTGAGCACGAGGCTTTTAGAAGCGGAAATTTTGATACTCATTTTGTAAAGAATTATTATTCCGCAGAAAAACTTGAAAATGAAATTGAAGAAGAGGCAAAATTAGCTGCTATTGTAGCTTTAAAACAATATCTCAAAGATCAGCAGGAGTTGAGGTTACCAGCAAACTAAATCTAGATTATCGAGTAAAAAATAAATTGATGAGTCATAATATAGAAAAATTAAACGATAAAATTAAGCAGGCACATCTTGGTGGCGGCGAAAAACGCATAGCGAAGCAGCACGAAAAGAAGAAACTTACCGCCCGGGAACGTGTAGATTATTTACTGGACGAAGGTTCTTTTGAAGAAATAGGCATTTTGGTAACTCACAGAACCACCGGTTTTGGAATGGAAGATCAAAAAATTCCTGGTGACGGGGTGGTAACTGGATACGGGACAATTAACGGAAAACTCGTTTACTTATTCGCGCAGGATTTTACTGTATTTGGTGGTTCACTTTCAGAAACCCACGCCGAGAAAATTTGTAAAGTTATGGACCTTGCCGTGAAAGTTGGTGCGCCAATGATTGGACTTAACGATTCGGGTGGAGCGAGAATCCAGGAAGGCGTAAAATCGCTTGGCGGTTACGCCGATATTTTTCATAGAAATGTAAAAGCTTCCGGGGTAATTCCGCAGATATCTGCGATAATGGGTCCTTGCGCCGGCGGGGCGGTTTACTCGCCTGCGATGACTGATTTCACACTTATGGTCCAGGATACCAGTTATATGTTTGTAACCGGTCCAAACGTAGTAAAAACGGTAACCAACGAAGAGGTAACTTCAGAAGAATTAGGTGGTGCTTCAACGCACGCAACAAAATCCGGCGTCACGCATATTACTTCTTTTAATGATATCGCCTGCCTTGAAGATATTAAGAAACTGGTAGTCTATATGCCCCAGAACAACAAAAAAGCACCCGAAAAATTGCCATATGAATTAGGCGATGAAGTCAGAAATGAGCTTGACAGTATAGTTCCCGATAGTTCTAATAAACCGTACGATATGCACGAGGTTATTAAGGGAATAATTGATGAAGATTCTTTCTTCGAAATTCATAAAGATTACGCCGATAATATTATTGTAGGTTTTGCGCGTTTAGGCGGAAGAAGCATTGGGATTGTTGCCAACCAACCAATGAGCCTTGCCGGGGTTTTAGATGTAGATTCGTCTAAAAAAGCGGCTCGATTCACTCGTTTTTGCGACTGTTTTAATATTCCGCTGCTGGTGTTGGTAGATGTTCCAGGCTTTTTACCAGGAACCGACCAGGAATGGAATGGAATTATTCTGAATGGCGCAAAATTGCTTTACGCCCTTAGTGAAGCCACAGTGCCAAAAGTTACAGTGATTACTCGAAAAGCTTATGGTGGAGCTTACGATGTAATGAATTCCAAACATATTGGCGCCGATCTTAATTTTGCCTGGCCTACAGCCGAAATTGCAGTAATGGGGGCCAAAGGAGCCAGTGAAATTATTTTTAGAAGAGAAATTCAGGCAGCAGATGATAGCGAAGCAAAACTAGCCGAAAAAGAAGCTGAATATGCTGAAACCTTCGCTAATCCTTTTGAAGCAGCTCAACGTGGATTTATTGATGAGGTAATTATGCCACGTGACACCCGAAGAAAATTATTAAAAGGCTTTAGTATGTTAGAAAATAAAGAAGTGCTAAGACCCAAGCGAAAGCACGGAAATATTCCATTATAGATTATTTACAGTTTAAATCCCATTTTTACTAGGTCTGACAGATTTGACGTAAATATGTCGTAAGGCTGTCGCAAGATTTTTTTACAACTCACTGTAGGTTTGCTGAAACATACAAATTTATAATTATGGAGAACAATGAATTAGCAAACAGGGTCCTTGAATTAAGGAATAGAAAGGGATTTTCGCAAGAATTTTTAGCGGAAGAATCTGGAGTTAGTCTTAGAACCATTCAGCGAGTGGAAAATGGAGAAACCCAGCCCAGAGGAGATACTTTACAGCGAATAGCAAAAGGACTTGGTGTGACATCTGAAGAGCTTATTGACTGGAAGTTAGAAAAAAACAATTCTTACCTGACCCAACTGAATAGTTCAGCAATAAGTTTTCTTTTCTTTCCATTTTTAGGTATTCTTATTCCATTGGTGATGTGGATATCTAAGAAAAATGAAATTCATAATATAAATAAAACAAGCAAAGAAATATTGAATTTTGAGATTACTTGGTGTCTTCTTCTCTCCTTTTGTTTTATTATATATATTGGGAGTAATTTTTATCGAGTGAAAAGTGCCTCAGAAATATCCCCTTCTTTATTACTAAATCCCGCATTTCTTTGGTTAAGTGTTTGTTTTTTATATTTACTTAATTTAGTTCTTATACTTTTTAATTCATCTAGGTTAAAATCAGGTAAAGAAGCTTTATATTATATCAGAATACCTTTTTTGAAATAATTTTCAAGAATTTTAAGTCAAAAATAAAATGCAAAAATTCAATAAAATTATTTGTGTAGATCACACGAAACTGGAAGACTGGGCTATAGAGGAACTTCAAGAATACAGCGAGTCTAAAGTTGAGGTTTACAGAGAAAGTCCGGATTCTGAAAAGGAACTTTTAGAACGAATTGGCGAAGCTGAAGCTGTAATAGTTTCCTGGAAAACCCAAATTCCAGAAAGTGTTATTAAGGAATGTGGGAATCTTAAATATATCGGGATGGCTTGCAGCCTGTATGATGATGAATCAGCAAACGTAGCGGTAGATTTTGCAAGGGATCAGGGAATTACAGTAAAAGGGATTTTTGATTATGGAGATCCCGGAGTTATAGAGTTTATCGTTTCAGAATTAATTGGTTTACTTCATGGTTTTGGCAAACACCAATGGCGAGAAATGCCTGTAGAACTTACCGATAAAAAGATTGGAATTATAGGTTTGGGCACAACAGGTCAAATGCTAGCAGAAGCTTTACTGCCGCTTGGAGCCGATCTTTATTATTTCAGTAGAAGCAGAAAAAAAGAATGGGAAACAAAAGAAGTCAAATATTTAAACCTGAAAGAATTGCTGAAAATTACCGAAATTATTTCACTTCATCTTCCGAAGAACACCAAATTATTGGGAGAAGAGGAATTTAAAGCTTTTGGTTCAGGAAAAATTTTAATCAATACTTCGCTTGGACTTCCGTTTGAGGAAAAAGCTTTTGTAAACTGGATAAAACCTGATGGTAATTACGCAATTTTTGATGGTGATGGAGGAGCTTCACTTTCTGAAGAAACAAAAAAAATAAACCGGGTGACTTCTCATACAAAAAGTGCCGGTTGGAGCGCCGAAACCCAAAGGCGTTTATCTGAAAAAGTGCTGGAAAATTTGAAATCTTATTTTAAAAAATAAGTACGTCACCCTGAATTCATTTCAGGGTCTACTTTTCTTCGACCTTGAAGGTTTTTTAAAATTTTTTCCTGTAACATTTGTTACTGTCTTCCTTCGTAAATTCTATTTAATTTGCACCTCATTAAAAAAATGGACTATGGAATGGATTTTTGAGCCCTGGCCCTGGTATGTATCGGGTCCGCTTATAGCTTTTACAATGTTTTTGTTAATTTTTATCGGGAAGCAATTTGGCATGTCTTCTAACCTTAGAACTATGTGCACCATGTGCGGCGCCGATTCTAAAGCCGATTTCTTTGATTTCGATTGGAAATCTCAACGCTGGAATCTTATTGTAGTTGCAGGAGCAATTATCGGTGGATTTATTGGAGCAAATTTATTGAGCGATGATCTTTCTGTAGCGATAAATCCTGATACGGTTACAATTTTGGAAGACTTAGGTTTTAATAGTGCAGGTAAAGCATATTTACCAACCGAAATTTACAGTTGGGAAGCCGTTGGCGGAATTAAAGCGCTTATCATTCTATTGGTTGGCGGAATCTTAATTGGTTTTGGCGCTCGGTATGCCGGTGGTTGTACTTCGGGGCACGCTATTTCCGGGCTTAGTAATTTGCAGTTACCTTCTTTAATTGCTGTTACTGGATTTTTTATCGGTGGTTTGGTGATGGTGCATTTATTATTTCCGCTAATATTTTAAATTGAAATTATGAGAAGTATAGGATATTTATTGATTGGTATATTTTTTGGAATCGTAATGTTTAAGTCTGAAGCCGCTTCGTGGTTCAGAATTTATGAAATGTTCCAGTTCCAGTCGTTTCATATGTATGGAATTATGGGGTCGGCATTGCTTTTAGGAGTTATTGGTGTTCAAATTATAAAGCGTAAAAACCTGAAATCTTTTTTTGGTGAACGTATTTCATTTATTCCAAAGGAGAAAGGTTTTAGCCGCTATATGTACGGTGGAATTATCTTTGGATTAGGTTGGGCGCTTGCCGGAGCCTGCCCGGGACCAATTTTCACCTTAATTGGTGCAGGATTTTTACCGATTTTAATTGTATTTATTGGTTCACTTTTAGGAACATTTTTATACGGATTGCTTCGGAAAAGACTTCCGCATTAAAAGCAAATGCTTAATTTCTTAAGGGAGGAAATCAGTTTTTGTTTTCCGAAGAAATATAGAAATAGGGGAGTGATATATGGTATTTTACAACCACGAGTCGAATTGAAATTACAATTAGCGTGGTGGTTAGGTAAATGATATCGCGGTTTACGCCAAACTCGTGCATTATTACAAAAACGAGTCCGCCAAAAATACAGGCGGTGGCGTAAATTTCTTTTCTAAAAATTACAGGGATTTCGTTACATAGAATATCTCGAATTACCCCTCCAAAAGTACCGGTCATAGCGCCGAGTGCGACGCAAATTATAGGATCCAGACCGTTTCTAATTCCAATTTCTACACCGGTTATGGTAAAAACACCCAAACCTATGGTATCAAATAGGAAAAGGGATTTTTTAAGATAGTTGATTTTATTTCTAAAAATAATGGCAAGAATGGTTACCGCGCCAATCAGGTAAATATAAATGGTATTTTCCATCCAGGTTACGGGAGTGTTTCCTATCAAAGTATCGCGCAAAGTACCACCGCCAATGGCAGTTACAAAACCAATAATAAAAATGCCAAAAAGGTCAAGTCGCCGATCCATGGCAGCCAAAGCTCCAGAAATAGCAAAGGCTATGGTTCCCAGGATATCCAGTATATTGAAAAGAGTAAGTTCCATATAATAAACAAAGGTATAGTTAAATTCTGGAAGCCCTTAATTTTTATTTTCTGAATGAAATCTATACCTTCAAATTATTTGCTAATAGGAAAACTTAATTAGGAACAGCTTAAGTTTATAACTAAAGTTATTACTTTTGTAAGACAGAAAAACAAGATAAAAATGAGCGATAAAATAGAAAGAATAAAAACCTTAATAATAGGATCTGGACCGGCAGGATATACTGCAGCAATTTACGCGGCAAGAGCCGATCTTAAACCCATTATGTATACTGGAATGGAACCCGGCGGACAGTTAACTACAACTACTGAAGTGGATAACTTTCCCGGTTATGCCGATGGAGTAGACGGACCAAAAATGATGATGGACCTACAAAAGCAAGCCGAACGTTTTGGTACCGAAGTGAGAATGGGTATGGTAACCGAAGTCGAATTAAGCGATAAACCAGGCGGAATTCACAAAGCTTGTGTAGATAACGCAACCTGGGTTGAGGCCGAATCCATTATTATTTCTACCGGTGCCACTGCAAAATACCTTGGCTTGCCAAGTGAACAACGTTTGCGTGGCGGTGGAGTTTCAGCCTGTGCCGTTTGTGACGGATTTTTCTATAAAGGTCAGGATGTTGCTATAGTTGGGGGAGGAGACACTGCGGCTGAAGAAGCGACCTATTTAGCTAATATTTGCAGTAAAGTTACAATGTTGGTTAGAGGTGACCAGATGCGTGCATCTAAAGCAATGCAACACCGTGTAAACAGTACTAAAAATATAGATGTTCGATTTAATACTGAAGTAGACGAGGTAATAGGTGAGCAGGTAGTAGAAGGCCTTAGAATGATAAACAATGAAACCGGCGAAAAAGAGCAAATCGAAATCACCGGGTTGTTTATAGCTATTGGTCATAAACCAAATACCGATATTTTTAAAGGAAAATTAACGATGGATGATACCGGATATTTAATTACCGAGGGGAAATCTACTAAAACCAATATTCCTGGAGTTTTTGCTTCGGGTGATGTTCAGGATAAAATTTATCGCCAGGCGGTAACCGCAGCAGGAACCGGTTGTATGGCCGCGTTGGATGCTGAACGTTATTTAGCCGAAATTGAAAGCGAAGAAGGAGAAGAAGTGAAAACTACAAAAAAAGTAGAAGCTTAATTTCTCTGAAATTTATATTATAAAACCTCACACATCTAAAGGATCTGTGAGGTTTTTTTATTCGGTATATTTTATTAGCGTAGTTTTTTCATAATCAGAATCCAAAGAGTTTAGATCCAGAAACCAGTTCAGGATGACGTTAAATTGATAATTGGTATTATAAATACTAATATTCCAGCCCAATTTCAGTTCTAACCTTATCCAGTAATGCAATTAATCGCAGACTTTTTTCAAAAGTCATTTCGGAACTTTCGGTTCTACCCTCACGTAGCATATTTTGAACGTGTTCGGCTTCAAAATTATAACCGTTGGAGTTTACTTCAAATTCTTTGATTTCCTCGCCTTCGGATGTTTGGATTATGAGGCTTGAAGGTTCATGGAATCTTGTTTTAATGGTAATTGTTGCCTTTTCAAATTGAATGATCGCGGTGGTAGGCGTCTGTTTTATAATGGAACTTCCCAGTTCTGCTTCAACTCCATTTTTATATTCAAAAATGATATCGCAGTCTTCGTCAATTCCAGTCTCATGAAAACCGGCTTTCGCCTGAATTCTTTCAGGAATGCCCAATGCACTCATCGCCATAAAAATTGGGTAGATTCCAATGTCCAGTAAGCTGCCGCCACCCAGCTTTTTGTTATAAAGTCGCTTATCTAAATCTACCGGCGCCGGAAATCCAAAATCGGCTTTTAGATTTTTAATCTTACCATATTTTTCAGATTTAATTTGTTCTATGACAAACTTGAAATGCGGTAGAAACTGTGTCCACATCGCTTCCATAAGAAAAACCTTTTCTTTTTTAGCTTTGGCTATCATTTTTTCCACCTGCTTTTTATTCATAGCAAATGGTTTTTCACACAAAACCGCTTTTTTATGATCAAGGCAAAGAAGGGTCTGCTCGTAATGAAAAACGTGTGGTGTAGCGATATAAACCACGTCTAATTCTTCATCTTGCAACATTGCTTCGTAACTGGAAAACAATTTAGTAGCATTGTGTTCTTTTGCAAAAGTTTCAGCTTTGGTTTTAGACCTACTGGCAACAGCATAAAGTTCGGCACCTTCAACGTCTTTTAATCCGGTTGCGAATTTTCCTGCAATTTTTCCGAGGCCAAGAATACCCCATTTTATATTTTTCATTTTAAATAGAATTTATGAGTTTTTTTTAATCTTATGTTCCGGGGTTTTTATAAATAATTCCAGGATTAAAGCGAGGGCCATTACAAGTATACATCCTACTAAATTGAGCCAGAGATAGGGCATCACATTAATTTTATAGAGAATTAGAATTATAAGTTGTGTAATTATTGCGGCTACAAAAACCGAATTACTATTTACAATTTTAATAAAAAACGCCAGTAAAAATATTCCTAAAACATTTCCGTAGAAAATGGATCCGATGATATTTACCAGCTGGATAAGATTGTCGAATAAATTAGCAAAACTGGCAAATGCAATGGCTATAGCGCCCCAGAGTAGGGTAAACCATTTTGAAGCTTTTACGTAATGTTCGTCAGACATTTCCGTTTTTCGGCTTCGTTTGTATAGATCTATGGAAGTGGTTGAGGATAACGCATTTAATTCGGAAGCGGTAGAAGACATTGCTGCCGATAGGATTACTGCCAGTAATAAGCCAATTAATCCGCGTGGTAGATTATTCAGAATAAAATGAATAAACACATAATCTTTATCGTTGCTTTCGGCATCTTTATCTGATGCGTCTATTAATTTCCTTGCTTTTTGCCTGGTTTCATTTTCAGAAGCATTTAAAGTGGCCAGATTTTCACGGTAAGTCGAATTATTTTCAGGGGTGAAATTATTGTTTTCGGCAAACTGTAAATGCAGGTTTTGTTTTTCCTGCTGTATCTCATCGTGTTCCAGCATTAAATCTTCATATTGATTTCCGTAATCGGAATTTAAAACGGTTTCCGTGGCCGCGGGATTAAAATTTAAAGGGGCGTTGTTAAACTGGTAGAATACAAAGACCAATACACCTACGAGTAAAATAAAGAACTGTAACGGTACTTTTAGCATTCCGTTCATAATCATTCCCATTCTACTTTCGTTAACCGATCTTCCACTTAAATAGCGTTGCACCTGGCTTTGATCTGTTCCAAAATAGGAAAGTGCTAAAAAGCTACCGCCAATAATTCCGCTCCAAAAAGTATAACGGTTTTCAAAATCAAAAGAAAAGTCCAGAATATCCATTTTACCGCTGGCACCGGCAATTTCAAGAGCATTACTAAAATTAATATTTTCGGGTAAATAGCTTAAAATGATAAAAAATGCGGCAAACATTCCCGTAAGAATTACGGCCATTTGCTGTTTGTGGGTTACACTCACGGCTTTTGTGCCACCGGCCACCGTGTATATAATCACTAAAGAACCAATTAGCACAGTTAATCCAGAGAGATTCCAGCCCAAAACAGCTGAAAGGATAATAGCTGGGGCAAAAATGGTTAAACCGGCAGCGAGACCACGCTGAATTAAAAACAGAACTGCAGTTAATGTTCGGGTTTTTCTATCGAACCTGGATTCTAGATATTCATAAGCCGTATAAACGTTTAGCCTGCGGTAAATGGGAATAAAAAACATACAAATAACAACCATAGCAATAGGTAGCCCAAAATAGAATTGCACAAAACCCATCCCATCATGAAAAGCCTGGCCCGGTGTTGAAAGAAATGTGATGGCACTGGCCTGAGTTGCCATTGTAGAAAGCCCAATTGTCCACCAGCGGGTTTCATTACCACCGCGAATATAATCCTGGGCTCCCTGTGTATTTCGCGTTCTGTAAACGCCGTAAATTACTATAAAAGCGAGTGTGCCAAGAAGAACAATCCAGTCTATTAATTGCATATTAAGTGAATTGGGACATTATAAAATAGAACACAATAATGTAGGCTGCGTTCGCCACAAGAACGTATGTGTAAGATTTCTTCCAGGTAAATTTTTCGGATTTTTCCATTATTTTCCTATTGAAATCATATTAGCAAAAAGCCTGTAAGCGCCGGGAACCCCTACCGGAAACTGCCTGAAAAAGCTTAAACCGGTATAAATAAAATATCCTTCTCCATATTTTGCAACTATTAAACTACCATCCTTGGGAGTTTCATTTTCATCATTCATAGAAAGAATTGGCGTAAATTCTTCACTCCATGAATCTGGAAAATAGAGTCCGCGTTCCTGGACCCAATTGTCAAAATCTTTTTCAGTGATTTTATTGGGAGAACTTAGAATAGGATGATCTTCAGCTAAAAATCGAACTTCAGCCGTTTCATCGGTAACTCTGTCGCGTGATAATTCCAGCGGAAAAGGAGAAATATTTTTCGTTACCAATCCGCGGTTAGTGTTGTATTGTACAATAAGATTGCCCCCATTTTTCACATAATCCAAAAGGACTTGTTGCTTATATTTTAGAGCTTCCACAGTGTTTAAAGCGCGAATACCCAGTACCACTGCATCATATTTTCGAAGCGAAGCCTGTGAAATGGAAGCAACATTAAGTTTATTCACACGATATCCTATTTGCTCCAGGCTTTCAGGGACCACATCGCCGGCGCCTTCAATATAACCAATCAATTCTCCTTTTTTCTCAATTTCCAATCGCGCAACCTTTAATTTAGAAGGAACTACCAGGTTTTGCTTCGGAATGTGTTTATAATCTATACTGATTAATTTTTCTGAAAATTCCTTTCCGTTTATTGTTGCTGTGGGAATAATAAAAGTTTCATCCTGATCTTTAGGTGGAGAAACCTCAAAAGTAACTGTAACTGAACTTCCTTTTTGTTGAAGCTGAAATTTGTGGTTTTCTGGTTTAATGTTCCAGTTTTTTCCTGCGGAAAGACTAACTTCTCCCTGAATATTCGGTTTTCCGGAAGTAAGCTTTATTGAAACTTTTTTGGATTCCTGATTTTCAAAAATGATTACATCGTCTTCAAAAGCGAGGGAAACTTGAGGAATAATCTCAAAAGGCTGGTAGGTTTCGCCAAAAACCGCATCGTTATATTTATAAACTATAGGTTTCTCAAAACTCAGGGAAACATGGTTAAAATCCAGGTTGAAAACCGCTTTGGTATGTGTTGGTGTCTCCGGCAGACCTATTAATTCGCGATCTTTTACAATATACATTCCATTTTTAGACTCTTCTTTTAACCAATAAGGAGTAGTATAAGATGTTCTTCCCGGAACTTTTAAAGCGATTTCATTTTGCCAGTCTTCGTTATTTTTAAGTTTTACATCGGGCTGAATTTTAGAGTTATTCGGACTTAACTCTACCGAACTCAATGTTACCGGGAAATCACTTCGATTAATAGCTTCCAGGTTAACTACTACGCTGTCTTCTGGAGTAGCTGAAGGCTGAGATGCTACTGCTTCTAAAAATAAACCTGCGCTGGCAAAAATAATTTTTTTAATCTCCTTTGTTTTTAATTTCCGCCAATGTTCATTTGGTAATTCCTGAATCAGTTTATAAGCATCAAGAAGTTTAGGAAGGCTGGCTGCAGGATCTGTAAAACTGTAATTTTCTTCAACTTCATTTAGAATTTCACCAATCTCAGCGCCACCTTTTAATTTGTTCCAGGAGATATCTATATCCTCAAAAACATCTTGTGAGCGAATGGTATCTCCTTTGATAGGCTCTAAATATTCTATTTGGCGCCCACGGGAACTAGTGCTTCCAAAACCTTGTGATTGATGCTGGCTACGACTTAAAGATGAAATTTCAGGATTTGAAAGTCCGAGTAGCGGAAAATAAACGCCGGTATCAAAACTTATAAATCGGTCTTTACTGGCTTCTTCAAAAGCTTCTTCGCCCTCATAAAACCAGGACGAAGTATTAAAATAAGCCCGTTTTGGTTGATATGTTTCGGTGTAATCTAATTGGTCTGGAAATTTTTCCGGATTAGCAGCAGCATCAAAAGCTTCTAAACTTAAAAGGGCAGAGGAAGTATGATGACCGTGAGTGCTTCCGGGAGTACGATGGTCAAAACGATTTATAATCACGTCGGGTTTAAAGTTTCTAATTACCCATACCACATCACTTAGTACTTTTTCTTTATCCCAAATTTCAAGAGTTTCTTCCGGAGTTTTGGAATAACCAAAATCATTAGCACGGGTAAAAAACTGTTCACCACCGTCTATTCGTCTTGCGGCAAGAAGTTCCTGGGTTCTAATTAGGCCAAGTTGTTCTCTTAATTCGGGACCGATAAGGTTTTGCCCACCATCGCCACGGGTGAGTGATAAATAAGCTGTACGCGCGTTTTTTTCGTTCGAAAAATAGGAGATTAATCTGGTGTTTTCATCATCTGGATGGGCGCCAATATATAAAACCGAACCTAGGAAATTTAGCTTTTTTATTTCCTGAAATATTTCAGAAGCATTTAATTTTTCGGGTTCCTGTGCGTGTAAATTCAACAGGAAAAAACAGAAAAGTAAACTAAATAGTTTTCGCATAAATTTCACGGCGGTTAATAAGACATCCAAATATAAAAACTTTAGTCGCCTGAAGATAGAAAATTAACTGCTTTTACCCGATAATCGAGATTTATTTATGCGGAGGCTTTTTAAAGATTACAATGTAACCTGTAAATTTTTTGCGATTTGTGGCGTGATACGTTCTTTAAAGACTGCTTTTATCACCGTCAAGGTATACATCTTTTGCTATTAAAGAAACCGCTTTTTGCAGAATTAAGTTATTTGGATAGGTGATTAATTCCCCTTCTAAAGTCCTGAGGTGTAAATGAAAAGCCTTAATGTCTTCAATAATAGCTTCAATAGGCATATCCTTATCGTGAATCTTTATTTTGTCTCCAATTTTATACGGAAAGGAAAAGAAAAGAATTACCCCGGAAGTGATATTGCTAAGAATTGACCAAATAGCAAAAAGCGCAACGCCAAGCACTGCAAAAACCGAAGAAAATATCAAGGAAAGCTCGGTTAGACCCATGCCCCAGGCAATGGCTAATAAGAAAACCGCGATAAACAGGATAAGAATATTGATATATTTAAACATTAGCCGGGTTCTGGTGAAATCTATTTCACTGCGTTTTCCAACCCTATGTGCTGCTTTTTTAAGTAAAAACTGAACAATTAACAAGGCAAATACCGTAATTATCGTGTAGGTAATTTCAGTTCTGTACTGAGTAAAAACTTCAAGCATTTTAGTTCCTATAATTTTATATAAAGGTAAATTTAAAAAGCTATTTTCAAATAAAATTTGTCGACTAATTTAAAAATTATATTCTCGGTTTTTAGTTGATGTTAAGCTTTAATTTTTCATATTTAATATATTTAAAATCAAACTATTAAAATTAAAAAGATGCAAGATCAAGTAGTTCATTATAAACTAAATGTGTAGGCAGGCCAACAACATTAAAATAACTTCCTTCCAAATTGCTTATGCCAATAAGGCCAATCCATTCCTGGATGGCATAACCTCCAGCTTTGTCAAAGGGTTTAAAATTTTCAACGTAATAATCAATTTCGCCGCTGGTAAGATCTTTAAAAGTTACTTTGGTTTCGCAGTTTACGGTAGATTGGTGATGGCGAGTGGTAAAACATACGGAGGTAAAAACACTGTGGGTTTTACCTGACAATGATCTAAGCATTTCTTTAGCTTCAGCTGCAGTTTCAGGTTTTCCCATTGCTTTTTCTTTATTATAAACAATGGTATCGCTCGTAATTAAGATTTGGTCTTTTTTTAATTCTTTCTGAAAAGCTTCGGCTTTTAACTGGGCCAGGAAATCGGTTATTTCTTCTTTTTTAAGGTAGTCGGGACAAACTTCTTTCACCGGCCTTACATCGGTTTTAAAGGGAATATCCAGGTCTTTAAAAAATTGGTGACGTCTCGGTGAGCCTGAAGCGAGAATTATTTCTTTATTTTTTAAAAGTGCTTTTAGCATAGTTATATTATTAAAATCCCTGTAAGATAAGATTATTTGGAAAATTGGTTCATTGCAAAGTGCCGACTATAAATGCTACGAAGTAAGAATAAACTGGTAAAAGCCTATAGAGATAAGTCCGAAAAACAAGATGATTTTCAGTATTAAACTCAGGTGAGCATAATCTTTTTTCTTTTTAGCTTCCCAAATTCGAACCTGAAAATAGAGTAGTGGAGCAAGGATAAAAACCAAAGCGTAGATTACTAGAAAAGTATTTTCAATAAGGTAATTGTAAGTATAAGAAACAATAGCAGCGACCGGTAATATACCAATTGCAAAAATTATCTTATTAGTACGTCTGTGCCCAAGTATAATGGGAAGGGTTTGTATTCCGACATTGTAATCTCCATTTACATCTTCCTGATCTTTTACCATCTCCCGTAAGAAATTGATTAAAAAAGCGAAAATCGCATAATCCAGTAAAATTGAAAATAGTAAAGACTGAATCTGTTTATTTTGTGCATTTATCGCGGGAAAAAGATCTAACACCGAAGGTAAAAGCACCACAAAACCAACAAGCAAACTAATTAAAACATTTCCGAGCACAGGAATTTGTTTTAAATAGCTTGCATACAAATAGAGTAATGCAGAAGAGAAGATAAATATTGCAACAAAACCCGGTTTACCTAGTAAATTAGACAGGTAAAAACCAATTCCTACGCCAATTACATTCAGTATAATAAATAAGTTATTCGCTTTTTTTTCTGAAATTTTGTTTCCAATAATCAGCTTTTCAGGCTTATTAATTTTATCGGCCTGTACGTCATAAATATCATTAATCACATAACCCGAGGCGGCAATACAAAGCGTGGCTAGGGTCAGCAGTGCATAACCAAAAGTGCTGAGCGTAATTGCGGCACCAAATTCTTCAAAAAATGAAAATTTTACCAGAATTAAAGTCAGTGCGATAAAAATAAGGTTAGACCAGCGAATTAGCTTTAGATATGCCATCATATTTTGAGTTATTCAGAAACAAATTTTAAACCTATAATGGAAATAATTAAGGTGCTTAAAAAAAAGATGCGCCAGAAATGCGCAGGTTCTTTGAAGATAAAAATACCCAGCAAAACTGTGCCAACAGCTCCAATGCCCGTCCAAACTGCGTAAGCAGTACCTATGGGTAAGGTTTGAGTGGCTTTATAAAGCAGCAGCATACTTAAGGTAAGTGACACTAAAAAACCAACAAACCAAAGGGTGCTGGTATTCCCCGATGTGACTTTCATCTTTCCCAGGCAAAATGCGAAACCGACTTCAAAAAGTCCGGCGAAAATAAGTATTATCCAATTCATTTATTCTTTGTCAATCCATTTTCCCTGTACCTTCATCACCTGCTCAATTACGTCGCGAACACAGCCTTTTCCGCCTTTTCTATGCGAAACATATTTGGAGATTTCCTTTACCTCGGTTACAGCGTCCTGAGGGCAGCAAGGTAAACCCACGAGTTTCATAGGATAATAATCAGGGATATCGTCTCCCATATATAGAACATCTTCTGCGTTGATTTCATAAATATCGAAGAATTCATCCATTTGTTCTACTTTATCGTGAATACCAAGATAAATATCGGTAATACCAAGATCTTTAAGCCTTTTGCGAACGCCTTCGTTTTTCCCGCCCGAAATAATACAAACCGTATAACCGGCATTTTGGGCAGCTTTTAGTGCATAACCATCCTTAATATTCATAGTTCGCAGGAGCTCCCCTTCGGTACTAATTTGAATGCTTCCATCGGTTAGCACTCCGTCTACATCAAAAACAAAGGTGTTAATTTGGTTTAGGTATTCTTTATAATTTTTTTCCATGGAAATGTTGAATAGATTGGGTTAAAAGGCTGTAAATATCCTTATGATTTTTTGATAGAAGTGCTAAATGTGCCTCAATTGTTTTTTGATCATTTCTTATAGCCGGGCCAGTTTGTGCAGCTTCTGGCGATAAGCTTTCAATTTTTGAAGCGGTTTCCTTAATAAGTGGTTTTAAAATACTAAAATCTACCTGATTTTTTTCGCAAATTTCAGCTCCAATTGTATATAAATGATTGCTGAAATTATTTACAAAAACTGCCGCCAGGTGTAAAGCTTTGCGTTGTTCAGAATCTATTTCTCGAACGTCTTTTGTGATTTCCAACGCCAGTTTTTTAATTTTTCCTAAATTTTTGGCTGAATTTGCTTCGATACAAACCGGAATTTCCGCAAAATCTACCGATTTGTTTTTTGAAAAAGTTTGCAGCGGATAAAACACCCCGAAATTATCCAAACGTTCCAGAGTTTTTATACTTACCGCGCCCGAAGTATGTAAAGCAATCCCCGGGATATCTTTTAAATTTTCGGAAATTTCATAAATCACATCATCTTTTAAAGCGAGTAAATAGAAATAGGCCGGTTTTAAATCGCTGATATTGCTTGTAGTATCGGTGTGCTCTTCAAAATATTTTAGGCTTTCTTTCCGGTGATTATATACCTGAATTACCCTGGTGTTTTCTGCTTTAGAAAACGCCTTAAAAAGGTGGAAAGCAACATTCCCGGCACCTAAAATTACCACTTCTGTCATTCGGCTAAATTATTAAAAATAATGAGGCAATAAAATTAACATTCGTGTAGGAGAATGTATTGGTTTTTACTGTTTCAAACCGTTAAAATTCCTTAAATTTGCGGGCTTAAAAGAGTTACTTCATGCAGAATAAAATAGCCTCTGTCATATTTTCTACACGTATAATGGCAGTCTTATTTGTGGTCTATGCAATAGCCCTGGCGTTCGGAACATTTATTGAAAGTTGGTACAGTATAGAAACCGCAAGAGTGTTAATATATAACGCCTGGTGGTTTGAAGCAATTATGGTGTTTTTTGTGATCAATTTCGCCGGAAATATTAAACGATATAATCTTCACAAGCGCGAAAAATGGTCTTCACTTTTAATCCATTTATCGTTTGTTTTAATTTTAGTGGGTGCCTTTATTACCCGGTATATTAGTTACGAAGGGGTAATGCCTATTACTGAAGGTGAAACTACCAATATCATGCTTTCAGAAAAAACCTATTTCACCGCCTTTATTGATGGTGAAATTGACGGGGAACCCCGCCGAAGGGTTTTGGAAGAACCGGTGCTTTTTGCTCCGGAAACCGAAAATGATTACGTACTGAATACCGATTATAACGGGCAACCGGTCACGATAGAAGCTACCAATTTTATTTATGGAGCTAAAGAAGAGTTAGTCCCTGCCGATGATGGGGAAAATCACCTTAAACTGGTTGAAGCCGGGGGTGGTAATCGTCACGATCACTATTTAAAAGAGGGCGAAGTTCAAAATATTCATAATGTTTTATTTGCGCTAAATGAACCTACCGATGGTGCAATTAATATAACTTATGAAGAAGAAACCGGAAAATACACTATAAACTCTCCATTTGAAGGCGATTATATGCGAATGGCCGACCAGGAGAAAGGAGATTTAGCAAAAGATTCTACCCAGAATTTGATGCTGCGTTCTCTTTATAATATAGGGACTATGCAATTTGTAATTCCTGAACCGGTGGTAAAGGGAAAATACGATATTGTAAAAACCCCTGAAAAAACTGATGGCCAAAGCGATGCGCTTACAGTTAAGGTCACTTCTGAGGGAGAATTTGAAACCGTTACTATAATGGGTGGGCAGGGAATTCCCAGCGAACCTCATAAAGTAGAAGTCGCCGGACTGGAATTATTTTTGAATTATGGTAGTAAAGAGATAGAATTGCCTTTTGCTTTAAAACTCAACGATTTTATTGCAAATAGATATCCGGGGACTGAAAACAGTTATTCTTCATTTAAAAGTAAAGTTGAAATTGTGGAAGAAGGAAAAGAAAATGTTCCCTACGAGATTTATATGAACCACGTTTTAGATCACAAGGGCTTCAGGTTTTTCCAGGCCAGTTTTATGCCAGATGAAAGCGGAACCGTGCTTTCTGTAAATCACGATTTCTGGGGTACCTGGGTGACTTATATTGGCTACTTCCTGCTTTATTTAGGCTTGATGCTAATTTTATTTGATAAAGGCTCACGCTTTGGAAACCTTAAGGATATGCTTGAAAAAGTAAAGGATAAGAAGAAAAAATTAACTACCGTTCTTATTTTCTTTATGGCTACCGGCTCTATGTTTGCGCAAATTCCGGGAGACGAGCACGAACACGCTGAATCGGCTAAAAGGGAGGTTGATTCTATTATTAAAAGCAACGCCATAAGCGAAGAACACGCGGCTGATTTTGGCCGACTCGTGATTCAGGATGCGGGCGGAAGAATGAAACCCGCTAATACGTATTCTTCAGAATTGCTTCGGAAATTAAGTAAATCTGATTCTTATGAAGGTTTAAATTCAGACCAGATTTTAGTTTCCCTGACCCAAAACCCTATGATTTGGTATAATGTGCCAATTATTTATGTTGAAAAACATAATGATAGTTTACATAATCTTCTTGGGGTAAAGCAAGGAAAAAAATACCTTACGCTAAGTAGTTTCTTTGATGAAACCGGAAATTATAAACTTTCACCACTATTGGAAGAAGCCTACCAGGCAGCCGTTCCTAATAAATTTCAGAAAGATTTTATCAATACCGATAAAAAGGTGAATTTATTATATCGTGCGCTTCAGGGCAAGATTTTGAGAATTTTCCCAATTCCTGAACACAAAAATAATAAATGGGTTTCTTATCCGGAATTAGAGGATGAAGAAGGCGCTTTTAAGGGAATGGATTCAGTATATACCAAACAAATCCTTCCGCTTTATATGACCTCTCTTTCTGATGCGGTTGAAACTGGGGATTACTCAAAAGCGAATCAGTTTCTGGAAAGTATAAAAGGATTTCAGAAGAAATTCGGTTCAGAAGTATTGCCTTCCCAAGATAGAATTGACGCAGAGATAGCGTATAACAAATATGATATTTTTAGGAATCTTTTCTGGATGTATATGGTAGCCGGTTTATTTATGCTGGTTATTGTGATTGTGAAGATTTTTAAAGAAAATAATCTCATTAACTGGCTGGTTAAAATAAGTGCTGGTGTAATAATTCTCCTGTTCGTTTTACACACTTTGGGTTTAATTGCCAGATGGTATATTTCAGGCCACGCACCGTGGAGTGATGCATATGAGTCTATGATATATGTTGCCTGGGCTACGATGTTCTTTGGGTTGGCTTTTGGAAGAAAAAGCACTTTAACCATTGCATCTACCGCCTTTGTAACTTCAATGATTTTAATGATCGCACACTGGAACTGGATGGATCCATCTATTGCAAACCTGCAGCCCGTGTTAGACTCATATTGGTTAATGATTCATGTTTCGGTAATTGTAGGAAGTTATGGTCCATTTACGCTAGGAATGATCCTGGGAGCTGTGGCATTACTTTTAATGATTTTTACTACGGAAAAAAATAAAAAGAAAATGGATCTCAATATCAAAGAGATCACCATTATTACTGAAATGGCTTTAACCGTTGGTTTAGTAATGCTAACTATTGGAAACTTCCTTGGAGGGCAATGGGCTAATGAAAGCTGGGGACGCTACTGGGGCTGGGATCCTAAAGAAACCTGGGCTTTAATTAGTATTATGGTTTATGCATTTGTAATACATATGCGACTGGTTCCTGGATTACGTAGCAGATGGTTCTTTAATTTAATGGCTGTGGTAGCTTTTGCAAGTATTATGATGACCTACTTTGGAGTAAACTTCTATTTAGCTGGTTTACACTCTTATGCTAGCGGAGATAAAGTAATTACCCCAACATTTATTTATTACGCAATTGCAGTAGTAGCCCTGCTGGGAGCAGTTTCTTACTGGAGATTCCAGAAATTTTATGCGAAGAAAAGCAAGAAGAAAATAGAGAAATAAGTTTGGTATAATAGAAGAAGGGCTGTTTGAATGTTTTAAGGAACGTCATCCTGAATTTAATTCAGGATCTAAGTTGTTGTCGAAACACATTAGAAGCTGAACCAAGTTCAGCTTGACGAAATAAAACTTCTCAAACAGCCCTTTTATTTATCAGAAATATTAAAACTATTTAATATTCCCTACCATATCTTTAGGTTGTACCCACTCATCAAATTGCTCTTCGGTAAGGTGCCCTAACTCAACAGCAGCTTTTTTAAGCGTAGTCCCATCATGGTGGGCTTTATTGGCAATTTCAGCAGCTTTGTAATATCCGATTTTTGTATTTAAAGCAGTAACCAGCATTAAAGAATTATTTAAATGTTCTTTGATTCTTGGTGTGTTCGCTTCAATTCCGCGGGCACAGTTAACATCAAAAGATACACAAGCATCACCAATAAGTACTGCACTTTGCAATAAGTTAGCCGCCATAACCGGTTTAAATACATTTAATTCAAACTGGCCCTGCATTCCGCCAACCCCAATCGCCACATCGTTACCCATTACCTGTGCGCAAACCATAGTTAAAGCTTCACATTGGGTAGGATTCACTTTTCCGGGCATAATAGAAGAGCCAGGCTCATTTGCAGGAATATTGATCTCTCCAATTCCACTTCTTGGTCCTGATGAAAGCATTCTAATATCGTTTCCTATTTTATTCAGGGAAACCGCTATTTGCTTTAAAGCACCATGAGTTTCCACAAAAGCATCGTGCGCGGCAAGGGCTTCAAATTTATTTCCTGCGGAAATAAATGGTAATTCAGTGAATTTCGCTATGAATTCAGAAACACGTTTGGAATATCCCTTTGGAGTGTTTAATCCAGTACCAACGGCGGTACCACCAAGAGCTAATTCGGCTAAATGCGGAAGCGTATTTTCAAGGGCATTAATTCCGTGGTCAAGTTGGGCAACATAACCGCTAAATTCCTGCCCGAGGGTTAGGGGAGTGGCATCCATAAAATGCGTACGTCCAATTTTTACCACTTCTTTAAATTCTTCGGATTTTTTCTTTAAAGTATCGCGAAGTTGTCTTACACCCGGAAGTGTCACTTTCGTAATCTTTTGGTAAGCAGCGATATGCATTCCCGTAGGAAAGGTATCGTTTGAAGATTGAGATTTATTTACATCATCGTTTGGCTGAAGGGTTTTATCGCCTTCGCCTAAAGTTTTTCCCGCAAGTTGGTGTGCTCGGTTGGCAATAACTTCATTTACGTTCATATTGCTTTGTGTACCGCTACCGGTTTGCCAAATTACCAAAGGAAACTGGTCGTCATGTTTTCCTTCAAGAATTTCGTCACAAACCTGGGCAATATAATCTCTTTTATCTACCGGTAATGCACCTAATTCGCAGTTGGTATAAGCGGCGGCTTTTTTAAGGTAAGCAAATCCATAAACTATTTCCAGAGGCATACTGGCGGCAGGCCCAATTTTAAAATTATTCCGGGAGCGTTCAGTTTGTGCACCCCAGAGTTTATCGGCCGGAACCTTCACTTCTCCAATAGTATCTTTTTCTATTCTATAGTCCATAATTAATATATTAGTTGTGTCACAAATTTACAAGTTAGCGGCTTTTTTAAAGGTATAAAAACAAAGAATTTGGCCAGTAAATTTTGTGATTTTCATCAATTGCGTATGAATTTCTCACAATTTAATTGTGATAAGCCGTCAAAGCTTACTATCTTTGACCAGATCAAAAAACTTTTGATATTATGTTCGAATTCGACCAATACCTCGGTTTCCTGGCTTTCCTGGTTATTTTAACTATGGGATTCTGGCTTATGATTTTCCTAATGGCTATCTTACCCTATTGGATAGGCGGTTCGGTTGCTGAATTGCTTAAAGAAAAGAAAGAGGCTAGAAAAAAAGCTAAAGAAGAAAAAGCATAAAGAAAGGGACAGTTAATGTCCCTTTTTTATGCTTTGTTTTTAAAAAATAAAATATAAAACCGGCTTATTCAAGCCGGTTTTATTTATTCCCGATTATCCTTCAAATCCAGGATCATCAAAATCTTCGTCACTACCACGTCGTTGTTCGCGCTTTTGCTGATTAAATCTATAAATTACTGAAAAATTAATTTGTCTTTGTCTCCACTGGAATTCACTTTCCCGGTTAAAGAACTCCGTAGAAGTAAAGGATTTTCTTTTTCTAGAGTTTAATAAATCTCTAACGTTTAGAGAAAGCGTAACGCTCTCATTTAGGATTTCTTTACTCAAAGCTAAATCTATAGAGAAAATCCCTTCGTTTTTAGTTTGAGCGTTTTCCTGAGGACCACGATAAAACGCATTGGTTTGCCAATCTACAGCTCCCGGGAGGGTTACCTTAGAACTAAATCTTGCAAACCAGCTCGTATTTTTTGCTCCATAATCTATACCGTTAAATTCACCTTCAGTTTCAAACTGGAAGAAGTTAAAACTACTGTTTAACCTTAACCAATCTGCAGGGTTATAAAGAATACCAAGCTCTCCACCGGTTCTTTTATTAGTAGCTAAATTAATAGGAATGGTTCTAATAATATCAATACCATCTGTTGTTTCCTGACCGGTATTTTCTTCAACCCTTTCAAATGAATCGGTTTCGTGTTGGTAATAAACGGATGTAGTAAAAGTTAGTTTTTCCCAACGTTTTAAGTAACCAATATCGAAGGCACTGGCAAAAGCCGGTTGTAAATTTGGGTTCCCTTGAAATACATTGGTTCTACTTGAACGAGATGGAAATGGATTAATATACCAACCTCTTGGGCGGTTAATCCTTCTGTTATAACCAACAGTTATATTTTCCTCTTCCCCGCCATCACTTGACAGTTCGTAAATTAAATTAACCGTTGGAAACAGGCCTAAATAATTATTGTCAAATTCTGTTTGGATTGGGAATCCAAAAGCTGCTACAAGTTCTTCATCACTTAATCTTGAATCTATATCTCCTTTAAGCTGTGTGTTTTCTAATCTTAAACCTAAAAGGAAAGAGAATTTTCCAAATTTAGTTCCGTATTGAGAATATAGGGCGTTTACGTTCTCTTCGTAATCAAAAATATTGGTAAGCGTATCGTTGGTTACCAAATTCCCGGTAGCCAAATCTTCCTGTTGTAAGCGGTAATCTGTAACTTCGTTTTCAAAATTTCCGCGGTAACCGGCTTCAAACCTGGCATTCTCCCCAAGAGGTAATACATAATCGGCCTGGATTAAATATTCTTTTTGGTCTTCTTCAGTATAAACTTCCTCGCGTTGAAAAGCGCCGGGATTATCCTGATCTGTAGAAATATAATCTTCGTTTATATAAGTGTTTTGAACTTCGGCATCGTTTTCAAACTGAAAATCGGCGGTAAGTTCGTGACCTTCGTCATTAAATTTATTCTGGTAATTTATAGAAATCTGGTAGCTGTTATCTTCTTCGCTCTGCAATTCTCTTCTCAGGGTTTCTTCAACCAAACTACCGCCATTATAACGGTCACTATTGTTTAGTGTTTCGTCCTCATCTTCACCGTAGCGATAAAATAGACTGGCGGTTAAAGAAGATTGTTCAGTAAGAAAATATTCAATTCCAATATTCCCATTGTAGTTTCTATTTAACCGCTCTGTTTCTCTTTCCTCGCGAATTCTCTCATATTCCGGCCTTATAATTTCTCCATCAGAATTAAATCTTCTTAAATATTCTGTATCGCTGAAGTTATTTTGGGGAGCATCAAAATATCGCCATCCAATGTTGGTAAATATATTGAAGTCATTTGTTCTGTAATTCAAATTAGCTGAAAGTCCTGCATTATCTGGATGACCTAAATTTAGATTTACCGAACCGTTAAAACCTAAAGTTTCTTTTTGCCTAAGAATGATATTTAAAATACCAGCTGTACCTTCAGCATCATATCTTGCCGAAGGGGAAGTAATAACTTCTACACGTTCAATAGCTTCAGCAGGAAGTTGACTTAACACGTTGGTATCTCCAAAACCTGCCATTGCAGAAGGTTTTCCATTAATTAGAATCCTAACATTCTGATTTCCTCTAAGGCTAATTCCGCCTTCAACATCTACTGAAACCGAAGGAACGTTATTTAGAGCGTCACTTACGGTACCACCGGCAGTGGTAAGGTCTTTACCAATGTTATAAATCTTTTTATCAAGTTGAACGCTAACCTGTGTAGTTTCGGCCTGAACTAAAACCTCGTCAAGACTATCTGAATCGAGTCCCAGGGTGATAGTTCCTAAACTAAGATCTGAATCTACCTTGCGGTCATTGAATCTTTTTGTTTCGTAAGAAATAAATTCAACAATAACATTATAGGTACCTTCCGGTACTTCTATAGAGAAATTTCCTTGTGAATTTGTTACTACTCCTGTAACATCTGCGGGATCGTTAGCATTAACTATAGAAACGGTTGCAAATTCAAGAGGAGCATCCATCTCCTCGTCCATTACTTTTCCGGAAACTTTATGGGGCCCAGATTGGGCGAAGCCGCTAAGGCTGAAAAAAAGAAAAAACGCTATACTGAGCGTACTCAAGATTTTGGTGGTCATAGAAAATTTTTATTCTTTGACCCCAGCTTTTGGAAATGGTTTAATGGAAATTGGGTTAAACTCGCGTTAAATCCATCTTTTAAATGTTAAAAATACGTTTATCCCTGAGAACCAATACTTAAGATTTACGACTGATTTTCTTATTTAATTCAAGATATTTTTCAAACTGCTTTTTACTCATTAATTTTTGCAGTTTTTTATGTTCAGCTTTCTGAATTTCCTTTAGTTTAAAGATTATTTCATCTTCAGTTAAAGCCGTGGTATTAAGAATTTCATTTTTCTTAAGCGTATATTCTATAATAAGATCCTCCAGTTTGCCGGTTTGTTCAAAATCCAGTTCTAATTCTCTTTTCCAGGTATAGGCTAGTTCCCTTGCAATTTCAAGTAGTTCTTTCCTGCTTTTTCTATGCAGGTAAAAATGGGAAAAAATAAATCCCGCCACTAAAAATCCGGCGGCCCCAATTATAGCTATTTTATGTTGAGTTTTCATTTTTTACTGGTTTGAATTACCAAAACTTTTATTGTAATAAATCTTCAATTTTAGAACCCGGTCGACCTACAACTGCTTTGTTTTTAGTTTCTACAATAGGTCTTTCTATTAATTTGGGATTTTTAACCATTACAGTAATTAATTCTTTATCGCTAAGATCTTTATTTTTATATTCTTCCTTCCAGATCTTTTCGTTTGTTCTAATTAGCTGCATAGGATAAAAACTTAATTTATCCAGAATTTGTTTCAATTCTGCTTCAGAAAGAGGTTCTTTTAAATATTCTCTCACCTCGTATTCTTTTCCGGTGTTTTTAACGATTTCCAATCCTTCCCGGGATTTTTTACATCTGGCGTTATGGTAAACTGTAATCATTATTTTTGGTTTTGGCTTCTTAAAATAAACAATAAATTCTAAATCTAAAATTTATGAGCATAAACTTATCAATCTTCCTGCCGTTGTCCCATCATCATTAAAAAAGCTTTCAAAAATATATCTATATCACCATTCATTACAGCGTCGACATTGCCGGTTTCTTCAGCTGTTCTTACATCTTTAACCAATTTATAAGGATGCATTACATAATTTCTAATTTGTGATCCCCATTCAATCTTCATCTTAGAATCTTCAATTTCCCTGCGCTGCGCCTGCTGCTTCTGAAGTTCAATTTCATACAACTGACTTTTTAGAAGCTGCATGGCTTTGGTTTTGTTTTCCAGCTGAGACCGGGTTTCAGAATTTTCAACAACTATCCCGGTAGGGGCGTGGCGTAACCTAACCGCGGTTTCAACCTTATTTACATTCTGTCCTCCGGCTCCAGAGGAACGCATTGTTTCCCAAGAAATTTCAGAAGGATTTATGTCAATTTCGATAGAATCATCGGCTAACGGATAAACGTAGACCGAAGCAAAGGAGGTATGCCTTTTCGCGTTACTGTCAAATGGGGAAATACGTACCAATCTGTGGACACCATTTTCACCTTTTAACCAACCGAATGCAAACTCGCCCTCAATTTCAAGCGTCACCGTTTTAATTCCGGCAACATCTCCGGCCTGGTAATTGAGTTCCTTTATTTTAAACTTGCGCTTTTCGGCCCACATCAGGTACATGCGCATTAGCATTTCTGCCCAGTCGCAACTTTCGGTACCGCCGGCACCTGCAGTGATTTGTAATACCGCGCTTAATTTATCACCTTCTTCCGAAAGCATATTTTTAAACTCAAGGTCTTCTATAAGGTCTACCGCCTGCTTATATTTTTCTTCCACATCTTCCTGCGTAGCTTCATCTTCCTTATAAAATTCATACAAAACATCTAAATCTTCCACCAAGGTTTCGCCTTTTTCAAATTCGTCTACCCATTGTTTTTCAGTATTGAGATCACGCATTAGTGCTTCAGCTTTTTTAGGATTGTCCCAAAAATCTGGAGCAAAGGTTTTTTCTTCCTGGTTGGAGATTTCTATTTTTTTGGCATCAATGTCAAAGATACCTCCTTAACGCACCAAGGCGCTCTCTGAGATCTTTGATCTGCTCAGTTGTGATCATATACTAAATTTTATAAGGTAAAAATAGAATTTAAGACTGCGACGGGAAAGTATTTAACGATATTTTTATAGTTTTAGACTTCCTATAAAACCACGTAAATGAAGCAATTTTTACTTATTTTGCTGTTAGTCAGTTTCTCAGTTCCGGTAACGGCTCAATTTCTTTCTGAAAAAGAAAATCTCCAGGAATATGAAGGCTTTTTCAATTTTCATTATAATGAAGAAAAAGATGAAATTTATCTTGAAGTAGATAAGCTTGAAACCGAATTTTTATATGTGCATGCCCTAACCAGCGGACTCGGTTCTAACGATATTGGATTAGATCGTGGTCAGCTCGGAAATGAAGCAGTTGTAAAATTTCAGAAAGCAGGAAATAAATTATTGCTGGTTCAACCCAATCAGAAATACAGAGCTGAAACCGAGAATGAACTGGAAAAGCGAAGTGTAGAGCAAGCTTTTGCGAAATCGGTGATCTATGGTTTTGAAATAAAAGAGGAGAAAGATTCGGTGTATGTTATAGATTTTACTCCATTTTTGATGGAAGACGCTCATGATGTTGCCGTCCGACTTAAAAAAGGCAATTATGGAACATACAAACTCGATAAATCTAAAAGCGCACTTTCCTTAGAACGCACCAAAGCTTTTCCTGAAAATGTAGAATTTGAAGCGTTGCTTACTTTTGAAGGTGAACCGAAAGGCAGAACTGTACAAAGTGTGGCGCCAAATGCTAAAAATCTTAGTGTAATACAGCATCACTCCTTTTTGAAACTACCTGATGATAATTATGAAAAGCGAATTTTTGATCCACGCAGCGGTTCGATTTCTATTTCTTATTTAGATTATTCTACACCGGTATATGAGCCTATAGAAAAGAAATTTGCTATTCGCCACCGCTTAAAAAAGAAAAACCCCGAAGCTGAAATTAGTGAAGCCGAAGAGTCCATTATTTATTATCTGGATCCGGGAACTCCTGAACCGGTTAAATCGGCCTTATTAGAAGGAGCGCGATGGTGGGACCAAGCTTTTGAAGAAATTGGTTACAAAAACGCTTTCCAGGTTAAAATGCTACCCGACGATGCCGATCCTTTAGATGCACGTTATAATATGATTCAGTGGGTGCATCGTTCCACCCGGGGCTGGAGTTACGGAGCCAGCGTGGTAGATCCCAGAACCGGTGAAATTATAAAAGGACACGTGAGTTTGGGGAGTTTGAGAATCCGTCAGGATTTTATGATAGCCCAGGCTTTACTAAATAAACCTTTTGCTGAAAGTGATAAAAATCACGAAAAGATGATGGAGATGGCGGTCGCGAGAATTCGGCAGCTTTCTGCGCATGAAGTTGGTCACACCATTGGTTTCGCCCACAATTTTGCGGCCAGTGTAAACGATAATGCTTCGGTAATGGATTATCCGCATCCGCAATATAGGTGGGAGAATGACGAAATTAGTATTGATAATGCTTACGATACCGGCATTGGCGAGTGGGACAAAGTCACCGTAAAATATTCTTATGCTGATATTCCTAAAAATACTTCAGAAAGAGAATTTCTAAATTCGGTTTTAGAAGAAGCACAGGAAAAAGGACTGCAATTTATCTCCGATGCCGATGCCCGGGCACAGGGCGGTGCACATATTAATGCGCATTTATGGGATAATGGTCAAAACGCAACCGAAGAATTAGAAGAAATCTTAAAAATCAGGGAAAAGGGAATTGAAAATTTTTCTGAAGACAATATTAGAACCAACGAGGCATATTCGGTTTTGGAGGATGTCTTTGTGCCTTTATATTTTTTACATCGCTATCAGGTTGAAGCCGCGGTCAAGATCATCGGCGGACTCGATTATAATTATGCGGTCAAAGGAGGAAAAGATAAGTTGTGGGAAAGTGCTGATTTAAAAATGCAGGATAATGCGCTAAGCTCAATTTTAAAAACCTTAGATGCAGAAGTAATTACAATTCCGAAGGAAAAACTGGAATTATTTCCACCGCGTGCTTTTGGTTATAATCGCAGCCAGGAATCTTTTAAAAGCAATTCGGGCGTAGCATTTGATGCTTTAGGTGCGCCGGTAACTGCTGCAAACTTATCACTTTCCTTACTTTTGCATCCGGAAAGAATGGTGAGACTGGTTCAGCAAAAAGCATTGGATAAAAAACAGATTGGGCCGGAAGAAGTTCTGGAGAAATTAATTAGCGAAACCATAAAAAAGTCGCATCGTGACGAATATTTAAATGAAGTGCAACAAGCGATAAATTACCAGGTTTTGCTACAGTTGATAAAACTTGCTGAAAATGAATCGGCTACCACAAAAGTAAAAGCGCTTGCCAATGTTCAAATTGATGATCTGAAAGATTGGTTAAGGAATAAAGATGCGGCTTTGCATCAGCAAATGTTTAGAGAGATTGAGAATTACCGGGAAAATCCCAGTGAGTATAAATCAAAAATGAATGTTCCTAAAATCCCTGACGGAAGTCCTATTGGGAGTTTTAGGTGTGAAAGGATGGATTTTTAAAGTGAAATTGAAAAGATTTCCGCTGGTGCGGAAATAACCAGAAAGGAATAAATAAAAAAGATTTCCGTCTCCACGGAAATGACAAAGTTATTTTATGAAAGAAATAGATTTAAGAAGTGATACGGTAACCCGCCCAACCAGCGGAATGTTAAAAGCCATAATGAGCGCTGAAGTAGGCGACGATGTATACAAAGAAGACCCTACGGTAAATGCTTTGGAGGAAAAACTGGCAAAAATGTTCGGGATGGATGAAGCCTTATTTTTTCCTACGGGCAGTATGGCGAACCAGGCAGCGATTAAATTACATACCCAACCGGCAGAACAACTTATTTGTGATAAATGGGCGCACGTTTTCAATTACGAAGGCGGTGGCGCTTCTTTTAACAGTGGGGTCTCCTGCAAATTGGTAGATGGGGACCGTGGAATGATCACCGCTGCTCAGGTAGAAGAAAATATCAATCCGCCGGACTTTTATCATAGTCCGTTAACGAGTTTGGTTTGTTTGGAAAACACTACCAATAAAGGTGGTGGTGCTTGTTACGATCTGGAAGAAATCAAGAAAGTAAGAAAGGTTTGCAATACCCATAAACTCGGTTTACATTTAGATGGCGCGCGATTATTTAACGCCCTGGTGGCCAGAAATGAAGACCCGAAAGATTACGGGAAACTTTTTGATACAATTTCGGTTTGTCTTTCTAAAGGACTGGGAATTCCAATGGGATCGGTGCTTATTGGTGATAAGAAAATTATGAAAAACGCCATTAGGGTGCGTAAAATTTTGGGTGGTGGAATGCGCCAGGTTGGTTTTATGGCGGCTGCCGGAATTTACGCCCTGGATAATCACGTAGAACGTTTGACCGAGGATCATAAAAGAGCTACAGAAATAGCTGAAACGCTGGATGCAGGGAGCTATGTAGGCGAGGTGGAGCCCGTAGAAACCAATATTGTGATTTTTTATCTAAAAAATGCTTCTGATGAAACTGCTTTTATGAAGAAACTTCAGCAGGAAAATATCAGGATAAGCAATATGGGGCAGGGAAAATTAAGAATTGTGACTCATTTAGATTATCCCGAAGAAATGCATCAGAAGTTTTTAAAAGTACTTAGGGAAACGAAATTGTAGAAAATCGTAGCAACTACTCTAAAGTTTAACCTAAGGTTATAAAGCTTTTAATATTCCTCGGCGATTAATTTTCCTAATTTACATTAATCAAAAAATGAATTATGAAAAATGTATTGCCAAGAAAAGAAGTACCAAGATTAAGAGTTGAAACAACCAGCGGAATGCAATGGGATCTACGCGACCAGAAGACAGAGAATTTTACGATAGTTATATTTTATCGCGGTTTGCACTGCCCGGTTTGCAAATCGTATTTAGAGGAATTAAATAAAAAAGCAGAAAAATTTCAGGATAGAGGTGTAGATGTTATTTGCATTAGCGCCAATAATAAATCCCTGGCAGAAAAAACCGTAAAAGAATGGGATGTAGATAATCTTACTATAGGTTATGATTTTAATCCTGAAGATGCCAGGAAATGGGATTTATATATTTCTGAAGGAATGAAAGATGAACCCGAAGTGTTCTTTGAACCGGGCTTGTTCCTGATACAACCTGATAATACACTTTACGCGGCTTCTATTCAAACGATGCCTTTTGCCAGGCCAAAATTTAATGAATTGCTAAAAGCTATAGATTTTATTTTGGATAAAGATTATCCTGCAAGGGGAGAAGCTTAAAAATTAGAGACCTCACAGGTTTTTAAGGCCTGTGAGGTTATAAATTTACTTTAACTGGTCTAACCCGGGAATATCCGGCATACCATCTTTAGCGACAGCAGCGAGTTCAGCTTCGTGGATATCTGATGCTTTGCTAATTGCCTTGTTTAAAGTCAAAACCAGGTAATCTTCCAGCTGTTCTTTATCTTCCATCAATTCATCTGCCACGCTAATATTTTTAATTTCACGTGTAGCGCTAATAGTTACTTTTAGAAGTCCGTCGCTGGATTTTTCTTCTATAGTTACTGTTTTTAGGCGTTCTTTAGTTTCTTCAACTTTTTGTTGGGTTTCCTTGATTTTATTCATCATACCCATCATATCTCCAAACATAGTCTCTTTTTTAAAATTTAATAAACACAAATTTACTAATTACAGGTTTAATCCTGTTAATATGAAGCGACTAATTATGTATTTAGTTGGGAAGCCTTACCTTTGCAAGCGCTTAAAAATAATGCAGATTTGAAAAAAGAAATTTTACCGCCAAAAGCTAAGAAAATCCCTAAAACCCTGGAATTTCACGGGGACGTGAGAATAGATAATTATTACTGGATGAACAATCGCGATAATCCCGAGGTGATTGATTATCTAAATAAGGAAAATGAATATAACCAGAAAATGACTGCTCATACCAAAGATTTTCAGCAGCGGTTATTTGAGGAAATGAAGGGCCGGATTAAAGAAGATGATGAATCAGTTCCATATAAATTGAATAATTACTGGTATTTAACCCGATTTGAAACCGGAAAAGATTACCCTATTTATTCCAGAAAAAAGCGTGAACTGAATGCTCCCGAAGAATTGCTGTTTGATGTTAATCACATGGCAGAAGGTTTTGAATATTACAGCCTTGGTGGTTTAAATGTTAGCCCAGATAATAAAATGGTTGCTTTTGGGGTAGATACTTTAAGCCGAAGAAAATATACTATTCAGATAAAAGACCTTCAAACCGGCGAAATTTATCCTGATAAAATTGAAAACGCAACCGGAGGTTCTACCTGGGCAGCCGATAATAAAACACTTTTCTATACTAAAAAAGACGAGCAAACACTTCGGTCTTATAGAATTTACAAGCACATTTTAGGGACAGATTCTGCTGAAGATGAACTGGTATATGAAGAAGAAGATGAAACTTTTAATACCTATGTTTATAAATCAAAGTCCAAAAAATATATCATAATAGGAAGTCACAGCACCTTGACTACGGAATATCGTATTCTAAAGGCTGATGATCCTTCGGGTGAATTCAAGGTTTTTCAACCCAGGGAGCGTGGTTTGGAGTACAGCATTGCCCATTATGAAGGAGATTTTTATGTGATGACCAATAAGGATAAAGCTACCAACTTTAAATTGATGAAAACCCCGGTTGATAAAACAACAAAAGAAAACTGGGTTGACGTGATTCCTCATCGGGAAGATTATTTACTGGAAGATATAGATATCTTTAAAAAATACCTGGTGGTAAGTGAACGCCACAATGGATTGAATAAAATAAAGGTGATTCGCTGGGATGATTCAGAAGAATATTATATTCCTTTTGATAATGAAACTTATACCGCTTATACTTCTATAAATCCCGCTTTTAATACCGATATTTTAAGGTTTACTTATAACTCTATGACTACGCCAACTTCGGTAGTAGACTTTAATATGGGAACCCGCGAAAAGACGGTTCTAAAAGAGCAGGAAGTTTTAGATGAAAATTTTGATAAAAATAATTATCTCTCAGAAAGAATTTGGGCTAACGCAAAGGACGGAACTAAAATTCCGGTGAGTTTGGTTTATAAAAAAGGAACCAAGTTAGACGGGAATAGTCCCTTGTTACAATATGCCTACGGTTCTTATGGTTCTACCATAGACCCTTATTTTTCTACGGTAAGGCTAAGTTTATTAGACCGCGGATTTATTTATGCAATCGCACACATTCGTGGTGGGGAATATTTGGGACGTATTTGGTATGAAGATGGGAAGCTTTTCAATAAAATGAACACCTTTACCGATTATATAAATGTTTCAGAATATTTAATTCAGGAAAAATATACTTCAGCAGCGCATCTGTACGCAATGGGCGGTTCGGCAGGAGGTTTATTGATGGGAGCGGTGATCAATATGGCGCCGCAGCTCTATAACGGAGTTATTTCCGCCGTTCCTTTTGTAGATGTTGTAACCACGATGTTGGATGATAGTATTCCTTTAACGACTGGTGAATATGATGAATGGGGAAACCCAAATGAAAAGGATTATTACGAATATATGATGCAATATTCGCCCTATGATAATGTAGTTGCGCAAGATTATCCAAATATGCTGGTAACAACCGGTTTACACGATTCCCAAGTTCAATATTGGGAGCCGGCAAAATGGGTAGCCAAATTAAGGGAATTAAAAACGGATAATAATTTATTATTGTTTCATACCAATATGGATGCCGGTCACGGCGGGGCTTCAGGACGTTTTGAAGCTTTAAGGGAAGTAGCCGAAGAGTATGCGTTTTTACTGGATTTAGAAGGAATTGACCACTAATTAAAAAATTTGCCTTAAATTTGGGGGATTTTACATTCTTCAAAAGAGTGAAATAGTTAACCCAAATTTTGTAAAGAACTTCGATTTATGAAAGAAGATTTGCAAGTATATGATAACGTATTGCAACTTATTGGCAATACACCCTTGATAAAACTGAATAAAATAACCCGGGAATTTAAAGGAGAATTCTTCGCTAAAGTAGAAGCCTTTAATCCTGGACACTCTGCTAAAGATCGCATTGCCCTTTATATTATTGAAGAAGCCGAAAGAAAAGGCATTCTTAAACCCGATAGCACAATCATAGAAACTACTTCTGGTAATACCGGTTTTAGTATAGCTATGGTGAGTGTTATAAAGGGTTATGAATGTATTCTCGCTGTTAGCTCTAAAGCTTCTAACGATAAGATTGATATGCTTAAAACAATGGGCGCCAAGGTGTATGTTTGCCCGGCGCACGTTTCAGCAGACGATCCCAGGTCTTATTACCAGGTGGCGAAAAGGTTGCATTCAGAAACTAAAGGTTCGGTTTATATTAATCAGTATTTTAATGAATTGAATATTGATGCTCATTTTAATTCTACAGGACCTGAAATTTGGAAACAAACCGAAGGAAAAATAACCCACCTTGTTGCCTGTAGTGGAACCGGTGGAACAATTTCGGGAACCGCAAGATATTTGAAGCAGCAAAATCCCGAAGTGAAGGTAATTGGAATTGATGCTTATGGTTCTGTTTTAAAGAAATATCACGAAACAAAAGAATTTGATTCGGGAGAAATTTATCCTTACAGAATAGAAGGACTGGGAAAAAACCTAATTCCTTCAGCAACCGATTTTGAAATTATTGATCGTTTTGTAAAGGTTAGTGATGAAGATAGCGCGCATACCGCCAGGGAACTTGCAAAAACCGAAGGTTTATTTGTAGGTTACACCAGTGGAGCGGCCACCCAGGGATTAAAACAACTTGCTGAAGAAGGAGAGTTTGATGAAAACAGTAAAGTTGTGGTGATTTTTCCAGATCACGGCTCACGTTATATGGGGAAAGTCTTTAGCGACGACTGGATGGAAGAACAGGGCTTTTTTGATACTAAAAATGAAATTGAGGCACAGCCTATAGAATTTATAAAATAACCAGTATTTTGAAATTTATTCAGAAATAAAGTTTATAAAAGCATCCCGCGTAGGATGCTTTTCTTTTATTTGAATTTCCTGAATAAATAACTTTGTTCAATTGAGCCAATTTTAAGTATTTTTGCGGCTCGACTAAAAAAAGATCGATGAGGGATTTATTTGAAAAAATATATAAAGATAAAGGACCATTAGGAAAATGGGCCGAGCAGGCTGAAGGATATTTTGTATTTCCTAAGCTGGAAGGGCCAATTTCTAACCGAATGAAATTTAGAGGGAAAGAAGTAATTACCTGGAGTATTAACGATTACCTAGGGCTTGCCAATCATCCCGAAGTAAGAAAAGTAGATGCTGAAGCCGCAGCAGAATATGGCTCGGCATACCCAATGGGTGCTAGAATGATGAGTGGGCACACTCAATTGCACGAAAAACTGCAGGACGAACTTGCGTCTTTTGTTCATAAACAATCGGCCTATCTGCTTAACTTTGGTTACCAGGGTATGGTTTCTACCATAGATGCACTGGTTTCAAAAGCCGATGTTATTGTATATGATGTTGATGCCCACGCCTGTATTATTGATGGAGTGAGATTGCATTTAGGTCAGCGCTTCACTTATAAGCACAACGATCTTGAAAGTATAGAAAAGAACCTGCAACGCGCTACTAAAATTGCAGAGCAAACCGGGGGAGGAATTTTATTGATTTCTGAAGGTGTTTTTGGAATGCGTGGAGAACAGGGAAGATTAAAGGAAATTGTTGAGCTGAAGAAAAAATATAATTTCAGGCTTTTTGTTGATGATGCGCATGGATTCGGAACTCTTGGTAAAACAGGAGCCGGAGCAGGTGAGGAGCAGGGCGTTCAGGATGAAATTGATGTGTATTTTGCCACTTTCGCAAAATCATTGGCTAGCACAGGTGCATTTATTGCAGCCGATAAAGAAATTATAGATTATTTAAAATATAATTTACGTTCGCAAATGTTCGCGAAATCATTGCAAATGCAATTGGTGGTGGGAGCGTTAAAACGTTTGGAAATGCTAAGAACAATGCCAGAGCTGAAAGAAAAGCTATGGGAAAATGTGAACGCACTCCAAAACGGACTTAAAGAAAACGGATTTGATATAGGAACCACGCAAAGTTGTGTAACTCCTGTATATTTAAAAGGAAGTATCCCGGAAGCGATGGCTTTAGTGAAAGATCTTAGAGAAAACCACGGCGTTTTCTGTTCTATTGTAGTTTACCCGGTAATTCCAAAAGGACTTATTTTATTAAGAATGATTCCTACCGCTACGCATACCCTTCAGGATATTGAAGAAACCCTAACTGCTTTTTCAGCAATTAGAGAGCGTTTGGAAAACGGAACTTACAAAAGATTATCTGCTTCAGTTTCTGCTGCAATGGCGAGTAAGGAATAAGAAATATTTATTCTTAGAAAAATAATAAAAGCCGTTTAAAATTCTTTTTTTTAAAGTCATTCTGAACTTGTTTCAGAATCTAATTTGTCTTAAACTAGACCTTGGAACAAGTTCAGGGTGACAAAAAGTGAAATTTTAAACGGCTTTTCTATTCTAAATTTCAGCAAAATCAGGTTCAAAATTATTCATTTGAGCCATCATCATCTTCATTTTCCTTATAAAAGCCCGTTTCCTCTAATTCTTCACCACGTTGATTTCGGTCGCCTTCATAAGTGTCTTCAATATATTCATCATCCTCGTGAAAATCGAATCTATAAGAAACGCCGGCAGCTACCTGCCATCTTGATGGAGTATCTTTAAAATTTACAAGCCCGGAAATATCTACCTGAAAATTTTTTCCAAATAAATAAGCCGCACCACCTCGAACCAGGTCGTCGGCGTATAAATCGCTTATATAAGTTTGGAATTCCCCAAAAACGGCAAATTTAGGAGTAATAGCGTGGGTTAAAGTAAAAATTCCCCCGTAAGATGGATATTCTTCTGTGAATTTATCGGCTATAAAATTCATAACTAAAACCCATCGGCCCCAGTTATGTTGTGTAATTAAAGCGGCTTTCGGGCTAATTATAGATTCGCCCTCAAACATATAGGGATTCTCCCACCAGCTAAAATTCGCGCCTGCATAAACAGAAACAGCAGGAATTAAACTTCGTAAATTTATACGCTGGTTAGCGTCCCAGCTATATAGGTTTACTTTTCTCTCTTTTACACTAATCCCCGGATCAAAAACTAAGAATTTAGCGCCAATAGTATTGCTTCTAAAATTTGTGGTTCTAAACTCATCGGCACCGTTACCCACCGGCACCGAAGTCACCTGGTCCTGAAAAGAGCCAAAGAAATTAAGTTCCAGGATTTCGGTTAAAAAACCGTATCGTAGTCCATAACTTGCTCCTAGAATATCGGTATCGCTGTTAAACAAGCTGTGCTTATCATTTCCCAAATAGCCACCTGCTTCTAGGTGTAATACATTTTTACCTACAGCATACGCGCCCTGCGATTCTCCGGGTCTGTTAGAATTAATTGTTTCAGTGTATTGCGCGTTTGCGCTGAAGATTCCGAGGAAAATAAAAGCGATACCTACTTTTAAATAGTGCATATTAGATTGGTTTGTTACTTTCAAAGATAGCAGATTTATTATTTTTTTAGGAGCCGAAAGCTTCTATTCTCATGGCTTATTTTTATTTTTGCAGAAAGTCCTGAAAATGTTAGAAGCTTCTTTTTCCGATGTATTACAAACGATTCTAATCATTCTATTAGTATATTTTGCTTTTAAAATGCTAATAAAATGGTTTGGGCCGCTTATTCTGAAATATTTCCTTCGGAAAATGGGCAAACGTTTTGAAGAACAATTCAGGCAACAACAAGGTCCTGCTTCTCAGAAAAAAGAAGGAAAAGTAAGTATTGATAAAAAACCGAAAAGCGGCAAAAAGTCTAATAAAAACGTGGGGGAATATATAGATTACGAGGAAATTGATTAATTTCGGGATCAATTTTTTATATTGAACCGGGAAGAAGCTGCCCATTCAATTTAACAGAAAGTGATCTAAAAAATTTCAGATGGCCAATCTTAAAAAGTTTCTACCGCATCTTCTCGTTTTGGTAGGCTTCGTAATAGTTTCTTTATTTTATTTTAGTCCTGTTCTAGAAGGAAAAAAGATTTTCCAAAGCGATATAGTTCAGTATATCGGGATGGCCAAAGAGCAAAACGATTTTCGCGATCAAACCGGCGAAGAACCGTACTGGACCGATTCTGCTTTTGGTGGAATGCCAACTTTTCAATTAGGCGCTTATTATCCGCATAACTACGTAAAAAAACTTGATTCTGTCTTAAGGTTTTTGCCTAGACCGGCCGATTATCTCTTTCTGTATTTTATAGGTTTTTACATTTTATTGCTCTGTTTAAAACTCGACTTCAGGCTTGCATTTTTAGGTGCACTGGCCTTTGGGTTCTCCACATATCTTATTATTATTCTGGGAGTAGGGCATAATGCTAAAGCACACGCTATTTCTTATATGCCAATGGTTTTAGGAGGAATTATTCTCACTTTCAGGCAAAGATATTTATGGGGCTTTTTGGTACTGGCTATTGGAATGGCGCTGCAAATTGGAGCGAACCATTTCCAAATGACATATTATTTACTGCTACTGGTAATCGTATTGGGAATAGCTTATTTAATTGATGCCTATCAAAAAAATATACTTCCTAAGTTTTTTAAAGCCTTGGGAGTAATGGTAGTGGCGGTTGTGCTGGCCATTGGAGCTAATGCAACAAACTTGCTCGCCACCCAGGAATATACAGCTCACAGTACGCGTGGAGATACCGGGTTAACCATTACCCCCGACGGATCTGATAAACCCGCATCTGGCTTAACTTATGATTATATTACCACCTACAGCTATGGGATAATAGAATCGTTGAACCTCTTCGTTCCCAGATTTATGGGTGGCTCAAATGCAGAAGATATTGGCCGAGATTCTCAAATTTATGATTCTTTACTTAAACTTGGAGCATCTCCGGCCCAGGCGGCTAATTTTACCGAAAATGCACCCACGTATTGGGGCGATCAGCCTTATGTTGGAGGTTCACCATATATTGGTGCGACAGTTTTATTTTTATTTATTTTCGCGCTATACCTGGTTAAAGGCCGTTTAAAATGGTGGATTGTAGGAGGAAGTATTTTAGCCTTACTGCTTTCGTGGGGGAAAAACTTTGGATTTTTTACTGAATTTTTCATCCATTACGTACCGCTTTATAATAAGTTTAGAGCTGTTTCTTCTATCCAAGTAATTATAGAGCTATGTGTTCCGGTTTTAGCGGTTTTCGGGCTTTATAAATTATTCGATTCCAAGATTCAGAAAGAGGCGAAAGTTTACGCCTTAAAATGGTCTGGGATAATTGTCGGCGTAATTGGAATTGCTTTGTTGCTTTTCCGTTCGGTATTGTTCGATTTTAGCGGTGCTGGAGATTCGGCTTTAATTCAGCAAATGGGAGCCGATTTTGTAAGATCGTTAAAAGAAGATCGGAAAGCAATTTACACTGAAGATCTTATTCGTTCGCTTATTTTTTCAGCTTTAACTGCGGCCGCACTTTGGTTGTATATTGAAAAGAAAATTACACAAAACTGGTTAGTGCCCGCTTTGGCGCTCCTGATTTTGGTCGATTTAATTCCGGTAGATAAGCGTTATGTAAATGATGACGATTTTGTAAACGCAAGACAGATGGATCGCCCGTTTCAGCCAAACGAAGCCGACCAACAGATTTTACAGGATGATGCACATTACCGGGTGTTTGATGTTTCAGCAGATCCCTTTAATTCTTCTCGTGCCTCTTATTTTCATAATGCCATTGGCGGATATCACGCTGCTAAACCGGGAAGAATGCAGGATTTATACGATTTCTATATTTCTCAAAATAATATGGAAATCCTGAATATGTTGAATGCTAAATATTTTATTGTTCCTTCTGAAGAAGGCCAGCCGCAAGCCCAGCAAAACCCGAACGCTTTTGGAAATGCCTGGTTTGTAAATGATATTCTTTGGGTAGAATCTGCGAATGAAGAAATATTGAATTTACAAGAAGTTGATCTACAAAATACCGCGGTAATTAATTCGGAATTTAAAAATGAAGTTTCCGAAGATTTTAATTACTCAGGAAATGCTGAAGTTACCCTTGAAAGTTATCAACCAAATGAGTTGATGTACAAAACCAATGCTTCAGCACCGCAGTTGGCAGTGTTTTCTGAAATGTATTATCAGCCGGGCTGGCAGGCTTATTTAGATGGGGTAGAAGTAGACCACGTTAGAGCAAATTATGTTCTGCGAGCAATGAATATTCCGGCAGGAGAACATACAGTGACTTTTAGATTTGAACCTGAAGTTGTAAATACCGGAAGCAGCATTGCCCTGGCAAGTTCTATAATTTTAGTGTTAATTATTTTAGGCGGATTTTACTATAAATCCCGGAAAAGGGAATAAACTCTGGAATGGAGAAAGTGCTCATTATAACTTATTATTGGCCTCCGGCCGGTGGTCCAGGCGTGCAACGCTGGCTTAAGTTTGTGAAGTATTTAAGAGATTTTGATATAGAACCCGTAGTTTATATTCCTGAAAATCCTAATTATCCTATATTAGATAAATCTTTTGAAGCTGAAATTCCTCAGGAAATTATTATTCTAAAAAAATCAATTTTCGAACCTTATCAATTAGCCAGAATATTCGCAAAAGACCAAACCAAAACAATTAGCAAAGGAATTATTGCTGCCGAGAAAAATCAGTCAATATTACAGAAAAGCCTTCTTTTTATTCGCGGGAATATGTTTATTCCTGATGCCAGGAAATTCTGGATAAAACCTTCGGTTAATTTCTTAAAAAACTACCTGGAAGAAGAAGGCATCAAGAAAATAATAACTACCGGACCGCCGCATAGTTTACACCTTATTGGGTTAAAATTAAAGCAAGAATTCGACTTAAAATGGATAGCCGATTTCCGGGATCCGTGGACGCAGATAGGTTATCATAAAAAGCTGAAGCTCACCGAAACCAGCAGAAAGAAACATTTAAACCTGGAAAAGGAAGTTTTAAGTTCAGCCGATCAAATTATTACAACCAGTTTTACCACGAAAGCTGAATTTACAGCAAAAACCTGTAAACCCATAAGCGTAATCACTAATGGATTTGACGGAAATTTGAATGAAAAAAGAGGAAGTGATTTGGATAAAAAATTCAGTATTTCTCACATTGGCTCTTTACTTTCAGAAAGAAATCCGGAAAATTTATGGTTGGCAATTTCAGAACTTGTAAAGGAAAATTCAAACTTCGCCGAGGATCTTGAACTAAAATTGGCGGGAACAGTAAGTGAAGAAGTAATTGCTTCGATCAAGTCGGTCGGGTTAGGGAAGAAGCTTCAGTTACCCGGATATGTAAGTCATACGCAGGCAATTGCGCTTCAGCAAAAAAGCAGGTTACTTTTATTGATTGAAATTGATAGCGAAGAAACCCGTGGGATAATTCCGGGGAAATTATTTGAATATTTAAGTGCTAAAAGACCAATTTTAGCGCTTGGGCCTGAGAAATGGGATGTTCAGCAAATACTAGAAGAAACCGGTTCAGGAGAATTTTTTCAATATTCAGAAAAAAGCCGTCTTAAAAGCCTAATTTTAAAGCATTACGAGGCTTATAGAAATGGTGACTTCAATTTTTTAAAGGAAAATATTCAGCAATATCATAGAAAAAACTTGACTCAGAAACTGGCCAATTTAATAAAGAGCGTTTAGAATTATGGGAATAATAATCAAACAATCTTTTAAAAACTTAATTACTACCTATTTTGGTTTTGCGATTGGCGCGATTAATACTTTGTTTCTTTTCACCTATTTTCTAGAACCGGAATATTACGGTTTGATTACCTTTTTACTTTCAGCGGCAAGCTTACTTTGGCCTTTTATGGGCTTTGGAGTGCACAGCACATTAATAAAGTTCTTTACTTTTTATAAAACCAAAGAAGAAAAAGATAAGCTGCTAAATTTGGTACTGTTTCTACCCCTAATAGTTTCACTGATCCTGGGAATAAGCGTGGCTTTTGCTTATTCATTTCTAATTAGCTATTTCACCCAGGGAAACGGATTGGTGCGCCCATATATTTGGCTAATTTTTCTAATAGCTTTAGCTACTGCCTATTTTGAAATCTTTTTCGCGTGGTCGAAACTCTTTTATAAAAGTGTATTCGGAAACTTTATGAAAGAGGTTTTCCATAGGTTTTGTATTAGTTTATTGCTTTTGGCCGTTTATTTTAACTGGATTACGGTTCATCAATTTATCTATTGTATTGCCGGAGTTTTTATCTTGCGCCTTATCGCAATGAAGATCTATGCGTTTTCCCTCTATTTACCGCGTTTAAATTTTAAGTTTCCAGATAATTTATCCCCGGTTTTAAAATATACTTCCTTAATTCTAATCGCCGGCTCTGTAGCTACTGCGCTATTAGATCTAGATAAAGTGATGATAGAATATTTTATGCCGATAGAAAACGTGGCTATTTACGGAATTGCAATTTATATCGCTACGGTGATTTCTGTGCCGCAAAAAGCGATGCACCAAATTACCAATCCGATGACGGCTGAATTTCTAAATACCAAAAACAAAAAAAGTCTTAAAGACCTTTATAAAAAGAGTTCACTGAATTTATTAATCATTAGCCTCCTGATTTTTATCCTCATTCTCACAAACGTAAAACAGCTTTACGAACTTATTCCAGATGAATATGAACTAAGTGTTTTAGCAGTTTTATTGATCTCGCTGGTGAAGCTTTATGATAATTTGCTCGGCAATAATAACAGCATCCTTTTTAATTCAGATTATTACCGGATTGTTCTCTTTATTGGGGTTTTACTGGTCTTTGTGGCTTTTGCTTTAAACCTGGTGTTTATTCCCACCTTCGGGATAGAGGGAGCAGCGATTGCGAGTTTTATTGCTTATTTTATATATAATTCTTCTAAAATCTGGCTGGTACATAAAAAGTTTAATTTTCTTCCGTTTACTTCAAAAACCTGGTTGGTACTTTTTACAGGAGTAATTCTATCATTTGGTTTTTATTTCTGGGATTTCAGTTATCATCCTATTTTAAACATTGCGCTTAAATCTATTTTAATAGGAATAAGTTATATTGGTTTAGCTTACTTCCTGAAATTCTCTTCAGAAGTAAATGAAATAATCAATAATGTTTTAGGTATAAAAACCTCCTAAAAACGGGAAACCCCCGAAACACTTTCGTATCTCAAGGGGTTTCCAACTAACCAACCAAAAAAATTAAATTATGAATTCTTTATTATCTATTATTCACATTTCGTGCCGAACTTCCTCCTCGCGAAGAAGAATTTGAAGTTCTAGCCGAAGATCTTGTATTTGTACTACTTTTTACCGCTCTGGTGTTATTACTTCTATTACTACTTCTGGTAGTAGCCTGCGTTTTTCTTGGGCTTGGAGCGGTAGTGGCTCTGCTGGTTTGTCTGGTAGGAGTACTTTTTACAGTTCTACTATTACTTGCAGATGAATTTACTTTTGTGTTAGAAGATCTACTGGTGTTTACTGCAGCCCTTCTTGTATTTCCGCTTGAATTTGCTTCAGTCCTGGAGCGGCTATTTCTGTTTTTTACCACATCATTATTATTTACACTTCTGGACAATCTCACTGCATTTCCACGTGAATTGGTACTGCTATTCTTTTCTGATCTAATTGTTCTACTTCTTTTCGCGGTGTTATTAGATCTTTCAGAATTGGCATTGCTTCTCACATTTCTTGTATTTGAAGCTACACGATTTTCATTACCTCTAATATCTTTTATATCACGTCTTTCAGAAGTTCTTCTTCCTTTATTATAAGAAACCGCTTGTTGATTTGGCCTGTAAAAATTTTGATGCACATTATTTGAATAATGATTATTGTAATAATTTACATGTTGTACGTAAGTAACGCGGTTTGGCTGATAATAAGCCCTGTAAGGCTGACCAAAGACTATGCTTACACTACTGCGAGGTCTTGAATAATACTGGTGCCAGGGCCTGTAAACATAACTGTTGTTATAATGATTTATAAATCCTGAATAATTGGTGATTCGGTTAAAACGGTTGTACTGAATATGTAAACCTCCAACTCTTGCAATCCGCCCGCGACGGTTATAATCTATAAACACGTCACCGGCCCTGATTATTCTTCCGTAGTAATCATAAAAAACAGGTACGTTTTCAATTTGAATTACCGCTCCATAATCGTCATACTGCACATAAGCATCATAATTATGCCCTGCGTTATAACTAATATTCATATTTGGAGTGGAAATATTTACTATACTGGTACTTCTGAATTCGGGGTTAAAATAGAAATCAAATTCCCCGTTCGGATAAACGGCAAACTCAACGCCGTTTTCAACGAAAATAAAGGCATTATTATAGGCATTACGTGGCATAGCTTCTGAAGCTGCCGTAGCCGAAATACCAATAAATAAAAAGCTGAATAAAAAGGCGATATTTTTCATGGTTTGCGTTTTAGTGTTATTAAAGTGACTCTCACTTATAATCAATACATAAAATACAAACGGCGTGCCAAAATAGAAAACCTCTAAAAAAAGCATGTTTTTAGAGGTTTTGTTTTTAAAATTACGGATTTAGCTAAATTATTTATAAAAAACGGGAATAAATTTCAATTTATTTCAGAATAAATTAGTTATAGTTTTTCTTTTAAATATTTTGCAGTAAATGATTTTTTAGATTTAACCAGTTCTTCCGGTGTGCCCTGAGCTACTATATTTCCACCTTTCTCACCACCGCCGGGACCAATATCTATAATATAATCGGCGCATTTTACTAAATCCATATTGTGCTCTATAACAACCACACTATGGCCTTTATCAATAAGCGCGTTAAATGATTTCAACAATTTTTTGATATCGTGAAAATGAAGTCCGGTGGTCGGTTCATCAAAAATAAATAAGGCTTTCTCTTTGGTTGCTCCTTTTACAAGAAAAGAGGCCAGTTTAATTCGCTGAGCTTCCCCGCCCGAAAGGGTAGAGGAGCTTTGTCCTAACTGAACATAGCCTAAACCAACATCCTGTAACGGTTTTAATTTTCTAACAATTTTATCGAGATTATTATCGGCAAAAAAGTTAGTTGCATCGTCTATGGTCATATTTAAAACATCGTCAATATTTTTCCCGGTAAACTGAACTTCTAGTACATCCTTTTGAAAGCGCTTTCCATTACAGGCTTCGCATTCCAGGTGAACATCAGCCATAAACTGCATTTCTATAGTTACCTCACCTTCTCCTTTACAAACTTCGCAACGCCCACCTTCAACATTAAATGAAAAATGTTTCGGCTTAAAACCTCGAATATTCGATAATTTTTGATCTGAAAACAGGTTTCTTATATCATCGTAAGCTTTTATGTAGGTTACCGGATTTGAGCGAGAAGATCTTCCAATAGGATTTTGATCAATGTATTCTACGCTGCCTAAATTATTAAAATCACCTTCGATATCGGTGTATTGTCCGGCTTTTTCTCCATAACCTCCAATTTTCTTCTGAACTGCAGGATAAAGTATTTTCTTAACCAGAGTACTTTTTCCACTTCCGGAAACCCCGGTTATTGCGGTAAAAGTTCTAAGAGGAATTGTAACATCTACATTCTGAAGGTTATTTTCGCGCGCTCCTAAAATCCTGATTTCTCCCGAGGCCTTTCTGCGTTCCTTTGGAACCGGAATTTCTTCTTTTCCATTTAAATATTGTGCGGTAAGGGAATTCGATTTTAAGATTTGCTTTAGTGTTCCGGTTGCTACAACTTCACCACCGTGCGTTCCTGCTTCAGGACCAATATCAATAATTTCATCGGCCGCATTCATGATATCTTCATCGTGTTCTACCACAATCACGGTGTTCCCAATATCGCGAAGATTTTTAAGTACGCCAATTAAGCGCTCTGTATCACGCGGATGCAAACCAATTGAAGGTTCATCTAAAATATACATTGAACCCACCAGACTGCTTCCTAAGGAAGTGGCGAGGTTAATTCGCTGTGATTCCCCACCGGAAAGCGTATTCGATTTTCGGTTTAAAGTGAGATAATCTAAACCAACTTCCGATAAAAATTTGAGTCGATTATTGATTTCTGTTAAAAGCCTTTTAGCAATTTGCTGATCATATTCATTCAATTTTAAATCGGCAAAAAATTCGCGCACTTTATCTAATGGTTTTCCCACTAAATCGGTAATGCTGTGATCGGCAATTTTCACATATTCGGCTTCAGGTCGTAATCTTTTGCTTTTACAGGTGCTGCAGCGTGTTTTTCCGCGGTATCGGGAAAGCATTACCCTATTCTGAATTTTATAAGCTTTGCTTTCTAAAAACTGAAAGAAATCGTTTAAGCCTTCAAAATGTTTATTTCCATTCCAAACCAAGTTTTTTTGCTCGTCGGTAAGTTTAAACCAGGGTTTATGAATTGGAAAATCGAATTTATGAGAATTATTCACCAGTTGATCCCGATACCAGCTCATACTATCACCGCGCCATGGGAAAACCGCGTTTTCATAAATGGAAAGCCCAGTATTTGGAATTACAAGATCTTCATCAATTCCAATTACATCGCCGTAACCTTCGCATTTTGGGCAGGCACCATACGGATTATTAAAACTGAATAAATGTACATTTGGTTCCAGGAAACTTATTCCGTCTAACTCAAATTTGTTGCTGAAATGTCTCTTTATACCTGATTTTAAATTTTCGATATAAAGTTCTCCTTTTCCTTCAAAAAAAGCAGCATCAGTGGCATCGGCCAATCTATTATAAAAATCTTCTTCGTCTTTGGTAATAATTCGGTCAACAACTAATAAAGTATCTTTAGCGTTAATTTTTGTAAGATCAGCTTCGTCTATTCTAAGAACTTCATCTTTTACTTTAATACGACTATAACCTTGCTGGGCCAATACTTTTATTTTTTCAGTGAGTGTTCTGCCTTCTTCAATATAAATTGGCGCCAGCAATAATAATTTTTCCCGCTCTTCAAAAGATTTTACGTGATCTATAACATCGGCCACGCGATCGCGTTTTACCTCGTTTCCTGAAACAGGGGAGTAGGTTCGTCCTATTCTGGCATAAAGTAATTTCAGGTAATCGTAAATTTCAGTAGAAGTTCCCACGGTAGAACGCGGATTGGTAGAATTTACTTTCTGCTCAATAGCTATAGCAGGTGCAATTCCTTTAATATAATCAACTTTAGGTTTGTTTAATCGGCCTAAAAACTGTCTTGCATAAGACGAAAGGCTCTCTACATAGCGGCGTTGGCCTTCAGCATAAAGCGTATCAAATGCTAAACTGGACTTTCCTGAACCGGAAAGGCCTGTAATTACCACCAGTTTATTACGGGGGATAACTACATTTATATTCTTAAGATTGTGCAGTTTTGCACCTTTTATGATTATATTTTCTTTAGGATTTACCTTGGCAACGTCAATATTCATGCTTATTTTTCTAGTTCAAGAATGCAAAGGTACTTAATAAGCAGCAGTGTAAAAAGCCATAAAAATCCTATTGTAATGTTAAAAAATTAAACTTTTGTTTGCTTTTGTTAAATATATCTTGCTATATTTGGTCATTCAAAAATTTAAAAACCACACCTGCCTATAGCACAAAGTTACTTTTAGAAACTAAATAACCTAACCTCAGGAGCCCCAACCATCCTGAACAAAAGTAACTGATATGAATAACGTTGAAATAACTGACGCTGTTCTTGTGCGTGAATACATGCAAGGAAACGAAATTGCCCTAAGCAAGCTTATTAATAGGCACCAACACCGAATTTATAGTTTTATTTTCTCTAAAGTTTTTGACAGGGATGTTGCTGAAGATATTTTTCAGGATACCTTTATTAAAGTCATTAACACGCTTAAACGAGGGAAATACAATGAAGAAGGCAAGTTTCTTCCCTGGGTGATGCGAATTGCACATAATCTGGTTATAGACCATTTTAGAAGAAATAAACGTATGCCTAAATTTGATAATAGTGGCGACTTTAATATTTTTTCGGTTTTGAGTGCTTCTGAATTGAATATTGAAACTCAAATTATTAAAGACCAGATTGAAAATGATGTTAAAGAGCTCATTAAAGAGCTGCCCGAAGATCAATTGGAGGTTCTTACTATGAGAATCTATAAGGATATGAGTTTTAAAGAAATTTCTGAACGCACTGGAGTGAGTATAAACACGGCTTTGGGGAGAATGCGCTACGCATTAATCAATCTTAGGAAGATTATTGAAAAACATAATTTGGTTTTAACAAATTAATCTATAATATTCCTCAAAAGATTGCGTTAGAATAAGAAACCAACGCAAAATATTATCTAATGAGGAAACTTTACACTAAAAAACTATCAAAAAAAGATCAGTTTAAGGATTTGAAACCCCAAAAAGAAACGGTACAGTTTCTTTTAAATTATTCAAAAGCATTAAGAGTGGTAGAAAATAACGGAATTAAATTCGGTACCATTCTTAATTAGATTTTAGAAAAAAGGCTGTTTGAAAATTTATTAAGGCCGTCATCCTGAACTTGCTTCAGGATCTAATTTGTTGATATTCAAAACATTTTAGAAGCTGAATCCTGAAATTTCGGGACAGCTTGATGAAAAATAGATCATTTCAGACAGCCTCTTTACTTTTATATTTATTTCTTCTTTTTATAATATTCGCTAACGACAGATTTTCTACCAATTTCTTTGGTGATTATATCTTTCTCTAAATCCCAGCCTCTTGCCGGTGAATACTGGCGCCCATACCAAATAATTTGTAAATGAAGTTTGTTCCATAGGTCTTTTGGAAATAAACGCTTCGCATCTTTTTCAGTTTGAATAACATTTTTGCCATTGCTTAAATTCCAACGGTACATTAACCGATGAATATGGGTATCTACAGGAAATGCAGGAACATTAAAAGCCTGAGCCATCACCACACTCGCCGTTTTATGCCCAACCGCGGGTAGAGCTTCAAGAGCTTCAAAACTGGCAGGAACTTCACCATTATATTTTTCCAGTAGAATTTCAGATAACCCGTGGATTCCTTTAGATTTCATTGGCGAAAGACCGACCGGTTTAATTATTCCCCTGATCTCTTCTACTGAAAGTTTTACCATATCCTTTGGGTTATCGGCAATTTCGAAAATTTTGGGAGTAATCTGGTTTACTTTTACATCGGTACTTTGGGCTGAAAGTAAAACGGCAATCAATAAGGTATAAGGATCTTTGTGATCTAACGGAATTGGAATTTCAGGATAAATATCGTTTAAGGTATCAATTACGAACTGTACCTTTTCTTGTTTGGTCATATTGTTTAAATTTACTCGATAAGTGAGATTAAAAGGAATTTCCAATTGATTTATAAATTTCGGAAATTTAATAATTAATACCTCAGGGGATACCCGGCGGTTAATCATTGCAAAAATAAGAATTATGACAACACTAGAAGCGGGTGACAAGGCCCCAGAATTTTCAGTAAAAGATCAGGATGGAAATACAGTAAATTTATCAGATTTTAAAGGTAAAAAACTGGTTTTATTTTTCTATCCCAAAGCCAGTACTCCGGGTTGTACGGCTGAAGCCTGTAACCTTAGGGATAATTGGGAGCGTTTTCGGGAAAAAGGTTATTCGATCTTAGGTGTTAGCGCCGATACTCAAAAAAGACAGAGTAATTTTAAAAATAAATATGAATTTCCATTTCCGCTACTGGCCGATGAGGATAAAGAAGTGATTCAGGCTTACGGTGTTTGGGGACAAAAGAAATTTATGGGCAAGGAGTATGACGGAATTCACAGAACTACTTTTATTATTGACGAAGAAGGTAAAATTGAAGAAGTGATCAAGAAGGTTAAAACCAAAGAACATACTGCTCAAATTCTTTCTGAATAAATTATAAATAAAATGTCACTTCTGGTGCAGTTGAAATGTTTAAAAACCCTTCGACTGTGCTCAGGGTGACAATTATTTTCAGAATTAATCCTTTAAAACTGCTTTCTGAATCGTAGCTGTGCTATCGCAGTTTTCAATTTGAAGCTCCAGGATAGCTGAATCAACTTCGTTAGTAATCAGGTAAATATTGCAAGGACCGGTTTCGGTATTGCTTCGGCTAAAATCAACATCACCATCTTCCAGGCTTAATGAGACTAAAGCCGTATCTAATTTATTATTCTCAAAATAGCTAAAAGCCTCTTCGGTAAAAACCCGCTCTTTAATTCTAATATTCTTTAAAACGCGGGCATCGGGAGAATAATCACAGGAAGTTTTTTTTCCGCTTAAAAAGAAAAGTAAAATCATAATTCCGAAGAACAGGCCTACGGAGAAATATCCAATTCTATGAATTAGTTTCATTTAATTATTTTAAGGAAGTGAATTTGATTGAAAATTGATCTAAAAAATGAGCAAATTAATGTCCCGGTAAGAAAGATCAAACCAATCGGCTATAGATTTGTTGGTTAAAATTCCGTGGTAAAAGTACAAACCATTTCTCAAACCTTTATTAAATCGTAAGGTGTTTTCGAGTCCGCCTTCTTCGGCAATATGTAAAAGATAAGGTGTAAAAATGTTACTTATTGAAAGTGAGGAAGTTCTCGCGTACCTGGACGGAATATTTGGAACACAATAATGTAAAATATTATGTTTGGTAAATATAGGTTTATCATGCGTGGTAATTTCGCTGGTTTCAATACAACCACCCATATCTATACTTACATCTATAATAACAGCCCCACGTTTCATACTGGTTACCATATCCTCGGTAATTAGAACCGGAGAACGATTTTTGCCGCGAACTGCACCAATTAAAACATCGCAACGCTTTATGGCTTTGCTTAAATTTTTAGGCTGAATGGTAGAGGTATAGAAAGTTTGATTAAGATTGGTTTGAATATCTCTTAACCGGGTAAGCGAACTGTCAAATACCTTAATACTTGCACCAAGACCCAAAGCCGAACGGGCAGCAAATTCACCAACTGTACCGGCGCCAAGAATTACTACTTCTACCGGGGGCACACCACTTATATTCCCAAACATTAGACCGTTACCGTTTACGTTATTGCTCATAATTTCTGAAGCAATTAATACAGAAGCAGTCCCAGCAATTTCACTTAAAGCCCTAACAATAGGATAACTTCCATCATCATCCCGAATAAATTCGAAGCCTAAAGCCGTAATTCGCTTAGAAGCTAATTTCTGAAAATATTCTTTGCACTGTGTTTTAAGCTGAAGCGCAGAAATTAAAATGGTTTGGGGATTTATTAAATCCAATTCTTCAATAGATGGAGGTTCAATTTTAAGAATAGTAGGGCAGGAGAAAACTTTGCTGGTGTCTTTGGTGATTTCTGCACCGGCATTGGAGTAATCTTTATCGCTGAAACGAGCCCATTTTCCGGCTCCGGATTCTATCATAACCCTATGGCCGTGAGCAGTGATTGCCGCAACGGCATCGGGACTTAAACAAATGCGTTTTTCCTGGTAAGAGGTTTCTTTAGGAACGCCAATAAATAGCTGTCCCTTGTTTTTGTAGATTTCCAAGGTTTCTTCCTGCGGAATTAATTGCTCTTTGGTAAAAGGCGAAACCTGTTTGCCCATAGTTAAATGCTAAAACTTTAGAAAAGGGAAATTACAACTATTTTTAAAAATAGCGGGAATTAAAGTCGGGTATAGTATTCTTCCTGAGTTGGTTCCCAATATTCCTCTTCTTCCTGGAAAGATTTTACCTCCCTGCGGTCAGATTCAGAAATAGGAGAAAAAACAGAAACGTCGGTTTCATCAATTTCGCTAAGGTCTATACCGTAAATTCTATCAAAAATTTTGATACGGATAAGATAAACTAAGGAAAGAATTATTATAAAAAAAGGGGCAAGATAAATTAGTTGATTGGTATCCATAAGATTTACTTCTAAATAAACATCTTCATAAAAAATAGTGACAAGTTGAAAAGAATACATAGAAATCGGAATCAAAATGGTATGATACCACCAATGTTTACAGGTGAAAAACCATATAAAAAGTAATATTAAAGGAACTATCTTGCCTAAATATGTCCAAGCGACTGTAAGAACATCTTCATAATATTTACTTTCATAAGTAAAAAAAGAATTTTCCCAAACGGGACCGCTTGGGAAAATTTCATATAAATAAAAAATATAAGGGGAAAAGGCTATAACTAAGCCTAAAATACTACCCGTGAGTAGGTACTTTGATCTTTGATCTTTCCACTGCTTGTTCCTTGATAATTGGTTCATTATTGTTTGTATCGTTATCAGTAGTTGAAGTTACAAAAAAACTTGCTCCAAAAATTGCTGCTGCGAAAAGTACTGCTTTAAGTTTCATAATATTATAGTTTAAATTGTTGTTTCGTTTTGTTTACTGAAGCAAACCTATAAAATTATAATACACTAAAAATTAATACATTAATCGTACTTTTGCGCCTTTTTTTAAGCAAAAAAATGGCTATTTTTTAGCGGTTTTTACTTTACACTGCTAAAAATTTAATAGCAAAAATATGAAAATTTTCTAAATCTTCTGGTTTTCTGTTTAATACTGTTTACCAAAACCTTCTAAAGTGCTAACACCGGAGATTTTATGTAGTTAGAGTTTCTTTAACTTTTCATTAACACAAGTTTAACATTCTTGTGTTTTCACCTTGTATGGAAATTTCAATTTTTTGAAAGTTTTCCTCCAGGAATTCCTGTATTTTTTGTGGCCATTCTATTAAAATCCATCCATTAGAATTCAAATATTCTTCCAAACCTATATCGAGGGCTTCATTGGGGTCTTCCAGTCTGTAAAAATCAAAATGATAAATCGGTTCCCGGGGAGTATGATATTCATTAACTAATGAAAACGTGGGGCTTGATACTCTGTCTTCGCTTCCTAAAGCTTTTACCAGAGCTTTTATAAGGGTGGTTTTACCGGCACCCATTTCGCCATAAAATAACAGAACATTATTTTTAGCGTTTTTTATTATGTACTGTACAGCCTCATCAATTTGGGCTAAATTGTAGGTAACCGGCATATAAATAATAGATTTTTGGCAATACAAAGATAGGGAATAAATTAATATACCCTATATTATGCTAAAAATCAGGGATTAATCCCCTATTTTGGTTCCAAGACTACAAATGGAATAATCATTTCTTCCAGGGAAACGCCACCGTGTTGATACGTGTTTCGATAATAGCTTACATAGTGATTGTAATTATTAGGATAAGCAAAGAAAAGGTCTCCCTTAGCGAAAATAAAAGAACTACTCATATTAATACTGGGCAGATGTATGCTCTTAGGATTTGAAGCCGCTAGTACATCTTTTTCTTCGTAAGTAAGACTTTTACCCGTTTTATACCTCAGATTTAAACTGGTGTTCTTATCTCCAATAACTTTTGAAGGATTTTTAGCATTTATAGTTCCGTGGTCCGTAGTGAGTATCAATTTAAATCCTAGTTGCCGTGCCTGCTGAATAATATCTAACAACGGCGAATTCTTAAACCAGCTATAGGTTAAAGATCGGTAAGATTTATCGTTAGAAGCCAGTTCTTTAATTACTTCCATCTCTGTCTTGGAGTGGGAGAGCATATCTACAAAATTGTAAACTACAACAGTAAGATCGTTATCCTTCTGTGTTTTGAAGTTTTCTGCCAGTTTTCTTCCGGCTTTTAAACTGGTGATTTTATGATATTCGTGTTTAAAGCTTTTCCCCAGTCTTTTTAGCTGTTCGTTTAAAAATTCGGCTTCGTGATTATTTTTACCTCCTTCTTCGGTATCGTTTTTCCAGTATTGCGGAAATAACTTTTCCATTTCACTTGGCATTAAACCAGAAAACATTGCATTACGCGCGTATTGGGTAGCTGTGGGTAAAATGCTGTAATAAGGTTCTTCCTTTTCTTTCTTATAATAATTAGCAATTACCGGTTCTAAAGCTTTCCACTGGTCGTATCTTAAATTATCTACCACAACAAGGAGCGTAGGTTGTTTGTCGTTAATTTCGGGCACCACTTTTTCTTTAAAAATAGTGTGTGACATAATTGGCGCTTCTACACCTTTCTCAAACCAGGACGGATAATTCTTGTCTATAAATTTGCAAAACTGTGTATTGGCTTCATTCTTTTGAGATTCCAGTATTTCAAACATTCCGCTATCTTCCAGGCCTTCCAGTTGTAGCTCCCAGTAAATTAATTTCTGGTAAAGCTCAGCCCATTCTTCAAAAGTATTCACCTGGCTCAAATCCATCGCAATTTTCCGGAATTCCTGCTGATAATTCGAAGTAGTTTTTTCAGAAATAAGTCGGGAGTGATCCAGGTTCTTTTTTATACTAAGCAGAATCTGGTTTGGATTCACCGGTTTAATAAGGTAGTCGGCTATTTTAGACCCAATAGCCTCTTCCATAATATACTCTTCCTCACTTTTGGTAATCATTACAACCGGAAGATTCTCTCTTTTCTCTTTAATTTCAGCAAGGGTTTCCAGGCCGGTAAGTCCCGGCATATTTTCGTCAAGAAATACTATATCAAAACTTTCTTCTTCAATTTGTTCTAATGCTTCAGTTCCACTTTGGCTGGTAACCACTTCGTAATCCTTAGATTCCAGAAACAAAATATGCGGTTTCAGTAAATCTATTTCATCATCTACCCAAAGTATTTTTATCTTATTCATATCTTATATTTTTTCTCATTAACTGAGATTTAATTCTTCTATGTTTTTTTGACCTTCTATTGATCGTCTTTAATTAATAGTTTTCTTCTGATATTTTGAAAATTGAGGTTTTTTATAACTTAATAATTGCTTTTTCAACTTCCAAAGTCTATCTATGTATCTTTGTTCTAAATTAATACGTTACCAAGCTTGACTTCAACTAATAAACTCAAAATATTAAACGATCCAATTTACGGATTTATTACCATCCCGAGTGAGCGTATCTTCAGTATTATTGAGCATCCTTATTTTCAACGCCTGCGTAGAATTTCGCAAATGGGAATGTCTTATTTGGTTTATCCGGGTGCCCATCATACTCGTTTTCATCACGCTATTGGTTGTGTGCATTTAATGCAAAAAGCGGTGCAGATACTTAGGCATAAAGGAGTTATAATTTCTGAAGCCGAAGAAGAGGCATTGCAAATTGCCATTTTATTACACGATATTGGTCACGGACCTTTCTCTCATGCCATGGAACATAGCATTGTGGAAGGCGTTGATCACGAAAGTATTTCTTTGCTTTTTATGGAAGAAATGAACCGTGACTTTAACCAAAGTTTAACGCTGGCACTGCAAATTTTCCGCGGAACCTATAACCGAAGGTTTTTAAATCAGTTAATCTCTAGCCAGCTTGATATGGATAGGCTGGATTATTTAAAACGCGATAGTTTTTATACGGGTGCGGCTGAAGGAAACATAAATAGTGAGCGGTTAATCACCATGCTGAACGTGGTGAAGGATGATTTGGTTATTGAAGAAAAAGGAATTTATTCCGTAGAAAAATTTTTAGTCGCCAGAAGATTAATGTACTGGCAGGTTTACTTGCATAAAACCAGTCTGGTAGCCGAACAGCTTTTAATCAGAGTTTTAAAACGAGCCAAAGAGCTTGTTGAAAAAGGTGAAAAACTTAATGCCAGTAAAGCGCTTTCATATTTTCTTTACAACAAAATAGGACCCGAGAATTTTTCTTCGGAAACCTTATCTATTTTTGCCCGTTTAGACGATTACGATATTATTTCGGCAATGAAAGAATGGCAGGATCACGAGGATTTTGTGTTGAGTAATTTATGCAATATGATTATAAACCGTGATCTTTTAAAAGTAAAGATCAAGAAGAAAAAACCATCGGTAGCAAAACTTGAAAAGCGTAGAAAGGCACTTCAGGAAAAGGAAAATATTTCAGCAATAGAAGCCGATTATTTTGTGTTTAGCGGTGAAGTGACCAATACTGCCTATAAAAGTGAAAATAATAATATTAATATTTTACATAAAAACGGAAAGATTAGCGATGTGGCTAAAGCATCAGACCAATTGAATTTAAAAGCCCTCTCAAAAACAGTGGTTAAGTATTATATATGCTACCCGAAGGCCAAACATTAACGCTTTTTTTTTACTTTTGCCAGAATGAAATTTACAGCAGCACAAATAGCAGAGATTCTCGACGGAAAAATTGAGGGCAATCCTGAGGTCGAAGTATCTGAATTAGCTAAAATTGAAGAAGGCGGTGAAGGTTCTCTTACCTTCTTAAGTAACCCGAAATATACTTCCTATATATATTCTACACAGGCATCTATAACCATTGTAAATAGTGATTTTGAAGCCGAAGAACCAATTACCACCACTCTAATAAAAGTAAAAGATGCTTATAAAGCATTCTCTAAATTACTGGAATATTACAACCAAATAAAATTAAATAAACAGGGAATTGAACAACCAAGCTTTGTCTCAGATTCAGCTGAGTTTGGTGAAAACCTTTATTTAGGTGCTTTCGCATACATAGGTGAAAACGTAAAAATTGGTAAAAATGTAAAAATTTATCCCAATGTTTATATTGGTGATAATGTAAAAATTGCAGATGATGTTATAATCTTTCCGGGAGTGAAAGTTTATTCTGAAACAGTTATTGGTAGTAATTGTGTTTTGCACAGCGGAGTTATAATAGGGGCCGATGGTTTTGGATTTAGCCCGGGAGAAGATGGGATATATTCAAAAGTTCCGCAAATTGGAAATGTGATTATAGAAGATAATGTAGATATTGGGGCCGGTACCACAATAGACAGGGCAACACTGGGTTCTACCATTATAAGAGAAGGAGTAAAACTGGATAACCAAATTCAAATTGCCCATAATGTGGAAATTGGCTCTAACACTGCCATAGCTGCACAAGCTGGGATTGCAGGTTCTACCAAAATTGGTGAGAATTGCTTAATTGGTGGGCAGGCAGGAATTGCAGGACATTTGCAAATTGGTGACAGGGTGAAAATTCAAGCGCAATCCGGGATTGGTCGAAATGTGAAAGACGATGAAATGTTGCAGGGTTCTCCCGCATTTGGCTATGGAGATTTTGCCAAATCTTATGTTCATTTTAAAAACTTACCTAAAACCATAGATACACTTAACCAATTAGAAAAAAAAATTAAAAATGGCTTATAAACAGGCGAAACAACATACCATAGATAAAGAGATTTCTCTTGAAGGGGTTGGGCTGCATACCGGGCAGAAAGTGAAAATGACTTTTAAACCTGCTGCAGAGAATACCGGTTATGTTTTTAAAAGAATGGATCTTGAAGGAGAACCCGAGATTGAGGCAGATGTAAGTTATGTGGTAAATACCCAAAGAGGTACTAACCTGGAGAAGAAGGGGGTGAAAATTCAAACTTCAGAACACGTCCTTGCCGCTTGTGTAGGTATGGATATAGATAATATTGTAATTGAATTAAATGCTTCTGAACCTCCAATAATGGATGGTTCTTCAAAGTTTTTCGTTGAAGCTTTGGAAAAGGCTGGTGTGGTTGCACAGGAAGCCGAGCGTGAAGAATTTGTGGTAGAGGAGGTAATTACTTACCACGACGATGAAAGCGGAAGCGAAATTATTGTGATGCCCGCCGATGAATACCAGGTGACCACTATGGTAGACTTTGAAACAAAGGTTCTGGGGACACAAAACGCAACCATTTCTCGTCTTTCTGAGTTTAAAGACGAAATTGCAAATGCTCGCACCTTCAGCTTTTTACATGAGCTTGAAACTCTATTAGATCACGGTTTAATTAAAGGAGGCGATCTAAATAATGCTATTGTTTATGTAGACAAAGAAATAAACGAAGAAACCTTTAAAAAACTTCGTATTGCCTTTAATCGTGATAATATTTCGGTTAAGCAAAATGGAATACTGGACAATTTAACCTTACATTATCCCAATGAAGCTGCAAGGCACAAACTTTTAGATGTTGTTGGAGATCTTGCATTAGTAGGGACCAGGATTCGTGGAAAAGTTATTGCCAATAAGCCTGGACATTATGTGAACACCCAATTCGCCAAAAAACTGGCGAAAATAATTAAAGCTGAAAAACGGAATAATGTTCCAAAAATAGATTTTGATCAAAAACCATTAATGGATGTGACCGATATAATGGATATATTGCCGCATCGTTCTCCGTTCCTTTTGGTAGATAAAATTTATAGCTGTACGGATACCTGTGTAATTGGTTTAAAGAATGTAACCATGAACGAGCCTTTCTTTGTGGGTCATTTCCCGGGAAAACCGGTAATGCCCGGGGTACTTCAGGTGGAAGCTATGGCTCAAACTGGGGGTATTCTTGCTTTAAAATCGGTGCCAGATCCAGAAAATTACCTTACTTATTTTATGAAAATAGATAATGTAAGATTTAAACAACAGGTAGTGCCTGGAGACACATTAATATTCAAATTAGAATTACTTGCGCCTATTCGCCGCGGAATTTGCCAAATGCAGGGCTATGCTTATGTGAATGGAAAACTGGCTACCGAGGCCATTCTTATGGCGCAAATTGTAAAATCAAAATAAAAAATATGAACCAGCCTTTAGCTTACGTACATCCGGGAGCCAAAATTGCTAAAAACGTAGTGATAGAACCTTTTACTACAATTCATAATAATGTAGTAATTGGCGAAGGAACCTGGATAGGATCTAACGTAACTATAATGGAAGGTGCCCGAATTGGAAAGAATTGCAGTATTTTTCCGGGAGCCGTTATTTCTGCTATTCCGCAGGATAAAAAGTTTGACGACGAAGATACCATTACGGTTATTGGAGATAATACTACAATTAGGGAATGTGTAACCATTAATCGTGGTACCACAGACCGAATGAAAACGGTGATAGGGGAAAATTGCTGGATTATGGCTTATTGCCATATTGCTCACGATTGTATAGTGGGAGATAATTGTATCTTCTCTAACAATAGTACCCTGGCCGGCCATATAAATGTTGGAGATTACGTGATTCTTGCAGGAATGGCAGCAATTCAGCAGTTTTGTAGTATTGGGAGACATGCCTTTGTTACCGGCGGGTCTTTGGTAAGAAAAGATGTTCCTCCGTTTGTAAAAGCGGGAAGAGAACCACTCTCTTATGTTGGTATAAATTCTATTGGCTTACGCCGAAGAGGATTTACAACTGAAAAAATTCGTGAAATTCAAGATATTTATAGAATTTTATATCAGAAAAACTATAACAACTCCCAGGCTGTTGCAATAATTGAAGCTGAAATGCAGGCAACCGCAGAAAGGGACGAAATTTTAGAATTTATTAAAAACTCACAGCGAGGTATCATGAAAGGATACTTTAGCTCTAATTAAAACAAAATAATGGCTAGTACAAGTGACATTAGAAACGGATTGTGTATTCGTTACAACCACGATATTTATAAGATCACTGAATTTTTACACGTAAAACCGGGAAAAGGACCTGCTTTTGTAAGAACCAAACTAAAAAGTGTCACCACGGGAAAAGTTATTGAAAATACATTTTCTGCGGGTCATAAAATTGAAGATGTTCGTGTAGAAACCCATAAGTTTCAGTATTTATACAATGATGATGAATTTTATCATTTTATGAATGTTGAAGATTACACTCAAATTCGTCTGACAGAAAATGCATTAGATCAGCCAAAACTTTTAAAGGAAGGTGAAGTGGTTACCGTTATTATCAATACTGAAGATAATGCGCCACTTTCGGTAGAAATGCCTGCTAGTGTTGTGTTAGAAGTAGCTCATACTGAACCCGGAGTTAAAGGAAATACAGCTACAAACGCTACTAAACCGGCAACGGTTGAAACCGGGGCTGAAGTGAATGTTCCTTTATTTATCAATGAAGGCGACAAAATTAGAATTGAAACCGAAAAGGGTACATATAAAGAAAGAATTAAGGAGTAGCTTTTTAAGAACGATTCATTGAAAAATTTTAAAATCGTCATCCTGTCCCGAAGTTTTGGGATATTTCAGAGCTTGCTCCGAACTTATTCGGAGATCTAAGCTATTTACAATTAAAACATTTGAGAAGCTGAAACAAGTTCAGCTTGACGATAACGGAACTTTTCAGGTAGTTTTTATTAATATTAATCAATATGAAATTCCCACAAGAACATACGCTGCAGCAAATTGCCACTATTATTGATGCACAATATATTGGTGATGCCAATTTCCCGGTTTTGGGAATGAATGAAATTCACGTGGTAACGCCCGGCGATATTGTTTTTGTAGATCATCCAAAATATTACGATAAAGCTTTAAATTCGGCCGCGACCGTAATTTTGATCAATAAGAAAGTTGATTGTCCTGAAGGTAAGGCTTTACTTATTTCAGAAAATCCTTTTTCAGATTTTAATAAACTAACCCAATATTTTAAACCTTTTAAAAAAGCGGAAAAATCTGTTTCAGATTCGGCACAAATAGGGGAGGGCACGCATATTCAGCCAAATACTTTTATCGGACATAATGTGAGAATAGGCAGTAACTGCCTTATTCATTCCAATGTAAGTATATATGATAATGCCGTTATTGGTAATAACGTGATTATACATTCCGGTACCGTTTTGGGTGGCGATGCTTTCTATTATAAAACCCGGCCGCAAGGTTTTGATAAATTAAGATCTGGTGGCCGAGTAGTTATAGAAGACAATGTGGAAATTGGTGCAAATTGTACCATAGATAAAGGCGTTACCGGGGATACCACCATTAAAGAAGGTACAAAACTGGATAATTTAATTCAGGTTGGGCACGATACTGTAATTGGAAGAAAATGTCTAATTGCGAGCCAGGTAGGAATAGCCGGTGCTGTCACTATTGAAGACGAGGTTACCGTCTGGGGCCAGGTTGGAATGCGCAGCGGGATAACCGTGGAAAAAGGCGGCGTACTTATGGGAAAAGCCGGAATAACGAAATCTACCAAAGCAAATAAAATCTATACCGGAAATCCGGCAATGGAAGCCAGGGCAAAATTAAAAGAGTTGGCGCTCTTAAGGCAATTACCTAAATTGCTGGAAAAATTAAAGTAAAAGACTATGGGCTTAAAAAGTAAAGAGATTGTTGAGAAATTTTATACTTCCTTATTTAATGATGAAAAGGGAACATTAGACAATTTTTTGCATCCCAATGTAGACCTCACGTGGTACGGCACTACCGGACTTAAAAAACTGGATTTTGATGAGATCCTGGCCATTAGAAATGATATGGCTAAAAACTATGAATCGCTTAAAGCCGAAATTGAAAAGACGGTTGAGGAAGATCATCAAATCGCTATTCAGTTTACTTATCACGTAAAAACCATAGAAAATCCTGATGAAGAAATGCCACTTGCGCATTTTATGGCTATTTGGGAATTAAAGGATGAGAAGCTTTTTAAAGGAGTACAAATCTCACAACTTGGCGAAGAGATAGATGAAAGTCCCTGGTCTTAATTTTTAGACATTCGCATTAATTAAAGGTTTTGAGTTAAAACTTTAATTCAATTTTAAGAGTACAAGCCCAATAAACCACCAAAAAACTTTAGGTTTTATATTTAAAAACCTACTTTTGTAATCGCAAAAATCAAAAAATTTATGAGCGTTTTAGTCAATAAAAATTCAAAAATAATAGTTCAGGGATTTACCGGTAGCGAAGGTACTTTTCACGCTGAACAGATGATAGAATACGGAACCAATGTTGTTGGAGGGGTAACTCCCGGAAAAGGAGGTCAAAAACACCTTAACCAACCAGTTTTCAATACAGTTTCTGATGCTGTTGAAAAAACAGGAGCAGATGTTTCGATAATCTTTGTACCGCCGGCGTTTGCTGCAGATGCAATTATGGAAGCTGCCGATGCCGGGATTAAAGTAATTATTACAATTACTGAAGGTATTCCTGTTGCCGATATGGTAAAAGCTTACGATTATATTCAGGATAAAGATTGCCGTTTGGTAGGCCCTAACTGCCCGGGTGTAATTACTCCGGGAGAAGCAAAAGTTGGTATTATGCCAGGTTTTGTTTTCAAAAAAGGAAAAGTAGGGATTGTATCCAAATCGGGTACATTGACTTATGAAGCTGCAGATCAGGTTGTAAAACAAGGGCTTGGAATTACTACCGCTATTGGAATTGGTGGAGATCCAATTATTGGAACTACAACTAAAGAAGCCGTAGAATTATTGATGAATGATGATGAAACCGAATGTATCGTAATGATTGGTGAAATTGGTGGCCAGTTAGAAGCAGATGCTGCAAAATGGATTAAAGAGAACGGAAATAAAAAACCGGTGGTAGGTTTCATCGCTGGAGAAACTGCACCGGCTGGCCGTACTATGGGTCACGCGGGAGCAATTGTTGGCGGAAGCGAAGATACCGCTCAGGCTAAGAAAGCTATTCTTAAAGAAAATGGAATTCACGTTGTGGATTCTCCAGCAGAAATTGGCAAGAAAGTAGCCGAGGTTATGAAAGGCTAAATTCATATTAAGTGATATTTTAATCCTCCTTGATTTGGTGTAAATGCTAAATACAGGAGGATTTTTTATTTCTTAGCTTTTGCTTTTGTTATATTTGGAACTAATAAATTAACATCAATCTTTTTACAAATATGAAATTATTAGAAGGAAAGAATGCTATAATAACCGGTGGGAGCCGTGGGATAGGAAAAGGAATCGCAAAAGTATTTGCTGAACACGGTGCCAATGTTGCTTTTACTTATAATTCATCTGCCGAATCTGCAAATGCACTTGCCGAAGAATTAAGTAAACTGGGAGTAAAGTCTAAAGCTTATCAGTCTAATGCAGCCAGTTTTAAGGAAGCAGAACAATTAGTGAAAGATGTAGCTGCCGATTTTGGTGAAATTGATATTGTGGTTAATAATGCCGGAATCACCAAAGACAATTTATTAATGCGAATGAGCGAAGAAGATTTTGATAAGGTGATTGAAGTAAACCTGAAATCTATCTTTAATATGACCAAAGCGGTGCAGCGAACTATGCTAAAACAACGCAAAGGAAGCATTATTAATATGAGTTCGGTGGTTGGAGTAACCGGGAACGCGGGACAGGCAAATTACGCCGCTTCAAAAGCCGGAATTATAGGTTTTTCTAAATCTATGGCGCAGGAACTTGGTTCCAGAAATATTAGAACCAACGTGATCGCTCCTGGGTTCATAGAAACCGAAATGACTGAGAAACTGGACGAAAAAGTTGTGGACGGCTGGAGACAGGCTATCCCTTTAAAACGTGGCGGCGCTCCCGAAGATATAGCAAATGCCTGTGTTTTCCTTGGTAGTGATCTTAGTTCTTATATCACCGGCCAGGTACTTCACGTAGACGGTGGAATGCACACTTAGAAAGTTAGTAGTTATAAGAATTGCTATTAACTTTTATCTCGATTTTCCATAAATGAATATAAGCACCATCATACTCATAGCCCCGGCCATAATTATTGCGCTGGGGTTTGCTTTTTTTCAGTACCTCTTTAAGAATAAAAACAAGAGTAGGGAAACTTACATCTACCTTGCTTTACGTTTTCTCTCTGTTTTTATACTTCTTTTGTTGCTTATTAACCCTAAGATCACTTCCACAACTTACGAACTCCAAAAACCTAATTTAATTCTTGCTGTAGATGACTCTGAATCTATTGCACATTTAGAGCAGGCAGATACAGTTCAGAATATTTTAGAAGAATTAAAGTCTAATGAAATAATTCAGGAACGTTTTGAGCTAATTCAATATAATTTTGGAAATGAATTATTGAATTCAACTACACCTGAATTCAAAGCTACTCAAACCAATATTAGCGCTTCTCTGGAAGCGGTAAAGGAGTTTTCTCGAAAAAAACCTACCGCCGTATTGCTCATTTCCGACGGAAATCAAAGTACCGGTAGAGATTTTCGTTATTTCAAACCGGGAAATAACCAGGAAATTTATCCTGTGGTCGTTGGCGATACCACACAATATTCAGATTTAGAATTATCTCAATTAAATGTAAATACCTATGCTTTTTTAAATAATCGTTTTCCGGTTGAAGCCTTCATTTCATATTCAGGAGAAGAACAGGTAGATTCAAAATTCATAATTAGATCTGGGGAGAATGTAATTTTATCTGAAGAAATTTCACTTGATTCAGAAGATAATTCCGCAGTGATTAGGGCTGAACTTCCTGCTTCAAGCTTGGGTGTTCTTTCTTATGAAGCCGAAATTATTCCGTTAGAAAATGAAAAAAACAAAGCAAATAACACCGTACAGTTCGCAGTAGAAGTTATTGACGAACGCAGTAAGATTCTACTGATAAGCGCTGCCCCACACCCCGATATTGGAACTTTTAAAAAGTCGATAGAAACTAATAAGCAACGACAACTCGATATAAAATATCTCGAGGATGATTTATCGAATTTAGAAGAATATCAGCTAATTATTTTATATCAGCCAGCTTCAGGTTTTACTCCTGTTTTTGAAGATTTAGAAGAAAATAATCAAAACTACCTGTTAGTTTCGGGCACACAAACCAATTGGAATTTTCTTAATAGAATCCAGGATTTTGTGAAAAAAGATTTTGCCAATCAGCTCCAAGAAATTTTCGCTGTAAAAAACCCGAATTTTAATCAGTTTCAATTTGAGGAAACCGGGTTTTCGGAATTTCCGCCGTTGGAAGATAAATTTGGAAATATTAGCGTTCAGAATAATAATTTTGAAAGTATTTATTTTCAGGAAATTGAAAATTTGGGAACTTCACAGCCCTTAATGGGCATCGCCGGGGAAGGCCAGAATAAATATGCCTTTATTTTTGGAGAAAATATCTGGAGATGGCGCTCCAATACATATTTAGAGAATAAATCGTTCGAAAAATTTGATAATTTTATTGGTAAGCTGGTTCAAAATATCACTTCAACACAACAAAGAGAGCGATTAACCATAGATTATAACTCATTTTATTATGAAAATGAAGCTATAAAACTAACCGCAAATTTTTTCGATCAAAATTATCAGTTTGATCCCAATGCCGATTTGGTGATTGCCGTAGAATATTCAGAAGAGCGTATAGAATCTCAATTGGTTCTAAAACATAACGGTTATGAAGTAGATTTAGGCAATTTACCGGCCGGAAAGTATGATTTTAAAATTACTGAAACAGGTTCTCAAATAGCACGTTCCGGCAGCTTTGAAGTAATTGCTTACAATATTGAGCAACAGTTTATTTCGGCCAATAAAAATGCGATGGAAGCCCTGGCAGAAAATTCAGGCACACAGGTTCATTATCAGAATCAACTTCAGCAATTAAGTAATGCACTTCTAAGTAACGATAAATACAAACCCGTTCAAAAAAGCCGTCAAAAAATTGTACCTTTGATAGACTGGTATTACCTTCTATTTCTGCTTGTTTTGATACTCGCCGCAGAATGGTTTTTCAGAAAATACAAAGGATTAATTTAAATACAATTACATAGATGGAAAGATTACCTAAACTCGGAATTCCTATTATTATAGGAATCGTACTTTTAATAATATTTGTTGCAAAATCGACTGTTACCATAGGTTCTGGTGAGGCCGGCGTGCTTTATAAAACTTTTGGAGGTGGAGTAGTTACAGATGAACCACCGCTAAATGAAGGTTTTCACCTGGTAGCTCCCTGGAACAGAGTTTTTGTTTACGAAGTAAGACAACAGTCGCTTGAAGAACAAATGCAGGTTTTAAGTTCTAACGGACTTGAGATCAATATTGATGCTTCTACCTGGTTTCAACCTTCTTACGCAAACCTTGGAAGCCTGCACCGTGAAAAAGGTGAGGAATACATAAGGCGTTTACTTCAACCCGCAGTAAGATCGGCTGCAAGGGCGGTTGTGGGTAGATATAACCCAGAGCAATTGTATGCCAGTAAAAGGGAAGCTATTCAGAAAGAAATTTTAGAAGAAACCCAAATTTTACTTCAGGATCAATATGTTCAGGTGAATGAAGTTTTGGTGCGAGATGTTTCACTTCCCGATAATATTAAAGAAGCTATTGAGCGTAAATTACGCCAGGAACAGGAATCTTTAGAATACGAATTTAGGTTGACCAAAGCTACCCAGGAAGCCGAACGTCAGCGTATTGATGCCGAAGGTAAGGCGCGTGCAAACGAGATTTTGAATGCCTCTTTAACTCCTAACATTTTAAAGGAAAAAGGTATCCAGGCCACGGTTGAGCTTGCCAAGTCTAATAACGCCAAGACGGTTGTTATAGGTTCTGGCGAAGGGGGATTACCTTTAATTTTAGGCGGATCAAATTAAAATATTGAAAATGAGATCTATTTTCTTAAATATTGCAAGGCTTTCTATTTTTATAGGAAGCCTTGCAATTTCAGCACAAACCAGTTCGATTAATAATTCAGGAACACTTGAAACAGCTGCTCCTGCTGAAGTAGGAATGTCTTCAGAAAGAATTTTGAAGATTGAAGAAATGCTGAAATCGGCAATTGATGAAAACCAGATTCCGGGAGCTGTAGCTTTAATAGCCCGCGATGGGAAAATTGTTTTTCACGAAGCTTATGGTGAAGCAGATGCTTCAGGAAAGGAACTCGAAAAAGATGCCATTTTTAGATTGGCCTCGCAAACAAAAGCGATAACAGCTACAGCCGTAATGATGCTTTGGGAAGAAGGGAAATTCCGTTTAGATGATCCTGTTTCAAAATATATTCCTGAATTTAAAGATCCTAATATTCTAAAGGATTTTAAAGAATCTGACAGCACCTTTACTACTACGCCGGCTGAAAATGAAATTACCATTAGGCATTTGCTAACGCATACTTCCGGACTTGGTTACGGGATGATTGATAGTGATGATCGTATCAAAAAGATTTACGCCAAGGCCGGAATCACCGAATTATTCACTGAAGACGAGGTGAGCATTGGAGAAAATGTAAAGAAACTGGCGACTTTACCATTACACCACGAACCCGGGGAAAAATTTACGTATAGTTTAGGTTTGGATGTGCTTGGTTATTTTATTGAAGTAATTTCAGGACAGGATTTTGATGAATTTCTGAAAAAAAGAATCTTCGATCCACTTCAAATGGATGATACAAGGTTTTATCAGCCTTCAGAAAAAAAGGATCGCTTAGTGGCGGTACAGCATAAAAAAGAGGGAGAATGGGAAAATTATCCAAATACATTTTATAATACTAATTATCCGTTAGCCGAAAACGGTTCTTTCTTTTCCGGTGGCGCCGGTTTATCGGGAACTGCTGAAGATTATGCTAAATTCCTTCAAATGTATCTAAACGGAGGAGAATACAATGGTACACGCTTATTAAGTCGAAAAACGGTAGATATTATTATGGGAAACCAATCGGGTGAGAAATTTAATTATCCAAATCAGTACTACGGTCTTTCGTTCGGAATTGTAAGTGAAACCGGAGAAATTGCAGGAGGGCAGGGTAGTGCCGGCACATTTGATTGGGGCGGTTATTTCAACACGCAATATTTTGCAGATCCCGAAGAACAAATAATCGGTATTTTGTTGAAGCAAACCCAAGGCAACACCGGTGATGAAACCGGCTGGAAATTCAGGCAAATGCTTTTTAGTGCTGTAGATGATTAAGAAAAAGCCCGCTGTAGGCCCATAAATAATTACTTTCCGAGAAGGTAACATTTTTGTATAATTCCGATTATCGCATAAAACAATTCATAAAAAAGCAGAAAGCTGTTTTGCAGTTTAAAATTTATATTTAGATTTGTATTCACAATGAAGAAGTTTCAATTACATCACCATCATTTTTACAACTGCGCTCAGGCGAGGTAAATTTGGTGTGTTGTAATTTCCAGCATATTTAAGACCCGTTTGAGCTATTCAAACGGGTTTTTTTGTTTTATAATCAAAACCAAGCCTCACAGATTTTTAAACCCTGTGATTTATAAAAAAAAATTAAAATGAGTCAGGAAAAATTAAGAATTGCTATTCAAAAATCGGGTCGATTAAATGAAGATTCGCTCAAAATATTAAAAGACGCAGGAATTTCTGTAGATAACGGAAAAGAGCAACTAAAAGCTTCTTCTCGTAATTTTCCTTTGGAAGTGATGTATTTGCGAAATGGGGATATCCCGCAGTATTTAAGAGATGGTGTGGTAGATGTCGCTATTATTGGTGAAAATGTATTAATCGAAAAAGGAAAAGATATTATACAGGGAGAAAAACTCGGATTTTCAAAATGCCGTGTTTCACTTGCAGTTCCAAAGTCGATGAAATATACGGGAATTGAAGATTTAGACGGAAAAAAGATTGCCACTTCCTATCCCAATACGGTAAATGAATTTCTTGAAAAGAAAGGAATAACTGCCGAATTGCATATTATTAATGGCTCAGTTGAAATCGCTCCAAATATTGGCCTGGCCGATGGGATTTGTGACATTGTTTCCAGCGGAAGCACACTTTTTAAAAACGGCCTCAAAGAAGTGGAAGTAATGCTGAAAAGTGAAGCAGTGCTCGCTATTTCTCCTAAAATTTCATCGGAAAGAAAAACGATTCTTGAGAAATTACAATTCAGGCTAAAATCGGTTTTAAATGCACGGACTTCAAAATATATTCTCTTAAACGCTCCAAATGATAACCTGGATAATATCATTAAATTGCTACCCGGGATGCGCAGCCCAACGGTTTTACCGCTTGCTGATAAAGGTTGGAGTTCAATTCACACCGTAATCAATGAAGAACGTTTTTGGGAGGTTATTGACGAATTAAAACAAAACGGTGCCGAAGGAATTTTGGTAGCGCCAATTGAAAAAATGGTACTTTAAAATGAAAAAGTTTTACAATCCCACCAGATCAGAATGGTCCGAAATTTTAAAAAGACCCACACAAACCGTAGAAGATATCGAAGAAACAGTGAATCAGGTCTTTGCTGAAGTAAAAGCGAAAGGCAATGATGCCGTTTCAAAATATACCGAACTTTTTGACGGGATCAACCTTGAAGAAACCCGGGTTTCTAAGGAAGAAGTGAGTTCGGCTGAATTTCAAATTTCTGAGGATTTAAAGCAGGCGATAAATTTAGCTAAAACGAATATAGAAAAATTCCACAGCGCTCAAAAAACGGAGAGAATTGAAGTAGAAACTACAAATGGTGTAAAATGCTGGCAGGAGAAAAGACCAATTCAAAAAGTCGGATTATATATTCCCGGGGGCAGCGCTCCTTTGTTTTCAACCATTTTAATGCTTGCCGCTCCGGCCAATATCGCAGGCTGCAAAGAGATTGTACTTTGTACGCCACCCGATAGAGAGGGAAATGTGCATCCCGCTATTCTTTATACAGCTGCGCTATGCGGAGTCACGAAAATCTTTAAAATCGGAGGCATCCAGGCTATTGCCGCTATGACTTTCGGTACGGAGAATGTGCCAAAAGTTTATAAGATATTTGGCCCCGGAAATCAATTTGTAACCGTAGCAAAGCAATTGGCTACCCGTCATAATGTTGCAATCGACATGCCGGCTGGCCCTTCAGAACTATTGGTTTTTGCTGATGATACAGCAAATGCTGCTTTTGTGGCTTCCGATTTATTAAGCCAGGCAGAACACGGCACCGATAGCCAGGTTATTTTAGTTTCTAACTCCAAAGAGCTTATAGAAAATGTTGAAGCTGAAGTTGAAAATCAATTAAATGATTTACCCCGAAAAAGTATTGCGGAAAAAGCTATTGCACATTCCCGTCTTATTTATACTGAAGATAAAAATGATGCACTGGAATTAATAAACGAATATGGCCCGGAACATTTTATAATTTGTGCTGAAGATGAAACTTTTTATACTGAAGGGATTCAAAATGCAGGTTCGGTTTTTATTGGCAATTACACGCCAGAAAGTGCCGGCGATTACGCTTCAGGAACCAACCATACTTTGCCAACAAATGGTTATGCAAAACAATACAGCGGAGTGAATCTGGATAGTTTTATGAAGAGTATGACTTTTCAGAAAATATCTGAAAATGGAATTCGTGAAATTGGTCCGGCTATAAAACTAATGGCAGAAGCCGAAGGTTTACAGGCCCATAAAAATGCAGTGAGTTTACGTTTAAAGGAATTAAGAACTAAATAAATTTGGTAGTCTGGAAAAGCTGTTAAGTCGTCATTCTGAATTTATTTCAGAATCTAAGATTTTCAATTAGTTTCGAACTAGACCCTGAAACGAGTTCAGGGTTACGTCCTGATTCCACAAGACCATAAAAAAGAATGAAAAATTTCAACATAAATAACCTGGTACGGCCCAATGTTGCAGGTTTGAAACCTTATTCATCGGCCAGAGACGAATATCAATCTACCGGATCAGAAATGGTTTTTCTAGATGCTAATGAGAATCCATTCCAAACTGATGTTAACCGTTATCCAGATCCGCAGCAACGCAGTCTTAAGGTTGAATTGGCAAAGCTAAAAAATGTGGTCCAGGGGAATATTTTACTCGGTAACGGGAGCGATGAAGTTTTAGATTTACTTTTTAGAGCGTTTTGTGAACCGGGAAAGGATAATATTATCACTTTGCCTCCAACTTATGGGATGTACAAAGTGTTGGCAAATATCAATAATATTGAAAACAGGGAGGTTTTGCTAAATGCAGATTTTGAACCCAATGTTGAAGAAATTCTGAAATGGGTAAATCAAAACACGAAAATGATCTTCTTATGTTCCCCCAATAACCCAACCGGCAACTCTTTTTCAGAAGAAAATGTTTCAGAAATTTTAAACAATTTCAACGGTTTAGTTATTATTGATGAGGCTTATATTGACTTTTCAGCACAAGAAAGTTGGTTGAATAAACTGGAGCAGTACCCAAATTTAGTGATTACGCAAACCCTTTCTAAAGCTTACGGGATGGCGGGGATTCGCCTGGGAATTTGTTATGCTTCCGCAGAAATTATCGGGATTTTAAATAAAATTAAACCCCCATATAATGTAAACGAATTAACCCAACTAAGAGCTTTAGATCGCGTGCTAAATTCTGATAAAGTAAATTCCGAAGTGTCTGATTTACTTGAAGAAAGAGATGCTGTAGGTAAAGCTTTAGTTGAAGTAAAGTTTATTGAAAAAATTTATCATTCTGATGCTAATTTTATCCTTGTAAAGGTTGATAATGCCAATAAACGTTACGACCAATTAATTCAAAAAGGAATCGTAATTAGAAACAGAACTACCCAACCTCTTTGCGAAAATACATTGAGGTTTACGGTAGGAACTGAGGCTGAGAACAGAAAGTTAATAGAAGTTTTAAAAAGTATAGAATAAGTAATAAAAACTTTTAGGCGTCATCCTGTCCCGAAGTTTCGGGATTATTTCAGGCTCTAAGTTGTTAGAAAATGTTATTTAAAGGACGGGATGCTGAAAACCCAGCTTTGGAGTTAAAATTAATATAGATTTACGCGAAGGCGGAAATGACTAAGAATAAGTTATGAAAAAAGTATTATTTATAGATCGTGACGGGACTTTAATTCACGAGCCGGAAGATTACCAGGTAGACAGTATAGAAAAACTGGAATTCTACCCCGAAGCTCTTTATTATTTAAAGAAAATTTCATCTGAATTGGATTTTGAGTTTGTAATGGTTACCAATCAGGATGGCTTGGGATCTGAAGCTTATCCGGAAGAAAAATTCTGGCCTATTCAAAATTTTATACTACAAACCTTTAAAAATGAAGGCGTAGAATTCAGTGAAATTTTAATGGATCGCACATTTGCCAAAGAGAACTCTCCAACCCGAAAACCCAACACCGGGCTGTTAGAGGAAAAGTATTTAAATAATGAAAAGGAATACGATCTTAAAAATTCTTTTATGATCGGCGACCGGCTTACAGATATTGAATTCGCTTACAATTTTGATGGAAAAGGGATTTTTATTGACACCCACGAAGATCTTGCAACCGATGAAGTACAGAACGATCAGGAGAAGGTTAAAAGAACCATTGCTTTAAAAACCGATAGTTGGAAGAAGATTTATGAGTTCCTGAAGTTGAACGACAGGACTGCCGAAATCTCCCGGAAAACCAATGAAACCGATATTTTTATTCGGCTGAATCTGGACGGAACGGGGAAATCAGAAATTAGCACCGGGATTGCATTTTTTGATCATATGCTGGATCAAATAGCCCGTCATGGCCAAATGGACCTTATAGTTGATGTTAAAGGTGATTTAGAAGTTGATGAGCATCACACTATAGAAGATACAGCTATCGCCCTGGGAGAAGTGTTCAGTAAAGCTTTAGGTAACAAATTGGGAATAGAACGCTACGGGTTCTGTTTGCCAATGGACGATTGCCTGTCTCAGGTAGCCATCGATTTTGGCGGAAGAAACTGGATTGTTTGGGAAACTGAATTTAAGCGGGAAATGGTTGGAAAAATGCCAACTGAAATGTTCTACCATTTCTTTAAATCCTTTACCGATGGTGCAAAAGCAAACCTAAACGTAAAAGCCGAAGGCCAGAACGAACATCATAAAATCGAAGCGATTTTTAAAGCTTTTGCGAAAGCTATTAAAATGGCAGTAAAACGAGATGCTGAAAAGATGATTTTACCTTCAACAAAGGGAATGCTATAAAAGATGATAGACATGAGTATTGAGTAATGAAATATATGGAAGAACAGCACTCAATACCAACTACTGAATAAAAGAAAATGAACATTGTAATAATAGATTATGGCGCCGGGAATATCCAAAGCATAAAGTTCGCAATAAAGCGTCTTGGCTACGATGCAATTCTTAGCAGCAATGCGGAAGAGATCAGGTTGGCAGATAAGGTGATTTTTCCGGGTGTGGGAGAGGCGAGTAGCGCTATGAAAATGCTGAAATCCACCGGATTGGATAAAGTGATTCCTACCTTGAAACAACCGGTTTTGGGAATTTGCCTTGGTATGCAATTAATGTGTACCTATTGCGAGGAAGGCGATACCGACGGACTTGGGATTTTTCACGCCAATGTGGTTAAATTCGATAATAAACTTAAAGTACCACAAATTGGCTGGAACCGTATTTATGATTTAAAATCGGAATTATTTACCGGAATTTCAGAGCAGGAATTCGTGTATTTGGTGCATAGTTTTTATGTAAAGGAATGCGAAGAAACCATCGCATCGACAGAATATGGTGTGGAGTATACTTCGGCAATCCAGAAAGATAATTTTTATGGTGTACAGTTTCACCCGGAAAAGAGCAGTGATGCAGGAGAAAAAATTCTTGAGAATTTTTTAAAAGCCACGTAAGTAGATTTCAATAGAACGCGTCATTGCGATGGAGGCACGACTGAAGTGATCCTCTAATCTGGAAAAAATCTATCGAAGGATTACCACGCTCCTTTGTCGCTCCCTCGTAATGAGGTAGAGAAGCAAGAATAAATATTAGTGAATTTGTGGCTAAATAATAAATACTAATTAGATACTTAAAAATGAGAATAATTCCGGCTATAGATATTATTGAAGGTAAGTGCGTAAGACTTTCCAAAGGTGATTATAATACCAAGAAAATTTATAATGAAAATCCGTTGGAGGTGGCTAAAAACTTTGAAGCACACGGAATTCAGAATTTACATTTGGTAGATTTAGATGGCGCAAAGTCAAAGCACATCGTGAATCACAAAATCCTGGAAGAGATTGCTTCAAAAACCGGTTTGAAAGTAGATTTTGGCGGCGGACTTAAAACCGATAAAGACCTGAAAATTGCTTTTGAATGTGGCGCAAATCAAATTACCGGTGGAAGTATCGCGGTGAAGGATCCAGAAACTTTTAAAAGCTGGCTTCAGAAATTTGGTTCAGAAAAAATAATTCTGGGCGCTGATGCAAATAACGAAAAGATCGCGGTGAGCGGCTGGCAGGAAGAATCCACCAAAGAACTCATTCCTTTTATCCAGGAATATCAGCAGGAAGGTGTAAATTATGTAATTTGCACCGACATCTCTAAAGATGGAATGCTTGAAGGCCCGGCATTTGAACTTTATCAAAGAATTTTAAAAGAAACTACTTCAGAAGATAAAGAGTTAAATTTAATCGCTTCCGGAGGGATTTCAACTTTTAGTGAACTACCCAAACTGGCTGAGCTGGGCTGCGAAGGAACCATAATCGGAAAGGCGATTTATGAAGGCCGTATTCAGCTAAAAGAACTGGAGAAATTTATTTTAAATAACTAAGTGTTCCCATTTAAAGGAGGGATGCCTGGAAGGCGGGCGGGTGAGTCACTTCAAACTTTCGAAACTTCTTTTAAAAATAAGAAGGAACTTAAAATATAAAAAATGCTTACAAAACGAATTATACCCTGCCTGGATATCAAAAACGGAAGAACCGTAAAAGGCGTGAATTTCGAAGATTTACGCGATGCGGGTGATCCTGTAGAGTTGGCTGAGATCTATGCGAAATCGGGGGCAGATGAACTGGTTTTTCTTGATATTTCAGCTACAGAAGAAAAACGGAAAACCCTGGCCAATTTGGTGCGAAGAGTAGCCGAAAAAGTAAATATCCCATTTACCGTTGGTGGTGGAATTTCCTCGGTGGAAGATGTAGATATTTTACTAAAAAATGGTGCCGATAAGGTTTCGGTAAATTCTTCTGCGGTGAAAAATCCTGATTTGGTTAATGAACTTGCGGCGAAATTTGGGAGCCAGTGTATTACCGTCGCAATCGATGCCAAGGAGATAAACGGCGAATGGATGGTACATTTAGTTGGTGGGAAAGTTCCAACCGATTTAAACTTATTTCAATGGGCCAAAGAAGTGGAAGAACGCGGTGCGGGAGAAATTCTATTTACATCAATGAATAATGATGGCACTAAGGCCGGATTTGCCAATAAAGCATTAGCGGTTTTATCTTCAGAATTGAACATTCCAGTAATTGCTTCAGGCGGAGCCGGGAATATGCAGCATTTTTGCGATACCTTTATTGAAGGAAAAGCAGATGCCGCACTTGCAGCCAGTGTTTTTCATTTTAAGGAAATCGAAATTAAAGATTTAAAGGAAGAGCTTCGCAGGAATGGGGTGGAAGTTAGACTTTAAAGAGATAAGAATAAAAAGACAGGATTCAAGAAAAGAGAGAAAAGAAAATAGAATAGAGAAATCTTTATTCTTTGCTCTTTCATCTCTATTCTATATCAACAAAAATATTAGTTCCTGAAATAATTCAGGATGGCATGCACTACCTCGGAGCAAGCTCACGGGGCATTCATTGGGAACATTGTTTAATTTCCGAGCCAAGCCTCGGAGAAATTAATCTCGATTATCGAGTAAAAAAATAAATATGAATATAGATTTTAATAAAAATAACGACGGTTTAGTACCTGCGATAATTCAGGATGCATCTACTAAAAATGTTTTGATGCTGGGCTATATGAATGAAGAGGCTTTTTTGAAAACTAATGAGACTAAAAAAGTTACTTTTTTCAGCAGGACTAAAAAGCGCCTGTGGACTAAAGGCGAAGAAAGCGGCAATTATCTTCATTTGGTGAATATTAAAAATGATTGCGATAATGATGCCTTATTGATCTCGGTAAATCCTAAAGGACCAACCTGTCATAAAGGAACTGATACTTGCTGGGGTGAGAAAAACGAACCAAATTTTGGGTTTCTGACTAAATTGGAAGGAATTATTGCGAAACGTAAAAGAATGAGCGAAGTGGAGCCTGAACTTCGGGAAGATAAAAACTCTTATGTAGTGTCACTTTTTGATGCCGGAATGAATAAAATAGCCCAGAAAGTAGGTGAGGAAGCTGTAGAAACTGTTATTGAAGCTAAAGATGATAACGCAGAATTATTTTTAAATGAAAGTGCCGATTTACTTTTTCATTACCTCATTTTACTAAAAGCTAAAGGATATTCTTTAAAAGATATTAGCGAAGTTCTGGAAAAAAGACATTAAAAAAAGGCCGCCAAGAAAGATCAAATTTCATCAGTTATAACTTAGTTCAGTTTCTAAAATGCTTTAATTTTAAGCATCTTAGATTCTGAATTTGGTTCATAATGACGAATTTTAGTATCCTTCAGACGGCTCATTTATTTAGATACTTTCGGCGGCAAAAGTTGCCACTGCGTGATCATTATCCACGCTGCTACCCGAAACGCCAACCGCGCCTATAATGTCTCCACTTTTATTTTTTAAAGGCACTCCGCCGGGAAAAGTTATAAGTCCGTTGTTGGAATGCTCAATATTAAAAAGTGCTTCGCCGGGTTGTGATAATTTTCCAATTTCCCCGGTGTTCATATCAAAGAATCTTGCGGTTTCGGCTTTTTTAATGGCAATATCTACCGAGCCCAGCCAGGCACCGTCCATCCTGGCAAAAGCTGTTAAGTTTGCGCCAGAGTCTACCACCGCAATATCCATTTTCACATCTAATTCTTTCGATTTCTTTTCGGCAGCAGCAATAACTTTTTGCGCCTGTGCTAAAGTGATATTCATAATTTAAGGTTTTAAATTTCCCCTAGATTATAGAATGAAAAATGGAATTTATTGATTTTAAGAGGAATATAACGAATATTTAATCTTTGTTGCGGACGTAAATTAATTTGAATTTACTGCTTTGATTGGTACGTGATTCAATTTCAAATTTATCTATAGAATGAATCATTGGGGTGAGTTTTTGAAAGCCGTAATTACGGGAATCAAAATTGGGTTGTTTTTTCTGAAGTAAGCTTCCCACATCGCCAAGAAATGCCCAACCGTCTTCATCGGCAACATCTGAAATTGTTTGGGAAATAAGCCGAACCACTTTTGGAGTAATTTTATCTACGTTTTTCTTTTTGGTAGTTTTCCCGCCTTTTTCGGTTTCCTGTTCGCTATCTTTTTCAGAATTCTTTAAAATTTCAATATAAATAAATCGGTCGCAGGCAACGATAAACGGTTCAGGAGTTTTCTTTTCACCAATACCAATAACATTTTTTCCGGCCTCTCTAAGTCTGGTGGCTAATCTTGTAAAATCGCTATCGCTGGAAACCAGGCAAAAACCATCTACTTTATCTGAATACAAAATATCCATGGCATCGATGATCATCGCAGAATCTGTAGCATTTTTTCCTTGCGTATAACCATATTGCTGAATGGGATTTATAGCGTTTTCCAGTAAAACATTCTTCCATTTAACCAAATGGGGTTTTGTCCAGTCGCCATAAATTCTTTTAATAGTTGGATTGCCGTATTTGGCAATTTCTTCCATCATTTCTTTAATATAGGCAGATGGAATGTTATCACCATCTATTAATACCGCAAGATTTGTATCCATAAAACTTTAAATTAAGTGGTAAAGATACTTTTTTTACTCGATAATAAAGATTAAATGCTCCCGGGCTTATCTCAAAAATTGAACAATTGGTCATTATGAATATCTCTTTTTACTCGCATTTTTAGTTACTAGAAAAGACGGCTCGTGGCCGTCTTTCCTATTTCTTAGATTAAAATGCTTTGTTTAATTAAAGCGATAAAGCGCATTCATTTTTGATTGTTTTTCGGGCATTTGTGCGCCAGGAATTAGAAAAACATTTCCTCCCTGTCTTAAAACTTCTTTTGCGGCCCAATTCATTAAAGAATAGTTCTGACTCGTTTGCTCATCGTCTATACTTACATTCATATTATCATTATTGTAAGTACCCCAAATTTCGCTTCTGTTTTCAAGGAATAATGTATCTACTTTTCCCTGTTGAATTGCGGGTAGAATATCGGTAACTGAAGTGCCGGTGTTATCGGTATTGTTCAGTTCTTCGAATTTCTTCATTTTCTCCCTTTTAGTCTTTTCAAGATACGGCTCTATAGTTTGTAGTGCCTTTTCGTGCAAGCCAAACATATCTGTATCTGCAGGGTTTCCGGGAACTACTTTATCAAACAAATGCTTATAAGTGTTTACATCTTTATAGATTGGGAAAAGGTAATCTTGTGTAGATACCACCAATGGAACATTTTCATCGTGTAAAATTGTTTCCAGGCCTTTATCTATTGCTCTAAAATACTTTAGAATTTCCTCTTTTCTTTCTTCTTCGCTACCACTGCCGTGCCCGTGGAATATCGTTTTTTCTCCCCCGGAACCCTGGGTTCTAAAATCTAAGTGTTTTTGTTTATAATCAAAGCCTACACGTTCTTCGAGGCGGGTAGGGGTTAGATCGTCTACCTCTACTTTACCTATACTGTATTTGGTAGCTTCATATAAAACCACATCTTCTAATTGAAGAGCCAGTAGATAAAAACGGGTATCTTCAGAAAACATTGGAACCAGAGGTTTTATATAAAATTCATTGGAAATATAAGAATGCGTTTCAAAGTTTACCGGCAGGGTGTATTTTTCAAAAAAACCTTCAGCGGCAAAAATTGCGAGTCCGTCGCTTTGATGGCGCCAAAAAGATTTATCGTTTAGAAGTTCTTCAATTGGTTTCCCAATTTCCTGAATTTTTTCCTCGGAAATTTCTTTTTTCTTAAGCTCGTTGCCAACTTCTTTCCAAAGCGATTTCAGATGGGTTTTATTCTTTTCTTCCAGTACTTCCTTCCCCGCTCTTTGAGTTGGAATAAAAATAGAAATACAGGTTTTATTGTCTTGGGTGCTTAATTTTTGCAAGTCTTTTTCATTAATCAAACTCATCTTATTAATTTTTTGGTTAACTGAATACTCAAGATAAGTTGATTTCGCTTTATTTCAAAGGGGTTTAGCAGGGCTTTAACGCTAATCTTAAGAAGATGTCAAGAAACAGGTTTAGCAAAATCATCAGGTTCAACGTGAATTAGTACGTCATAAATTTCGGGGAAGTGGGCCAGGAGTTCGTTTTTTACATTGTGGGCAATATCGTGACCTTCTTTTACGCTAATTTCAGCATTTACGGTTATATGAAGGTCTACGTGGTAGGTCATTCCTGTTTTTCTTACGTAACATTTTTCGGTATCTAAAACTCCGGGAACCCGGCCAGAAATTTCTCTAATATCACCAATCATATCATCGTACATATGCTCGTCCATAACTTCGCCAAGCGCGGGCCGTAAAATAAGATAGGCATTATATAAAATGAAACCGGATGCAAAAAGCGCAGCCCAATCATCGGCTGTTTCGTAACCTTTTCCCATAAAAAGTGCGATAGAAATTCCTATAAAAGCCATTAAAGAAGTAATGGCATCGCTGCGATGGTGCCAGGCATCAGCCTTTAGTGAGGTGCTTTTTGTTTCATCTCCTTTTTTAGAAACTTTTCTATAGAAATATTCCTTAATAATTATAATTACGGCAAGTACGATAAGCGTATAAGGCTCGGGAACTTTATGCGGAGTTCTAATGTGTTGTATACTTTCGTAAGCGATCACGGTGGCCGACACCACTAAAAATCCCACTACGGCAAATGTCATTAAGGGTTCGGCCTTGCCGTGGCCATAGGGATGATTTTTATCTGGAGGGCGACTCGAATATTTAAGCCCTAATAATACTAAAAACGACGAAAAAACATCGGTGGTAGATTCAATGGCATCGGCGATTAAGGCGTAAGAATTCCCAAAAACCCCGGTTATAAATTTCGCAATAGCCAATAAAGCATTTCCTATAATGCTAAGCCAGGAGGCCTTTATTGCTTCATTGGTGTTTTGATCCATTGGGTGTGTGGTTCAGACTGCAAATTTAATGGGAATAATATTATTCTCTGGGAATTAACCAGTGTTTCTTAAAAATCGTTTCTACCACCAAACGACAAAAAGCCGTTCAAATTTATGGCCGGGTTTTTTTACCCAGATTAATGGTGCTTTTTTTCTTTGGAATGAATTTTCAATTTTAGTAATTATATCTGAATGATTTACCCAGTTTTCACCGTGTTCCGGTAACATTGGCCAGTCTTGCTTTCTAGGGGCGTAAAACTGAAAATCGCGATATTCAGCTGAAATAAAATCTTTAAGATGAAGCCATATCCCCGCGACACAATCATTATTGATTTCCTGGAACTGTTTATCCTGAAGATGTTTGGGCACAAATAAACTGGCTTTAAAACAGGTTTGCTGAAGTATTTCTTCCGCTTTTAATCCTAATGAATTTAATAGGTCTTTGGTGTCAGGTTTATAAAGTAAGGGAAACTGCTTTTCTCTTAGCTTTTCAGTTTTTTGCAATAAAGTATCGCGGCGGTTGGGGCCTATCCAGCGCTTCATTTCTGTTGAAAAAGAAGGATCGTAAACATAAAATTTATAAACCATTTCAATATGAAAGACCTGCCGGGTAATTAAGTCTTCAAGCAGAAAATCGAGCTCTCCCAGGGTGATTTTATTGCGACTTATTTGCATATTTTCAGCCAACAATTTATAATTCAGGTTTTTTCTAATTATCCATTCAAAGAATCTTTCTACCCGCTTTCCCATTACAAAATTGGATGCAAGTGAAGGTAAATCTTCGGTGATGGGTTGCTTTAAAGGTTCTTCGATTTCAGGAAGTAAAAATTGATCTATCTTCAGAAATGAGTTCGTCCAAAGTGGAGGGGTTTTTAAAAATCCTTCAAATTGCTTAGCTGCACGATTTTGCATTCATATTATTTAGAGACCCGAAATAGTTTTGGAAGATTTAAATCTAATCTTTCTCCTCATCTGTGCTCAATAGATATCCAAAAGGCTCTAAGGCAGGAACGTGATTAAAGACTACATTTAAAATTCCCAAAACCGGAATTGCCAGAATCATTCCCATAACACCCCAAATCATATTTCCCAAAATTATTGCCAGGATCACGAAAAACGGATGAATATCTACCTTATCTCCTACAATAAAGGGCTCTAAAACATAACTTTCAATAAATTGAACGAGGGTAAAAGTGAGGATTACCCCAATTAAAATACTGGTTTCACCTTGTGTAAGGTAACCAAATATCAGGGCCAGTCCCATCCCGATAATATTTCCTATAAAAGGTATAAGAGTAAGGAAGGAAGCTATTACTGCAATTAAAATATAATTATTCACACCTGAAATTCCCAGGCCTATGCTGTAAAGAATGGAAAGTATTATAATTAAGATTAATTTCCCTCTTAAATAAAACTGGGCCACGCGCGCAGTTTCATCAATAATTTGTTTGACTTGCTTTTTTCGCTGATTTGAGAATAGTTTGAGAATAAATATTTTAAAGCGTCTTCGGTAATTAAGTAGGAAAAATATATAAATAAAAGTGAGTAAGTAATTACTTAAAAAACTGGTTACAGAATTAAGAAAATTAAAAGCCTGTTGCCCTGAATTTCCTCCAGAAGTGAGCATACTTTTTATATCATTTTCCTTTTTATATTCTTCCAGATCTTCGCTGCTTAAAGCTGTATGTTCGTAAGCATAGCTTTGCAGCTGTTCAATTTTTGGAGTCATGGTTTCTTTAATTTTATCCCAATCATCTACAAAATTTTTAATTTGGAATGAGAGTAAAATAAAGACTCCAAAAGAAAACAGGAGTAATAATACTGTACTTAAGAGCGATGAAAACAGCCGGTTTAGCTTGCCTTCCATAAGATTAGCCAATGGAATAAGCAGCAGGGCGAGAATTATGGCAGTTACTAAAGGAGCAAGAAAGCCTTTGGCGTCAACCAGTCCTGTGAATAGAAAATAAGCCCCTACTATTAATGCCACAAGCGGGTAGAGCAATGTTTTTTGTGCCGAATTCATTTAAAGTTGGTTTAAAACTTTGAAGGTAGAAAAAGAAATTTAATTTTTATATTCTTCATTAAAATGAAATACATTTTAGTTATAAACCGGCACATTCTCCTTTTCTACAAGATTTTTTAACGACTCCAGGTTTTCTTCCCAACCCGATTCACAATCAGAATAAAATTGATCTGCTTCAGATTTATTAGGGAAACCGGAATGCTCTAATTTTAAGACACAATATTTAGTTTCACAGTGAATTCTAAATTTCACTTTAAATTTTGACTTAAATGGTAAATATTCATTGTCGGCTAAATAAATATAGTCACTTAAAGTAAGTTTTACGTGCGGTTTAAATTCTGAAATAGTAGCAGCAGCAATATAGTCGGCTTTATCAGGATTTTCTCCCCAGCTTAAAGCAAAAACACCATTTTCATCAGGAACCACAATGGCTTGAGAAGCGCCCCACCATTCTTTAATTAAATTTGGAGTTACGAGCGCTTTAAATACTTTACTTCCATTTTCGTTAATTCGAATTTCCTTATTGATTTTTCGGGACATATATTTGATTTTTAAATTAAACAGTGAAGCCGATAAAATTTCTCTCTTGAAAAGATATAAATGCGAATATTAAAAATTACCCACTTCCATTTGTTTATTTATTTAAATTTAAGAAAAATTAACAAGTTATATTATATAAATCGTAATTATTAATTCTGAAAAATAAGGATTTCGCTTTTCTAGTATTGAAACCGGATGAAAAGGCAAATTAGTTGATTTTTTATACAGAACCTGATCTTACTCATATCAAATAAGCCATGTGTATTTTATTTTTGTAAAAATCTATTGCTTTATGTCTTCTAATTTTATTAGTAAATACAACGTTCCGGGGCCTCGATACACCAGTTACCCAACGGTGCCATATTGGGACGATAATACATTTTCTACCAGTGCCTGGAAAAGCAGTTTAAAACGCAGCTTCAAAGGGAATAGGGAAATTAGTCTTTATATACACCTTCCGTTTTGTGAGAGCCTTTGTACTTTTTGTGGCTGTAATAAGCGAATTACCAAAAAACACTCGGTTGAAACTCCGTATATAGAAACCGTATTGCGGGAATGGGATCTTTACCTGGAAGTGCTGGAAGAGAAACCAATTATTAGGGAAGTGCATCTTGGTGGTGGTACACCAACTTTTTTTGCTCCAGAGAATCTGAAACTTTTACTTAATATGCTATTTCGTAAAGCAGAAAGAGATTGTAAAGCAGAATTAAGTTTTGAGGGGCATCCTAATAATACGACCAAAGAACATTTAAAAGTCCTGGCAGAACTTGGTTTTAGACGAGTAAGTTACGGTGTACAGGATTATAGTGAGAAAGTTCAAAAAGCGATACATAGAATTCAACCTTTTCAGAATGTGAAGAATGCCACCGAGCACGCCCGGGAAGCCGGTTTTACTTCGGTAGGGCATGATATTATTTTTGGTTTGCCATTTCAAACTAAAGATGATATTATTGATACTATAGAAAAGACAAAGCAATTAATGCCAGATCGAATTGCGTTTTACAGTTATGCGCACGTACCATGGATAAAAGGAAACGGGCAGCGTGGCTTTAAAGATTCTGATCTTCCCGGGGGTGATGAAAAACGCGAAATGTACGAAACCGGGAAAAAAATGCTGGAAGATGCAGGGTATATAGAAATAGGAATGGATCATTTTGCCCTTAAAACCGATTCTCTTTATAAAGCGGTAGAAAATAAAACATTGCACAGGAATTTTATGGGCTACACCACTTCTTCTGGTGCATCTATGATTGGCTTGGGAGTTTCAGCAATTAGTGACAGCTGGTACGGCTTTGCCCAAAATGAAAAATCCGTTGAAACTTACCAGGAGCTTATTGCCAACGGAATAATTCCGGTTTTCAGAGGGCATATTTTAAATGAAGAAGATCTTGTGATAAGAAAACACATTCTTAATTTAATGTGTCGCCTGGAAACCAGCTGGGCAGCACCCGAAGATTATTTTGAAGAATTACCCGACGTACTTATTAAATTAAGAGAAATGGAAGCAGACGGCCTCGTTATTTTTTCTGAAAAAGGATTAACCATTCCCGAAAAGGGAAGACCTTTTGTTCGTAATATTTGTATGGCTTTCGATTTAAGAATGCAGGCACAGAAACCAAATACGCAATTATTTTCTATGACAGTTTAATTTTAGTTTGAAAGTAGGAATGCAAAATAGTCCGTTTGGAAATTCCCAGACGGACTATTTTATTTTTATGGGGATTATTTTTTCCAAATTCAGTTTTTATTCTTTGTCATTTCCGCTGCCTATCATATTTAAAACAATAAGCACCAAACCGGCACAAACAACAACAAACATAGCGATTAGGAATGTTCCCAGTTCCCAATTTACCAACGCAAGAGTTTCAAATAAGTTCATAACAAGTGTTTTAGGTTAATGGCAGCTTTGCGCTGCTGTAATTTCCGGAGTTATTTCCATAGGGGAGAGGTATGGAATTCCGAGTCCCATTCCTCTAAGTATAAACAGCAATCCCATTATTACCACAAACACAGGAACCGCTTTTCTAATTTTTGATCTAAGATTAAGGTTAATAAAATTCCCCAAGTAAATTGCGGCAGTCATTAAAGGCACCGTTCCCAGGCCAAAAAGTGCCATATACAAACTGCCTTCTAAAGCTGTTCCCGAAGCTATAGCTCCAAAAACTGCCATATAAACGAGTCCGCAGGGAAGAAATCCATTTAAAAATCCAATGGTATAAAAAGTATCGGGTGATTTTTGTTTTAGCTGTTTACCCAGGTTACTTTTTACTTTTGAAACAATTTTGAAAATTAATTTTGAACCGTTGTAGTCACTGAATTTTTTATACGGAATAAGGATCACTACAATCATTAAAACTCCCACTAAAATTGAAAGTTGCTGCTGAAGCCCAAATAGTCTGAAACTTTTGCCAAGTAGGCCAAATAAAATTCCAATGAGGGCATAAGAACTTATTCGTCCAAAATGATAAAGAGAAATCTGGCCTAATTTTTTAAAGCTATTTTTATGATCTACCGGCAATAAAAAGGCAATAGGACCGCACATTCCCACGCAATGAAAACTTCCTAAAAGTCCGAATATTAATGCCGAAATCCACATTTAGTAAACTATTTCATTTTTATATAAATAGGGAGTTTCTTCATATTCCCAGTGAATATTGATATTCCAACGCCCATTAACCAGGTTTTTATCAGAAATAAAAATTTGATGTGAGGTTAATTCAAGCGGGATATTAAAATCAAGTTCAGCATCAGAAGGGCGATAAAAATTTAAATTTCCTGAAATTTTAGAAAGTTCCAGGTTTTTAGGAAATTCTACGATCCACCCATCTTTTACTCGGCGATCACTAATATTTTCTTCCAGGGAAAATGCATTATTTTCTGCATCAATTTCCTCCTGGTAATGCAATTCCTTTTGGTAGTATTCTTCAGTTACCAAATCGTGGTCAAACTTGGTATCAGTGAGCATATTAATCACTAAATACATTATGAAAGTGATAAAAAGTGCCATTCCAATCACAATTCCTGTTCCCCAGTTTATTTTCATCTTTTTCTGTATTTACTTGATATTCGAGATTTAATATTTCGAGGCTTAGCTCGATATTGATTATTTTTAATTAAAACTACGTGGCCCCATAAACATCGTACTGGTTGTTTCTATTAACCTGCCACCGCTGTAAACCCCAATTTTTAGTTTTTCCTTTTCGTCTTCCAATACTGCTGTATGAATTTCAATAAAGAGGGTTCCTTCAGTTAATTCCTGTCCCGGCACGGTAATATTTGAAGTCTTTACAGGTTTTATTTCTCCTTTATGAGACAATAATCTAAATTCAATATCTTCAAAATCGGCTGTAGTTTTATTTACCAGTTTATAGGTAAAAACATTGCTCACTATGTTATCGGCTTTTCGTTCGTATAACTGGCCGGGCAATCTTAAAATTCTCGCTTCCACTTCACTCCTTATAAATAACATCCCAACCAAAACTGCGGTTAAAATTCCTAAAACAATACTGTAGCCTTTTAACCGGGGCGTGAACTTGAATTTTGCTTTCTTTTCAATATTTTCTTCGCTGGCATACCTGATTAAGCCTTTTGGAAGATCTACGGCTTCCATCATACTATCGCAGGCATCTATACAAGCCGTACAGTTTATACATTCCAACTGCGTTCCGTTCCTAATATCTATTCCCGTAGGACAAACCTGCACGCATTGGAAACAATCTATACAATCACCTTTTCCAGTTTCTACACGGCTTTCATTTTTCTTGAATTTCGCCCTTCCTTTTTCTTTTTCACCGCGTTTGTGATCGTAGGCTACTACTATGGATTTATTATCCAGAAGTACGCCCTGAAGTCTACCGTAAGGGCAGGCTATTACACAAACCTGTTCTCTAAACCAGGCAAAAACAAAATAGAATACCGCAGTGAAAATCAATAAGGAAATAAAAGTGCTTAAATGATTAAGTGGGCCATCGGTTACGTATTGTATTAAACGGTCACTTCCAATTAAATAAGCAAGGAAAACATTGGCAATTAGAAAAGAGATTACAAAGAACAAAAACCATTTTAAAGAACGTTTTCTAATTTTTTCTGCATCCCATTTTTGTTTTTCCAGGCGCATTTGTTTTCCGCGATCGCCTTCAATCCAGTATTCAATTCTGCGGAAAACCATTTCCATAAAAATGGTCTGGGGGCAAAACCAACCACAAAAAATCCTACCAAATGCTACGGTAAAGAGGATGATAAAGACCACCCCAATTACCATCATAATTACAAAAATGTGAAAATCCTGTGGCCAGAAAGGAAACCCGAAAATATTGAAACGCCTTTCCAGGATATTGAACATCATAAATTGATTGCCGTTTATTTTTACAAACGGAGCGGCAAAAAGTAAAATGAGCAATACATAGCTTACATATTTTCTATACTCATAAAATCTTCCTGAAGGTTTCTTCGGAAAAACCCACAGTCTTTTACCCCTGTCGTCTGCAGTGGCAATACTATCCCTGAATTCTTCCTTATTTTCCAAAACTTTTCCTTCTTAAGATTTAATTTATTCGGTTTCTCCTTCCCAAACTTCTCCTTCAGGTGCTTTTGCATCTGGCGGATTGGTACCCTGCAGGCTTAATACATAGCTGGATACCTGGGCAATTTCCTGAGCATTTAATTCAGATTTCCAGGCCACCATTCCTTTTCCGTCACGGCCTCCTTCAGAAACTGTTTGAAAAACATTGCTAATTCCACCTCCAAGAATCCAATGATCATCGGTAAGGTTAGGACCAATAGCACCACCACCATCGGCACGATGACAGGCCATACAGCTTGCCATATAAATGGATTCCCCCGCTTCTAAATCGGCAGCATCAGTTAACAACTCTACAGAAGAGGCGTCAATGAGATCTGGATTTGCAGCTTTGTAGGCTTCAATTTCTTCTTCGGCTACGGCAACAGAGGCCAGGTATTCTTCTGTTTGGTTTTCCCCATCAAAAATGTGGTAGTAAGCCATATACACAAAAGCAAATACAATACTCACGTAAAACCCATAAAGCCACCAGGCGGGAAGATCGTTGTCCAGTTCTTTTATACCATCGTAATTGTGATCTAAAAGAATTTCTTCTTCTTTCTCTACAGGCTGTTGATTTAGCATTTTCTTATAGAACTTCTTTAAGCCTATAAATTGCTTATCAGATTTCTCAATTTTCAACTTGGTGTAATGTTGCTGGGCTTCAGAATTCATGCTTTTAAAAACCATATTTTCTAAAGCTGCTATAGAAATTTCTATGGCTACAGCAATCACGAGAACTACACCTAAAACCCACCAAATAACCGGGTATTCTTCAATTGCCCACCCGCTTTCGGTTTCTATGGTTAATTCTATTAAAACCAGGGCAAGAATCAAAAACCCAAGAATTCTTAAATATCCTACTGTTTTCATAATTCTTCGGTTTCGGGGTTAATATCCAAGGGTAATTTGCTTACCTCTTCTATATCTTTCTTTTTTGCGGTAATTACCCACAGGAAAAGCACTACAAAAAAGATGAAGAAAATGAGCAGGGAAATTAACGGGTAGATCATTACCCCGTCTATACTTTCCATGTGGCCTTTTACGAATTTAAACATGCTTAGTTGGTTTTAGTGGTTGATACTTCTGAATCTTTCGCATTAATGTCGGTTCCCAGGCGCTGTAAATAAGCAATTAGCGCTACAATTTCGCGGTTTCGCATTTCTACGAATTCGGTACCGTTTTGTTCTGCAAATTCTTTCTCAGCTTCATAAGTTTTCACAAAATCTGGATCTGCATAGAGGTTTTTCTCAATTTGAGTTCCCTGTTCTGCCATCCATTGCTGGGCGTTTTCTATTTCCTCTAAAGTGTAGGGTACGCCAAGTTTACTAAGAGCTCTCAATTTAGCTTCGGTATCACTTTTATCCAGCTCGTCTGTAATTATCCATTTGTAAGATGGCATAATAGAACCTGAAGAAGTGCTCTGCGGATCGTACATATGGTTAAGGTGCCAGTTATCGGAATATTTACCGCCTACCCGCATAAGGTCGGGGCCGGTACGCTTACTTCCCCATAGGAAAGGATAATCGTATGCATATTCCCCCGCTTTAGAGTATTCCCCATAACGTTCTACTTCACTTCTAAAAGGCCTGATCATTTGTGAGTGACAACCCACACAACCTTCCCGGATATAAATATCCCGACCTTCAAGTTCTAACGGAGTGTATGGTTTTACACTGGAAATTACCGGTACATATTCATCTACCATCAACGAAGGAACAATTTGTACCACCCCACCAATTAAAATGGCGATGGTAGCGAAAATGGTAAGTTTTACCGGTCTTCTTTCTAACCAAGAGTGATAAGCTTCGCCTTTGGTTCTTTTCCTTGTTACTTTTTGTAAAGGAGCGGCTTCAGCTAACTCATCTTCAACTGCGCTTCCCTGTCTAACAGTTTGTATAATATTATAAAGTAAAATGAATGCACCAACTATGTATAAACTACCACCAATAGCACGCATCCAGTACATTGGCATAATAGAAGTAACCGTTTCCAGGAAATTTCCGTAGGTAAGGGTTCCGTCTGGATTAAATTGTTTCCACATAGAAGCCTGTACAAATCCGGCAACGTACATTGGTAAGGTGTAAATAATAATTCCTAATGTACCAATCCAGAAGTGGGCATTGGCTAATTTTATAGAGTACAGTTTTGTTTTAAATAACCTTGGCACTAGCCAGTAAACCATACCAAAAGTTAAGAAACCGTTCCAGGCTAGAGCCCCAACGTGCACGTGTGCAATAATCCAGTCGCTAAAATGCGCAATAGCATTTACATTTTTAAGCGATAGCATTGGTCCTTCAAAAGTTGCCATCCCGTAACCGGTGATAGCTACGACAAAAAATTTAAGAACAGGATCTGTACGTACTTTATCCCAGGCACCACGCAGGGTTAAGAGTCCGTTGATCATTCCTCCCCAGGATGGGAACAATAACATAACAGAAAATGCAACTCCTAGGTTTTGCGCCCAATCGGGTAAAGTTGAATATAATAAGTGGTGTGGTCCCGCCCAGATGTAAATAAAGATCAAGGACCAAAAGTGAATAATAGAAAGTCTATAAGAATAAACCGGCCTGTTTGCCGCCTTCGGAACAAAATAATACATCAAACCTAAGAAAGGTGTAGTTAGGAAGAATGCTACCGCATTATGCCCGTACCACCACTGTACCAAGGCATCCTGAACTCCGGAATAAATCGAGTAACTTTTAAATGCTGAAACGGGAATTTCAATATTATTTACAATATGAAGCACGGCAACAGTTACAAAAGTGGCGAGGTAGAACCAAATCGCAACATATAAGTGACGCTGCCTTCTCTTTATCATGGTACCAATAAGGTTGGCACCAAAAGCAACCCAAACTAAAGTAATGGCAATATCTATAGGCCATTCTAGTTCCGCATATTCTTTAGAACTGGTAAAACCCATTGGAAGGGTAATAGCGGCTGCTACAATAATTGCCTGCCAACCCCAAAAGTTGAAATTACTCAAGAAATCACTCCACATTCGGGCCTTGAGTAGGCGCTGGGTAGAGTAGTAAACCCCTGCAAAAATGGCGTTCCCAACAAAAGCGAAAATCACCGCGTTAGTATGTAATGGTCTTAAACGGCCAAAACTTAACCACGGAATTCCGTCGGTTATATCGGGAAATATAAACATAAAGGCCAGCAGTAGCCCAACACTCATACCCACTATACCCCAGAACAGGGTAGCCATAGTAAACTTTTTTACGATTTTATTATCGTAATGAAACTGTTCTACTTCCATAGTTAATTAGATTTCTTGTTTTTGGTGGAATTGGATTTATCTGATTTTTCTTTAACTAGTTCATCATCAAAAAGCATCCTTACCGATGGTGTATAGACATCGTCATACTGTCCCTTTTTTACTGAAAAGATGAAGGCGACAAAGAAAATGAGGGCTACTAAAACACTTAAGGCAAGTAAGAGGTAAATGATGTTCATCTAGAATGAATTATTTTCAACAAACTTAAAGCGGTGTTAAAATTTAAAATATGATCGAAATCAGGTTTTGGTCAATACAGGTTTTAATTTTTTCCCTGCCAGGTTTGTTGCAAGGGTTGTAAAGGCCACGATACTAATAGAACTTAGTGGCATTAAAATAGCTGCGATTACCGGCATTAAATTTCCGGTTACGGCAAATGCAAGACCTACTAAATTATAACAAAGACTTAGCGCGAAACTCCACTTAATGATTTTCATCCCTTTTTCTGAAAGATTAAAATATTCACTCAACCTGTTGAGATTTGAAGCTTCCAGGATTCCATCGCAGGCCGGTGAGAACACATTTATATTTTCGGAAACTGCGATCCCTACATCACTTTGTGCAAGTGCGCCCGCATCATTAAGTCCGTCGCCAATCATCATCACCGATTTCCCTTCTTCCTGGAGCTTTTTTATGAAATTGAGCTTATCATCAGGTTTTTGATTGAAGTAAAACTTAGTATTCAAGGGCAGCATATTTTCCAGCCTCTCCTTTTCACCATCATTATCTCCAGAAAGGATAAAGAGCTTCTTGTTTTCTCCTAATTCTTTGAACAAATCCGCAAGACCTTCACGGTAGGAATTCTTAAAAACGTAGCAACCTTTATATTCTTCATTACTACTAATATGAACCGCTGTTTTGTTGAGTTCTTTGGTTTCAGTTTCCCTAACAAAAGAAGAGGAACCAATTTTCATTTTACTACCATTACTGCCGGAGCTGATTCCTTTTCCGGTATGTTCATTAAATTCATCTAAACTCAGAATATTATTCTTATCCAGTATCTGGTAGAGTTGCCGGCTAAGTGGATGTCCTGATGCTCTTAAACTGCTACTAAGCAATTGTTCTTCTTCTGCATTAAGTTTTAAACCTTCGTAGAAAACTTCGGTTGTTTTATTGGAAGTTATAGTGCCGGTTTTATCAAAAACAAGACAATCTATTTTCGCGATTTGTTCTATCACCACGGCGTCTTTTAAGTAGAATTTATTTCTTCCGTAGATGCGCAGCAAATTGCCAAGTGTAAACGGTGTAGCTAATGCAATAGCACAGGGACAGGCGATGATTAGAACTGCTGTAAATACATTTAGCGCTATAGAAGGATCGTAAATCAACCAGAAAAGCGTTGATAAAAATGCAATACTCAAAACCCCGGCGGTAAAGCGTTTGCTTATTTGATTGATTAAACTTTGGAATTGTCCTTTCCTGTCTTTTTTGAAGACTTCATTGCTCCAAAGTTTGGTTAAATAACTCTGGTCTATGGCTTTTATAGCTTCAATTTCCAGGATTCCGCCTTGTTGGCGGCCACCTGCGTAAAGCGTTTCACCAGATTCTTTTTTAACCGCTTCTGCCTCCCCGGTTACAAAACTGTAATCGATATTAGCCTTGCCTTTCATTAAGACCGAATCTATAGGAATTAACTCCCCGTTTCTTATCAAAATTCGGTCACCGGGTTGTATGTGGTAAACCTGAACCTGTTCTTCTATAACTTCTTTTGAAGTATTAATTTTTAATCTCGTTACCGCCATTGGGAAATAAGATTTGTAATCCCGCTCAAACGATAAATAGGAATAGGTTTTTTGCTGAAAGAATTTCCCAAGTAATAAAAAGAAAATAAGGCCCGTAAGGCTATCAAAAAAGCCGGTGCCGAGATCAAGGAGAATTTCGGTAGTACTTCTAATAAAAAGTACTGCAATTCCCAGTGCTATAGGAACATCAATATTCAAAATTTTTGCTCGTAAACCTTTGTAAGCTGAAACAAAATAACCGGAGCCTGAATAGAAAACTACTGGAAGAGAAAAAGCAAACATCAACCACCTGAATAAATGTTTGAATTGCTCCAGCCAGAACTCTTTTACTTCAAAATATTCAGGGAAAGAGAGAAACATTACATTACCAAATGCAAAACCGGCAACGCCTAATTTATAAATTAAGCTTCGGTTTACACTGTGGTCCTTTTCATCGTAATCTTTCAGGGAAATATAGGGTTCGTAACCAATTCTGCTAAGAAGATACACAAGCTCTTTTAAACTTATTTTTTCCGAAGAAAAACTAATACGAACGGTTTTCTTAGGAAAATCTACCTGGGCCGATTTTACTCCCGTGTTCAATTTTCCAAGATTCTCCAGCACCCAAATACAAGAGCTGCAATGCATAGAGGGAATAAGAAAATTAACTATTTGGTTATTGTTTTCATTGAACTCCAGCAGTTTTTCAGTTATTTCCTCGTTATCAAGAAAATCGAACTTTCCTTCTGAAGCACCGGGAGAAATTCCCGGTTTTTCCTGAATATCATAATAAAAGGTAAGGTCACTTTCATTCAGAATTTCAAAAACTGTTTTGCAACCTGTGCAACAGAAATCCTTTTCCTGAAAAACTATGTGATCTTCCTTACATTCTTCCCCGCAGTGAAAACAGCTGTTCATTCTTAAGTAATTTAACCGCAAATTTTTAGAAAATTTGACTCAGGTAATATGATGGAAATCAGCTTTAGGATTAATTATTATTCATTTCCGGTTTTTCGCAAGTAGAAATATCCAATGAGTCCGGCAATTAAAGAGGCCGAGAGTATTCCTATTTTTGCCTGGGCCAGGTAATTTTCATTTTTAAAAGCGAGTTCGGTAATAAATAGGGACATAGTGAAGCCTATGGCTGCGAGGAATCCAATTCCGTAGACGTGTTTCCATTTTACTTTATTCGGTAAACTGGCTATTTTAGTCCAAACCATTATCCTGGAGAAAACTACGATACCAATAAATTTTCCAAAAATTAGTCCGAACATAACACCAATCGTCACCGGACTTACAAGTGTCTTAAAAGAAACATCACCCAGACTTACACCTGCATTGGCAAATGCAAAAATTGGAAGCACCACGAAACTCACAAAGGGGTAAAGTGCATGTTCTAAACGTTGTAGGGGTGGAGTAGCATCTTCGGTTAGCGAAGTGAATTTCTGAATGGTATGCGAAATATGGTCATCAGCTTCCTTTGGAGTTTTATTTCGGTTTCTAAATTCCTCTTTAATTTCGTAGGCTAAAAGTTTTGTTTTCCGAAGAAATAACGGGGTATTGATCCGTTTGGTATTAGGTATGGCAAAGGCCGCTAAAACCGCCGCAATTGTGGCATGAACGCCCGAAAGTAGAATAGCCAGCCATAAGCCTCCAATTCCCATAATTGCATAAAATAAGGTGTTTCTAATGCCAATTAAATTAGCAGCCGCAAGGATAAGTACAAAAACTCCTGCAATGGCGAGACTTTGTACAGAAATATCTGAAGTATAGAAAAAGGCAATAACCAGCACCGCTCCAAGATCATCTACAATTGCGATTGCAGTTAGAAACACTTTTAACGGAAGGGGAACACGATCTCCAAGGAGATAGAGAATACCCAGGGCAAAAGCGATATCGGTAGCCATAGGAATTCCCCATCCCGAAATAGAATCTAAACCGGTATTAAAATAAAAATAGATTAAAGCCGGAAAAACCATCCCACCAATAGCAGCTGCAATAGGAAGTATAGACTTTCTAAAACTGGAAAGTTCACCCTGTAGTATTTCTCGTTTTAGTTCGAGCCCAATCATAAAAAAGAAAATAGACATCAGGCCATCGTTAATCCAGTGCAGCAGGTTTTTTCTAATTACAAAATCGTTAATTCCCAGGTGGATGTATTGTTTCCAGAGATTGTGGTAGGCATCGGCAAGCGGTGAATTTGCCACAATCATTGCGAGAATTGCAGAGAAAATAAGAAGTAATCCAACTGAAGTTTTTTTCTCGATAAAATTTTTAATCGGTAACAGCAGGTAGAGATCAAGGGGCGATTTTTTCATAATAACCTGTTTGTAGCGAGATATTCAATTAATAGAATTAGGTAAATTTATTATCGTTTTCTTCATATAAATATGATTAAACTCAGTTTTATTCAATAATCGAAATTTAATTCTCAATGGCTGACCTCGAAATCAAGATATATTTTCCAAAAATATCTAATAGGCAGAGGTAGGCTTGTTGGTATTTTTTAATTCAGCGGAATAGTTTTAGCGCGGCTTTTAATACATCCAAAAACAAAACTTTGCTACCTTTAGCCTACAAAGTACGATTATGGTAAAAAAGATTACGCAAAGCTTACGCCGGCCAAAGATGAAATCGGTGAATCAACCGCCGGGAACGGTAACCTATGTTGGTAGAAAAGAATCTGGCGGAACCAGGCTTGAAGTTATAGATTATAATAAAGATAATTATGAAAAGCATATTTCTTCTTCTACCGAAGATGCTTTTAAATTTGAAGCTGAAGACCGAATTACCTGGTTTAATATTGACGGCTTAAGCAATACGGCAGAGATAGAGAAACTGGGTAAATATTATGATCTCCACCCCTTAATTATTGAAGATATTGTAAATACAACACAGCGTCCTAAAATAGATGAATACGAAGATTATTTATTTATCGTCGCTAAAATGCTTTATCATCAGGATGGTAAGCTGGTAAATGAACATATCAGTTTTGTTTTGGGGAAAGATTATGTACTTACCTTTCAGGAAGCAGGTGGCGATGTTTTTGATGGAGTTCGAGGTAGACTTGAAAAAGCTTACGGGCGCATTCGTACCAATGGATCAGATTACCTGGTTTTTGCACTTTTAGATGCAATTGTAGACCATTATTTCCTGGTGGTAGATGAGTTGAGCGAAAAAGTAGAAAAGCTGGAAGAACAACTTTTTGAAAGTCAGCCAAGTGACGATATAACTTATGAAATTCAGGATTTAAAAAGAGCTATTTTAAGGGTTCGCCGGGCGGTTTTTCCGCTTAAAGAAGTAATTTCCAGATTTCAAAATTTGGAGAATGATCTCATTAAAGACCGAACTAAAAATTACATAAACGACCTTCACGATCACATTCTCCAGGTTTCAGAAAATATAGACTTATACCGCGAGATGGCTTGGGGACTTATGGATATGTACATGACCACCATTAGTAACAAAATGAACGAGGTGATGAAGGTTTTAACTATTATGGCCTCTATTTTTATTCCGCTAACCTTTATTGCAGGAATTTACGGAATGAATTTTGAATATATCCCCGAGCTGCAGTGGGAATACAGTTACTTTGTATTATGGGGAGTAATGATTGTTATTTTTCTACTTATGATCTACTATTTTAAACGAAAAAAATGGCTTTAACCAATTTGAAATATGATAAAAATTACGCTAATTAGCCTGGCTGTGATACTAACCACAACTTGTGCCGCTCAACACGCGGAAACACCTGTTTACATAGGCACTTACACCAAAAAAGAAGGCCACGTAGATGGCAAAGCAAAAGGAATATTTTTAGCCATGCAGGATTCTGAAAATGGAAGTTTGCATCCTGAAAAAACCGTAGCTAAAATCACCAATCCCAGTTTTGTAAAAGCCTCGAGAGATGGAAAAAATCTTTATGCGGTGAGCGAATTAGGTGGTGGTGATGCCGAATCCGGATTTATTTACTCTTTTAAAAGAAATAAGGATAATAGTTTAGAGGAATTAGGAAGAATTTCAACCGAAAGTTTTGCCCCCTGCCATATTGAATTAGATCAAACCGAAAAATTTGTTTTTGTCTCGAATTATATGGGAGGTGTGGTCCTGGTTTATAAAAGGGGAGGAGATGGTACCCTCGAAAAGCAGCAAAAAATTCAATTAGAAAATCCTGAAGCATCGCACGCGCATTCGGTTTCAATTACCTCAGATAATAAAAGCGCTTATATCTCTGATCTTGGAAATGATAAAATCTGGATTTTTAATTTTGATGCGAAAACCGGAAAACTAAATCCGAAAGAAAAACCTTTTTTAGAGTTAGAAAAAGGTTCAGGTCCGCGACATTTCAGTTTTTCTAAAGATGAAAAATTTGCATTTTCAATGAATGAATTGAATTCAACGCTGAGTGTGCTCAAAATAGAAGAGGACGGAATGGAAATTATTCAGAATATTTCAACGCTTCCTGAAGATTTTAAAGGAGAAAATTCGGGAGCCGATATTCATCTCCATCCTTCCGGGCAGTTTGTTTACTCCTCAAACCGTGGCCACAACAGTATTGCAGCTTTTAAAGTTGATGAAAATACAGGGAAATTAAATGTGATTGGTCATTATCCAACCAAAGGCGAAACTCCACGAAATTTTGCGATTTCACCTGAGGGAAAATTCCTTTATGCAGCGAACCAGGATACTTCTACCATTAGCAGTTTTAAAGTCAACCTGGAAACCGGGGAATTAGGAGAACATTTACTTCCCGTTGAGGTGATGTCTCCGGTATGCGTGGAATTTGCTGAAAATTAAAATTATAAAAAAGTCCTCACTGGTTTTAAAAACCTGTGAGGACATATATAAGGTTATACGTCATCCTGAATTTATTTCAGGATCTAAGATGTTAATATTTATTTTATGTTTTCAATTATTTCCCTTCAACCTCTTCAATCACAAAAAAACCATCATTTCCCTGAGATTGGTATAGCGGCATAAAAATGCGGGCATCCCATTCGCTTTTTACTTCTTTACCATTTTGTTTCGCGAGAAGTTCTCCTTTTTTAATTTTCTGAAAATTCCCATAACCCTGTTCCATTTCAAATTCATCAGAATCTTCCAATCCGTGACGATGAATTAATTCAAATGTTTTTTGATCAGGAGCATTTTTTTCAGCAAAACGATTTACACATTCAGGGTAAGTTTCGATTTTTGAAAGATCCAATTTGCAGGCTTCTTTTAAAGCCAGCCAAATAACACCTTCGTGATTTTCAACTGAAGTTTTATCTTCGTGCTGCCCGGCTTCAAAAACAAAGCCTGTCATCCCAGTTCTGCTTAAATAATGATCTATATCACCGGTAATTATATCGCTAAATCCACGTACGATAAAGGTGGGAAAATTATGCGCCCATTCATCATTATCATTCACTTCCTGTACCGAGACATAAGGTAAACTCGCTGATGAGGTGGTGTGACAATCCAGGAAATAACGCTTGGTATAATCTTCTTCCGGAAATTGCTTTAAAATATCTATAATTTCCCACATTTCTTTTTGCTCGTGGGTTTCGGATTTTTTTTGCTCTATATTCTCTTCGGTCCAAACCCGGTTGAGGTCTTCATCTATATAACGCTTATTTTGATTAAGCGCTTTGTGATTTCCGGAGACTCCAACCAAAGTTCCATTAATTTCGGGTTTAGATTTTTCAAGTTGTTTAAAAACTTCTTCCAATGCCTTTACACCACTCGGTTCGTTGCCGTGAATGCCCGCAGTGACAAAAAGCAAAGGTCCTTTATTATTGCTGGTATACTTTCCAATTATCCTGGGAATATGTTTTTCTGGTTTATTACTCATAATAAAATTCTTTAGCTTTTAATTATTCCATACAGGCAATCTCCCTGTTATCAAATTGATGACCGTATAACTCTTTGTATTCAACTTTACGCTCAATGGCTTCAATAACCATAGGGGTGAAATCTGGTAAGCCTATATCTTTAAAACGCTCCATTCCACCCGGGCTTAAAACATTTATTTCAATTAATTTATCTTTCACCACATCAAGCCCAACAAAGAAGAGTCCGTCGCGAATAAGTTTTGGAGCGGTTAGATCTACAATGCGCTGCATTTCTGGAGTAAGGTCACTGCTATCTGCAGTAGCACCAAGGGCGAAATTACTACGGAATTCTCCTTCACCACTAACGCGCCTAATGATAGCCTGTTTTCCATCTTTTACCATTACACGGCCATTCATAAGCAAAATTCGAACATCACCGTCCTTAACTGCCGGTAAGTACTCCTGCGCAATTACATAGCCATGCTGACTAATGGTTTCAATAATTTGATTGATATTCTTCTCATTCTCATCTATTAGAAAAACATTTTGGCCGCCGGAACCTTCCAGGGGTTTTAGAACAATTTTCTTATTATTCTTTTCCCAGAATTTTAGAATATCTTCTTTATTCCTGGTAATTAAAGAATCGGGTTTTATTTCCTGCGGAAGTTCTTCAAAATAGAGTTTATCAATAAATGCATTAGATAGGGCATTAGCATCATTTAAAACCAAAACGCCTTCTTGTTGAATCATTCTACCAAAGGCAACCCCCGCGTGTTCTGCCCATTCCCGCCCCGATTCTTCTTCGGTGGGATTATTTCTTATAAAAAGTACATCCAGTTTATTGGCTGCAATTGTCTTTTTACGCGCTTTTGAACTCTGTAAAGCTTCCAGAAATTTAGCCGGTGATTTTGTTTTAGTGTTTTTAGGTACCTGTACACTATTTATACTAATAGGTGCATCGTGATGAAAATTAAAATCTCCAACTCCCATAGCGTAAACCTCATGTCCACGAGCGTGAGCGGTATTCATTAATAATACCGAGGTTCCACATTTTTCGTTTTTAATATCGTTTAATACAAAGCAAATTTTCATTAGGTTATCATTTGTGAAAGGGGAAGCCCCTCTCTGATTAGGTTTAATTTATTAGTAACATTTTCGGTTAATAAATAACTCGGACGCAGTGCGCTCGTTTTTAATACTTTTCTTTCGGTTAATTCTTCGATTATTTTGGTATGTTTTAGGCCAAATTTGCCAGCCAGTAAAGGTTCGTAATCCCCTCCGTTTTGTAGGTGATCACGAAGTTGCACCAGACCTTTTAAATAGATTATATCTTTTAAGAATCCACCGCCCTGCATAATGCGGGAAGTAATATTAAAAGCTCTTTCGGCTGTAAAACCATAATCCATTTTCAACAACCGGAATAACTGCGGAAACTCAGCGCCCTCCATCAATGCCGAACCGGCAATTACCCTTCCGGCTAAAGTTCTTAATCTATTACCTGTAAGCCCGTCTACTAAAAATTCAGACATAACTGCCAGTCCCTCCTGAAGTGGATCGTAATCTGCCAGGCCACTGCTTAATAGTTCTAAAGGCTGGCGAGTACCATTGTAATAAGTTAGCACGTGCGTGCCGACCTCGTGTTGAATTAGCGCCGTAGCTTCGGTTTTATTCATTCTATAATCGGCGGGGATATAAAGTTCACCTTTATTCACCATCATAATATTCACATCTTTACGAATGTGAACCTTACTTTTAAAATTTTCGTCTTGCTCAGCAAAATAATCAAACTCACGGCGGGCCAGGCTACTAAAACCTTTAGCATCAATAAACTCGGCATTATCTTCTTCGGCAACTTCGTCTACTTCCCTAAGAATCTGCCCTGCTTCCTGACTTAAGTTGGAGTCTAAACCTTTATATAATCTAATACTGTTATAAAAGAAATTAGGGGTACCGCGTTCACTTAGCATCGTGATTTGTTGATCCAGTTCTTCACGTTTTTCCCTAAAAATATGAGACATCGCGGGATCGTCTATTTCTTCAACTTTAAGGTTATAAAGTTCCCGTTTTAAAAGATCGGGGTCTATAGGAAGTAATCTATAGTGATAATCTAAAACCTTTTCATAATTACTTTCAAAAAAGTTTTGTTTTATATCCTGAATATTGGCGGGAGAAACCAGCCATAAAAACTGGTACGAGCGCTCTATTTTGGCCAGGGCTTTATCAATTTCAAAGACTTTTTCTTTTAAATGTTTTCTGCCAAGGGCAAGGTAACTGCCCACACCACTGGTAGTTTGCACTCTCACATAATCAAACAATGCTTTGTGAATAGAGGTAATAAGGTAATCTTTAAATTGCCTTAAAAAAACGGGATAAACTTCATTGTTTTCGTTACGAAAAACCGGGGGAATTTCAAGTCCTACGATTACTGCACCGGATTTTTTTGCTTCATCTATACTTAAAATATCCTCATCTCCTTCTTTTTGACGATGGGGAGTATCTTTTATTTCGGCTTTTAAATACAGTCCCGAAAATGTATCGTTTATGTTGTTAAGTTCTTTTTCTAAAACTTTTACTGAACTTGGTAATTTTTGAGCCGGAGCTTTAATGGTAAAGCAATTATTAGGATCCCCCGTATAGATTTCAAAAATCATATAAGATTTAAAATCTGAAGAAAGCTTATCCGCGAGGGCGTAAATTAATCTTTGGTAAGCTTCAAAAAATTTATTACCTATTAAAAGATAAGATGCTTCGCTAATAACTATTCTTTCGGTACCGGGATCATCTTCTCGTTTTCTGTAAACAACCAGGTAGGGTAAATTATCTTCTATATGAATTAAACCAGCTCCTGGAAGCGAAGCACTTATTTTGCCATCTTCTTCAAGGATTGTTAAAATTTGTTTAATTGATTTTTCCGATAATTCAGATATATTCAGCATTCTAAGTTCTTCTAAAGTTTTTTATTGAATATTATTAAATTAAAACCACTGTTTCTTAGTTAGATAAGTGGCTTAAACGTGGCTAAACAATAATTAAATTTAGAAAGAAAACTAAGGAAAACTAACCCTTAAACTTACTTTGGGTTTTATTTAAGAATTTAGGTAAAGAATTACTTAAAGTAAAGGAAATATTCGATGGAAATTGAAAATAATAACGAAAACCAGAAAGCATTTAGTTATTCTGAGCGTCTTCTTTAGATTCTTCTTCCTGGGCTTCAATTTGTTCCCGGGCGGTTTTAATTTCTTCTTCAGTAGCCGGCTCGGGTTTTTGTTCTTCGGCTTTTTCAGGTTCAAGGTTAAGCTCAATATAAAGTGGATAGTGATCTGAATCTATAGAACTCCCCAGTTTAAAATCGGCAACCCTGAATTCTTCGGTTACAAATACGTGATCTAAAGACCAGCGCATAATAGAACTGGTGGCATCAAAAGTATTATAAAAACCACGGCCAATCCTGGTATTTAGTAAACCACCTACATTCTGAAAAAGTGCCGTGGTAGAAGACCAGGCCACATCATTAAAATCTCCGGCCACTATCACCGGCAACTCAGAATCTTTGGCCATAAATGCAATTTTCATCATTTCGGCATCTCTATCTGAAGATGATGGATTGTGCTGCGGCATTGGTGGCGTTGGGTGTATAGCGTGAAACATCACTTCTTCACCAGAGCGTAATTTTAAAATGCTGTGAACCGAGGGTATGCTATCGTCTACCAAATATTTAATTTCAGGATTTTTAAGCTCTAATCGCGAATAGAATAACATCCCGTAAGTGTTGTCTAAAGGAATTTCAACTTTATAAGGATAAGTATCGGTTATGGGAGAAAGATCGTCTTTCCAGCGGGTATTGGTTTCTGTAAAAAGTAAAATATCGGGATTTTGCTTTTTAATATCAGCTAAAACCAGCTTTGGATTTTCATTTTTCTGAAGAACATTGGCAGCGTAAAGGCTAAATTTATTGCTGAAATTTTCCTCAGTAACCTGGCCAACTTCATAATTCTTATGCGGAAAATAGGGATAAATCTTAATGACCTGGAAAGTAAAACAAGCCACTAAAGCCACCATAAAAATATAATCTTCGGCTCGTTTAATATCAAATCTTATAAAATATGCCGAAATTGCTGTTAGGGTGAGGAGGCTTAACTGGATGTGCAAATAATCAAAAATACGAATCCACCAAAAATCTGCAGCGACTAAGGGAACTAATGTCATTACTATGGCGATAATCCCAAAGACCTGAAGAAACCCTTTTAAAGTCATAGTTATTTTGATTGGTTAGGCGGCTGAAAGATAATCGTTTATTTAATCTTCCCCGGAATTGAGTTTAAATATTAATAGAGTTACATAATTTTTAAACGTATTCTTTAGCGTGGAAAACCTATTCATCTTCCTTTTTAGGACTTTCTGGATTCATCTTAGAGAAATAATCCCGTATATCATCCCCCGATGGGGCTTCAAATAATTGAAGATCAAAATATGAAACCGCAGCGATAATGTGGTCAAAAATATCCGCGGTGATATATTCAAAATTCTCCCAACGTTTATCACGGCTGAAACAAAGAATTTCTAATGGAATCCCGTGCTCGGTGGGTTGTAAATGTCTTACTATAATGTACATTTCTTTATGTACGGCCGAGTGGGTGTTTAAATAGGTATCTATATATTTTCTGAAAATACCCAGGTTGGTTTGGTTTCTTCCGTTTAACGGAAGGTTTTTATCAATTTCGTTAGTGGTGTTATAAGCGTTAATCTCATTCTGCCGGTCATCGAGGTAAGAAGAAATAAGTTGTATGTTTTTATACTTTTCAAAATCTTCAGGAGTAATAAATTTAACCGAATTCTGTTTTATAAAAACCGAACGCTTAATCCTTCTCCCGGGAGATTCCTGCATTCCGCGCCAATTCTGAAAAGATTCAGAAATTAAACTATAGGTGGGAATAGAAGTAAAGGTATTATCGAAATTCTGTACCCTAACGGTGGCCAGGGTAATTTCGGTCACGGTACCATCTGCGCCGTATTTGCTAAAAGTAATCCAGTCGCCAATTCTTACAATATCGTTCACGCTAACCTGTATGGAAGCGACAAAACCTAAGATGGTATCTTTAAAAATTAATAGTAAAATTGCCGATGCAGCACCTAGGGAAATAATAAAATTAAGTACATCTTTCCCGGTAATTTCTGCGATAATAAAGATAAAGGCGAACAACCACACGATAATCATTACTACCTGAATGTAACTTTCTACCGGTTTATCCTTAAAGGACTCCAAAGTTCTAAGGTAGCTCTTGGTGGTGCGTAGGAAGCTTCTAATTAACCATACAATAAGGAATATGATATAAATATCAATTAGAAAATAAAAAGCTTTGATAGCCAGCGGAAAATCGACCAGGATATAAGGAACCGTAAAATAAATTATAACCAGAGGAAGAATTTGCCCAATATATTTTGGGAAATTGGTTTGGATTAAAAAATCGTCAAAAGTGGTTTTTGTCTTATTACTGAAACTTTTAAAAGCTTCAATCACAAAAGTTTTAATCAGGTAATTTACTCCTATAATTATCATGATTAGTACCAGGATATTCAGCAGTAAATTAAGATACAGTGCGAGTGTGGGGTTTACACCCTGGTCTATTAGAAAAGTTTCAAAAAGACAAATGAGATTTTTAAATCCTTCCTCTATATTCATAGTTTAAAGGTATTTTTTTTCTACGTAAAAAGGGCCAAAAGGCACCAAGGAGCAACCAAGTATGATTAGCAACTCTTTAAAATTCCAGTTTAAAGGTTTAAAAAGCCAGATGGCTCCCATTACATAGGCGATAAAAAGTACACCGTGAGCCATTCCCACCTGTTGTACCATTTGCGGCATTTCCCAGATATATTTTAGCGGCATAGCGATAAATAATAATAGTAAAAATGAAAGTCCTTCTAGGATACTTACATATTTAAATACCTTTTTTTGCTTTTCTAAGGGCATAGTTTAAAATTTAGATTGCAAAGATAGGTTTTATAGAGAATCTGGTAATTTAGAATAGACTTTTCCTTGAAATATTTAGCAGGGAATTAATATTTTCCTTTGAGGTTTAGCAAATTCATTTTTATTAATTTGCATCTTCATTAAAATAAACAAAATGAGCTCAAAAATATTGGTAACCGGCGGACTCGGATTTATAGGTTCTCACACGGTTGTTGCGCTTCAGGAACAAGGTTACGAAGTGGTAATTATAGATAATCTTTCAAATTCTTCTATAGACGTACTGGGAGGGATTACAAAAATCACTCAAAAAACCCCAATTTTTGAAAATATAGATCTTAGAAATAAAAATCAGGTAAAAGAGTTTTTTGAGAAATATCCCGATATTGAAGGAGTTATTCATTTTGCCGCTTCTAAGGCAGTGGGAGAAAGTGTTGAAAATCCGTTATTATATTACGAAAATAACCTGGCGAGCTTAATTTACCTGCTTCAGGAACTGCAATTAAAGGAAAACGCTTATTTTATTTTTAGCTCTTCCTGCACCGTTTACGGCCAGGCCGATAGTTTGCCCATTACCGAAAATGCTCCCGTTAAAAAAGCTGAATCTCCTTACGGAAATACCAAGCAAATAGGAGAGGAGATTATTACTGATACAGCTAAAATAAATAAAAATTTTAAAGCCATTTCCCTTAGATATTTTAATCCTATTGGCGCGCATCCTACAGCTGAAATTGGAGAATTGCCCATTGGGACGCCACAGAATTTAATTCCTTTTATCACGCAAACCGTCATTGGCAAAAGAAAAGAGCTCTCGGTATTTGGAGACGATTATCCAACACCAGATGGTACCTGTATTAGAGATTATATTCACGTAATGGATCTTGCCAAAGCTCACGTTGTGGCTTTAGAGCGACTTCAGCAGAATAAAGAAAAGAGCAATTTTGAAGTTTTTAACCTCGGAACAGGTAAAGGTAGTTCGGTTTTAGAAGTAATTAATTCTTTTGAACGTTCTACCGGTGAAAAATTACCCTATAAAATTGTAGGAAGAAGAGAAGGCGATATTGTTGCTGCTTACGCCGATACGCAGAAAGCAAACGAAGAATTAGGCTGGAAGACTGAAAAACATTTAGATGAAGCTTTAAAAAGCGCCTGGGAATGGCAGAAAGAAGTGGTAAAGAGAGAAGAGGAAGAAAATTAGTTTCCTGTTAATTATAAATAAAAAGGTCTGAAGTATTTTCAGACCTTTTTATTGGTTGGTTGATTTCAAAGTTTAGCGTGAGCCGTTTACTATAAAGGCGTGAATTACGCCGGGAATCCAGCCTAAGGCGGTTAATAATAAACTTATTAGAAAAGTAACTCCCAGACCATGTTTCATAAAAACGGCCAAAGGAGGTAGTAGAATATTTAAAATGATCGTTAACATAATAATTTTTTTAATTGGTTATTTCTATCGAAATTACATAGAAATGTCAATCCTCCAATTAGATTTAACGGGTTCTTGGTATGGGTTTAACAAAATATCATGCTTTAAATTTTCGGTATTTGGCCAGCATAAATACATAAATACTGTAGCAAACTAAACCTGCAGCAACTAAACCCATTAGCCACGAACCATAAGGTGAATCCTGTAAGAAAGAAAAAGCATCAGCAGTTCCTTTCATATCTGAAGTATTAGATTCTACGGCAGCCCTTATAAAAATATAAGCTAAAACCCCAAAAATAATCCCGCGCGCAATCAAGCCGAGATAGCCTGTGTTTTTAACTGTTTTTCGTTTCTTTTCATCTGTAATAGAATTGTAGCCAAAATCGTCAAGAAATTTCTTTGTTTTTGCTTTATTAAATTGGGCAATACTGGCTACAACAAGTCCTACGCCTATAATTGAAAAAACCACGACACCAAGAGTTCCTGTAAGTCCGCCACCAGAGCCGCCACCCGAGGACGAGCCGGCATTTATCAACTTCATAAATGCGTAAACGGCCAGACCCAGATACAAAACGGCACTTATAAAATAGGCTACACGTTTTCCTTTACCCTTTTTATCATCACCAATATTTTCGGGATCCTGAATTGACTGAATAAATCGCCAAGCCGAGTAGCACAAAAGCCCTAGGCCTATTAAAACCAGTAATGCATTTCCAAATGCCTGTTTCTGCAAAAATTCTATTACCTGTAAATTACTTGATTTTTGTCCACCCATATTAAAGGCCGCGAGAAATGTAAGTATTCCCATGATACCATAAACAGTAGCTTTGGCGACATAACCCACCCGGGCTATTTTCTTCAGTTTAGAATCCATTTTCTTAAAAATTTGTTTGGTTAGTAAACTAAATTTAATTCTTTGAAAACAGATAAACGAAAACTTGGGAAAATTTTAAAGGTTACTCGATAGAGGTTTAATGCTCCGAGACTTGCCTCGAAAATTAAATAATGGTTCATTGAGAATACTTCGGGGAGAATACTTCGGGAGCTTGCCCAGAGGAAGTTTAGTGAAGATTTAAAAAACGGAAATGATCTTTAAATTCCTGACTTTTGAAAGGATAAATATGATATATATTTAAAGCAAAAACCTTAAACCATTTCAAATATTACCAGGGCGTACAGATAAAATCTTACAAACCGCAGTAAGCCAAACATCAGATAACTCGGGAAGGGGAATTTTATAATTCCGGCAGCAATACTCGTCATCGCAAACGGAATAGGAAGTAGGGCACCCACAATAATTAAAAATCCACCCCATTTTCTGGTGTTTTTAATATGTTGCGCCATTTTTACTTCAATGGCTTCGTGTATTGCCGGGATCTTAGTCATCCATCTACCTATAAAGTAAGAAATAACACCTCCTAAATAGGAAGCTAAAGCCAGTAAAGAAAGGTATAGAATAGGACTGGAAGATTTTCCAGACCAGGCTATAAAAAGTTCAGGCGGGATTAATCCCAGTAAAGATTCTGAAGCAAAGAAAACACTTATAATACCTAGCGGCGAATAAGTTTCGGTTACCGTTACCAGCATTTGCTCAATATCCAGCACCCAACGATCTATTGCCCAAAGCGCTGCTACAAATAAAACTATGGGTAAAATTGCCTTTTTTACACTTTTCCAAACAAAGCTGTAAAAACCGGTATAACTATAATACTGGTGCAATAAGCGTATGCGCGACTTCTTTTTAGATTTCGCATCTTTCTTCATCAAATTCTCCTTTAGCAATTTACTCACTAAGCGAGATTTAAATATTCCGATTTATATCGGCTCCTTTTAATAATCTCACCTAATGCCTTATGGGTTACCCCGAGGATTTTTTCTTATCGAGGTACTTCAATAAGGTTTTTTATGCCGAATATATTCAAATACCAGACCAGTTTACCCATTTGGGCTAAGATCTAGTTTTCATCAGCATATTCATTGAAAGCTTTTACGTATTCACGTAGCTCCAATTCATTTACGCGATTAGAAGGGTCTGCCATTAAAGAAAGTAGATAATCAAGGCTTTCCTGCCCAGTTGCTTCTTCCTGTACAGGTGCTTCTTCACCCTCTTCTACCGGATCATCCTCGGGGATAGCGATATTAAAAGAATCGTATGCGTCTACGTGTTCATAGGTTAACCTGATGGTTTTTGCCAATAAAGGCTGTCCTTCTTCTACCACAAGGGTTCTTAATTCTTTCAGGTCGTTTACCAACGTATTGGTAATTATTCCGTTGCGCATTAAATCACGCTGAATCTTATTGAGTAATTTTTGGGCTTTGATATTATTCAAGAGAATATAGGTTAATCAGGTTAAACTAATTTTTTTGCAAATGTACTGCTTTCGTAGTTTTATGAAACAATTTAACACAGAAATTAAGAAGCTTTAATACGACTATAAAAGAGTTTTTATAATTTTTATTTCTTACAACTTCAACTTAATCCCTAATTAGATATAGTGTGGGTTATAGCCTCTAAAATTAACAATATCTTAGTTCTTCAGATTTCAGCAAAATTGCATTGTTTAGTAGCTTTAACCTAACTAAAAATTAAAAATACTATGAGTTCATTAAAAGGAAAAGTTGCATTTATTACCGGTGGAAGTAAAGGTATTGGTTACGGCGTGGCCAAATCTCTTTTAGATTTGGGTATGAATGTAGCTATAACAAGCCGATCTAAAGATGCTGCCGAAAAAGCTGCGAAAGAATTAAGCGCTACTGATGCTATAGGTTTAGAAGCCGATGTAAGAAATTACGAAAGTCAGGAGAAAGCTGTAAAAGCAGCCATTGATAAATTTGGTCAATTGGATGTGATGGTTGCAAATGCGGGAATTGGTCATTTTGGATCTATAGACGAGTTATCACCAGAGAAATGGCAGGAAACTATAGATACAAACCTAACCGGCGTTTTCTATAGTGTGAAAGCCAGTTTAGATGCTTTAGAAAAATCTAAAGGATATCTTATTACAATCTCCAGTCTTGCAGGAACTAACTTCTTTGCCGGAGGAGCCGCCTATAACGCCAGTAAATTTGGTTTAACAGGATTTACCCAAGCTGTTATGTTAGATCTTAGGCAAAAAGGAATTAATGTAAGTACGATTATGCCGGGTTCTGTGGCGACACATTTTAACGATCATACGCCAAACGAAGAAGATGCGTGGAAAATTCAGCCGGAAGATATTGGTGAATTGGTGGTAGATCTACTCAAAATGAATAAGCGTACCTTACCAAGTAAAATAGAGGTGAGACCATCGCAACCACCAAAGAAATAATACAGAGATTTTTTCTAAAAGAGGTTTTTAAGTTTAAATTTTAAAACCTCTTTTTTTAGCAATCTATTTATCGTAATATTGCAATAAACGATTAAAAATGGGTGTTACAAAATCTGAAATATTTAGCCCTTTGCAAAACGAATTGGCTGGAATTGCCAAAGTTTTGGGCCATCCGGCAAGAATTGCAATTCTGCAGGAGATTATTAAATCTAAATCCTGTATTTGCGGCGATCTCGTACAAGAGGTAGGACTTGCGCAACCTACAATTTCCCAACATTTAAAAGAGCTGAAAAATATAGGACTCATAAAAGGAGATATTGAAGGTACTCGGGTTTGTTACTGCATAAATCCTGAAAAGTGGAATCAGATAAAAGAACTTTTTACCACTTTTCTTAATTCTAATATTTCTCCCGGGGATGAATGTTGCTAATCTTACAGGCAGCTTCCTGGTATTAAATTTTCTACTCAAACCTTATTTACAGAATAAAAACTTCTTTTTGTTATGGCTCGAAAAAAGATGAATTTCCTCGACAAATATCTCACATTATGGATTTTCCTGGCAATGTTTATTGGGGTGGCCATTGGGTATTATGCTCCCGAAAGCGCCGGAATTATAGATTCTTACAGTGTTGGCACTACCAATATTCCCATTGCTGTTGGTTTAATTTTAATGATGTATCCGCCGCTGGCGAAAGTGAATTATAAATATTTGCCCAAGATTTTTAAAAATGTAAAAATCCTTAGCGTATCCTTATTGCTTAACTGGATCATCGGGCCAATTTTAATGTTTTTCCTTGCCATAATATTTCTCCAGGATCATCCCGAATATATGGTAGGCCTTATTTTAATTGGTCTTGCTCGTTGTATCGCTATGGTTTTAGTATGGAACGATCTTGCGGAAGGCAGCAGCGAATATGGAGCCGGTTTGGTAGCTTTAAACAGTATTTTTCAGGTGTTTTTCTATAGTTTTTATGCATGGATTTTTATTAGTGTATTACCTCCATATTTTGGTTTTGAAGGTGCTATCGTAGATATTTCTATAGGTACAATTGCCGAAAGCGTTGCTATTTACCTGGGAATTCCTTTCCTGGCCGGATATTTAAGTCGGTTTTTCTTGGTTAGGGCCAAAGGAGAAACCTGGTATAGAGAAAACTTTCTTCCGGCAATCTCACCGCTTACCCTTATTGCGCTGTTATTTACAATTTTAGTAATGTTCAGTTTAAAAGGCGAAACTATTGTAGAAATTCCAATAGATGTGGTTTTAATAGCAATTCCGCTGGTAGTTTATTTCATTTTAATGTTTTTTATTAGCTTTTTTGTTTCCAAATTCTTTGGTGCCGGGTACAGGCAAAATGCTTCTATCTCTTTCACCGCTACCGGGAATAATTTTGAACTCGCCATTGCGGTTGCTATTGCTGTCTTCGGAATTGATAGTGGCCAGGCATTTGCCGGCGTGATTGGGCCTTTAGTAGAAGTACCGGTGTTAATTGGTTTGGTAAGCGTAGCATTTTGGTTAAAACATAAATATTATCCTAAAGAAAAATTAGTATAATGGCTGAAGTTTATGATGTAATAATAATTGGTGGTGGTCAAAGCGGTCTCGCTTGTGCGTATTACCTCAGAAGAACGGGGCTCAATTATTTAGTTCTTGATGAGCAGGAAACCTGTGGCGGCGCCTGGTTACAAACCTGGGATTCGTTAAGGCTTTTTTCCCCTGCCGATCATTCTTCGCTTCCGGGTTGGTTAATGCCGAAAAATGAAAACGGATTTCCGCCAAAAGATCACGTGATAAATTATTTATGCAAATATGAAGAGCGATATGAAATTCCGGTAAAACGTCCGGTAAAAGTTGAAAACGTTGAAAAAGAATCAGGGGTTTTCAAGATTAAAACTTCTGCAGGAGAATTTTCAGCAAAGGCTGTGATATCCGCAACCGGTACCTGGAAAGCCCCCTTTACCCCTAAAATACAAGGAATAGATATTTTCCGCGGAAAACAAATTCATTCAGCTCATTATAAAAATGCAAATAATGTTGAAGGTAAAAATGTACTTATTATAGGTGAGGGGAATTCTGGTGCACAAATTTTAGCTGAAGTCTCAAAAGTAGCTAAAACAAGCTGGGCTACTTTAAACGCCCCCGAGTATTTACCCGATAATGTTGACGGACGTGTACTTTTTAACGTAGCTACCGCAAAGTATAAAGCCGAAAAAGAAGGAAAAAAATTTAATCCTGCACAATACAGTCTGGGAAATATTGTGATGGTTCCAACCGTGAAAGATGCCCGGGAAAGGGGAGTGCTTCAATCTAACGGAAGTTTTATAGAGTTTACTGAAACCGGTGTGATCTGGGAAAACGGGACCAAAGAAGATTTTGATGCCGTTATCTGGTGTACGGGTTTTCATTATGCCACGAGTCATTTGAATAAAATTGTGGAGCCGGATTCTAAAGGTAAGATCAAAACAGCTGGAACTAAAGCTGATAATATTGACGGACTTTGGTTAGTAGGTTATGGTGGCTGGACAGGTTATGCTTCAGCAACCTTAATTGGAGTAGGGAGGAGTGCTCGAGAAACAGTAAAAGAAATTACTGAATTTCTAAAAGAGTGAGTCAATTTTGTTTTAATAGTTTATTTTCTAAAAAAATTAAGAGGTATAGCTCCTAAATATTGATATATGTTAGGCACTGCCGTTAAAGGCGTACTAAAAATCTAAAATTATTGGTTTCCATCTTTTCATTCCTATAGTTTTGATTAAAACCTAAAAAAATTAGATATGAGTATTAAAGGAAAAACTATAATTATAACCGGCGCTTCCAGCGGAATTGGAGAAGCTACTGCTAAAAAATTATCTCAAGAAGGCGCAAATGTAGTATTAAGTGCGCGCCGTGAAGATAGATTGAAATCTTTAAAAGATGAAATTGAAAAGAACGGCGGTAGGACTCTTGTGATTCCGGGAGATGTTACCAAAAAAGAAGACTTTAAAAAGATTGTTTCTTCGACTTTAGAAGAATTTGGAAGTATTGACGGGATAATAAATAATGCCGGTTTAATGCCTCTTTCTTACGTTAAAAATCTCCACGTAGAGGAATGGGATAAAATGATAGACGTAAATATTAAAGGTGTAACCAATGGAGTTTCCGCGGTATTGCCAACTATGATGGAACAAAAAAGCGGACATATAATTAATATTTCTTCCAGTGCAGCACATAAATATTATCCTGGCGGCGCGGTTTACTGTGCTACCAAAGCAGCCGTAAAAATGTTTACCGAAGGTTTAAGAGCAGAATTAGCTCCTAATTACGGAATTAACGTAACTTCTATAGATCCCGGTTTTGTATCTACAGAATTAACAGATACAATTACCGACGACGAAATTAAAAAGGATATGGAGCCCATGTTTAAGGAACTAACTCCTTTACAGGCTGAAGATATTGCTGATGCGATCTTCTATTCTTTAAGTCAGCCGAAAAGAGCGAACATCAATGATGTTTATATTATGCCCACAGACCAAGAACAATAAGTGTAATTGGAAATAAGTAGAAAGAGGTTGCCTGAAAAGTTTTTTTACTCGTCATCCTGAATTTATTTCAGGATTTAAAAATGTTGATATCAAAACATCTTAGAAGCTGAAACAAGTTCAGCTTTACGGCTAGACTTTTCAGCCAATCTCTTTTTTTGTTTATCCATTCCTGGTTATGCTCAAAATTCAAATTAAAAAATGTCACGTTGAGCGCAGTAGAGACTTTTTTATTGACCCTTTCACTGCGCTCCGAATGACAAAAAAAGGAAAGTATTCTTTTTTAAATGAAATCGCATATATATTCACTTAAACTTTCACAACCATTTTTCCGGTATTTTTTCCTTCAAAAAGGTCTAAAAAAGCCTGCGGGGTTTCATCAAAACCTTTTACAATTGTTTCGTCGTATTTTAATTTTCCTTCATTTAACCAACCGGCGAGTTCTTTTATAGAACTTTCAAATTCATCAAAGTGATTTCTTACCAAAAAGCCTTGCATTAGTGCGCTTTTCTTAATTAAAATTCCTTCCAGTCTTGGGCCGGTAGGCATTTCTTTTTCATTATAAATAGAAATCGCACCACAATTAATAATTCGTGCAAATTGGTTAATATTCATCATTACCGCATCCAGAATTTCACCTCCAACGTTATCAAAATAAACATCAACACCATCCGGGCAGTTTTCTGCGATAGCTTTTTTCATATTTTCGGTAGTTTTATAATTGATACCAGCATCATAACCGAACTTCTCTTTAATATGATCTATTTTATCATCGGTTCCCGCAATTCCAATTACTTTGCAGCCTTTAATTTTCCCGATTTGTCCTGCCACGCTCCCTACGGCACCGGCGGCACCTGAAACTACCAGGGTTTCACCTTTTTCGGGTTTTCCAATATGTTTAAGCGCTAAGTGTGCGGTTAAGCCGGTTAAACCTAAAATGCCAAGATAGGCACTGGGTTTTGCCAGATTTGTGTCAATTTTATTTAAATTTTCACCGCTATGGGTTTGAAAAAGTTCCCATTTCAACATTCCACTTACAAAATCTCCCTTTTTAAAATTTTTGTTGTTGCTTTCAATAACTTCGGTAACTAACATAGATTCTATGGGTTCATTCAACTCAAATGGCGGGATATAAGATTCTTCATCGCGCATTCTTCCGCGTAAATAGGGATCTACCGAAATATATTTGGTTTCTAGTAAAATCTCTCCATCTTTAGGAGAAGGCTTTTCAATTTCGTTGATTTCAAAATCTGAAAGGGAAGGCTTTCCCTTTGGACGGTTCTTTAAAAGTATACTCTTATTCATTTTTAAACCATTTAATTATTTTAATACTGAAATTCTCAAACCGGTAATCCGGTCTTCAAAAATTTTACTTATCGAGTAAATTACTGCTAAGAAAGTAGCCCTGCAACTCACGAATATTAATTTAAACTTAAAATCATCCTTCCTACCTAGCATTATTGATAAATATTCTGAATCCTGTTGCTTTTAGCTCACGGGGGTATTCATTCTCGTTATATGGCAAATGTTATCATTTCTTAAAGTATTGGTTGATACTCTATAATACACCGTAACTTTGCCTCGATAAATGCATAAGATTTGCCCAACATTATACTTACTTACTGGCAGGAATTCCTGAAATATATTAGAAGCACCGATTTCTCTAAGGCTATGGTGCTCACTTTTGCTATAGGTTCGCCCGTGGGGGTTTTTATCTGGCTGGGTAATTTTGAAATTGGTGTTGCTCTGGCAATGGGTGCACTGTTAAGTTCGCCTAGTGATATTCCTGGTAGTTTTAGACATAGGAATATAGGGGTGATTCTCGCAGCTTTGCTGGCAGGAATTGTTTCTATTATTATGGGTTATGCCTCCGCTTATCTCTGGCTGGTTTTGCCACTTTTAGGAATCTTAATGTTTGGGATTGCATATCTGGCGGTTTATGGTTTTAGGGCATCACTTGTGGCTTTTGCCGGTTTGTTTGCTATTGTACTAAGTTTTGCAAATATTTCTACTGAAATTCTTCCCTGGGAACGCGGTTTGCTCATCGTTGGAGGTGGTTTGTGGTATTTACTTTTAAGCAATATCTGGAATTTTCTAAATCCTAAACACCATACCGAACAGCTTTTAGCCGAATGTCTTGAACTCACTGCAAAATATTTAAAGACAAGGGCACATTTACTCACCGAAACCGCCGAAAGGGAAAAGCTTCAGAAAGAATTATTTATACTCCAAACCGATCTTAATGAGAAGCACGAAAGTCTGCGGAATATTCTTATAAATTCAAGACGCGCTTCGGGAAATTCGAATTACGCCCGAAAGCGCCTACTTATTTTCATTGAATTAGTAGATATTTTAGAGCTGGCAATGGCCAATCCTGTAGACTATAATAAAATGGATGAAGTTTTACAGGAAGACCGGGAATTGCTGGAACGTTTCAAGAAATTGATTAAAAAAATCGCATCTCAGCTCGATGAAATATCTGTGGTTATTGAGAAGAAAAAGAAATCTACCACCAAGGAGATTCGGCAATATTTAAAGGCTGTAGAAGAAAATTTCAAGGAAGTACGGGTGCTTATTTCTTTAGAAAATAATGAGAAAACATTTTTACTTCAGAATTTATTCGATTATTTAGAAAAGCAGGGTCAGAAGATAAATACTATCGTGAGGGTTTTACATAATTTAGATACCCGCGAGCCAGTTTTACTGAAGAATAAAGAAGTTTCCCAATTTATTACTCCGCAGGATTACGATCCTAAAATGCTTATTGAAAACTTCAATTTTGGCTCTCCAATTTTTAAGCATTCCTTAAGGCTGGCTATTGTAATTCTGGTTGGATTCAGCATAGGATTATACTTTTCGTTTGAAAATGCTTACTGGATAATTCTCACTATTGTGGTAATTATGCGTCCTAATTACGGACTTACAAAAGACCGTTCTAAACAGCGGATTGTGGGAACCTTGATTGGTGCGGTAATAGCCCTGGGAATTGTTTTTATAACAAAAAACCAGGTAGTTTATGGGATTCTTGGGCTGTTTTCACTCACTCTTGCTTTTTCTCTAATTCAACGAAACTACCGTACCGCTGCCGTTTTTATTACTTTGAGTATTGTTTTTATTTATTCGCTTTTAAAGCCAGATGTTTTTAATGTAATTCAATTTAGGGTTATAGACACGGTATTGGGTGCCGGCCTAGCTGCCCTGGGAAATTTTGTTTTATGGCCGGCCTGGGAATCACAGCATATTAAAAATGTGATTAAAGAAAGTATTGGCGCCAACAAAAAATACCTGGAAGAAATTGATAGGTTTTATCATAAAAAAGGAACTTTACCAACATCTTATAAACTTTCGAGAAAAAAGGCATTTTTAGAAATGGGGAATTTAAGTGCATCTTTTCAACGAATGACGCAGGAGCCAAAATACAAGCAGAAAGAATTGGCACAGCTTTATAAAATTGTAGGTTTAAATCAAACTTTTCTTTCGGCGCTGGCTTCGCTGGGGACTTTTATTCAGAATCATAAAACTACAGCTGCTTCTAAGAATTTCGATGTTTTTGTTTCTCATATTTGTACTAATTTAGAAAATGCAATAAAGGGATTAGCGGAGGAGGAGACTTTAAAAGATTTTGATGCTGCCCGCACAGAAAAAGCAGCTTCTGCTTTATTAAAAACCTATAAGGAATTACTCGCAGAAAGGGAAAATCAGTTAAAAGAAGATCCGGATAAAGACCAAAAAGATGTGCAATTAAGGTTACAGGAAGCGCAATTGGTAAGTAGCCAGGTGCAGTGGTTATTAGAAATTTCAGAAAACCTTCAAAAAACCATAGCGAAAACAAAATTCAGCTAAATGAGTAAACGCCAATTAAAAAAATACCTTCAGGAATTAGATAAAGAACAGCTGGAAGAGCAAATTGTAGATCTTTACGAACGCTTTAAACCGGTAAAGATTTTTTACGATTTTGTGTTTAATCCGCGGGAAGAAGAATTAATTCGAAAAGCCAAATTAAAGATCTCTAAAGAGTATTTTCCTGAAACCAGGCGCAAACCAAAAGCCCGTAGATCTATTGCGCAAAAGGAAATTAAGCATTTTCAGCAACTTGGGGTAGAACCACATTTAACTGCAGATTTAATGCTTTTTAATATCGAAATTGCCCAAACTTTTGCTGAGGAAAAAAGCAATTTAAAGGAGGCTTTTTGTAAAAGTATCTTCAAATCTTATGAAGAAGTCGTAAAATTTATTTTGAAGGAAGGCGTACTACCCGATTTTAAAAATAGAATTCTGAAAATAGCTGCAGAAGCCGAAAATCAAAGCTGGCCAAACGCTTACAGGTTTGAAAAAATTGAAATGCAATTTCAGGAAGCGCCGTAATTGTGTACATTTGGGAATATGAAACCAGCATGATGCTGGAATCTAACAGTAGCATAATACCAGAAATAGATTTAAGCCAGGGATTTTTGCTATGGGATTCACCTTATATTTAATGAAAGTTTTCTTTCTTTTTTGTTTTCTTATAATATGCACTTCAGGTTTTGCCCAGTTAGGCTTTTGTGAAGGGAGCAAGGGAGATCCTATTTTTTACGAAGATTTTGAAACCGTCTCGCAATTACCTACCGGCACTACCAATTATACCTATGTTGACCAAGATCCACATGATGGGGAATATACACTTTCCAGTCAAATAGGTGGTGTAATCACTTCCTGGCATTCAAGTTTGCCCAACGGCACCGTTTCCAATCGGGACGCTTTAATTGTAAATGCTTCTTTTAGTTCAGGCCGATTTTACCGAACAGAGATTAGTGGACTTTGCGAAAATACCACCTATGAATTTTCTGCTTACTTAATCAATATTTACAATCGTTCAAGCACGGTATGTCCAGATGGTGGAATTCCCATAAATGTACGTTTTGAAATCTGGGATGAGAATGATGAGAACTTATTAAAAGAAGGAAATACTGGGAATATTCCCTCGAAAAGCAGTCCGGAATGGGAGCAATACGCGCTAACTTTTCAAACCGAAGTAGGGCAGGATGCTGTAATTCTAAAAATGTTTAATAATGGTGATGGTGGCTGCGGAAACGATCTTGCCATAGACGATATAATTTTTAGATCTTGCGGTGATTTAACTACGGTTACTGCTGAAAATGACGAAAAGAAAATAGATGTTTGTGCTGAAGAAACACCTGTAAACCTTAGGCTGGAAGCGACTCCAGATAATACGGTATATAACACGCACGCATACCAGTGGCAGGAAAGTAACAATAACCAAACCTGGACAAATATTCCCGGCGAAAATAATGAAATTTATAACACTCCGCCTTTAAATAATTCCCGGTACTACAGGGTGAAAGTGGCTGAAGATCCTGTGAATTTAAACGCAAATCTTTGCAGTTCTGTTTCAGAAATTTTTACGGTGAATATTTTACAAACTCCCTCGCCACCACATAGTGCGGGTAATATTAGTATCTGCAGTCATGAAGAAATTCCAACTTTAAATGTTGAAGTTGAAGAAAATGAAGTCGCAAATTGGTATGATGAAAATAGCAATTTACTGGCGCAAAATACCAGTTCTTATCTGCCGGAATCACCCGGAACTTATTATGTTGAAGCGATAAACGAAGGCTTAGAATGTACTCCAAGTGCTAAAACAGCGATTGAATTTACTATCAATGAAACCCCTCAGGTTGAAGATGAAGTTTTACAAATTTGTGCTGGTGCCAGCCTGATCCTTGAAGCCGGTTTATCCGCACTTTCGTATGAATGGTCCACCGGGGAAAATTCTTACCAAATTGAAATAACTTCCGAAGGAAATTACAGCGTAGTTCTTACTACTGCCGAAGGATGTTCTGCAACTAAAAACTTTGAAATTAACCGGGTAGATATTGCTGAAATTGAAACGGTAACTTCAGATGAAGAAAATATTGTGATTACTTCGGCGAATGAAGGTGATTTTGAATATTCTATAGATGGCACCAATTTTCAATCTTCAAACATTTTTACCATGGTTCCCGGCGGAATTTATACGATTTATATGCGTGATCTTTCGTCCTGTAACACCGTAGTGCAAAAGTTTCCTCATATTGTAATTCCAAAGTTTATAACCCCCAATGGTGATGGTTATAATGATAATTTCAGCATTGACGGCCTCGAATATTTTCCTTCTTCAGAAATTAGAATTTTTGATCGCTATGGAAAGTTACTAAAAGCCGAAGATGGTAAAACTTTTAACTGGAACGGAACTTTAGATGGGCGCTCCCTTCCGTCAGATGATTATTGGTATCATATTAAAATTGAAGGTTTTAAAACGCTAAAAGGTTCTTTCAGTTTAAAGCGGTGAGGCTGTTTTAGAAATATTTTTTATTCGCTGTGAGTTAATGCTAATCAATAGCATTGCTGCAAATAAAACCAGGATAATGGTACTAAAATCAAATCCGCCATCAATCATAAAACCAACTAATAAAGGGCCTAAAGCGGTACTAATAACCATAAACATAGTAAAAACACTTCGTATGGCTCCCATTTTTTCAGTGCCGTAGATTTCAGCAATTAACGAGGTTTTTACCGTTCCGGCCATCCCACCGGTAATTCCGGCAGTAATCAAGAATAGAAGTGCTCCAATAATACTATCCATTAAAGCGAAGGGAATTAATCCCAAAGTCATTGGAACCAGGTAGATCCTAAACAATTTTTTCGCTGTAAATTTATCAACCCAGGTGCCGCCAACCAGGGAAAATATAAACCTGGAAACTGCATAAACAGTGAAAAATGTAGCATAGAGTTGCGGAGACCAGCCTTTGTTTTCCACAAACACGTATTGATAAAAGAAAATAGCAGTGTTTGTAAAACTCAAAATAAAGCTGGCGGGCATCATAATCCCAAAACGTTTATCGGCTACTACGCTTTTGTAATCTTTTAAAAGCGACCAGGTAGAAGGTTTTCCTTCGGTAGAAAGTTGTTGGTCAAAAGCTATTAAATTTGTGAATTTTAGACGAATTAAATAGAGTAGGAGGGCAATACCACTAATAATTGCAGCCATTCTCCAGTCAAAAAAAGCGATTATTGAAGTGATTATAATAGGAAAAACTGCTTCTCCCATGGAATATCCTAGGGAAGAAATGCTAAGTGCTTTTCCGCGGTTTTTATCAAAATACTTGGAAATTATAGTCATACTTATATGACTCATTAATCCCTGCCCGCATAATCTAAGTCCGATTAAAGCCAAAAAGAGTATAGCAATATGATAAGAAAGTCCTAGCAGAATACTGGAAAGTCCCAGGCTTAGCACGGTAAAAGCGGTTACTTTTTTTACCGGTTTATGGTCTACAGTATGACCAACACTAAGCATTATTACTGAAGCCGCTACGGTACAACCGGCATAAATAGCACCAAATGTACCTTCAGTGATAGAGAATGCTTTTACAATTTCTGGAACATATAATGAAATTAGAAAAGTTTGTCCAAAACTGGATAGAAATGTAAGAAGCCACCCAAAACTGACTTTCCTATAATTTTCTCGTAAAAAGTAGAAATAATCTTTCAAACTGTTTTTTTTTCAATTTTTGAAAGTTGCAAAGGTAAGGCTACGAGGGAACAATAGATAAAAGTATGTGTTTTAATTCCTTTAAATATAAAAGCCACCCTTTTGAGGTGGCCTGATTCTTTTTTCTAATAAATTAAACCTAATTATTTTTTAGGTTTTTCTTCTCTGGCGGGTTGCTTTTTTGATGCCTGTGGTTTTTTAGGCTCCTTCTTTGCATCGTCCTTTTTGTGATTTCCTTGCTGTGCCATTTTATTTATATTTATTGATTAATAGAATAAAGATATGCTTATAATAAACTGGTTAGTAGATAATTATGAAAATATTAACTAGAAGAATATTTAATACCCCGGAAATTAAATAGGTGTATTGAAAGCATTTATGGCAATTTGAATGCAATTTGACTGGCTATTGTTTACATTTGAAAAAATCAAAGATTATCATTCTAAAATTATAGTTTTAAATGAGCCAGAATGAGGTTATAAAGCAGATAAAAGCACAAAAGAAACTACCGAATTTAAAATTCAGTATAAAAGAGAAAACAGAGGCTTTTACAAATAACCTCTTTTACACGTTGTTTGATGAAGAAACACCGGTAGAAGAGAATATTATAAAACTGGGTAAAGATTTTGAAGAACTGGCAGATCTTGTTTGCTGGGAACCGAAAACTCCCTGCCGGGATATTTGGCAGGAATATTTAGATAGATTACCGGGAATTCTTGAGAAACTCAATAAAGATGCAAGGGCTATTTCAGAGAACGATCCTGCTGCAAACTCGCTGGAAGAGGTAATTCTTTCTTATCCCGGTTTTTTCGCCATTGCAATTTATCGTTTTAGCCACGAGTTCTATAAATTCGGACTTCCTTTGGTTCCACGTTTAATGACGGAGTGTGCCCACGGACTTACGGGAACCGATATTAATCCCGGGGCGCAAATAGGAACTCCATTTTTTATAGACCATGCTACTGGTGTGGTGATTGGGGAAACTGCAGTAATTGAAGATAATGTAAAGATTTACCAGGGAGTTACCCTCGGCGCCCTTTTTGTAGATCGTAACCTGAAGGATGTAAAAAGGCATCCTACCATAGAAAAAAATGTGACTATTTACGCAAATGCCACTATTCTTGGGGGTGAGACAGTAATAGGAGCCAATAGTATAATTGGAGGAAATGTTTGGTTAACCGCATCGGTACCTAAAGATTCTATGGTTTCCCATACGCCTCAAATCAATATTAAAAAGACGAGTAAATAATGAACGATTCTATATTAGATCTAATAGGAAATACGCCTCTGGTAAAAGCGCAAACCTTGGTTAAAAACCCAAAGGTTATGCTTTATTTTAAGCTAGAAGGTCAAAATCCCGGAGGTAGTGTAAAAGACCGGGCTGCTTATAATATGATTAAAAGCGCATTGGACCGGGGAGATATTACTAAGGAAACAAAGCTTATTGAAGCAACCAGCGGAAATACTGGAATTGCCCTGGCAATGATTGCCGGAATATTTAAACTGGATATAGAACTGGTTATGCCTGAAAACTCTACTATTGAAAGGGTACAAACTATGCGCGCCTACGGGGCTAAAGTTACCCTTACCGATGCAGATGTTGGGATTGAAGGAGCACGTGATCATGCGGAAGAAAAAATGGCCGGGGGCGATTATTTTATGATTAACCAGTTTAGTAATAACGATAACTGGCAGGCACATTATAATACTACGGGACCGGAAATATGGAACGATACCAAACATAAAATCACCCACTTTGTTTCTTCAATGGGAACTACTGGAACTATTATGGGAACCTCTGCCTATTTAAAAGAAAAAAATAAAGACATACAAATTGTGGGAGTTCAACCTACCGATGATTCCCGTATCCCCGGAATTAGAAAATGGCCTGAAGCTTATTTACCTAAGATCTTTAAGCCTGAGAGAGTAGATCGCATTTTGGAAGTAAGTGAGGATGAAGCCGTGGCAATGACTAAAAAACTCGCCGTAGAAGAAGGAGTTTTTGGCGGAATGAGCAGTGGCGGTGCTGCAGCTGCAGCTGTAAGATTATGTAATGAGCTGGAAGAGGGGATTGTGGTAAGTATAGTTTGCGATCGCGGAGATAGGTATTTGTCTTCCAATATTTTCGATTAAAAAAATACTCCGGAAATGGTTTCAGCACATTCGGAGCTCTTGCTTTGGCATCAGCTGCGCCTAATGCAGTTCTTATATTTTTATATAGAATTAATGGTAACTCATTATCTTTCCTTTTTAATTCCTAATCAAAGGTTTTACTCAATAATCGGGAGCTTCTCTCGAAAATTAAACAATGGTTCTCAATGAATATCCCATGAGCTTATTCCGAGGTCGTTTACTTATTAAATTCTGCAGAAATCAGTAAAAATGAACCTTATTTCCACGCAGGTGTAGATTCCCTATTTGTATTTCTGTCCTAAAAATTTCTTTAAACCTAAGAAATCAGCTATTTTTGCAAACTTGCAGATCTGAAAAAAAATTATGGCGGTGGAAACCTTTGGAATAGAAGACAAAAAAGTTGACAAGGAACTTTATGACTATCAACAAAAAGATATTGATAAAATCTTTAATGTGATAGATAAGCATCCTGAACATTATAACCTGCTTTACCAGTTGCCTACCGGTGGAGGTAAAACGGTTATCTTTTCGCAAATGGTGCGTGAGTATATTCAACGTACTCAAAAAAAGGTCCTTATTCTAACCCATAGAATAGAATTATGTAAACAAACCTCTAATATGTTAGACGGGTTTGGAGTGCGTAATAAAATTATAAATTCCAAGGTTAAAGAATTACCAGATCAGGAAGACTATATGTGTTTTGTGGCGATGGTAGAAACTTTAAATAACCGCCTTCACGATGAAAAGCTAGAAATTAAAGATATTGGTCTTGTAATTATAGATGAGGCGCATTATAATTCTTTCCGGAAATTATTCAAATTCTTTGAAAAGTGTTTTATTCTTGGAGTAACGGCCACGCCGCTAAGCTCTAACATAAAACTACCTATGAAGGATAACTACCGCGAACTTATCGTTGGAGATTCCATAGGTTCGCTTATTGAAAAAGGCTTTTTAGCACGTGCCAATACTTTTAGTTATAATGTAGGCCTTACCAGTTTAAAGGTGGGAATGAATGGAGATTATACCGTAAAATCTTCTGAAGAATTATATTCTAATATTTCCATGCAGGAAAAATTGCTTACAGCGTATTACGAACGCTCCAAAGGAAAGAAAACCCTGATTTTTAATAACGGTATCAATACTTCAATTGAAGTATATGAAACCTTTAGAAATGCCGGTTTACCTATTCGGCATTTAGATAATACCACGAGTAAACAGGATAGAAAGGATATTTTAAAATGGTTTAAGCACACGCCTGATGCCATTGTAACTTCAGTAAGTATTCTTACCACCGGTTTTGATGAACCTACGGTAGAAACCATTGTATTGAACAGGGCTACAAAATCCCTGACACTTTATTTTCAAATGATTGGCCGTGGCTCCAGGGTTTTACCGGGAAAATCTGAATTCAATGTGATAGATTTAGGTAATAACCTGGCTCGTTTTGGCGAGTGGAGTTCTCCGGTAGACTGGAAACAAATCTTTAGGGCTCCAGATTTCTATTTTGAAAACCTATTAAGTGATGAAGAAATTGAGCGTGAGTTTAAATACGTAATGCCTCCCGAAATAAGGGAACAATTTTCTAATACCGAAGATGTAGATTTTGATGTTGAAGAAGCATACGATATAGTGATTAAAAAAGGACTAAAATCTAAAGCGGTTTTAGAATGGTCTATGGAACAACATGTAAAAATGTGCGTAGAAAATTCTGAAGATGTTTTTGATGCGAGAATCCTTGCAAAAGAGCTTAAAGATGATATTAGTTCCCGCATTAAGCAATATTCCTATTGTATAAGTAAGAGTACTAAAAACTACCGTGACTGGCTGGAAGAAGATTACTCCCGAAAATTGAGAATGTCAATTAATAAAGAATTTTAAACAGTTTCTCGATTAGCTCAGAACAAGCTGAAATTAAAAACTCAACCCAAAAGATCTCATTTCGATAGTTTTCGAAAAGAGTTTTTTTCTGAACCTGCCTTAGGCGTCTGGCGGGTTCAGAATTTTTTTAAAGACAAATAAACTAATCGGTGTCTGCCGATTTTATATCACGCTCTATAAATTCCCTTTCCCTAACCGAGCCACCAACTACTATAGCTGCGCTAATTAACACCAGGTTTTTAATAATATACTGGCCTTCGGTAGTGAGTACAAATGGGAAGTTTTCAAAGCAAACTTCAGGTAAAATAATAAAGGGTAAAAATGTACCGGGCATTTGTAATACCAATAATGCTATTGCAAGCCTTAACGTACGTTTAGAGAGTAAAAATAATCCTATTAAAACTTCCCAAATTCCGAGGAAAGGAATAAAAAAATCAGGATCAAACCAGTAAACCGTAGCAGCAATAAGTTCCTGGGCGGGACTATCCCACACCACTTTTAAAGCACCAAACCAAATAAAATTTATTGCCAGGGAAAACCGTAAAATGGGCTTCCCATATTTATACATCCATTGGCCAATTTGGTAATCCAGTTTATTGAATTTGGCAGTATTTTCTTTCATGTTTATTTCTTGAATTTAAAAATTGAGGAATATTTACTTTCCTCAAAAGAACAACAGTAATTATAGGATTTATTTAACAGCGCTAAATTTTATTACCGCCATTTATTTATGAATTTTAAAGGAACCAATAAAAAATTATAATTATGAAGGATGACGGAAAGAAAAAAGCTTCCAAAAATAAGAAGCATGAAGACCTGGAAAAAAATCGGGAAGACGGCCAGGAACAATTTTTAACCACCAACCAGGGTGTTAGAATTAATGATAACCAGAACTCTCTAAAAGCCGGAGATAGAGGTGCTTCCTTATTAGAAGATTTTATTCTAAGAGAGAAAATCACTCATTTTGACCACGAAAGAATTCCCGAGAGAATAGTACACGCTCGTGGATCTGGCGCACACGGATATTTCCAGGTTTACGAATCTATGGAGAAATATACCAAAGCGGGATTTTTGCAGGATCCATCTAAGAAAACCCCGGTTTTTACACGATTTTCTACGGTCGCCGGATTTAAAGGTTCAACCGATTTGGCCCGAGATGTCCGCGGATTTTCGGTTAAATTTTATACTGAAGAAGGAAATTATGACCTGGTAGGAAATAATATTCCGGTTTTCTTTATCCAGGATGCCATAAAATTCCCAGATCTAATTCACGCCGTAAAACCTGAACCCCATAATGAAATTCCGCAGGCAGCTTCAGCCCACGATACTTTTTGGGATTTTATTTCTTTAATGCCCGAGTCTACGCATATGATTATGTGGGCAATGAGTGACAGGGCGATTCCCAGAAGTTTAAGAATGATGGAAGGCTTCGGAGTGCACACTTTTAGATTTGTAAATAAAGAAGGAAAAGGAACTTTTGTTAAATTCCATTGGAAACCATTGTTAGGAACTCACGGAGTTGCCTGGGATGAAGCTCAGAAGATCTCAGGAAACGATCCCGATTTTCACAGAAGAGACCTTTGGGAAGCCATTGAGAATGGCCAGTTCCCAGAGTGGGAATTAGGAGTACAATTAATTCCTGAAGAAGATGAGCATAAATTTGATTTTGATCTTCTGGATGCTACAAAATTAGTCCCTGAAGAAATGGTGCCGGTTAAGAAAATTGGTAAAATGGTGCTGGACAGAAATCCTGATAATTTCTTTGCGGAAACCGAACAGGTAGCTTTCCATCCCGGCCATATTGTTCCCGGAATAGATTTTACTAACGATCCGCTTCTGCAAGGTAGATTATTCTCATATACCGATACTCAGCTGAAGCGACTGGGAGGACCAAACTTTCACGAAATTCCAATAAACCGTCCAATTGCCCCGTTACACAACAATCAGCGTGATGGCCATATGCGTCAGCAAATTAATAAAGGACAAACTAGTTATCAACCAAATTCTTTAGGGAACGGCTGCCCATTCCAGGCCAAAATTGCAGAAGGCGGATTTGACAGTTATCCCGAAAAAGTTGATGCTAAAAAAGTACGTGAGCGTAGCGAAAGCTTTAAAGACCACTTTAGCCAGGCTAGCCTGTTCTATAACAGTCAAACCGCAGTTGAACAACAACACATTATCAACGCCTTGAGTTTTGAACTTGGTAAGGTTGACGCTGTCGAGGTAAGGGAAAGAATGCTTGGTTTACTGAACGAGGTGAATAAAGATCTAGCTAAAGAAGTTGCCTCTAATTTGGGAATGCCTGTTCCAAAGAAAAAAACGCAATTAAATCACGGGGTGCCCGCAGATTTTGACCCGGAACGTTATGAACCTACTAAAAGCAATCCGTCGTTAGATAAAGACCCGGCTTTAAGTATGATGCATAATGGATTCGGAAACATCGCAACCCGAAAAGTAGCATTTTTATGCGCAGATGGAGTAGATGATAACTCGGTTAACGAAATGAAAAAAGCTTTAGATAAAGAAGGTGCAATGGTGAAAATTCTTGGGCCAAATTCTACTGAAGTTAAAACCGCTGACGGAAAATCAATTAAGGTAGATGAAGCTTTTAGAACCAGTGCATCTGTTGTTTTTGACGCTTTTTATGTACCGGCAGGAGATAAAGCCAATATGGCATTGAAGAAAATCCCTAAAGCGATTCATTTCTTAAATGAAGGTTATAAGCATTGTAAACCAATTGCTACAGCCCAGGAAAACGGGTTAATTGAAGAAACTTATTTCTGGAATAAACTTGACAAGAAAAATCTTGCTGAAGATGGTGTTATTGTAGGAAAAGATAAATCATCAGAATTTATTAAAGCTATAGGTCAGCACCGTTTCTGGAAAAGAGAGGAGAAGGATAGTATTCCTGCATAGAATTTTAATATAGTTTGTACTATTATATTTGAGAACTAGGCATCATTATGTCACTTCGAGCGCAGTCGAGAAGTAAAATAATGATGCCTTTTTAATCTTTATCCTTACCACCAAAAAGACGCTTAAAAAAACCTTTCTTTTCCTTCTTTTCTTTTTTTTCCGGTTGCTTGGTTTCATCTTTATCACCACCGCCAAAAAGACGCTTAAAGAAACCATCGCGTTTTTCAGGATCACAATCCATCATTTCTTTAATTTCAGCAGGAAGCGGAGCAAATTTCGCCTGTGTGATATCATTAAACGCGGGATCGCTATTCATTTTCTGCATTAATTTTGCAAAAACCGGTAAAGCCGAATTAGCGCCCTGCCCAATATAAGTGTTCCTAAACCCAATCCTATGATCGTCAGCTCCTACCCAGGTTACGGCCAGAAGATTCGGGGTTATCCCCACAAACCAACCATCTTTGTTGTTTTGGGTAGTTCCTGTTTTTCCGGCAATATCGTTTCTTAATCCATAAGTTGTTCTTAACCTGGTAGCCGTGCCTTCATTTACCGTAGCTTTCATCATTTCTATCATGATCTTCCTGTTGGTTTTAGAAATACTCCTGCTATCAGAAATTTCAGGTTTAAATTCAGCTAAAATATTTCCCTCGCCGTCTTCAATTTTGGTGATATAAAAAGCTTTGCTGGTTTTTCCATTATTTAAAAATGGAGTGTAGGCTTCGGTTAACTCGGTTAAATTCAAAGAAGCAGTTCCTAAGGCAATAGATGGTACTTGCGGTAAATCTGATTTTATTCCCATCGCTTTAGCCTGGTTCACCACATTTTCAATCCCGGTTTCCATAAGTACTTTAACCGCAATGGTATTCATAGAATTACTTAAAGCTTCCTTTAAATTGTAATTCATATGCGGATCTTCTTCTTCGCTACCGGAGTTGGAAGGTGTCCATCCCTTTGCATAAGTTACCTCCCGGGCCGAAAAATATTCGCAGGGTTCTATGCCATTTTCTAAAGCCGCAGCATATACAAAAGGCTTAAACGTAGACCCTACCTGGCGTTTACTTTGCGAAACATGGTCATACTGAAAATGTTCAAAATTTACCCCGCCAACCCAGGCCTGAACTGAGCCCGTTTCGGGAGTTACCGCCAGCATTCCCGCATTAAGAAATTTCAGATAATGAGCAACGCTGTCTCTTGTGCTAATATTCTTAGTTTCAGTGCCATCATAGCTAAAAATTTCGGTAGGATGTTCTTTGTTTAAAACTTCCATGATTTCAGCCTCACTATTGCCTTCTTTCTCAAGATTTTTCCACGCTGAAGTCTTTTTTAAAGCATCGTTTACAATTTCCCGGTTGGTTAACCAGGGCGCTGCACTTCCCCAGGCATCCTCGTGTTGTTTTTGTAGATTTTGTAAATGCTCTTTTAAGGCTTCTTCAGCCAAAGTTTGCATTTTTACATCCAGGGTGGTGTGTACGCTCAAACCGTCCCTGTAAATATTGAATTTCTTCCCGTCTTTATTTTTCAGCGTATCCAGGATTTTGCTTACATCTTTTCTAACCTGTTCTCTAAAATAGGGGGCCAGGCCTTTATCGTGGCTGTAACTTTTGTAATTTAACACCAATTCACGCTGCTTGGCTTCCTGTACTTCTTCTTCGGTTAAATAGCCGTACTTTCCCATTTGTTCAAGTACTACATCCCTGCGTAACCGACTTCTTTCAGGAAAAATCCTGGGATTGTAGGAGTGGGAAGCTTTTAAGGTTCCAACCAACACCGCGGCTTCCTCAAGATTTATTTCTGAAGTATGCTTTCCGAAGAATTTCATAGCGGCGCTCTCGATTCCGAAGGTATTATCACTAAAAGGAACGGTATTAAAATAGAGTCTAATAATTTCTTCTTTTGAATAAATATCTTCTAGTCTTTTGGCAATTATTGCTTCCTGGAATTTGTTTACCACAATCCCTAAAGCACCGTAATCTTTTCTTCCGTAAATATTTTTCGCTAATTGAAGACTAATGGTACTCCCGCCACCGGCTGAGTCATCCTGAAGCAAAATGGACTTAAAAACAACGCGCAATAAACTTCTGTTATCAATACCATCGTGCTCAAAAAACCGGGCATCTTCGGTAGCTACAAGGGCGTTTATTAAATGGGGGGGAAGTTCTTTATAAGTAATAGGTTGCCTGTCAAAAACATAGAATTTGCCAATAAGTTCTCCGTTTTTGGCCAGAACTTCGGTGGCTCGGTTTTGTTTAAGCTCTTTTAATTCGGTAGAAGAGGGGAGTTTGCCCCAGGCTCCAAAATAAATACTTGCGAAAAACAGTAAGAAAATGGCAAGAAGGCTGAGAAGTATGATTATAGCCCATTTTATTTTGGGAGATTTTTTAATCTTTTTTAGCATAGGAGGTTTAATTGGTACAAATAAACAAATACCATACAAACCAGATTTAAATTTTAAAGATATTTTAAGTTTTTTTAAAAATCGGGGATTCAGCAACATTCAAAAATTTCGGGAATAAAAAAGCCGGCTACTTTTTACGGTAATGCCGGCTAGGTTTTCCTGAGTTCCATAGGGGTTGGTTTTAGGGTTAACTCATAGGTCTTAGGTTTAAACACCAGGTGTTCCTGGTAAAGTTTTCGTGGAATTTATTACGGGGTTTTTTACCAAATACCTGGGGCTCTCGCGTACTTCCACAGTTTAAATTAATATACTCCTGAATTTTCATGGTGTTAAGTTTAAAGGTAACGGCGTTTAATTTCCCAATTACTACGATTGTTGGATTTACTTTGATTTAAAAATGAACGAATGTTTACTAAATTTCTCATAATTTCTAATTTTTGATGGAATTATCTTAAATAACGTCTTTTACTGGTCCAGGTACTTTTAGAGTTCTTCTTTTCCTGGTTAAAAAATGGTCGGCTAATTGTTTCAAAAGTCTTCATCATTTCTAAAATTTAAAGGTTTATATCTAATAGACTCCATTGGTTTTGGTTTGTTACAGTACTATGCTATAAATAGTACTAAATTAACTTACTTTTAACAAATAGGGGGTTTTTTGGGGAGATTTCAGCCGATAATTTTTGGTAATTTTAAAAACCGGGTGTTAATAATATTTAATTATGGTGGCAGACTTTAATATTAAACCTATTTTGTAAAATAACTTGCAGCGCGTTATATGAAAATGAATAAAATAGTAATAGGGATTGTTGCCGGGGTATTTATTCTCGCCGGACTCATTTTCTGGGCTTTTAAGAATAACAGTTACTTATCTTTTGACGATGATAATAAAACCTATGTTATTGAAGAAAAATGGAATTTACCACCAATTCTTCAGGAAGTTTCTGGGATAAGCTATTTGGGAAATAACGAGGTGGCCTGCATCCAGGATGAAGATGGAATTATTTTTATTTATAATTTAGAAACTTCAGAAATTACATCTCGCATTCCTTTTGGAGAAGGCGGGGACTATGAAGATATTAGCGTAATAGAAGACACGGCATATGTTGCAAGAAGTGATGGTAAACTATATAAAGTTGTGAATTTTAGGGAAGAAAATCCCAAAATTGATACTTACCATGTTTCTGGCTTAGATATTAACGAGATGGAAAGCCTAGAGTTTGATGCTACAAACAATCGTTTATTATTCGCCGTAAAAGAATATAATAATAGGAAAGCTACCAAAGGAATCTACACTTTTGACCTATTAACTAAAAAAGTAAATAAGGAACGTCATTTTACCCTTGACGGGAGTAACGAAATCTATGTAAAATTAAGAGGAGGGAGATCTTCAGAAATTATTAGGCCGTCTTCTATTAGATTTCATCCTACTAACGGAGAGTTATATGTTTTAGAAGGAAATCAGCCAAAATTAATTATCCTTGACCGGAAAGGCAATGAAGTAAAAATTCATCTTCTTGATCCTGAATTTTTTCCACAACCCGAAGGTCTTACTTTTGATGAAGAAAACCGGCTGTATATTTCTAATGAAAGTAGGAGACAACCCGCAAATATTCTAAGAGTAAAACTAAACGATTAAATAAATACTATGCCCGATTCTGTTGAAACCACCTCAGTAAAAAAAAGTAAAGCCCCGCTAATTGTTTCCGGAATTATAATAGCTGCCTTAATCGCGGCTTATTTTTTTATTCCCGGGGTCCAGGAGTTTTTCACCAATGCCTGGGAGGTTTTAACCAGTAACGACGAAGAACGTATTACCGAGTGGGTTTCAGAATTTGGGTGGATGGGCCCAACAATGCTTATCCTGGCTATGGTGGCACAAATGTTTTTAATCGTGATCCCTTCAGTAGCATTAATGGTGGTTTCAATTTTGGCTTATGGACCCTTTTTTGGAAGCCTAATTATTTTCGCAGCTATTTTTTCGGCTTCCAGTGTAGGGTATTTTATTGGGCGTTATTTTGGACCGGTCATCGTTCAGAAACTAATAGGACCCAAGAACGAAAATAAAATTGAGGATTTTATTGATGATTATGGCTTTTGGGCAGTAATTGTTACCAGGATCAATCCTTTTCTTTCTAACGATGCGATTAGTTTTGTAGGCGGAATTCTTAAAATGGGATATTGGCGTTTTATTGGCGCAACCCTGGTAGGGATTGCTCCCTTAACCATATTTATTGCAATTATAGGAAAAAGTACCGATGGACTTAAAACCGGGCTACTTTGGGGCTCTATTGTAAGTTTGTTTATTTTTATTTTATACGTTTGGTGGGATAAGAAAAAACGAAAAAAATAGGAGGGAAATGGTAGTTTAGAGAAATCATGAATTATTTATTCGCTTCAAATTAAGTAATTTAAATTCTATCACTTATCTTTGTAGAAGTTTAAGCAGTGTCCCAATCGGGATTCTTACATTTATTGAAGACTAATGGCATTACAAGCCGGGTTACACTACCACAAAAATCTTCAGCAAAAAATTCAAGCTTACTCACTCAATTACTAATTAAAATTAATTAATGGGCAAATCGCAGCAGACATTCAGTAAAACTGAAAAAGAAAAAAAGAAAATAAAAAAGCGTAAAGAAAAAGAGGCTAAGAAGCAGGAGCGCAAAGAGAACTCTAACAAAGGCGGTAATTTTGAAGATATGATCGCTTATGTAGATGCCGATGGAAATCTTACCGATACTCCGCCGGATCCTTCTCAAAAAGTTGAAGTTGAAGCAGATAGTATAGAAATTGGTGTTCCTAAGAAAGAGGATATGCCAGAAGAAGATCCGCAAAGAAAAGGAAAGGTCTCATTTTTTGATCATTCTAAAGGTTTCGGATTTATTATAGATTCAGAAAACAACGAAAAATATTTTGTTCACGTTACCGGATTAATCGACGAGATTGACGAAAACGACAAGGTGACTTTTGAACTGGAACGAGGAATGAAAGGTATGAACGCCGTTCGCGTTAAACAACAATAAACTACCTTAGAACATACTCACGAGGTTTTTATATTGTTTAATTTTCGAGACTAGCCCGCCTAAATGATTCGGCAGGCCTTAGCATACTAAATCTCGCTTATCGAATAATTCTCAAATCCCATAAAAGGTTCGGTAATCTATTATTGCTGAACCTTTCTTTTTATCTTTCCTAACAGGGTTTTTCCCTTTAAAGTCTGCTTAAGGCTTTATTATTTAAAATAACATGCAAACTAAGAATTTACAGGAAATCCTGGACAAACTGGAGATTTCCCAGCTTAATGCTATGCAGCAAGAAGCTTATAAAACCATTAACGACAACCCAAACACGGTATTACTTTCACCCACAGGATCGGGGAAAACCCTCGCATTTCTATTACCCTTGCTCGATATTTTAGATCCCGACCTGGCAGAAGTTCAGGCATTGATTTTAGTGCCTTCACGAGAACTGGCTATTCAAATTGAACAGGTAACCCGGGAAATGGGTGCAGGATTTAAAGCAAATGCCGTTTACGGCGGTAGGGCTTTTTCTAAAGATAAAATAGAATTGCAACACGCCCCCGCCATTTTAATAGGTACGCCTGGAAGAATTGCCGATCATTTTAGAAGAGAAACTTTTTCGACAAAAAATATTAAAGCGCTGGTTTTAGATGAATTTGATAAATCTTTAGAAGTAGGTTTTGAGAACGAAATGAAAGAAATTATTGGAGAGCTTTCCGGCTTAGATACACGCATCCTGACTTCAGCAACACAAAATATTAATATACCCGGGTTTGTAGGTCTTAAAAACCCGAAGCGAATAGATTATTTAAAAGGGGAGCAGCCATCCCTGGAGATTAAAACCATACAGGTAAATCCAAAAACTAAACTGCAAAGCCTTGTAAATTTACTTTCTGAAAATGCTAAAGGTTCCGGCATTATTTTTTGCAATTTAAAGGATAGTATTGCTGAAGTAAGCGATTTTCTGGATAGAAAAAATATTGAACACGGAATTTTCTCAGGCGGAATGGAGCAAAAAGACCGCGAAAGATCACTTATTAAATTTAGAAACGGAACTCATAGAATTCTAATCGCCACAGATCTTGCTGCGCGCGGAATAGATGTTCCTGAAATAGATTTTATAATTCATTATCAATTACCTTTTAAAGCATCAGAATTCACCCATAGAAACGGACGAACTGCGAGAATGCACCAGGAGGGAACTGCCTATGTCCTTTCAGATAGAAGAACGCTACCTGATTTTATTAAGGCTAACGATTATAAAATTCAGAATGAAAAAACCAATACAGATGTAGTTGAAAAAACTACTTTGTTTATTTCTGGAGGAAGAAAAGATAAAATTTCAAAAGGAGATATTGCCGGACTTTTCTTAAAACAGGGAAATCTTAAAAAGGAAGAACTGGGGCTTATCGAGCTGAAACAGGATTGCGCCTTTGTAGCTGTTCCCGAGGAAAAAGCTGAAGCACTTATAGAAACGCTTAATAATTCCAGGCTTAAGAAGAAAAAAGTGAGGGTTCGTTATATTTAATTAATTATGGAAACTAAGCAACCTAATAATCCGTTACACGGTGTAAAACTTGCCGAAATTCTTGACTTCCTGGTAACGCGTTATGGCTGGGAAGAAATGGGGAATCGCATTAATATTAAATGTTTTACGCAAGATCCTTCTATAAAATCCAGCTTAAAATTCTTAAGAAAAACGCCCTGGGCAAGGACTAAGGTTGAAAGATTATATCTTGATTCGCTTTAAACGCTGAATTTTTTTAACAGCATTAATACGGATTTCCGTAATCTTAATTCAATAATTACAAATATCTTTGATAGTTCGGTTTTTGAGAAAAGCTTTAACTTATAGATATTTTGATGAAAAGCATTTTAGAATGGCTAAGATTTAATGGCTTAAAGCTGGTAATAGCTTTAGTTGCCGGGCTTGTTACTTACCATTTGCTCAACTGGATGTATTTTCTAAACTATTGAATAAATAAAGAAGAACGGGAGGAGAATAATCCGTCTTTTATCCGAAAAAAAGGAGTACTTTTGCCGCTTATTTAAAATAAAAAAAATGAAGCGTGTAAATCAATATAAAAAGCTCTTTAATGTTGAAAAAGAGATAGACCTTAAAGAACTTAAAACCAGCTACCGAAACCTGGTCAAAGAATGGCATCCCGATAAATTCAGGGAAACCGACGAAAAACACGCCGAAGCTGAAATTAAAAGTAAAGAGATTATAGATGGTTACCATTTTTTGGTAAGCATTGCCCCACATACCCGCGACGCCAATCTTGAAGAATATAACCGCACTATAAACGAAGCCGGAATTGCAGATTACCAGCACAAAGGCAATCTACTGGAGATCTCTTTTACCAACGGTACTACGTACGAATATTTTGGGGTGAACAAGAAACTTTTTATTAAGTTCATCAGTTCAGATAAGCAGGTGAGATTTGCCAAAAGAAATATTTACAATTCTTTTTTATATAGAAAATCTAAAAAAGATCTTGAGCTGGAAACTGCTTAAAGAGATTTTAGGGAGTAAAAGAGGCTGTTTGAAAGTGTTTTTAATTCGTCATCCTAAACTTGTTTCAGGATCTAACATGTTTTTAAATTAATTTCATATTAGAAGCTGAAACTAGTTCAACTTGACAACAATAGACCTTTCAAACAGCCTTTTCTTATTCAAATATAGTAAGACTCGATAAACTACATTCCGCTTTCTGAATCTTCCACGGTAGATTGAGAAATTACATCTTTAATAGATTGATGTCCTTTTTCAATCTCATCGTGTTCAGATTTCATTTCGTCCTGTTCACCCATGATACGATCGTGAGTTTTTTGCATTTCATCAAGTTGCGCTTTTTTCTCATCTGCGCTTAAAGAGCCGTACTCCTGGTTAAGCTCATTATGACTTCTAATCATTTCTTCGTGAGAAGCCAGGGTTGCCTGGTGGTCTCTAATTTGCCCTTCAAGCTCTGCCAGTTTTTCTAACTGGGTAGAATCTTCCAGTTCTTCAAGCCCACGCAGTTCCTGCGATACCTGGTTGTGATTGTTCATTAGTTCCTGGTGCTTTTGTGTAAGTTCCTCATGGGTACTAACAATACTGTCATTGGCTTTGGTTAATTCCTGTTGTTGCTTTTCCAAATCCTTACCGGCATTATCGTTACAACTTGTAAAACCTATAGCTACAAGGGCTAAAATCATTACAAAATTTCTCATACTCTTAGTTTTTTGGTTTAAGTAAACTAAATTATAAAAAAGCTAAGGAGATAATTTTAATTTGCTGTTAAATAAATATCTAAGTTTGGTAGAGGGTAGAGTTTAGTATGTGTATTAGTATATGTGTAATTGTAACTGGCTTTAAACTTTTTTGACTGAAGTAAAACCTGATGTCTCTTCTCCTAATTTTTAATCAGTATGTAGTGATTCAATCTGATTAATGGTTCTTTTTTGCTTGAATACCTTTAGTCTTATTATTCGGCATAACTTTTATATCATTCCAGATATACAGCTTTAAGTATATAGTATTATGCTGAAGCAGCAAATAGCCATAACAATTAGACTATAATTTATATTATGTAAAATAGAATATTTAAGAATGAGAGTCGTTTTTTTATTCAGCGCCTTACTCATCTTCTTCTAGCTCTCCTATTTTTCCCTGGTAAGATATAAAAGAACGCTGGCTGCTGTTTACTCTTGTGTTTACATCTCCTTCAGGAAATATATTTATAGAAAAATCAAGATTTTCACTATTCTGGTCGGTAGTAAATTTTATTATTTGAGAATTATTCCTCCCGCTGCTAATTTCAAAATCCTGCAATGGGCCGTTGTAGATAATTCCACCTTCGCTGTTATAACCACCCCCGGAAAATCGTTCTCCAAAAAACGGCAGGAACAAATTCACAGAATCTTTTTTAAAGCGTATAAAATTAGGATTTCCGATCAGGTTAACTCTGCCGCCAGCCATGGGGCTTAGCCAATCGTGTTCAATCTCAAACTCCCTGCTTTCAATTAAGGCCTTCGTTTCGGCAATTTTAGTAGTATCGGCACTACTACCGCAAGCTTGCAGTAAGATTAGCGCAAAAATAATACTTAAATATTTGATATGTAGTTTCATAGGTACCCTCATTAGATTCTTAGCTTAAGATACAATCTTTAACTTGCGAATAGTCTTAAAAGACTTTTAAATTACTGAATCCCGAATTAATCTAATAAAGTTTCAAAATTAAAGAAAGAATTAAAATACCTTTCAACTAAAAAATAAGTTTATGCATTTAAAAATATTCTTAAAGCTTTGCTAAGAATCACTTAATTGATTTGGGTACTAAGAGAATTATGGGTTAATTGGTAATACTAAAATAAACTTATTTATGGAAGCAATATATCAGTTCGTAAAACTCGATAAAAGCGAAAAACTACAGGATTTCGCTCAAAAAAAATTAGATAAACTGGAAACAAAATATGACTGGATCGTGAAAGCCCAGGTATATTTTAAAAAAGAAGAAGCCCAAGATCCAAAAGGTTATATCTGCAATATTAAACTGAGCGCTCCCGGGCCTCAAATTTTTGCTGAATCTAACGAAAACTCTTTTGAAGCTGCAACCTCTGAAACTATTAGAGATCTTGAACGCCAGTTATCAAAAAGAAAGGGCCAAATGAAAACACATTCTAACTAAGAGTAATTTTTCAGTTTAATGCACAAAAAACCCTGATGTAAATCACATCAGGGTTTTTTAATTCGTCATTCTGAGTTTAACTGAGATTTTACTTCACGTCGGCTTCTTCAGCATCTTTGGCCTGGTCTTCACCGAGTTCGTTGGCTTCAATTCGCTCTTTAAACTCGTTGATAATTCCACCTTTCAACAAAATATTTATTTGCCTGTCACTCATACTGTGCTTGGTTTCAAACTCCAGTTTATTACCATTTGCTTTTCTAACAATTACCTTAATATTATTTCGATTTTTAATGTCTTCGCGCAGGTTTCTAAATATTACTTGATCGTCCTGATCTATCTTTTCATAATCTGCGATATCTAAAAACTCTAAAGGAAGAATACCAAAATTCACCAGGTTTTGCCAGGCAATTCTTGCATAACTATTTGCAATTACCGCTACCTGACCTAAATATTTTGGTGCGATGGCCGCGTGCTCCCTACTGGAACCCTGGGCATAATTATCTTTTGCAACCACAATATGGCCGCCGTGTTCGCCTTTAGCTTTCATCGCACGATCATAAAATGTCTCGTCAATAACCGTATAAGAATATTTACTAATTTCCGGAAGGTTACTTCTAAAAGGTAGTACCTCTGCTCCTGCTTTTAATATTTCATCGGTTGAAACATTATCTCCCATTTTTAGCATTACTGGAACGCTATATTTATTCTGCATAGGTTCAATATATGGTAGGGATTTAATGTTGGGTCCTTTCTGAAGTTCAACTTTAGAACCGTCTTCCGGCGGAGCAACCAGCATATCTTCTTTAATAATCTGAAATTCGGGATATTCAAATTTCGGATATTTCATATTGTAAAGCTTCTCCATATCCCGCGGATCTGTAATTTTTCCGGTTAAAGCTGAAGCCGCAGCGGTTTCAGGGCTACATAAATGTACCTGGTCGTCCTTTGTTCCGGAACGATCGGGAAAGTTTCTTGGCATGGTACGTAAACTAATGGTGTTAGATGCCGGTGCCTGGCCCATACCTATACATCCCATACAACCGGACTGGTGAAAACGCGCTCCTGCTTTAATTAAATTAGCAAAAGCCCTATTCTCTATCATATTCTGAATAATCTGCCTTGAGGTTGGATTGATATCAAACGAAACATCACTGCTAACCGATTTGTCTTCAACTATAGCTCCTGCAACCCAAAAATCTCGTAACCCAGGGTTGGCCGAAGAACCAATAACCACCTGGCTAATTGGTTTTCCTGCAACCTCACTTACCGGAACAACATTTCCGGGACTGGTTGGCAGGGCAATTAATGGCACAAGTTCATCTAAAATAATTTCTTCGTGAAGATCGTATTCACAACCTTCATCGGCTATTAATTCTATCCAATCATCTTCGCGTTCCTGAGATTTCAGAAATCTTCTTGTTTCATTATCACTCGGGAAAACGGTTGTGGTCGCACCAAGTTCGGCGCCCATATTAGCAATAACGTGGCGATCCATCGCACTTAAATTTTTAAGTCCGTCACCATAATATTCTATTACTTTTCCAACTCCGCCTTTTACATCGTGGCGGCGTAGCATTTCCAGGATCACATCTTTTGCACTCACCCAATCTGGTAAATTTCCGGTTAGTTTTACACCCCAAACTTGTGGCATTTTCACAAAATAAGGCTGCCCGGCAATCGCCGCAGCAACGTCAAGTCCGCCGGTACCAATGGCCAGCATTCCTAAGGAACCTGCAGCCGGAGTATGACTGTCTGAACCAACCATAGTTTTCCCAGGTTTTCCAAAGCGTTCCATATGCACTGGATGGCTTACACCGTTTCCGGGTCTACTATACCAAAGTCCGAATTTTTGCGCTGCCGAAAGTAAAAACAAGTGGTCATCGGCATTTTTAAAGTCGGTTTGCAACAGGTTGTGATCTACATATTGTACAGCTACTTCGGTTTGGGCTTTTTCAAGTCCCATGGCTTCCAGTTCTAATTGTACCAGTGTTCCCGTAGCATCCTGCAACAATGCCTGATCTATTTTTATTCCTATTTCCTTCCCGGGAGTCATTTCTCCCTTGAGCAAATGTTCTTTAATTAATTTTTGAGTTACATTTAATTTAGACATAGTTGGTTATTTTTAAGCTTTAAAATATTACAATTTATAGGAACAATGGGTGCTTTTAACAATATCTTATACCTTACATCGCGTTCTAACTTCCTATTATTAAGCTGACATTGAAGTTTTCTAGCATTAAAAAAGCCACAAATACAGAAGGATTTTCTTCTTTATTTATGGCTTCTTCTAAAAAAGCTGTTTGAAAAATAACCTCTTTAATATCCTGAACCTAAGTTGTGAATATTCAGCCGGCTACTTTCGAAACAGCTTAATTATATTTCTAACTTCTGCTTAAAGCATTTAAAATATCGGTTTGTTGCCCTTCTTCAATATTGAAACCGGGTTTTCCTTTTCGCGGAAATAAATAAGAAAATTCTTGATCAAAAGCGCTCCAGCTTCCTGCCAATCCAAAATCGTCGTTAGATTTATCCATTTTTGGCCTTTTGAAGGTATTTAAATCTGAATCGTATGGAGAGCCTTCTGCATCTTCACCCGGGAATAACATTCCATCATTTACTTCAGAATGAATTATTACTGAAGCACCACCGTTTCCTGGGAGATCAAATACTTTTAAACCGAAATCTTTCAATACTCCTTTGCGTTCGGTTATATCCTTAGTTTTAAAACTGTCTTTAAAATTGTTGCGCGGATGTGCAAAAATTGGGGCGCCATCTGCATCTTCAGAAATTGTTTTTAAATCGGCATAAGCATCTTTCAAAATAGCATCGCAGGTAATTAAAATACCTTTTATCTTATAACCATCGGTTATCAGCTTTTTTACCGCGTCTTTTGTAGATTTTTCAACTACATCTATTAGCAGTATATCCTGCCTGTTTATATGTCTAATAGCGTAACCCTGGTTAAAAACGCCATCTTTTTCTTCACCTTTAATAATAAATGTGTCGGGAATTAACTTTAAAAATTTACCGGTTTCTCCTTTTTCAACAAATTCGGCACTTTGGCTGTGCAACACTTCCATCTTATCAACAGTCTTCATAATCAAAATCGTTTTAAATTAGTTGTTTCAAGATACAAAGAAGGCTATGTTTTCACAATGCGGAAATCAGGTTTTAGGACATATTTAACGAGACGGCGTAGGCTGAAAAATTACCGTGATGGGAAAGGCTAAACGGAATTTGCAGATTATCACCCCGGTAGCTTACAAAAGGTATCCCCTCTCTGTCCTTACTTATGTTAAGGTATTCTAATCTAATATCTTTATGCTCAGCAATTTTTTGAAGTAACCTGAACCTGGAGTTTTTATTTTCTGAAATCAGGGAAAACTCGGTGTTTCCCGTAGAAGTATGAATCATATTTGGAAAAAGAATTGAATTTATTACAAAAACGTCTTCTTTATAACATACCACTCCCCTCGCCTTGCCGGGATTAATTTTTATCTGTTCGCTGATAAATTGCTTCGGATTATAAAAACGCTTCAATGTATATTTACGCTGAACCGCTTTATAAACCGCCTCTTTCATACTCCATAGCAACCAGACATTTAATTCAGGATCTTCTGAATTCTGAATAAAAGTTTGTTCTTCTTCTGAAAATAATTTCTGAAGAAAACCCTTTCTTTGCCAGTTACTTTGAGCCCGAATCAGGTTAAGGTCTATGATATCGTTACCAATCACGCTGAAGCCAGTTTTTGCTCAATAATATTTTTAGCATCCCCCACTGTGAGCATACCTTCCATAGACTCATTGTCTATTTCAATATTAAATTCGTCTTCTACATCCAGGATTACATCTACCAGGTTAGCCGAATTTACTTCCAAGTCTTTAATGAAATCGGTTTCTTCGCTGAAATCCTCCAACCCTTCCTGGCGTTGTGTATATGGCGTTACAATCTTTTTGATAGCATTCAGTATTTCTTTTTCTTTCATTTTTTGTAATAAAATAGCTTATATCTTTCTAAAAATAACTACGGAGTTTACATCTCCAAAACCAAAACTGGATTTTGCCAGGATATTTATTGGTTTTTCTAAAGTTTTACGCGGAATTTTTTCTTCGGAAATCAAATCTGAAATTTCCGAATTCAAATCTTCGCAATTCACATTTCCGAAGATAAAGTTTTTATCCATTTGAAGCACACTTGCCACACATTCTATACTTCCGGATGCGGCCAGGCAATGTCCCGTCATTCCTTTTAAAGAATTTATATAAGGAAAGTCCTTGCTATTCAGGGCTTTTTTCCAGCTCTCAACTTCCAGCGCATCTTTTGTGGTTGCGGTTAAATGCCCATTAATTACATCAATTTCTTCCGCTGAAATTTCTGAAAAACGAAGTGCTTCTTCAATGCACCTAATTACCGCTTCGCTATTGGCGGCCGTCATACTACCTCCACCTCGCTGGCCTCCACTATTTACAGCGCCTCCTAAAACTTCGGCATAAATTTTAGCTCCACGCTCCATAGCCGATTCATAATCTTCCAATACCAAAGCTCCTGCTCCACTCCCCGGCACAAAACCGGCCGCCGAGGCGCTCATTGGCCGGGAAGCTTCAGTGGGGTTTGCGTTATATTTTGAAGGTAGAATTCGCATTGCATCAAAACCGCCCCACACGTAAGGGCCGTGATCGCTGCAACTTCCTACTAAGATTCTTTTCGCTTTTCCGGCTGTAATTCTTTCAAAACCCATCAGTAAAGCTTCGGTTCCCGTGGTACAAGCCGAGGAATTGGTAGTCACCTGGTTTCCACAACCTAAAATACCGCCCAAATAAGCGCTAATTCCGCTGGCCATAGTTTGCATTACACTAGTGCTTCCCAATCTTCGCGTTTTCCCGGCGTCAATAAGATGAATGGCTTCCCTGAATTTATCTACGCCCAGAATCCCGGTGCCAAAAATAATCCCGCTATCCCAGTCGGGTGCTTCGTTTTCCTGAATTTCAAGCCCCGCATCTTTCCAGGCATCAGTACCGGCAATTACTCCGTAAACAATTCCGCTGGAATTTAGTCCGCGTAGTTGCAAAGGCGTAAAATATTCAGCAATTTTTTCTTCTGAAAGTTGTGGTTTTCCGGCAATCTGGCAACTGAACTTTAAACGATCCAGTTCTTCTTCAAACCTAATCCCGCTTTTGCCTTTTTGAATTGCATCTTCAAAATTAACCAGGTCTACCCCATTTGGCGCAACAACCCCCATTCCGGTTATGACTACTCGTTTTTTCATCCAAAATATTTTTTAAGCAAGTTCATTTTTTATCATTCCCGCAATCTTTCCGCGGCAAATAAGTTTGTCTTCCTTACTATACATTCTTACTTCACATTTTAGTTTGTTGAACCTGTAAAATAATTTTTCTGAAACTACTTTTACCGTTTCCCCGGGAAAAACCGGCAGGTAAAAATCTACTTCAGAAGAACTCAAGGCAAGTTTAATATTTTTAGAATCAGAGTTTTCATTTTCCAGTAGAAAAATCCCCAGGCATACCACACCAATTTGCGCCATACATTCGGTTAAAATAACACCTGGAGTTACGGGATTGTTTTTAAAATGCCCTATATAAAAAAAAGAGTCTTCCGGAAATGTATAAATTCCTTCAGCAGATATTTCATTTACTTTAAGCAATTCATCTACAAATAAGAATGGCGTTGAATAAGGTAATTTTTCGAGTATATTTTTATAATCCAATCGCTGCTTATTTTAAATGTTCGCCACCATTTACTGGAATAATGGTTCCCGTAATCCAGCCAGCTTCGTCTTTGCTTAATAAATAAACCACATTGGCCACATCGTTAGGAACGGTAAGCCTTTTAAACGGATTATGTTTTAGCGCGTGGTTGCGTAAAGTTTCGTTCCCGGGAATCATCTGGAAAGACCGGGTTACGGTAACTCCCGCCTGTATACAATTAGCCCGAATTCCGTAAGGAGCAAATTCCAGGGCGATATTTCGTGTTATAGATTCCAGCGCAACTTTTGCCGCAGAAACCGCCGCATAATTAGCCCAGGCTTTTTTATTGCCCTCACTTGTAAACGAAATAATTCGGGCATCTTTGGCAAAGAGTTTAGCCTTGAAAATAGCTTTAGTCCAGTCGTACAGACTAATTGCCATTGCGTCAATAGTAATTTGAAAATCTACGTTATCCAGGGTAGGTTCTTCCCCACTCATGGGTTTCAGGTTTCCTTTGGCAATGCTGTGCACTAGGGTTCTAATTTTACCATCCTTTCCTAAGATTTTAGAGATTTCTTCAATTAGATTTTGGCGTTTTTCAGCATTTGTGGCGTCAACATTGAAACTTTCAAACTGAACATCGTGTTCCCTAATATCTTCAAAAGCTTCTTCTATTTCAGCAATATCGGTTCTTCTATCACGATGTACAATAATTATATTCATCCCGTGATGGGCAAGTTTCCTGGCGGTGGCAAAACCTAAACCTGTACTTCCGCCTAAAATAATTGCCCAGTAATTATGATCTTTAAATTCTGTTACCATTCTAATAAAATTCTTTGTGCCGAAAAACCGGGACCAAAACTTAGCATTAAGCCCTGTTCGCCCGGTTTTGGCTGTTTTTTCATAAATTCTTCTAACACATAGAGCACCGTTGCGCTGCTCATGTTCCCGTATTGTCTAAGCACCTCGCGGGTTGTGTCTATATTCTTTCCTAAGTTACCAAAAAGATCTTCAACTGTTTGCACAATTTTCTTTCCGCCGGGATGAAATATTAAATAGTCCACTTTTTCAATATTTGAGTTGAATTTTTGCAAAAACGGATGCACAATTTCAGGAAAATGCGAAGCTATGGTTTGCGGCACGCTTTCATCTAAAATCATTTTGAGTCCGTGGTTGGTTAGGTCAAATCCCATTAAATGCGTGGCTTCATAGAAATGATGCATTTCTTCACCCAGAATTTTTGGGCCTGATGCGCTTTCTTCTGAAGATAGTAATACACAAGCGGCACCATCCCCAAAAATTGCGGCACTCACCATATTGGCCATAGAAAAATCGTTTAACTGAAATGTTGCCGTAGGACTTTCAACTGCAATAACCGCCGCTCGTTTCCCCGGGTTCGCTTTAAGAAAATTTGCTGCATAGATTATTCCTGAAATTCCCGCCGCGCAGCCCATTTCGGTAACCGGGAGCCGGGTTATATCCTTGCGTAATTCCAGCTCATTTATTAGATAAGCATCTAAGGAAGGAATCATAATCCCAGTACAACTCACGGTAATTATAAAATCAACGGAATTTGCTTCCCAGTTATTACTCTGCAAAGCTTTTTGCAATACATTTTTACCGAGCTTCTTAACTTCCCGGGTATAAATATTATTTTTATCTTCAAAAGAAGTTGCGGTAAAAACTTCTTCAGGATCCATTATAGAATAACGTTTGTCTACCCCGGCGCCTTCAAATATTTTAAGGACTTTTCTACGGTAGCGATCATCCTGCTCCTGAAGCCAGGTTTCCACCAACGGTAAAATATCTTTGGTTTCCCGGGCATACTGCGGTAATTCTTTTTCTACACCTATAATTTTTACGCTCATATCTTAACTTTCTGAATAATCCATTGGTAGCGAAATGCCCACTTCCAGCTAATTTGATGATTGGTTTGCGGAATTTTACCGGCAAAATCTTTTAATTCTTCTTTTTTAAAACCTCTTAAAATTGATATCAATCCATCTTTTCGGGCAATCTCGTTGTTGATAAACACCGCGCAAAAAGCCTGAAACAACCTATAAGCAAGTTTAGAGCGATGTAAATCGTTAATCACCACACCTAGCCTGGATTGTTGGTTGAACAGGTTTAGTAACGCTGAAATTTCACCGTCTTTAAAATGGTGGAGTGTTAATGTACACAAGATTATGTCACAATGAAAATTTTTAAATTCTGGGCTAAAAATATCTGTAGATTCAAAATTAATTTCTGGATATCCTATAGACATTTCTTCAGCAATTTTTATGGCGTGGGTGTTGGCATCAATGCCGGTAAATCTAAACTTATAGCCACTACTTCTTCCCCATCTCGCCATTTCCCGAAGTACAGCACCATTGCCGCAACCCACATCTGCAATGTGAAATTCTTTTGTTTTTGGGTAATTACGTACAATATTTTTAACTCCCTCTAAGGTGATTTTATTTCCACCCAACCATTTGTTTATGTTATCCAGGTCACGCAGGGTTTTGTCCAGTTCTTTTCCCTGGAGGTCAAAATCGTCCATAATTTCAACCGCGTTTGTTCTTTTTGAGGTATCTATGCTCATACTATGGGTTGCCCGTGGGTTTTACTGATAATTTTCTCTAACAAGTACGGAAATTTTTTTACGAGCTGCTGTGAAGTTGAAGCCAAAATTGGATTGATCAATATCCTTTGAAGGATTCGCCCGGTTTTTAACCGGTTTTCGAAATACGTACTCCAATTTTGGCGGTATTGATTTTCTAGATTTTTACGGTCTAAATTATTTCCCTGGAAATTGTTTAAAACAGCCTCTGAAGCAATTTTTCCCGAATGTATAGCCATTGCCATCCCGTTGCCACAAAGTGGGTGAATTAAGCCGGCAGCGTCTCCCAGCATTAAAATATGATTGTTAATAAGTGATTTTTCCTGAAAAGAAATTTGAGCAATACTCAGATCCTTTTCAAATAAAGGTTTGGCCCTTTTAAAGAAACCCTTTAAATAGGCATTTTGAAATAAAACTTTTTCTTTGAATTCCTCGGTATTTCGATATTTTTTGAAGCTTTTATAGGAAACCATATAACAGGCGTTTACTACGCCGGTTTCAGTTTTTGATAATCCGCAGTAGCCACCTTCAAAATTATGAAGCGCCACTAAATTTTCAGGAAATTCAACATCTTCATAATGTGATTTAATGGCAAGCCACGAGGATTTTTCCTGAATAAATTCCCGCTCCAGGCTTTTATCAATATTAGATCGTTTACCGAATGCTCCCAAAACTATAGGAGCACTTAATTCCTTTCCGGAAGAAAGTTTCAAGTTAAATTTATCCTTTTCAAAATTTATATTTTCAACTGAATTAATTAGAGTTTCGGCGCCATATTCTTCGGCTTTTTTAAAAAGAAAATCATCTAAAGCATAGCGGCTTAAACCCATTCCGCCTAAGCTTAAAGAAGTTTCAATAGATTTGGCCTTCTGGGTGCTGTATAGTAGTTCATGGATTTTTACCGGTTTTAAATCTTTTTGAATATCAATATCAAGAGAATTTAAATAAGGAAGTACTTCGTTTGAAAGATATTCCCCACAGACTTTATGCCTGGGATATGCTTTTTTCTCTATAAGCAAAACACGCTTCCCTTCCCGGGAAAGATGAATGGCAGCAGTTAATCCCGCCAGGCCTCCACCCATAATAATTACTTGAAAATATGCCATTGGTTGAAGATAAATAAAAGATCGGGTAGAAAGGTAAGGATTATTTCCCTACCTGTCCTCCCACACCACCCAGCATACGGTTCCGTACTGGGCGGTTCCCTAATTTACGTTCTAACTTTAAGGTAATAGTCCAGAAGAGAAGTGTAACCAGCCTGTCTCAGTCTGTGGATGGTAATAGTCCTTTTGAGGATAAAGCTGTTAGCTGTATGCCAGTAGCTTTTCCTCGTGTTGGCATATTCCCACGCTTTCCACTTGTTCAGGCCAAGCTTGATAAGCATCTTTCCTTTCGTGCGGATGCGTTTCCATTGTTTCCAGATACACATCCTTAGACGTCGACGGTACCAGCGATCTATGTTTCTC
>NZ_FUZC01000009.1 GCF_900168115.1 Salegentibacter salinarum
AACCCTTCATCATTCATTTGATGAAGGGTTTTTTTAATGGATGAATTGAAATATTTTTAATAGAATAATTACTAAATTTCTCTATTAATACTCAGTACAGGGATATCGTAGTTATTAATTATCTCTTCCGTGATACTGGGGCTAAAAATAGTATCCAGACCAGAGCGTTGATGGGTTATACTTATAAAAAGATCTGGTTTTAATTTGTTTAAAGCCATTCCTATCCCCCGGGCTTCATTGTTCGCACTTAGAGATTGTGTTTTTATATCATTAATACCACAACTCTTTAAAAAGTTACTCATCGAATTTTCTATCTCTTCATATTCTTTGAAATTATACGGTGTATTTACATAAACAAGATTTTTTTCGGTATTTAATTTCCCGAGGATTTTAAAAACTTTCTGAAAAGCAGGTTGAGAGTGCTCTTTTAAATCCGAGGCGATCAGTATTTTCTTAAGGTTTGCTACTTTAAATGGATATTTAATCGCCAAAACGGGAACCTTAGATTGCCTAATAAGTTTTTGAGTATTTGAACCTATTATTTTTTCAAAACCTTTAGTACCGTGAGTACCCATAACTACTAATTCGTATTTTTTAGGATTTACGTAATTATTTAGTTCTTCCATACCGGTATTGAAGAGTAAAGTATGTTCTGCATCAACGTCTTTTTCCTCTGCTTTTTTCTCCCAAATTTTTAATTGTTCTTTGGCACTATTAATTCTCGACTTGGATTCCGGATATTTATCTTCAACCTGTCTATTTAATGTAGACCAGTCTACCGGAGTTTGAATGCTGTGAAGAAATTTTACAGGAAGTGCAAGCACCTTAGCCATTTCAATGCCAAATTCTGACGCATTTTTTGAAGATTCAGAAAAGTCGGTGGGTATGAGTATGTATTTCATGATGCTAATATTTTCCTATAAAGTTAAAAAGCATCAGCACTATATAAAATGATAAAGATCAGGTTTATTGCAGAGCAAGTTAGGTAGAAAAAATTATTCTATTATTTTTGAGCCCTTATGAAAGTAGATAATTTAGAGCAGGGTTTTTTCGGCATAGGTATTCAAAATGGAAAAACTCCTGAAAATCTTGGAGTTCTTTGGCGCTCGGCCCAGAATATGGGAGCCAGTTATATTTTTACTATTGGAAATCGTTATGCGAAACAGGCTTGTGATACGCATAAAGCTGTAGGTGCAATGCCGTATTTTCATTATAAAACTTTTGAAGATTTTTATTCAAATTTACCCAAAGGCGCTATGCTGGTAGGTGTTGAACTTACAGAAGATGCTGAACCCCTTGAGACTTTTAACCATCCCAGACGCTGTGTGTATTTATTGGGAGCCGAAGATCACGGTCTTTCTAACCAAGCTATTGAAAAATCTCATTTTTTGGTGAAATTTCAATCCAGTTTAAGCCTCAATGTTTCTGTAGCAGGAAGTATTATTATGTACGATCGTAACAGTAAACTTCTTTAATTCTATTTTATAAACCTGCAGAAAGGAATAAGTTATTTCCGTTTAAGACTTATGATTCTTCAGTTTTCAAATTCCTTGATTTTTATTTCTTATTTCAGGCTTTTATGATGCGGAATCTTCAGGATTTTTTAAACAGTTTGGTTAAATTAGCGCCAATTACAATAAAACATAAAATAATGAGATACTTATCCAGAGCTTTGCTTTGTCTCGCGGTAGCAGGAATGTTTTCTACGGGAGCTAAAGCACAGGAGGTTGTAGGAAACAACCAAGGTGATTTTAATGAGTTTATGGACCGTAGTGGTAATATGTACCGTGCGGCTTCAGGAAGACCGGGCCCGGAATACTGGCAGAACGAAACCGATTACGACATTGATGTCACCTTAAATGATAAAGACCATATCATTAAAGGGAAAATCACACTAACCTACACCAATAACAGTCCTCAGGAGTTAGACTTTATTTGGATGCATTTAGAGCAGAACCGTTTTACTGAAGATTCTCGCGGTACACTAACTACTCCAATCCAGGGAAATCGCTATAACGGAGATATTGACGGTGGCTATACTATCTCAAATTTAGAAGCTAAGGTGAAAAGAAGTTCATCTTCAGATTATTTAATAAACGATACCAGGATGCAGGTTTTCTTTGAAGATCCTATCCCAGCTGAAGGAGGGAAGGCTACGGTTTCAATGGATTTTGAGTATAAAATACCGGTTGAAGGAATGGACCGTATGGGAAGGCTTGACGTTGAAGATGGGACGATTTACGCGCTAGCACAATGGTTTCCAAAAGCAGCGGTTTATGATGATGTAGAAGGATGGAATATAGAACCATACCTTGGTGCAGGTGAATTCTACTTAGATTACGGCGATTATGATTATAAAATCACAGCACCGGCCAGCCATATAGTGGTAGCTTCGGGTGAATTACAGAATCCGAGACAGGTATTGTCTTCTACTGTAAGAGATAGAATGGAAAGAGCCAAAGAAAGCGATTCTACGGTTTATTTAATTAAGCCTGAAGAAGTAAATGATATGTCTCTACGCGCAAAGCAAGAAGGAACGCTAACCTGGCATTTTAAAATGGAAAACACCCGTGATGTAGCTTTTGGATCTTCAAAAGCGTTTATCTGGGATGCTGCCAAAATAGATTTACCTAGCGGAAAAAAAGCTATGGCGCAATCGGCTTACCCAAAAGAGAGCGATGGGCAGCATGCCTGGAGCCGTTCTACTGAATACTCTAAAGCTTCTGTAGAACATTATTCTGAAAAATGGTTTGAATATCCTTATCCGGTGGCTGTGAATGTAGCTGCTGATATAGGTGGAATGGAATATCCCGGACTAAATTTTTGCGGATGGAAGAGTGAAGGTGCTTCGCTTTGGGGCGTTACAGACCACGAATTTGGCCATAACTGGTTCCCAATGATCGTTGGTTCTAACGAAAGAAGATACGCCTGGATGGACGAAGGTTTTAATACTTTTATTAACTATTATAGTACTTTAGACTTTAACGATGGTGAATATCCTGCGAGATTGAATAAAACCAGGAATATGACGGGTTGGTTCACCAGTGAGCAACGCGAAGGAATAGATACTTATCCAGATGTTTCTAACTTAAGAAATCTTGGAATGATTGCTTATTACAAACCAGCAATTGGCCTATTATTAATGCGAGAATATATTCTTGGAGAAGAGCGTTTTGACAATGCCTTTAAATCTTATATTGAGACCTGGGCATACAAACACCCACAGCCGGCCGATTTCTTTAATCATATGGAAAATGTTTCAGGAGAAAACCTTTCCTGGTTCTTTAAAAAATGGTTCTACGGCACGGGTAATATAGACTTAGGTTTAGATGGAGTACAACAATATGAAGGAAATTACGTGATTTCTTTAACTAATAAAGGGGAAATCCCAATGCCGGTTAAAATGAAAATTACCTACGAAGATGGTTCTTCAGAGAATGTAACCCTTCCGGTAGAAATCTGGCAACGTGGTGATTCCTGGAATTACTTGCACCGTACCGATAAAACTATTGAAAATGTAGAATTAGACCCTGATAAAATTTTACCCGATGTTAGTTCTGGTAACGATGCCTGGCCTAATTCATTTTATGAGGATTAATTAAAGAATTTTTAGTTGAAGTAGTTATACTTTAGCTTGAATTATACAGAAAAGCTATTCAATTTATTTTGAATAGCTTTTTGTATTTTAAGATATTCTGAATTAGGGAAAAAAGGATTTCTTTGGAATAAATTAAAGAAATGGAATAAATGGACAACCAGGAAATAATAGATAAAATTAAGACTGAAATGAAGGAACTGAAGCTCAAATAATTCATTACCGGGAACGCACCAAACCAATCTCGCCTGAGAATGCAATTGGACGGGTTTCCAGTAATAATAAAAGTGTAAATGAATCGGCTTTAAGATAGGCAGAGCAGAAATTAAAAGATCTTTATAAAGTGCTCGATAAAGCCGGAAGCAAAAATTTTGGAATTTGTGCACGCTGTAAACAACCAATTCCAGTAGGCAGGTTAATGATACGCCCGGAACGTCTATTGTGTGTAAACTGCGGCCGGTAAAATATCAGAAAATTTTTTTCCTATTTTCCTCTAAACAGCTCTTTTTCTTTGATCATTTTGGTGGTACTTTCCGGAAGCATTTCTTCCCACTCCGTTTTTCCTTCCCTAATCATTTGATGCACCTGCCTGGAATGAATATCTAAGGTTTTAGGATCATAATCTTTGATATCTACAACCCGGCCATTATCTTTAAAATATTGATAAAGTTCCTGCATTCTTGGATGCACCTTTAAATTTTCACTGGTAATAATTTCCCCGGTTTCCTGATCTTTAAGCGGATAAAGATAAATTTTTAAGCTTTTGAAGAATAATTTTCCAAAAGCTTCCAGAATACCACCGCTTAAATGGCGGTAATACCTCTCGTCAAAAATATCCTGAAGGGTGCTCACACCCATAGTAAGCCCCATTCTTTCTTTAGTATGTTGGCCAAAATATTCTACCACTTTGTAATATTCCTGGAAGTTGGAGATCATTACTGTTTGTCCTAAAGAGCCCAGTAAATCTGCACGATCAAGAAAATCCTGTTCGTCTATTTCTCCTTCTCCTTTTAAATTAGAAAGCGTGATTTCAAAAATTACAACGGTATTGTCTTTTTCTACTTTTCTTTCATTTATAAAAAGTTCAAGCGATTTCTCGTACATCGCCATATTTACTTTTGTAACCGGTCTAAAACTTCCGCGTAGCGTAAGAATATTCTTTTTATAAAGTAAACTGGCCGGTAAAATATTATTGCCATCGGGAGCGAACATAATGGCTTCCGTAATGCCTTTTTTCACCAATTCAAGGCTCATTAATCTATTGTCTACGCCTTTAAAAACCGGCCCCGTGAAATTAATAGCGTCAATTTCAATTTTATCGGTATTCAGGTGATCAAATAAATGATTAAGTAGTTTTTTAGGATTATCGTAGTGATAAAAAGCGCCATGAATAAGATTCACACCCATTACTCCAAGGCTAATTTGCTGGTGGGATGCATTGTTTTCATGAAACTGAACATGCAAAACAATTTCACTATAATCTTCACCCGGTTTTGTTTGAAATCTAATTCCCAGCCAACCGTGGCCTTTATATTTTTTTGCCCAGTCTATGGTTGCTACGGTGTTGGCATAACTGAAAAATAATTTATTGGGATGTTTCAGTCGGGAAATACGTTCTTCAATAAGTCCCGTTTCGTAGCGCATCATACTGGTTAACCGATCTTCTGTAACATAGCGGCCATCATCTTCAATCCCGTAAATAGCGTCACTAAAATCTTTATCGTATGCGCTTAGGGTTTTTGCAACAGTTCCCGAAGCATTTCCGGCTCTAAAGAAATGACGCACAGTTTCCTGTCCGGCGCCAATTTCAGCAAAAGTTCCGTAGATATTTTCATTTAGATTAAGGCGCATTGCCTTGTTCTGCACAGAAGTTATTTCTTCAAACTTCTTTTCTCCTTCAGCAATTATAGACATCGTGTGTATTTTAGTTGAAGTATAAAGTTAAGAAACTTAAGCCTTATCTACCGCAACTTTATAGGTTGGATCTTCTAAAATGTTTACATCTATAATCGCATCGGCGTTACTAAGCAGTCTTCGGCAGTCCTGGCTTAAATGTCTTAAGTGAAGTTTTTTGCCTTGTTTATGGTATCTCTCGGTAAGCTTATTTAAGGCTTCAATCCCCGACATATCTACCACGCGGCTTTCAGAAAAATCTATAATTACTTCTTCAGGATCGTTTAAAACATCAAATTTATCATTAAAAGCCTGTACAGATCCGAAGAAAAGAGGGCCATAGATTTCATAATGCTTTACTCCGTCTTGATCAATACGTTTTCTTGCACGAATACGTTTTGCATTGTCCCAGGCAAAAACAAGCGCTGAAATAATTACTCCGATTAATACCGCTAAAGCAAGGTTGTGAAGAATTACGGTTACAACCGTTACTAAAACCATTACCAAAATATCAGATTTGGGCATTCTTCTAAATGTTCTTAAACTGGCCCACTCAAAGGTTCCAACCGCAACCATAATCATAAGTCCCGTTAATGCAGCCATTGGTAATAATTCAATTACCGAAGAGCCAAACATTATAAAGATTAGCAAACTTACTGCAGCTACGATTCCTGAAAGTCTTGCTCTTGCCCCGGAAGACACGTTAATTAAACTTTGCCCAAGCATAGCACAACCACCCATCCCGGAGAAAAATCCTGAAAGTACGTTGGCAGTTCCCTGGGCGACACATTCTTTATTTCCGCTTCCACGGGTCTCGGTAATTTCGTCTATAATATTTAAGGTTAACAAACTTTCAATTAAACCAACACCCGCCATTATCGCAGCATATGGGAAAATCAGCATTAAAGTATCCAGGTTAAACGGTACCATTGGGATGTGAAATGGAGGAAATCCACCTTTAATAGAAGCTATATCTCCAACAGTTTTTGTGTCTATACCAAATGCGGCCACAATCCCAAAAACAACTAAAATCGCCACCAAAGTTGCAGGAACAATTTTAGTTAGTTTAGGTAATAACCAGATAATTAAAATGGCAATAATTACAAGCCCCAGAAAGGTAAACATTGGTGCACCGGTCATCCATTCTAATTCACCGGTAACAGGATTAAGTGCTTTAAATTGGTCTAATTGGGACATAAAAATAATAATCGCCAAACCGTTTACGAAACCAAAAATTACCGAATGAGGCACTAATCTAATCAATTTTCCTAGTTTTAAAACTCCCGCTAAAACCTGTATTAAACCGGCTAGTACAACGGTGGCAAAAACATATTCGGGGCCATGGGAAATTGCTAATGCTACAATTACTACGGCAACTGCTCCTGTAGCACCGGATATCATCCCGGGACGTCCTCCCAAAATGGCAGTGACCAGTCCCATAACAAACGCGGCATACAAACCGGTTAATGGAGAAAGTCCCGCAATTAATGCAAAAGCCACGGCTTCAGGAATTAACGCCAGAGCAACGGTAAGTCCGGCTAAAATTTCGTTTTTGTAATCTACTTTTTGTGAAAAATCAAACAGGTTGAAGATTTTTTTCATCAGAATATAGTTTTAATAAAATATAATGGGAAGCGGATTTTTTTCCGCAAAAAATGAATTTCGGAATCTAATAGAAATGAAGACTTAACTACCTAGGGCGGCGTAAGTGGAGACGACTGTATGCTTCTTCTGTGCTTCATAAGAGCCGGCAAAATTAGCACATTTTTTTTGATAGCCAAGTTTATGAGAACTTAAGTGTGAATTTTTAATACTTTAATAATATGAAGCCTTCTGATTATCAAATTACTAATATTTTTTGTTAGAAAATTAATAGAAAACCTAATTCAGAAATAAATTAAATCAAAAGCAGATAAACTGTAAGTGAATCGTCTTACCTTTGCAGTATAAAAATTAGTAAGATGGCACATAAGGCAGGATTTGTAAATATTATTGGGAACCCTAACGTGGGAAAATCTACTCTAATGAATGCTTTTGTAGGCGAAAAATTGTCTATTATAACTTCTAAAGCCCAAACCACCCGCCACCGTATTTTGGGAATTGTGAATGGTGAAGATTTTCAGGTGTTGCTTAGCGATACCCCGGGAATTATTAAACCGGCTTACGAGTTGCAGGAATCTATGATGGGTTTTGTAAAATCTGCTTTTGAAGATGCCGATGTCTTAGTGTATATGGTTGAAATTGGTGAAAAGGAGCTTAAAGATGAAGCTTTTTTTAACAAGATAATCTCTACCGATATTCCGGTTATTTTATTGCTAAATAAAATTGATAAATCCAACCAGGAAGAATTGGAAAGCCAGGTGCAAATGTGGACAGAAAAAGTGCCAAATGCTGAAATTTTCCCGGTTTCGGCATTAGAAGGTTTTAATGTTGCTGAAGTATTTAACCGAATAATCGAATTACTACCTGAATCCCCCGCTTTTTATCCAAAAGACACACTTACAGATAAACCTGAGCGTTTTTTTGTAAATGAAATTATTCGCGAAAAGATTTTAATGCATTACAAAAAGGAAATTCCTTACGCGGTAGAAATTGATACGCAGGAATTCTTTGAAGAAGAGAAAATTATCAGGATGCGCAGCGTAATTATGGTAGAGCGTGAAACCCAAAAGGGAATTATTATTGGCCATAAAGGAGCGGCTTTAAAAAGGGTAGGAGTAGAGGCCAGAAAAGATCTTGAAAAATTCTTCGGAAAACAGGTTCACCTTGAGCTCTATGTAAAAGTGAATAAAAACTGGAGAAGCGACCAGCGCCAGTTAAAGCGTTTTGGTTATAATGAATAATTCTTCTAAAAGTTTTACCTAAGAGAATCAATTTAAAATACTTCAATTTTTTGATTGAAAACTTCCGTTTTCTAAGTTTCGGGTAAACCCGAATTTTTACACTAATTTTGCAAAATAATAAAGAGACCATTAGAAAAGTCTTGTTTTCGTCAAGCTGAACTTGTTTCAGACTTTATTCCTAATTAATTTCGGGATTCTAATATGTTCGAACCATTCAAAAATTAGATTCTGAAATAAATTCAGGATGATGTATTGAAAACTTTTTTATCAGTCTCATGTTTAAGAATCAATTACGTTTATCGGAAATAAAATTCCGGTAAATATTCTCTCCGTGAGGATTAAAGAATAAAATGTTATGGGCAATATTGTAGCCATTGTAGGAAGACCAAATGTTGGAAAATCTACTTTTTTCAACCGATTAATTCAACGTCGTGAGGCGATTGTAGATTCGGTTAGTGGGGTAACCCGCGATCGCCATTATGGAAAATCAGACTGGAATGGGCGTAATTTTTCGCTTATAGATACCGGTGGTTATGTTGTTGGAAGTGACGATATATTTGAGGCCGAAATAGATAAGCAGGTAGAACTTGCCATAGATGAGGCTGATGCCATAATTTTTATGGTAGATGTAGAAAGTGGTGTAACGCCAATGGATGAAGATGTTGCACAATTACTTAGAAAAGTAGATAAGCCCGTCCTTTTAGCAGTAAATAAGGTGGATAATAATAAAAGACTGGAAAATGCAGTAGAATTCTATTCGCTGGGTCTTGGAGAATATTTTCCTATTGCAAGTACAAACGGTAGTGGTACCGGAGATTTACTGGATGCTTTAATAGAAGCGCTTCCTGAAACTGAAGCCGAAGAAGAAACCGAATTACCAAGATTTGCGGTAGTGGGACGTCCCAATGCAGGAAAATCTTCTTTTATCAATGCATTAATTGGTGAAGAACGTTATATAGTTACAGACATTGCTGGGACTACCCGCGATTCGATGGATACTAAGTATAATAGGTTCGGTTTTGAATTTAACCTGGTAGACACCGCCGGAATAAGAAGGAAATCCAAGGTTAAGGAAGACCTTGAGTTTTACTCGGTAATGCGTTCTGTTCGGGCAATAGAAAACTGTGATGTGTGTTTGGTTATATTAGATGCCACCCGTGGATTCGACGGGCAGGTTCAGAATATCTTCTGGCTGGCACAAAGAAACCGAAAAGGAATTGTAATTCTTGTGAATAAATGGGATTTGGTGGAAGATAAAGAAACCAATACCATGAAAGAATTTGAGGCAATGATTAGGCGCGAGATAGAGCCTTTTACCGATGTGCCAATTGTCTTTATGTCGGTTCTTACAAAGCAGCGTATCTTTAAAGCTATAGAAACGGCTGTAAAGGTTTATGAAAGCCGAAGTAAGAAAATTAAAACCCGCGAGCTTAACGATATTATGCTTCCTATAATTGAGCAGAATCCGCCGCCGGCTTATAAAGGTAAGTATGTAAAGATTAAATTTTGTACCCAATTACCTACACCACAACCACAATTTGCGTTTTTCTGTAATCTTCCGCAGTATGTGAGAGACCCTTATAAACGTTTTATAGAGAACAAGTTAAGAAAGGAATTTGATCTGACGGGAGTGCCAATTTCAGTCTATTTTAGAAAAAAATAAATTATCCTGTTAAACTTTGTAACAAATCCAGAGTCTAACTACCAATATAGTTAGAAAGGCATTGCTTTGTCTTGATTTTTTCAATTTTTAACACCTAAACTCTCCATGAGAATTCTTCTTTCGCTTGCCTTGCTGTTTCTGGCAGGAAATCTAACAGCCCAGGACTTTGAAATTAATGGTAAAATAACAGGCCCGCAAGGGGAACCCCTGGAATCGGCAACGGTATACCTGGAGAAACCTGCAGATAGTAGTTTGGTTACTTATACCATTTCAGATAATTCAGGAGAATTTCAACTTTCGGGAAGTACAGAAATTCAGGAATTAAATTTACTTATTTCCTATGCCGGTTTTAAGACTTACAGCCAGCAGGTGAATATTAATGGTGAGCTAAATCTGGATGTTATAGAAATGCAGGTGGCTGATAATGCTTTAGATGAAATAACTATTACATCTTCCCGCGCCCCGGTTAGTATTAAGAAAGATACGCTGGAATTTAACGCAGCTTCTTTTAAAACCCGTAAAGACGCTAATTTAGAAGAATTGCTGAAGGAATTACCCGGAGTAGAAGTGGCTACCGATGGAAGTATTACCGTTAATGGAACTCCTGTTTCCCAAATTAAAGTAAACGGAAAGGAATTCTTTGGAGATGATCCAAAAATCGCTACTAAAAACCTTCCGAAGGAATTAATTAATAAACTCCAGGTGGTAGACAGTAAAACCAAATCTGAAGAATTTACCGGGAAAGAAGGTGATGCCGAAAACAAAACGATAAATATTACCATAGACGAAGATAAAAACCGCGGATTTTTCTCCAGGCTTACCGCTGGTGGCGGAACTGACGAGCGCTATGAATTAAGCGGAATTGGGAATTACTTTAAGAATGATATGCGTGTGAGCCTTTTAGCTAGCTCAAACAACATAAATTCTTCCGGATTTTCTTTCGATGAAATTTATGATGCCATGGGCCGTAATGCTTATTCAATTACGAGAAGTAGAGGTGGAAATTTCAGCATTAATGGCAGTAATTTTGGATCGGGGAACGGGATTACAAAATCTGATAACGCCGGGTTTAGTTTTGTAAACGAATGGCCGCAGGAAACTGAACTTTCTTCCAATTATTTCTATAGCCGCGCCGATAATAGAACCGAAAGTAGGACTCAAAGAGAAAATATTTTACCGGATAGAAGGTTCTTTAATAATTCAGAATCCAGTGGAAATCGTGTGAATAATAATCACCGTTTTAATTTAGGATTCGAAATTCAGCCCGATACCTTAACAAGGATTTCGGTTAGACCAAATATTAATACTAACAATGGCCGTTCTTCTAACCAATCGTTCACCGAATCTGTTGCGGAAGATGGCACACCAATAAACACCGCTTTAACCGATAATTATTCTGAAGTTCACAGTGTAAATTTCTCTAACCGATTGAATTTCACTCGAAAGTTTGGTGATAACGGAGGTTATTATAGCCTAGGTTTTAACAATCAAAATAATAATCGTTCGCAGGATAATAATTTCTTTTCAGAAAGAGAGATTTACAATCAGGAAGGAGAGTTGGTAAATACCGATATTCAGGACCAGTTAATTTCAGAGGAGAATAAAGACAATAATTACGGAGTTGATCTAAGCAGCCGTTTTCCTATTACTGAAGAATTAATGCTGGATGTAAGCTACAATTTTGATAAAGCAGACGGCAGTAATGAGCGATTGGTTTATGATGCGAATGAGACGGGCGATTATAATTTACTTGATGATGAACTGAGCAACGATTTTAAATCTGAATCTTTCACACACCGTCCGAGCTTAGGTCTTGCTTATAACGGAGAGAAATTGAGAGCAAGTGTTTCGGGAGGTTTCCAAAGTATTAGGCTGAAAAATGAAGATCTTTTTACTGAAACTTCAATAGATAATACTTACGAAAATCTTTTTGCAGATGCGTATTTCAGGTATAATTTGGCGCAGGGGAAAGCGATTTATTTTAATTACAATAATTCGTGGGATGCACCTTCTTTAACCCAATTACAGCCGGTAACCAATACTATAAATCCGTTGAATATCACCACGGGTAACCCAGATCTTAGACCAGCCTTAAGACATAGATTTTACTTCAACTTTAATAATTTCGATTTTAAAACCCGATCTGGTTTTTATGCTTATATAGGAGGAAATTTCACCGATGACCAGGTGGTTACCAGAAGCACGGTAGGCGAAGATTTGGTAAGAACCACAACATATACTAACGTAGACGGTGTTTACAGCTATTTTGGTGGTGGAAATATTGATAAAACTTTTGAACTGGAAAAAGAAAGTTCTATTAAGATTCGTGGAGGAGTTTATGGGAATTATAATAGAAATGTTGGCTTCACCAATGAGCAACGTTTTACCTCTAAAACCTTAAACCTGACTCCCAATTTAGGAGTGGAATATAATTTCAGGGATTTGGTGACTATTGAGCCTTTTTATAGCGTTGAATTTGTAGATGCTGAATACAGTTTTAATAACAGGGAAGAGAATTATAAGAATCAAAATATCTCTTTGGCGCTAACCTCTTTCTGGCCAGAGAAATTTGTGGTAGGAAGTGATATTGCATACCAATCTATTGGTAACGCTTCCCCCGGATTTCAAAATTCCTTTTACCTATGGAATGCCAGTTTGGGATATGAAGTTTTTGGAGATAATGGAACGCTAAAAATTAAAGTTTTCGACCTGCTGGATCAAAACATTGCCACCCGAAGATTTACTGGAGACGATTTTATCCAGGATACCCAGGAGCTTGTTTTAGAACAATATTTTATGTTGAGTTTTACATATAAAATAAGCAAGTTCGGAGGAAAAGACCCGAATAATAACAGGAGAGGGAGATAGGATATGCTCCCCTCCTTTAAAAGGAGGGGAATGAATTCCGATTTATCGGAAGAAAGGGGTGGTTGCCTGAGTCATAATTTTAAAAATAAATAGAATTCTTCAGGGAAAAGACCCCTCTGACCTGCGGCCAAATCTCCTTGAAAAAAGAGGAGGAGGAGCTAGTATGAGTTTTTAAATGAAATTTTGGGAAAATTACTTTCCGGTTATAACATCACTGAATTGGAGAACTGCAAATTGATTTCACTGAAAACTGCTAAGTAAAACTACCAGCTTCCACCGGCTCCCCCGCCACCAAAGCCACCGCCGCCGAAGCCACCACCAAAGCCGCCTCCGCCGCCAAAACCTCCACCGGAACTGCCGCCGCCAAATGTACCGCGACCTAATGAACTCAGGATTATGGCATCCAGGAAGGTGCCACCGGCACTTCTTCTTCCGCCATTTCTTCCGCCTTTGTTTTTGTTGGCCAGGGAAACAATAATTACAAGTAAGATAATTCCCATTACAAGAAGCTGTACGGGTATTCCCTCAGATTGACCACGTCTTTGTGGGGTTCCTTCAAAAGTACCGTCTAAGACCTGGAAAATTGCTGTAGTACCGGCATCCAAACCATTGTAATAACTTTCGCTTCGAAATTCAGGAAGAATAACTTGTTCTATTATTTGCTTACTTCTGGCATCGGTCATGTATTCCTCCAGTCCGTAGCCTGTAGTTATCCAAATTTTTCGATCATTTTCTGCAACTAGTATTAAAAGTCCGTTATCTTCTTCACTTTGACCAATTCCCCATTCCTGGGCCCATTCTGCAGCGTAAACACCTTCATATTCACCCTGTAAAGATTCTATTGTGGCGATCACAATTTGGGTGGAAGTTGTATCTGCGTAATTTATTAGCTTTTGCTCAAGCTGACTTTCTTCCGAAGAAGATAAAATATCAGCCTCATCATAAACACTGGTTTCTTCTTCCGGTTTCGGCGGAACATCGCGTTGCGCATATATAAACCCCGAAAAAAAGAGGAATAACAAAAATAACAGGTTGAATCTTTTAGTAAAGTGTGGCATTTATCCTTTTGAAATTTCGTTAGAGAGTTCGTCCCGGGTTTCATCGCTATACGGGAAGTGTTTTTTAAGCTGTTGGCCGGCGGTTAAAATTCCGTTTACCAAACCTTGCTTAAATTCTCCTTTCTTAAATTTTTCTACAATGGCATCTTTAGTGCTTTCCCAAAAATTATCTGGAACAACATCATTAATTCCTTTGTCGCCATAGATCACAAAATTATGATCTTCTACGGCAACATAAATCAGCACGCCATTGTCGTGCTTGGTATTATCCATTTTTAGCATATGAAAAACTTCCATGGCACGGTCAAAAATATCCATTTCGCCGGTGGTTTTTTCAAGATGAACCCTTACTTCTCCAGAAGTATGGCTCTCTGCCGTTCTAATGGCTTCAATGATTTCCTCTTCGTCTTTCTTGCTTAAAAATTCCTCTACTTTACTCATTTCGCTTAAAAATCAAATTCAACATCTGGAGCATTTTCTGCACCTTCTTCTGCTTCAAAGGTTGGTTTTCTTTCAAAACCGAACATTCCGGCAAATATATTATTCGGGAATTTTCTAATATAGGTGTTATATTGTCTAACTGCCTCGTTGTAACGATTTCTCGCAACACTAATTCGGTTTTCGGTTCCTTCTAATTGCGATTGCAATTGAAGGAAGTTTTGATTCGATTTAATATCGGGATATCTTTCAACAGAAACTAAAAGCCTGGATAAAGCATTAGATAATCCGCCTTGTGCCTGTTGGAACTGCTGTATTTGCTGCGGATCTAAATTTCCGGCATCAACATTTACAGAAGTAGCTTGTGCCCGGGCTTCAATAACATCCGTTAAAGTTCCACGCTCAAAATCGGCTGAACCTTCAACAGTATTTACTAAATTCGGGATAAGATCACTTCTTCGCTGATAGGCGTTTTCAACATCGGCCCAATTCTTCATAACTCCTTCTTCATATTCCACTGCGGTGTTATTTACTCCTGCGGTGAGGCTGTAAACAATAATACCAAGAACTACGATTACTATTACAGGGATTAACCATTTTTTCATTCTACAACTGATTTTTAAGATTGATTAGTTTTGCTTTTACTCCTTCCAACTTACGAATAATTTCGAAGTTGCTAAGGGTTTTGTGTTTTTCTTCTTTTAAATGTGTTTTTGCACCTTCAAGGGTGAATCCTCGTTCTTTTACCAGGTGATAAATAAGCTCTAAATTCTTAATATCCTCGGGTGTGAATTTGCGGTTTCCCTTCGCATTTTTTTTCGGCTGAATTACATCGAATTCCTTTTCCCAAAACCTAATTAGAGAAGTGTTCACCTTAAAGGCTTCTGCGACTTCGCCAATGCCGTAATATCTTTTATCTGGTAAATTAAGATGCATTAATCCAGGGATTGGTTTTCTTGTTGTGCTTTTTCCAGAACCTTATCAAATTCTTCCGGTGAAAGATTTCCGTAGTAAAAATTAATCGGATTGATTCGCTGGTCGTCTTTAAAGATCTCATAATGTAAATGTGGCCCCTGGGATCTTCCCGTGCTGCCTACGTAACCAATTATATCGCCACGCTGCACTCGCTGACCAATTCGCACATTATATTTATATAAGTGGGCGTAAAGGCTGGTGTAACCATACCCGTGATCTACTCTTATATGATTTCCGTACCCGGTAGCGCGGTTATCTGCTCTTTCAACTCTGCCATTACCCGTAGCATATACCGGTGTCCCACGAGGAGCGCTAAAATCCATACCGTGATGAAATTTTCTCACTTTGGTAAAGGGATCGGTTCTCCAGCCGTAACCAGAAGCAATCCTGCTTAAGTCCTCATTTTTCACCGGCTGTATAGCGGGAACCGAAGCTAGGAGGCTCTCTTTTTCCTTTGCCAATTCGGCAATTTCATCCAGGGATTTAGATTGTACCACCAACTGCTTGGTAAGAATATCCATTCGTTTACTGGTTTCAATAATCAGTTTAGAATTATCAAAACCTTCCAGGTCTTTGTAGCGGTTAATTCCGCCAAAACCTGCACGCCTTTGCTCTTCAGGAATTGGATTGGCTTCAAAATAAACCCGGTAAATATTATTGTCGCGATCTTCAATATTTGCCAGTACATTCTGGATCTGGTTCATTTTTTTATTCAGCAAACCATATTGTAATTCCATATTCTGAAGTTCGCGTTTTAAGGCTTTTTCTTTGGGCGTTACTATCTGTGGAATGTTTAAATAAATTACCAGTAAAAGAAAACCGGCAAGGAAAGATCCTAAAATACTAAGCATTACAATCCCTATGCGTCGACCTTTTCGGCGCTCTATTTTTCTATAGGATTGCGTGTCGCTATCGTAATAATATTTAACCTTCGACATGAGTCAAATTTATGCTATTTTTGCCAACAATACTTAGCAATTACCGTGCTAAGTTTAGTCTGGTAAACGAACAAATATAGGAAATTGTTTCAGCACCAACACAAATTAATAATTTAGATTAGATCAGTTAGATGAAATCTCAGGAAATAAGAAGCCAGTTTTTAGAATTTTTTAAATCCAAATCTCATAAAATCGTTCCCTCGGCACCCATGGTGTTAAAAGACGATCCCACCTTAATGTTTACCAATGCCGGGATGGTTCAGTTCAAGGAATATTTTTTAGGAAATAGTGAGCCTTCCAGTTCCCGAATTACCGATAGTCAAAAATGCCTTCGCGTAAGCGGAAAGCACAATGATTTGGAAGAAGTGGGGATGGATACCTATCATCACACCATGTTCGAGATGTTGGGTAACTGGAGTTTTGGCGATTATTTTAAGGAGGAAGCCATAAGCTGGGCCTGGGAATTACTTACTGAAGTTTATAAAATTACTCCTGAAAACCTTTATGTTTCTGTTTTTGAAGGAAGCAAAGAAGATAAATTAGGTTTAGATACGGAAGCCCTGGAGCTTTGGAAAAAAATAGTTCCTGAAGAACGAATTGTCTACGGCGATAAAAAAGATAATTTCTGGGAAATGGGCGACCAGGGACCTTGCGGACCTTGTTCTGAAATTCATATAGATATACGTTCTGAAGCTGAAAAAGCCAAAATACCTGGAAGAGAATTGGTAAATGCCGATCACCCTCAGGTGGTTGAGATCTGGAACCTGGTTTTTATGCAGTATAACCGAAAAGCCGATGGTTCTTTGGTAGAATTGCCTGCAAAACACATAGATACCGGGATGGGCTTTGAACGTCTTTGTATGGCGTTACAAGGAAGGGATTCCAATTATGACACCGATGTTTTTAGACCGCTAATTTCAGAACTCGAAAAAATCACAAATTCCACCTACGGGAAATCTGAGAAAATCGATATTGCAATCCGTGTGATTGCAGATCACGTTAGAGCGGTAGCTTTCTCTATTGCCGATGGCCAGCTGCCTTCAAATACCGGTGCCGGTTATGTGATTAGAAGAATTTTAAGACGTGCTATTCGCTACGGATTTACATTTTTAGACACCAAAGAGCCGTTTATTTATAAGCTTGTAGATGTGTTAAGCAATCAAATGGGCGAAGCATTTCCAGAACTTAAATTACAAAAAACTTTATGCGAAAATGTGATTAGGGAAGAGGAGCAATCTTTCTTAAGAACATTAGATCAGGGCTTAATTTTACTGGAAAATATAATTTCTGAAACCAAGGGAAAAACCGTTTCAGGAAAAAAGGCTTTTGAACTTTACGACACATTTGGATTTCCAATAGATTTAACCGCTTTAATTCTTCGAGAACGCGGATTTGATCTTGATCAAAAAGAATTTGAAGTTCAGTTAAAAGAACAAAAAGACCGATCTCGTGCGGCAACCCAGGTTACTGCGGGAGATTGGGAAGAAATAAATCCGGTAAACGCTGAAGCTTTTGTAGGTTATGATCATTTAGAAACAGCTACCAGAATTGCGCGTTACCGAAAAGTAGAAAGTAAAAAAGGAGCGTTGTACCAAATTGTGCTAACCCAAACTCCGTTTTATCCGGAAGGTGGAGGGCAGGTTGGAGACAAAGGTTTTCTTAAGGATGCTGATGGCAATAAGGTTGAAATCACCGATACTAAAAAGGAAAACAATTTAATTGTTCATTTTGCTAAATCCCTGCCAAAAGATCCTACAGCTGAAGTTAAGGCGGTTGTAAATCCAAAAACCAGGGCTGCTACAGCGGCAAACCATACGGCTACGCATTTGCTGCACCAGGCGCTTCGGGAAGTTTTAGGTACTCACGTAGAACAAAAAGGCTCCTTGGTAAAAGGAGATTATTTGCGTTTTGATTTTTCGCATTTCAGCAAGGTAACTAAAGAGGAACTAGAGCAAATTGAAAAACTGATAAACCAACGAATTAACAAGCGATTGCCGTTAGAAGAACAACGAAGCATTTCGTATAAAGAAGCGGTGAACCAGGGTGCTTTGGCACTATTTGGTGAAAAGTACGGGGATTCGGTTCGCGCCATTCGCTTTGGGAAATCTATGGAGCTTTGCGGGGGGATCCACGTACAGAATACATCAGAAATCTGGCATTTTAAAATCACTGCGGAAGCTGCGGTTGCTTCAGGAATTAGAAGAATTGAAGCGATTACCGGGGAAGCGGTTAAAGAATATTTTGCCAACCAGGATGAGGTTTTACAACAAATTAAAGCAGAACTGAAGAATGCAAAAGATCCTGTAAAAGCGGTGAATACTCTGCAGGAAGAAAATGCTATTTTAAAAAAGAAGGTAGAAGCTTTACTAAGAGACAAAGCTAAAAATTTAAAGAGCGAATTAAAATCTGAAATTTCAGAAATAAACGGGGTGAATTTCCTTGCTAAAAGAGTAGACCTGGATGCTGGGGGAATAAAAGATCTTGCTTTCCAACTGGGCGATGAATTTGAGAATTTGTTTTTATTATTCGGAACCGAGCATAACGGAAAAGCACTTTTAAGTTGCTATATTTCTAAAAATCTCGCACGAGAAAAAGATTTGCACGCAGGAAAAATTGTAAAAGAACTTGGTAAATTTATCCAGGGCGGTGGCGGTGGACAGCCGTTTTTCGCAACTGCCGGTGGTAAAAAACCGGAAGGAATTAACGAAGCTTTGCAGGAAGCAGCATCTTATTTAAGTTAGAAGAAACGCTCTGGTCTGTTTTTATAAGCTGTTTGAATCGATGAAAATATGGAATTCAGGACCAAAATACCTATAAGACCGGCTGAGTCTAAGATAGATTATGAATCTAAGCTTTTTCTCATCGGATCCTGTTTTGTAGAGAATATTTGTAAGAAACTGACTTTCTATAAACTGGAGCATTTGCAGAATCCCTTCGGAATTCTTTTTCATCCTTTGGCCATTGCAAAGTTTTTTCAGAAAATAACTGAAAACTACACTTATACAGAAAAAGATATTTTTCAGTATCAAGAGCGCTGGCATTGTTTTGATGCGCATTCTTTTTTAAGTAATCCCAATGCTGAGGTTTTGTTGAACAATCTTAATTCAGCTTTGCAGGATGCCCGCGAATGTCTTCAGCAAAGTTCACATGTAGTTATTACTTTAGGTACGGCGTGGAGTTATTTTCATTTGGAAACCGAACAAAGCGTAGCCAATTGTCATAAAATTCCGCAGAAATTTTTCAGGAAGGAGTTGAAGTCTGTAGAAGAAATTCAGTGCGCTTTGCTTTTGGTTTTGAAAGATTTGAAATTATTAAATCCGGAACTTGAAGTTATTTTTACCCTTTCACCGGTTCGGCATATTAAAGACGGATTTATTGAAAATCAACGCAGCAAGGCACATATAATTACTGCGGTTCAGCAAATTTGTGAAGAAAACAGGAACACACATTACTTTCCTTCTTATGAACTGATGATGGACGAGCTTCGGGATTATCGCTTTTATGCTGAAGATATGTTGCATCCTTCCCAACCGGCCATAGATTATATTTGGCAAAGATTTACCGAAACCTGGTTTTCAGAGGCTTCATTTTCTACTTTAAAAGAGGTGGAGAACATTCAAAAAGGTTTGGAACATCGTCCTTTTAATCCAGATTCTGAGGCACATCGTCGGTTTCTGAAAAATCTGGATGCTAAGGCTTCGAGCCTCAAAAAACACTATCCGCACATTCAGTTCTAGATTAAATTATTGTCAAATAATCCTTAAATTAATTTAAGGATTGTCTGCATATTATTTTTTTTTGTATTTTTATATTAGAATTTCTGATATAAGTCATTGAAAACGAATGGCTGAGAAGTCGGTTGTATGACTAATATCTTAATTCGTTTTCTAAAATTTGTTGGGGTAGATTTTAGAAATTTAAAAACTTATGGACGGGTGGGGCCGTCCATAAGTGTTTTAAAAAAGTAAAGTTTTCTTCAAAAACTCCTAAATTCACATTCTTTGTACCTTTAGAAAAAATTGATAAATGAGAAATTTCCTTATTGGGGCTATTTTGGTTTTGCTTGTAGTTTTCGGCATTCGCTATTGTGAGAACAAAAATAATGAAAGAGATCAGTTAGAAGAAAGTACAGCGCTGCTTCAGCAACAAATTAAAAATGTGGGAAAATTGGTGGTGACTGAAGGTACTTTCTCGCAGGTTTACTCTTACAATGATTCTAAGAAGTTCTATCTTGATATATTTTCCGCCAGAAAGAAAGCTTTAATTGTAGTTAATGCAACGGCAACGGTGGCCTACGATTTAAGTAAACTTCAAACCGAAATTGATGAGGAAAATAAAATTGTTCGCATCACTTATATCCCCGAAGAAGAGATTTCTATTAATCCCGAGATAAAATATTACGATGTCACCCAGGATTATTTAAACCAGTTTGACGCTGCAGACCATAATAAAATAAGAAGCCGAATAGAAAAATCTATTAGAAAAAAAGTAGAAGCATCGTCGCTGAAATCAAATGCACAAAACCGACTGATTAGTGAATTGCAAAAAATCTACATTCTTACCAGCTCTATGGGTTGGACACTTCAATACAATGATCAAAATTTTAATGATTCTGAAGAATTGCAGCAGATAAAACTCTAATCTTATTTTTTGACCTGTTATTTGACTAATTGCGCGTCTATAAGATTTATTCCACCTTCGATTAAATGAGAAATATCAGGTCTTCTGGATTTCACATCTTCCAAATGGCTTAAAACCTCTTTGATGAGTTTTTCATCTTTTCCCACCACCAATTCGTAGATTTCAACTGAAAGTAACCAGTCTTTTGGGTGGTGTTTTTGTACAAGCTCTAAGGCAGCATCCAGGGAAAAACTTGCATCTTTTCCCTGTCTTATATTTCTAACCGAAGCATAAAGAGAATTCAGTTCTTCACGTTCCGGGGTGTTTTTGCTTTTTATAGTAGTACTTGAAGTTTTATGGGTTATTAGATCGAACGAAAGATTATCGGCGGGGCCGGCAAATGCTGAAATAATTTCTTTACCAATTGCCATATCATATTTGCCCCATTCAGGTTTGAATAAAATTTCATCACCATAGGTAACGATGCAATCTTTAAGACTTATCAGGATAATTTTTCCCTGCAGATTCCTGGTACCGGTAATTATTTCTCCTTTAACTTTGATTCCGCCTTCAAATTCAAATTCAATTTTTTCGCCTTCATAAATATCATAAGCCCTAAGATCGCGCGGACTCATATCTTCTATGGCGAGATTTATTCCTTTTAAAGAGCCAATTGGAGAACCAAAGCCGTCCGGATGTTTTTTTATGCTATGCCCAACCAATTCCTTTTCCCGATGCGAAAGTGCTGTTTTACCTGAAGTTTGTATATAAATCGGATTTCCTTCGTGTTCAATAACTTTTGAAAAATCTCCCGAAATTTGTAAACCTGTACTTAATTCTATAGTACCAAGATTTTTAGAATCAATCAGTTTTTGAATTCCCTCCAGACCGCCTTTTCGCAAAGCCATTTTATTGGCAAATTCTTCTAAAACCAAACTTAAATGGGCGAAATCTGGTGTTACATAAAGTTGAGGTTGAGGTTTGGTAATATCAAATTCCTGCTTACAGGCTTCAATAGAATAAGGGATTTTCTTCACCTTATCGGTCATACACCAGGCGCTTTCCCCAATAGAAGAGAGTAAACCTGCGCCGTAAATTTTAGGATTTTTAAGCGTCCCAATTAATCCATATTCAACCGTCCACCAGTGCAGGTTTCGTATTTGCGCCATTTCACTAAGCTCGGCGGTTTCATTTTGAAGTTCATCAACTTTCTTCTCAGCCGCTTCAATTTCTTCTTGCGGCGTGTCTTCAGCTTCTTTAATGATTGAAAGGTGCCTAATGGCTTCATATATTTCATAATCCCGGGCGCTGGAAATAGCTTTGCAACCAATCTCCCCAAAACGCCTTAGATATTCTGCGTATTCAGGATTGGCAATAATAGGGGCGTGACCTGCGCCCTCGTGAATAATATCTGGTGCCGGGGTGTATTCTATATGCTCAAGTTGCCTAATATCGCTGGCAATTACCAGAACATTAAAAGCCTGGAATTCCATAAAAGCAGCGGGCGGGATAAACCCGTCAACAGCCACAGCCGCCCAGCCAATTTCCTTTAAAATACGGTTCATCCCGTACATATTTGGAATGTGGTCTATAGAAATCCCGGTTTGTTTTAAGCCATCTAAATAAGATTCGTGCGCAACTTTGCTTAGGTAATCTACATTTTTACGCATTACATACCGCCAAACCGCGTGATTTACCGGAGTGTAATCATCGTAATTCTGTGGTTTTATATACTGCTGAAGATGTGCCGGTAACCGGTCTAAAATCGCATTAGATTCAATTTTATCGAGCATAAGTTTGGTTAACTAAAATTCATTATAAAGATAAGAAATTAAGCTGAAATTCATAAATTGATAATCAAATGCCTTATAAAATAAAAATGCTCCTGTTGAAGGAGCATTTTTGCTAAAAAAATTTGTTGGGTTAATCTTCTATTTTCGGCGGATACTTTTCAAGTATTTCCTGAACAATTTCGTTAATTCTGGCCTGTTTTTTATTCACATCACTGGCCAGGGCCGCAGTTCCCATTCCCTGCCAAACCAATTCTTTACCTTCTGCATCTATTAGATCTATATAAAGCGTGCCGTCACTGGTTCTATTTACGGTATTATAGCCGGAGCCCCAATACCACGGGTGCCATCCCCAGCCGTATCCCCAGCCCATCATATTGTTCTGGTAGATATTAATATTTTCATTGGTTTTGGTAAAAATGCTAACTAAAAGATCTGGATCTTCCGACTTTGTGAAGCCTTTGCGTTGCATTTCATCTTCTATAGCTCTAAGAATTCGTTTTTTATCTAAATCGGAAATCTCTGCTTTATCTATTCCCGGTTTAAAAAATGCGTAACTCTGGTACTGATTAAAATTTACTTCCCTATCGTAATCTGAAGCAACTCTCACACTGCTGCAGGAAGTAACCAAAACAGCCAGCAGAAGTAAAACCGGTGTAATTTTTAAGACTTTCATAAAATAATAGTTTTAGATGTTAGTGTCGAAAAAGAGCCGGGTCTACCAGGTTCGGGATCGTTACTTTTAGCTTTGGTTCCATTTGCATAGCCCTTTTTGCAGCGAAGACTGCTTCTTTATTCCGGGCCCAGCTTCGGCGGGCAATTCCATTGTTAACATCCCAGAAAAGCATAGATTTTAAGCGCTCCTCCGATGCTTTATTTCCTTCAAGAATCATACCAAATCCTCCATTTATAACCTCGCCCCAGCCAACGCCGCCGCCATTATGGATGCTTACCCAGGTTGCACCTCTAAAACTATCACCAATTACATTTTGTATAGCCATATCGGCTGTGAACTGTGAGCCATCATAAATATTTGAAGTTTCACGATAGGGGGAATCGGTACCAGAAACATCGTGATGATCGCGGCCAAGAACCACCGGGCCAATATCTCCTTTCCCAATAGCATCATTAAATGCTTTGGCTATTTTCACCCGTCCTTGAGCATCGGCATAGAGAATCCTGGCTTTGGAGCCTACCACCAGTTTGTTTTCGCGAGCGCCTTTTATCCACTGAATATTATCGGCCATTTGCTGCTGAATTTCTTCCGGGGAATTTCTTTTCAGTTCTTCCAAAACTTCGGTCGCTATTTTATCGGTTTTATCAAGGTCATTTTCTTTTCCCGAAGCGCAAACCCATCTAAATGGCCCAAAACCATAATCAAAACACATAGGTCCCATAATATCCTGAACGTAACTTGGATATTTAAAATCTATTCCGTTTTCAGCAAGAATATCGGCGCCGGCGCGGGAAGCTTCCAGTAAAAATGCATTTCCATAATCAAAGAAGTAGGTGCCTTTTGCGGTGTGGTTATTAATTGCAGCGGTTTGCCTTTTTAAGCTTTCCTGAACTTTTTCTTTGAATTTTTCCGGTTCTTCGGCCATCATTTTATTGGCTTCTTCCAAACTGAATCCCACAGGGTAATATCCGCCGGCCCAGGGATTATGTAAGGAAGTCTGGTCGCTGCCCAAATCGATATAAATATTTTCCTTGTCAAAATATTCCCAAACCTCTACAATATTTCCCTGAAAAGCGATTGATACAACTTCCTTATTGTTTTTGGCTTTTTGAACTCTTTTTGCAAGTGCTTCAAGGTCGTCACTAACTTCATCTACCCAGCCCTGGCTGTGGCGGGTTTGGGTTGCTTTAGGGTTGACTTCGGCGCATACTGTAATACAACCGGCTATATTTCCGGCTTTTGGCTGGGCGCCGCTCATTCCGCCAAGGCCGGAGGTGACGAATAATTTTCCTGCAAGCCCTTCCCCTGATCTAGATATTTTTCTACCCGCGTTTAAAACAGTAATTGTAGTGCCGTGAACAATTCCCTGCGGGCCGATGTACATATAACTTCCTGCAGTCATCTGCCCGTATTGGGATACACCGAGTGCATTAAATTTCTCCCAGTCGTCGGGTTTGGAATAATTCGGGATCATCATTCCATTGGTTACAACTACTCGCGGTGCATTTTCGTGAGAAGGAAATAATCCCATAGGATGCCCCGAATACATCACTAAAGTCTGGTCGTTTTCCATTTCAGCTAAATACTGCATAGTAAGAAGATATTGAGCCCAATTTTGAAAAACCGCTCCATTCCCGCCATAAGTGATTAATTCATCTGGATGCTGTGCTACTTTTGGATCCAGGTTGTTTTGAATCATCAGCATAATTCCTTTCGCCTGAACGCTTTTTCCGGGGTATTCTTCAATATTACGGGCATATAGATCATACTCGGGTTTAAAGCGGTACATATAAATCCTCCCGAATTTCTCCAATTCTTCTTTGAATTCAGGTAAAAGTTCTTTGTGGTGTTTTTCTTCAAAATACCGCAAAGCATTTTGAAGTGCTAGTTGTTTTTCTTCAGTATTTAAAATATCCTTGCGCTTAGGCGCGTGGTTTACCGAAGTGTCGTATTCTTTTTTAGAGGGAAGTTCGCTGGGAATTCCCTGTAGTATTCTAGCTCTAAAGTCCATTTAATATCTGTTTGCAATAGGTTTCAATAATAGGAAGAAATGTTAAATTAAGGAGTTTTAAATTTCATTTTCTATAAATTTAGCGCTCTTTTAAAGATTTAAATTATAAAACCTATAGTAGGTGTTTGTATAAAATGGCTATTGTCAACCGTCATAGAAAAAGAGAATAATTATTTTTTTAAATTATAATTTAGATGAAACTTTTTATAATTCTTCTCGCTGTTTTTTGCCTTTTTTCCTGTAAGGATGAAACCAAAAATCCTGAATTAGAAACTACTGAAATTTTCAAGGAAAAAGAAACAACAACTCCAGAAGAGACCTTTAGTGCTAAAGATTCACTGGATTGGGCCGGAGTGTATGAAGGATTTTTGCCTTGTGAGGATTGCGAGGGAATTGAAACCAAAATTCAAATAAAGGAAAATCGCGATTATGCACTTTCCCAACAATTTTTAGGCAGGGCAGCGAATGAAGATAATGATCTAAATGAAACAGGAAAGTTTGAGTGGGATAAGCAAGGGAATACCATTAGTTTGGGAGAGCGAGAAAAACTCTATTTTAAGGTAAGCCAAAATTACCTGCTGCAGGTGTTTAAAGACGAATCTAAAGTAATAGGAGATTCTGCGATGAAATATCGTTTGACAAAAATTAATGAGTTATGATTGTTTGCCAGTTTTTTTATCAAATCCGTAGGGGCAATGCCGGCAACCACTTTCACAACAATAGCCGCGTTTAAGGTGATATTGTTCGGTAAAACAGCGATAGCCTTCGGGCGTGATGTAGTAATCGCCTTCTTCCAGCGGAATTCTTTTTTTGAAAAAACTCATATCGCAAAAATACAATTTCTTAACTTCCACACGTGATTCTAATCGTTAACAAATATCTTTTGGGAAAATCGTTTAAAGGCGTAAGTTTATGGCCTTTTGTGATTCTTAAAAATAGGGAGCTAAAAGATGATTTTAATTTTATTAACCACGAAAAAATTCATTTAAGACAGCAGTTAGAATTACTTATCTTACCTTTTTATATCTGGTATTTAACCGAATATTTATTGCGTTTATTTTATTATAAAGACCGCTTTCTTGCATATAAAAATATAAGTTTTGAGCGCGAAGCTTATAGCCAGGAAATGAAAGAGAATTATTTGCAGGATCGCAAATTTTGGGCATTTTTACAGTTTGTTTAGGTAGCCAATCTTAGAATTCGGATATTTGCTTATGCCAAAATCTTCAAATATTTTTACTGAAATATCTTCTAAAAATCAGTTTGTTGCTGAATTTTATAATGAAATTTCGCTCTATCTGAAACGTGAAGATTTAATACATCCTGAAGTTTCAGGCAATAAATTCAGAAAATTAAAATATAATATTGCCAGGGCGCTTGAAGAAAAGCAAAAAACACTCCTTACTTTCGGCGGAGCCTATTCCAACCATATCGCAGCAACGGCCGCTGCCGGGGAACTTTTCGGTTTAGAAACAATAGGAGTCATAAGGGGAGAAGAGTTAGGCAAAGATTTGGAAACTACTTTAGCGCAAAATCCCACCCTTAAGTTTGCTAATTCCTGCGGAATGCAATTTAAATTTATTTCCAGGGGCGATTATAGAAAAAAGGAAAACAGAGAGTTGCAAGAGGAATTAAAAAAGGAATTTGGTGAATTTTATCTTGTGCCTGAAGGTGGAACCAATGAATTAGCGGTTAAAGGTTGCCAGGAAATTTTAACCGAAAAGGACAGGGAGTTTCAATTTGTTGCAGTTTCGGTAGGTACCGGCGGTACTCTTGCAGGCCTGGTAAACGCTTCAGATATCAATCAGAAAATTTTAGGCTTTCCGGCTTTGAAAGGCGATTTTCTTTCCGAAGAAATAGATAAATACAGTTTTAATAGTAATTGGGAATTAAAAACCGATTACCATTTTGGAGGTTATGCTAAGGTAGATTCGGAATTGATAAATTTCATTAATAATTTCAAAAAAAAATATAAAATTCAATTAGATCCGGTATACACGGGAAAGTTAGTTTTTGGTATTTTTGACCTTATAAAGGCCGGATATTTCCCTTCCGGAAGTAAAATTATGGCCATTCACACCGGAGGTTTACAGGGAATCCAGGGAATGAATACATTTTTAAAAAAGAAAAAATTGCCTCTAATCACTTTTTAATATGAGAATTAACCGGTTTTTTGTTTTGATTTTGCTCGCCGCTTTTGCGGTTTCCTGCGGAAGCAAGAAAAAAGTTGTCACCACTAAAAAAGATTCTAATAGGGAAAATGTTTTTACTGAATCTTCTGGTACTCAAATAGAAAGAGTGAAACCTTTAGACGGAAAACCAATTTTGCCACCGGTGAATCCGCGCTTGTACACGGTAGAGGATTATATTCGGGATTTTGCCGCGGTAGCTATGGAAGAAATGCGGCTTTACGATGTCCCCGCGAGTATTACCCTGGCCCAGGGAATTTTAGAATCAGGTGGAGGTAAAGGAGATCTTACTATGCGCGCCAATAATCATTTTGGAATTAAATGTCACGACTGGAAAGGCGCCAGAGCCTACCACGACGATGATGCCCGCGGTGAGTGTTTTAGAAAATATAAAGATGCGCGTTATTCTTACAGGGATCATTCCCTTTTCCTAACAGAGAGAAAGCGCTATGCAGAACTTTTTGATTTAGATAAAGACGATTACAAAGGTTGGGCAAAAGGTTTGAGAAAAGCAGGGTATGCTACCGATAGACGTTATCCAGATAAATTAATTAGTTTAATAGAGCGCTACAGGCTCTATCAATTCGACGCGACAGTTTTAAAACGGCCTTCGCCAAGTTATACCCATACGCCAGAATCACCGGAATCAGTTACTTACAGGGTTAAAAAGGGCGACACGCTATATGGGATTGCAAAAAAACATAATACAACTGTAGAAGAATTACAGCGATTTAATAATTTAAGAGATACTAATATTTCCGTTGGACAAATGTTGGTAATCATCTCTTCAGAATAAAAATTTATGATTTATAAAAGAAGTAGCGAATTGTTCGCTTCGGCACAAAAAGTAATTCCCGGCGGAGTGAACTCACCGGTAAGAGCATTTAAAGCAGTGGGAGGAGATCCCATTTTTATTAAAAGAGCCGAAGGAGCTTATTTATATGATGAAGACGGAAATAAATTAATAGACTATATAAATTCGTGGGGGCCGCTGATTTTAGGTCACGCTCACAAACCAGTAATAGATGCGGTAATTGATATTGCCAAAAAAGGAACTTCGTTTGGAACACCTACTGAAATTGAAACCAAAATCGCGGAATTAGCGGTGAAAATGGTACCCAATATCGATAAAATTAGAATGGTGAATTCGGGTACAGAGGCTACAATGAGTGCCGTTAGACTTGCACGTGGCTTTACCGGAAAAGAAAAGATCATCAAATTTGCCGGTTGTTATCATGGGCATAGCGATTCTTTCCTAATCCAGGCCGGTAGTGGTGCGATCACTTTCGGTACGCCAAACAGCCCGGGAGTTACCCAGGGAACAGCAAAAGACACCCTCCTTGCAAAATATAATGACCTCGAAAATGTAAAATCTTTAATTGAAGTCAATAAAGATGAAATAGCCTGTATAATTATTGAGCCGGTTCCCGGAAATATGGGTTGTATTCCTCCAGATAATGGTTTTCTGGAAGGTTTACGTGAACTTTGCGATGATCACAGTATTTTATTGATTTTTGATGAGGTGATGAGCGGTTTTAGACTTGCTCCCGGCGGCGTACAGGAACGAATGGGAGTGAATGCTGATATTGCCTGCTTCGGAAAAGTGATTGGTGGAGGTTTGCCGGTTGGTGCCTTTGCTGCCCGAAATGAAATTATGGATTATCTGGCCCCTGTTGGGCCGGTTTACCAGGCCGGGACTTTAAGCGGAAATCCATTAGCAATGGCCGCCGGGCTTGCAATGTTAACCGAATTGGATAATAACCGAAGTGTTTTTAAAAGTATAGACAAGAAAACCGCATATCTTCACGAAGGAATAGAAAAAGTACTTTTAGAAAATAATGTTGCGCATACCATAAACCGTGTAGGTTCTATGATTTCCATCCATTTTGGGGAAGAACCGGTCGTAGATTTTGAATCTGCGGCAAAATCGGCAGGAAATGGAATTTTCAATAAATTTTTCCACGGAATGTTAGAAAACGGAATATACATTGCACCAAGTGCTTTTGAAACCTGGTTTATAAGTGATGCTCTTTCGTATGAAGATTTAGACGCTACAATTGAAACGGTAAATAAAGTTGCGAAAACACTTTAATTTATCAAACCTCACAGGTTTTCAAAACCTGTGAGGTTTGTCTTTTTTAACATCACCTTGGATCTGCTCGCCCCTTCAGGCGGGTCTATTTCGGGATCTACATTTTTTTTAAATTTTGACCTCATTTTAAAAATTAAAAGCGCCCGGAAACCCGGACGCTTTTAACCTACAATTTATTCAAAATTCAAATTAAGCGGCGGGAAGATCACCTTCTCCTTTTCTGGGTAATAATGATTTTCCCATTAAATATTTATCTACGTGGTAAGCAGCTTCACGACCTTCAGAAATTGCCCATACAATTAAAGATTGTCCGCGGCGCATATCTCCGGCGGTAAAAATATTAGGAATGTTAGTTTGGTAACCTTCATCTCCTTTAATATTGGTTCTGCTATCAAGTTCCAATCCTAATTGTTCACTTAAGGTTTTTTCCGGTCCTGTAAATCCTAAGGCTAAAAGTACCAGTTCACAAGGCCATTCTTTTTCAGATCCTTCAACTTCCTGAAGCTGGGGTCTTCCGTTTTTACCTTTTACCCATTCTATATTTACCGTCTTTAAAGCTTCTAAGTTGCCTTCTTTATCACGAATAAATTCTTTGGTGTTAATGCTCCAGTTCCGTTCTACACCTTCTTCGTGGGAAGAAGTGGTTTTTAGCGTAAACGGCCAGTAAGGCCAAGGGTTTTCTCTATCTCTGTGTTCAGCCGGCATCGGCATAATTTCAAAATTAATAACTGATTTTGCTCCGTGACGGTTAGAAGTTCCCACACAATCAGAACCGGTGTCACCACCACCAATAACAATTACGTTTTTGCCTTCAGCTGAGAATTTTTCGGTTTGTTCTTTCAATCCATCAACAACTTCATTGTTGTTTTTCAGGAAATCCATTGCCTGCATCACACCTTCGCCTTCAGCACCATCAATTGGAAGGTTTCGGCGTTTTGTGGCGCCACCACAAAGTACCACGGCATCAAATTCTTTAAGTTTTTCGACTTCATAATTTTCACCTACATGAACTCCAGTTTCAAATTTGATTCCTTCTTCTTTCATAATATTAACCCGGCGATCTATCACGTGTTTTTCCATCTTAAAATCAGGAATCCCATAGCGTAAAAGTCCGCCTATTTTCTTGTCACGCTCAAAAACAGTAACCTCGTGACCGGCACGGTTTAGTTGTTGTGCTGCTGCAAGCCCGGCAGGACCTGAGCCTACAACTGCAGCCGTTTTACCCGTTCTGGATGTTGGAGGTTGTGGAGTTACCCAACCTTCTTTAAATCCTCTTTCTACGATATATTTCTCAATAAGTTCAATTGCCACCGGCGGATCTGTGATCCCCAAAACACAAGCCGATTCGCAAGGTGCGGGGCATAATCTCCCGGTAAATTCAGGGAAATTGTTGGTGCCGTGTAGAATGCTGAGCGCCTTTTTCCAGTCGTTTTTATAAACTGCGTGGTTAAAATCTGGAATTAAGTTTCCAAGCGGGCAACCGCTATGGCAAAACGGGATTCCACAATCCATACATCTTGCCCCTTGAACGCCAAGTTCTTCGGGAGACAATTCTTTTGTAAATTCTTTATAATCTTTAACTCGATTTTCAACAGCTTCTGTCTCTTCCACCTTGCGGTCGTATTCCATAAAACCTCTTATCTTACCCATAATTATGCTGTTTTGAGTTCTACTTGTTCTTTTAACATTTTCTCTTCTTCCATTTTTTGTAAAGCCTTTTTATATTCCGCGGGCATTACTTTTATGAACTTACCTACATTTTCCTCCCAGTTTTCCAGGATTTCTCTGGCTACATCACTCTCGGTGTAGCGGTAGTGATTTTCAATAAGTTCTTTTAATTCGTTTTTATTTTCTTCTGAAGGATCTTCTAAACCAATCATTTCCATATTGAAATTATGATTGTCTAAAGTATTATCGGCATTGTAGATGTAAGCAATTCCCCCGCTCATTCCGGCGGCGAAATTTCTGCCTATTTTTCCTAGAATAACGGCAATACCTCCGGTCATATATTCACAACCGTGATCTCCAATTCCTTCTATCACTGCTTTAGCACCTGAGTTTCTTACACAGAAACGTTCACCGCCCATTCCGTTGATATAGGCTTCCCCATCTGTAGCACCATAAAGTGCAACATTACCAATAATGACATTTTCATTAGATTTAAAGGATGCTTCCTTAGGTTTTCTTACACTTAAAGTTGCTCCCGAAAGTCCTTTTCCTAAATAATCGTTAGAATTTCCATTGATATTCATCGTTAAACCTTTGGTAGCAAAGGCACCAAAACTCTGTCCGCCAGAACCGGTAAAATTCAATGTAAGGGTGCCATCGGGTAATCCTTTTGCACCGTGAATTTTGGAAATTTCATTACTTAAAATTGCACCCGTGGTTCGGTTTATATTGCTAATTGGGAAATCAAGACTCATTTTTTCCTTTCTGTAAATAGCCGGATGCGCCTGATTTAAAATTTCAAAATCCAATACATTTTCCAGGTTGTGATCCTGGGTTTCTGTATTGTAAAGCGGCATATCTTCATCTATTTTTGGCTTATATAGAATATTAGAGAGATCTAATCCCTGTGCTTTATAATGTTCAATAGCCCGGTTCATATCCAGTTTTTGGCTTTGTCCCACCATTTCGTTGATGGTTCTAAAACCAAGATCGGCCATTATTTGTCTTAGTTCCTGCGCGATGAAATACATAAAATTAATCACATCTTCAGGCGTTCCTTTAAACTTCTTTCTAAGTTCAGGATCTTGCGTTGCGATACCTACCGGGCAGGTGTTTAAATGGCAGGCACGCATCATAATACAACCTGAGGCCACAAGTGGCGCGGTAGAAAAACCGAATTCTTCTGCACCCAGTAAAGCGGCAATAGCAACATCACGTCCTGTTTTTAACTGGCCGTCACATTCTACTACAATCCTGTTTCTAAGATTATTGATAAGCAAGGTTTGCTGGGCTTCAGCGATTCCGAGTTCCCATGGCAAACCTGCGTGTCTAAGCGACGTGAGAGGAGAAGCTCCTGTACCACCATCAAAACCGGAAATTAAAACTACATCGGCCTTGGCTTTCGCAACCCCGGCTGCAATAGTTCCTACGCCAACTTTAGAAACCAGTTTTACATTAATCCTGGCTTCGCGATTCGCATTTTTAAGGTCGAAAATTAATTGCGCCAAATCCTCTATGGAATAAATATCGTGGTGAGGTGGAGGTGAAATCAATCCTACATACGGCGTGGAATTCCGGGTTTTTGCAATATCCGGGTTTACTTTTGGTCCCGGTAATTGCCCGCCTTCCCCGGGTTTTGCACCCTGGGCCATTTTAATTTGAATTTCCTTTGCGTTACTCAAATAATTAATGGAAACTCCAAATCTTCCTGAAGCAACCTGTTTTATAGCTGAATTTCTCCAGTTTCCATCAAGATCTTTATGAAAGCGCTGTGGATCTTCGCCACCTTCACCCGAGTTGCTTTTTCCCTGCATACGGTTCATGGCAACGGCCAGGTTCTCGTGCGCTTCTTTACTAATAGAGCCAAAAGACATGGCCCCGGTTTTAAATCGTTTTACAATCTCTGTCCAGGGTTCTACTTCTTCAATAGGAACCGGATTAAGATCACGGAATTTAAACATTCCGCGAAGCGTCATTAGACGTTCACTCTGGTCGTTTATTAATTTTGAATATTCTTCGTAAGCTTTAGTGCTGTTTTGTTTTACGGCCTGTTGCAGTTTAGCTACACTTGCCGGATTAAACATATGTCTTTCTCCGGTTCTTCTCCAGCGATAATCGCCGCCAATTTCCAGATCCAGATCGGTGTCTGTTTTCTTTGGAGCAAAAGCATTTTCGAAACGCTTCTGAATTTCCTTTTCTACTTCATACAATCCAATTCCTTCAATTCGGGTTGGGGTGTTTGTGAAATATTTATCTACAAATTTTTGGTTTAATCCAAGAATCTCGAAAATTTGTGCACCGCGGTAGGAGTGAAGGGTAGATATACCAATCTTATTCATTATCTTCACAATTCCTTTTCCAATAGCCACATTAAAGTTCTCTACGGCAACTTCAGGATCTTCAACATCAATTTCTTTTTCTTCAACCAGGCTGTAGATAATTTCATTTACCATATAAGGATTAATCGCGCTGGCGCCATAACCAAATAATAAAGCGAAATGATGTGGTTCACGGGGTTCAGCCGATTCTATCACAATTCCGAATGAAGATCTTCGGTTATGTTTTTTTACACCGTGGTGTACAAAAGAACAGGCTAAAAGTGAAGGAATAGGTGCCAGGTTTGGATCGGCATTTCTATCGGTAAGGATAATTACATTGCAACCTTTATCTACTGCATCATTTATTTCGTAAATAATTTCATCCAGTCTTGTTTCCAGTCCGTTAAGACCTTTGTTGGCTTCATATAAAATTGAAATTGAAGCAGTTTTGAAATCTGGATGTTCTATGTATTTTATTTTATCTAAATCCTCGTTGGAAATAACCGGATTTTGAATTCTGAGTTTCTTGGACTGTTCGGGAACGATATCGAATAAATTTCTATCCTCTCCAATAGATAAGCTGATATCTGTTACAATTTCTTCCCTGATTCCGTCTAAAGGTGGGTTGGTTACCTGGGCGAATAATTGCTTGAAATAATTGAATAAAAGCTGTGATTTATCTGAAAGAACCGCCAGAGGAATATCGGCACCCATAGAACCAATTGCTTCTTTTCCCTGGAGCGCCATTGGGCTAATTATGGTTTTAATATCTTCCTGAGTATAACCAAATAATTTTTGACGGGTATTAATGTCAATTTTTTCTACCGGGGTTTTGTTGCCGGTATAAGGCACTTCAGAAAGATTAAGTAAATTTTCGTCTAACCATTTTCTATAAGGTCTTTCAGAAATAATTTTTTGTTTTACTTCTTCATCGCCAACAATTCGGCCTTCTTGCATGTCTACCAGGAACATTCTCCCCGGTTCTAGCCTCCCATGTAATTCAACATTTTCGGGTTTAATCTCTAAAACGCCAGTTTCTGAAGACATAATTACGTAACCGTCTTTGGTTAGGGTGTACCTGGAAGGGCGCAACCCGTTTCTGTCTAGTAAGGCTCCAATATATTTTCCATCGGTAAAAGGAATGGAAGCCGGACCGTCCCAGGGCTCCATAATACAGGCATTATATTCGTAAAATGCTTTTTTCTCATCAATCATGGATGGGTTTTTCTCCCAGGCTTCAGGTACCATCATCATAATGGCTTCGGGTAAGGAACGTCCGGTTTGTAAAAGCAATTCCAAAACCATATCCATAGAAGCTGAATCAGATTTTCCTTCAGGAACAATTGGAATAACCTCTTTTAGATCTTCGCCAAATTTTTCACTTTCAAAAAGCTCTTCCCGGGCTTTCATTCGGCTTAAATTTCCTCGAAGCGTATTTATTTCCCCATTGTGGCACATATATCGGAAAGGTTGTGCCAAATCCCAGGTTGGGAAAGTATTTGTTGAGAAACGCTGGTGAACCAAAGCGAGTTTAGTAACCACATCTGGCTCATTAAGGTCGCGATAATATGTGTTGATATCCTGCGGCATCAACAAACCTTTGTAAATAATAGTATTGGTTGATAAACTAGGCAGATAAAAATATTCTGCTTCAGAAAGTTCAGATTTTTCAATGCGGTGCTCAGCGATTTTTCTTGCAGCAAAAAGTTTTGCATTAAAACTTTCATCAGAAACATCGTCTCCTTTTCCTATAAAAACCTGTTGTACATTTGGTTCAGAAAGAGAAGCGATACTTCCCAGGCAGGCCCTGTTTACGGGTACTTCCCGCCAACCTATAAGATTAAGGCCCTGGCCAATAATCTCTTCTTCAAAAATCTCTCTGCAAATTTTACGTTGATTTTCAGACTGCGGAAGAAAAACCATCCCTACCGCATATTCTTTAAAATCGGGGAGTTTGAATTCACAGGTTTTCTTGAAAAAATCGTGAGGAATTTCTATTAAAATCCCGGCACCATCACCTGTTTTACCATCGGCACTTACCGCACCTCTGTGTTCCAGGCGAATAAGAATATCTAAGGCTTTATGAATAATATCATTAGTTCGTTTGCCTTTTAGATTACATATAAACCCTGCGCCACAATTATCGTGCTCAAATTCGGGTGAATAGAGCCCCTGTTTTTTTAATTTCATGTCCTTTTCGTCCTTAAGTTATCGTCTCAAAATTACCTAATTAGATAAATATTATGAAGCGTTTCTAACTTAAAGTAAGAAGAAATTCAGTAAAAACAATTAAATTTATTATAAATGATAATTATGTAATCTGATCCCTTTTCTATTATTGATTCTATAAATATAGGATCTGATTTTGGGCCATGAAAAAAGTCCGATTTTAGGAAAACCGGACTTAATTACAATAATTAACAAGAAAATTAACCTTTCAGAATAGCCCTTGAAATTACAATTTTTTGAATTTCTGAAGTTCCTTCATATATCTGGGTAATTTTTGCATCACGCATTAAACGCTCTACGTGATATTCTTTTACATAACCATTCCCACCGTGCACTTGCACAGCTTCGGTAGTAACATCCATCGCAGTTTTTGAGGCGTAAACTTTAGCCATTGCACCGGTAAGGTCATAATTACCGCCCTGGTCCTTATCCCAGGCAGCTTTCATTACCAAATGCCTTGAAGCTTCAATTGAAGTGTACATGTCGGCCAGTTTAAAAGCGATGGCCTGGTGATTGCAAATTTCGGTACCAAAGGCTTTTCGTTGTTTTGAATAATCTAAAGCCAGCTCGTAAGCGCCTGAAGCAATCCCCAAAGCCTGGGCTGCAATTCCTATTCTTCCGCCAGAAAGCGTTTTCATAGCGAATTTAAATCCGAAACCATCTTCACCAATTCTATTTTCTTTAGGAACTTTTACATCATTAAAATTTAAAGAATGTGTATCGCTTCCGCGAATTCCCATTTTTTGTTCTTTGGGTCCAATTTCAAAACCTTCAACACCTTTTTCAACTATAAAAGCGTTAATCCCTTTGTGTTTTTTCTCACGATCGGTTTGTGCAATAACAATATAATAGTCGGCTGAATTTCCATTGGTAATCCAGTTTTTTGTTCCGTTTAATAAATAATGGTCTCCTTTGTCTATAGCCGTGGTGCGTTGTGAAGTGGCATCACTTCCGGCCTCAGGTTCAGATAAACAAAAGGCTCCAAGTTTTTCGCCGGTGGTAAGTTTGGAAAGAAATTTTTCTTTTTGTTCCTGGTTTCCATAGGTATCGAGACCCCAACAAACAAGCGAATTATTAACGGACATTACCACAGAAGCAGAAGCATCTATTTTTGAAATTTCTTCCATTGCCAGAATATATGAAATGGTATCCATACCGCCACCGCCAAATTCCGGTGACGCCATCATGCCAAGAAAACCAAGCTCTCCCATCTTCTTCACCTGCTCTGCGGGAAACTCCTGTTTCTCGTCTCTCTCAATCACACCGGGTAATAATTCGTTTTTGGCAAAATCACGCGCTGCATCGCGAATCATTATATGTTCTTCTGTAAGTTTGAAATCCATATTATTATTTTAATTTAGGAAAATCTAATTTTGGTAGCCAAAGATAAAGTTTTGGTATGTAATTTTCAATTTAGTTTAATTAATTTTACGAATATGAAAAAAGCGAATTACAAAGTTATTGGTGTGATGTCGGGGACATCCTTAGATGGCATCGATTTGGTCTATGTTAATTTTGATTATAAAAACTCGTGGAGTTATAAGATATTGAAGGCTGAAACCGTTCCTTACCCTTTAAATTGGCAGGAAACTTTAGCTGCATCTATTAATTATTCTGAAGAACGCTTAGAAGAGCTAAATAAAAAATACACCAATTTTCTCTCCGGAATTATTTCCCGGTTTATTGAAACCCACCAAATTAAAGATATTGATGCGGTTTGTAGTCATGGGCATACTATTAAACATGAGCCCGAAAACAATTATACTTTACAAATTGGGAATTTACCTGAAATTGCTTACCTGTCAGGTCAAACAGTAATTTGCGATTTTAGAGTTCAAGATGTTGCACTGGGCGGGCAAGGCGCACCACTGGTTCCAATTGGGGATCAGTTGCTTTTTTCAGATTATAAATATTGTCTTAATTTAGGTGGATTCGCAAATATTTCTACCGAAAAGAAAAGTGAACGCCTGGCTTATGATATTTGTGCCGTAAATACCGTTTTAAATTATTATGCCCAAAAATTAGGAAAAGAGTTTGACGAAGGCGGAAAACTGGCAGCTTCAGGTAAAGTGAATGAAGAATTACTCAAAAAACTGAATAAGCTGGCTTTTTATAATCAAAAGCCACCAAAATCCTTAGGCATAGAATGGGTTAAGTCTGAAGTTTTCCCCATTTTGGAAGAATATGAAGAAAACCTTCAGGATATTCTTCACACTTACACCGTTCATGTGGCTCAGCAGATCTCAAAAACGCTGGATGACGATTCCGATTCTAAGGTTTTTATGACCGGCGGCGGAACATTTAATAATTTTTTAATCAGGCTTTTGAAAAAAGAGTCTAATTGCCATTTCACGATTCCTTCAGATGAAATTATTAATTATAAAGAGGCTTTGATTTTCGGATTATTAGGTATTTTAAAACTTCGCGATGAGGTAAATGTATTAAAATCTGTCACCGGCGCTAAAAAAGATCATTCTTCAGGAGTAATTTATGAGATCTAAACTTTTTGCTGAAAAACTAAAAATATACCGCTTAGTTTATATATTTGCGAAAAATTAGAGTATAAATGAAGGAATTATTAAAGTTATACGAAAATAAAGAACCCGAAATAGTTTTTAACTGGAAAGATTCTGAAACCGAAGCCGAAGGTTGGACCGTAATCAATTCTTTACGTGGCGGTGCTGCAGGTGGAGGAACCAGGATGCGCGTTGGTTTAGACCAGAATGAAGTGCTTTCTCTTGCTAAAACCATGGAAGTTAAATTCACAGTTTCAGGTCCTCCAATTGGGGGTGCAAAATCTGGCATAAATTTCGACCCGAACGATCCTCGAAAAAAAGGCGTGTTAGAGCGTTGGTATAAAGCAGTTTCTCCTTTGTTAAAAAGTTATTACGGCACCGGGGGTGATTTAAATGTAGATGAAATAAACGAGGTAATTCCAATAACTGAAGATTGCGGGGTTTGGCATCCGCAGGAAGGCGTTTTTAACGGACATTTTAAGCCTAGTGAAGCTGATAAAATAAATAGAATAGGGCAATTACGCCAGGGAGTGATTAAAGTTTTGGAAAACACTCGTTTCTCACCAGATGTTACCCGAAAATATACTGTAGCCGATATGATTACCGGTTATGGCGTAGCCGAATCAGTGAAGCATTACTACGATATTTACGGTGGCGATGTTACAGAGAAAAAGGCAATTGTTCAGGGCTTTGGTAATGTAGGTTCAGCAGCAGCTTATTACCTTTCACAAATGGGCGTAAAGATTGTTGGAATAATAGATCGTGCCGGTGGATTAATAAATGAAGACGGATTCACTTTTGACGAAATCACGGAGCTTTTCCTGAATAAAGAAGGAAATACCCTTAAACACGATAACCTGATTTCTTTTGAAGAAATCAATGAGAAAATATGGGAAATTGATGCAGAGATTTTTGCCCCTTGTGCTGCGTCCAGATTAATTACCCAGGATCAAATTAATAGTCTTATAAAAAGAAAACTAGAGGTAATTACCAGCGGCGCTAATGTTCCTTTTGCCGATAAAGAAATTTTCTTTGGTTCGATTATGGAATCTACTGATGAAAAAGTTAGCCTTATTCCAGATTTTATAGCAAACTGCGGAATGGCGAGAGTTTTTGCATATTTTATGGAGAGAAGAGTACAAATGACTGATGAATCGATCTTTAATGATACTTCGATGACTATTAAAAATGCAATTCAGAATACTTACGATCATAATAGTAGTAAAACCAATATAAGTAAGACCGCTTTTGAAGTTGCGCTGAAGCAATTGGTATAAGTTTTTGATTAATCTTTTAATTTTAGTTGATTGAGATTATTCCTGAAGATCCCGCTTTCGAGTGGGATTTTTTTATGAATAAAAATTATTGAAAATCAGCTTCAAAAAATAAAAAACTCCCAATTGGGATAAAGCAGTTTGCACTGCTGATTATTTTACTAAATTTGGATTACAATTAAATCTGGTTTATCACGTTACATTAAAAACCCTAATTAAAACCTATGCTATACTTTTTTCAGCAGGACGGCGTTGCCGAAGCCGCCCAGGAGGCAGAATCGGTAGTGGAAGAAAAAACCCTGTCTTTATTCGATTTAATGCTAAGTGGTGGCCTTGGAGGCCAAATTATTATTCTCATTTTATTTATCCTGTTGTTCGCTGCAGTTTACATTTACTTTGAAAGGCTATTTGCAATAAAATCGGCTAGCCAGGTAGATAAAAATTTTATGCTTCAAATTAAGGATAACGTTTTAAACGGAAATATAGAATCGGCTAAAATGCGTTGTGCACAAAGTGATTCTCCCGTTGCCAGGTTAACTGAAAAAGGAATCTCCCGAATTGGAAGCCCTTTAGAAGATATTAATACGGCTATAGAAAACGCAGGACGCCTGGAAGTTTACAAACTCGAGAAGAATGTAAGTATACTGGCAACTATTGCCGGTGCCGCCCCAATGATCGGGTTCCTGGGTACCGTAATCGGTATGGTAATTGCTTTTCATGAGTTAGCAACAAGTAGTGGCCAGGCGCAAATGGGAGCACTGGCAGAGGGTATTTATACCGCGATGACCACAACCGTTGCCGGACTGATTGTAGGTATTATCGCTTATATTGGTTATAACCATTTAGTGGTGAAGACCGATAAAGTGGTCCACCAAATGGAAGCTACTGCAGTAGATTTCCTTGACCTGTTAAACGAGCCCGCTTAATATGAATTTAAGAGGAAGAAATAAAATTAGCCCCGAGTTCAGCATGAGCTCAATGACAGATATTGTATTCCTGCTGTTGATCTTTTTCATGCTTACCTCGCCGGTTATCACTCCGGAAGCTTTAGACCTAATACTTCCAAAAGCTAAAGGAAAAACGACCAGTGTTCAAAATGTAGCGGTAAGTATTACTAAAGATCTTCAATTCTATGTAGACGATGAGCGTATTTCACAGTCCGCATTAGAAAGCACTTTAAGAACCAAGCTCTCAGGTGAAGAAACGCCCACAATAATTTTGAGGGCGGAAGAAGGTGTTCCTATAGAAAAAGCGGTAAATGTTATGGATATCGCAAACCGAAATAGTTATAAAATCGTACTCGCGGTTAAACCCGAATAAATCTAATTATGTTAGAAACCAAACACGAAAAAAAATCTTTTACCATCACGGTTATCTTACACGTGCTGTTAATTGCATTGCTATTTCTGTTGGGCTTTAAATACTTAGATCCGCCACCAGAGAGTGGTATTGCTATAAATTTTGGAACTTCTGAAGTTGGTTCAGGAGAAGAACAACCTACAGAGCCGGTAAAATCTGCCCCGCAGCAAACCACCGTGCCGGAAACCCAAACCCAGCCGGAACCGGTTGTGGAAGAAGAAGTGGTGACACAGGAAATTGAAGAAGCTCCGGTAATTGAGGAAAAGAAAGAACCAACGCCTGTAAAAGAACAGGAACCTGAAAAACCTGTAGAGGAACCGCCGGCAGAAAAACCTGAACCTAAACCCGACCAGTCTACTACCGATGCTATGAGTAGTATTTTGAACGGCCCGGAACGTTCCGGCACTGAAAGTGGTGGAGAAGGTAACGATAATCAGGCTGGCGATAAAGGAGATCCTGATGGTGATCCTAACGCGAGTTCCTATTACGGGACCGGTTCTGGCCTGGATGGGGATGGTAATTATCGCTTAGGCGGAAGACGAGCATTAAATAAAGAAAAATTTGTACAGGATTGTAATGAATCCGGGATTGTAGTGGTTCGTATAGAAGTAAACCAAAACGGCCAGGTTATTAATGCCACGCCGGGTGTAAAAGGAACTACCAACAGTGCTTCCTGCTTAACAGATCCTGCTAAGCGTGCTGCAATGGCAACTCGTTTTAATAGTGATAGTAATGCTCCGTCACGCCAGGTGGGCACAATTATTTATAACTTCAAACTTTCTGAATAAGTGGAGGCCTATACAAAAACTGTTGAATGGATGTTTCAGCAGTTGCCTATGTTCCAAAGAGTAGGAGCACAGGCATTCAAAAAAGATCTTTCCCGCACAATTAAACTTGCCGAGCATTTAGCTAATCCTCAAAGGGAATTTAAGTCGGTTCATATTGCCGGTACCAATGGAAAAGGTTCTACCAGTCATATGCTAGCTGCAGTATTACAGGAAGCCGGTTATAAAGTTGGGTTATATACTTCTCCTCATTTAAAAGATTTTCGAGAGCGAATTAAAGTCAATGGCAAATTTATTCCGAAGAAAAATGTTGTTGGTTTTATTAAGGAGCATAAAGATTTTCTAACAGAAAATGAACTTTCCTTTTTTGAAATGACCGTAGGTATGGCTTTCGATCATTTTGCCCGGGAAAAAGTAGATATTGCTGTAATTGAAGTAGGATTAGGCGGTCGCCTTGACTCAACTAATATCATTACTCCTGAAGTTTCAGTTATCACCAATATAGGCTTGGATCACACTGCATTTTTAGGAGAAACACTGCCTGAAATTGCTTCTGAAAAAGCCGGGATAATAAAAGATAATATTCCTGTAATAATAGGCGAAAAACAAAAAGAAACCACCGCCATTTTTACAAAAAAAGCTCAGCAACATAATTCAGAAATCTATTTTGCTGAAAAGTTAAAATTCGATAAATATCATACCGATCTTAAAGGTGATTACCAGAACAAGAATATTAAAAGTGTCCTTGGAGCGGTAAAAGTGTTACGCCAAAAAGGCTGGGAAATTCCAGAAGAATGTCTCAAAAACGGACTTAATAGTGTGAAACTACACACTTCGCTGCAGGGGCGTTGGGATATTTTAAAGGAAAAACCGAAAGTGATTTGCGATACTGCACATAATACTGAAGGTTTAACTTTAGTTTTTAAACAGCTTAAAAAAGAAAAATTTCAACATTTACATATTGTAATGGGTGTGGTGAACGATAAAGATTTGGGAAAAATATTGCCTTTATTTCCAGAATCAGCGATTTATTATTTTTCAAAACCCGATGTTCCCCGCGGATTGGAAGCTGAAATTTTACAACAAAAAGCTGCTGCATATGGGATGGAAGGCAGGGTATTTAATTCGGTTTCAGAAGCCTACGATGCTGCTGTAGAAGCGGCTTTGGATGAAGATTTGATTTTCGTTGGCGGGAGTACTTTTACAGTCGCTGAAATAATTTAATTTTTTTGAAATTTTTCTTGGTGTAGATTAAAAACTAATCTATATTTGCATCCGCATTCAGGAATAGGGCGCGTAGCTCAGTTGGTTCAGAGCACTTGGTTTACACCCAAGGGGTCAGGGGTTCGAATCCCTTCGCGCCCACAGAAATTGAAAAGGCTTCTATAAAAGGAAGCCTTTTTTTAGCTTTCAAGTATTAAAGTCAAATTTATTGAAATTAAGGGGCGCGTAGCTCAGTTGGTTCAGAGCACTTGGTTTACACCCAAGGGGTCAGGGGTTCGAATCCCTTCGCGCCCACAGAAGATTGAAGGTTTCCAATTCGGGAACCTTTTTTTATTTTGTAATTTGTAGCTCAGTCGATTCAGAGCATCCCGATTTCACATCGGTAGGGTCAGGGAATGAATCAAAAATGGCAGGCAATCTATATAAGAAGAACCCTCAAAGGTTTTCAAATCTGTGAGGGTTCTTAGGCAAGCGTTTTCTCTTCCGTTTTAATATAATTCGCCAGATATTCTGCATCTTTTTTAATTCCACCTAAAGTTGCAGAGCCCCGTGTATGCAACCAGGGAAGGCCTATAAAATATAGTCCTTTAATATTACTGATACCACGATTGTGTTTTGGGTAGCCGTCTTTAGAAAACTCGAGACCTTCTATCCAGCTAAAATTAGGTCGGTAGCCGGTGGCCCAGACGATATTTTTTAAGTCTTCAATTTCGCGTTTTTCGGTAATTATAATTTCACCTTTAGCGTCCTGGGTTTTTCCGACTGGAATTACATTTTTTCGTTTTAGGATGTTTTTTACATCCGTTCCGATAATGGGTTGTTTTGACTGACTTAACTTTCTCCCGAGCCAGGATTTTCGGCTAAAACTTAGGAAACCAATTTTTGTGAACCACCACCATAATGTTTTTCCTAAAATTTCCTGTGGAAGCACCCTTACCTTGGTGGTCCCGGAAAAATAAGTGGTTCTATTGGTTTTGGAAATTTCGTCGAGAATTTGAAAACCCGAATCTCCCGCACCTGCAACCATTGCCGCACCTTCCTGTAATTGTCCCGGATTTTTATAATAGTTACTGTGAATCTGGAAAACTTCTTCTGAAATTTTCTTCGAAAAAGAAGGCGTATAAGGAATATGAAACGGCCCGGTGGCAATCACTACATTTTGTGACTTTATTTCTCCGTTTTGATGCTTCAAAATAAAACAATCATCTTTCTTCCTGATCTGTTCTATCAGCGTATTTAATTTAATTTTAATATCAAATTCTGCTACATAATTTTTAAAATAGTGGGCAACATCTTCTTTGGTAGGATAATAGCCTTTTTCTGCAGGAAATTCCATTCCCGGAAGATTATTGAATTCTGAAGGTGTAAAAAGTTTAAGGGAATCCCAACGGTTTAACCACGAAGCACCAACTTCCATTTCCTTATCTACCACCACATAATCTTTACCCATTTTACTGAGGTAGTAAGCCATTGAAAGTCCGGCCTGTGCACCACCAACAATTACAAAATCCAACATTGATTTTAATTTTAATCAAAGATAGGTTTTAATTTCTGCCCTATAAATCCGAGTGAATTGCACAGAATTATTAATTTTAAATGAAATTAAGTTTATGGAAAGAAAGATAAGGCCGTACGTTATGGCCGAAACCAATTGGAAGCACGTTAAAGCAGAAGATTTTAGGATAGCTGTTTTGCCCTGGGGAGCTACCGAAGCGCATAATTATCACCTGCCTTATGCTACGGATAATATTCTTGCCGAAGAAGCTGCTATAAGCGCAGCCCGCAAAGCCTGGCTAAAGAATGCGAAAGCAGTGGTTTTGCCTACAATTCCGTTTGGAGTAAATACCGGGCAAATGGATGTTAAACTATGCATGAATCTTAATCCCAGTACTCAATATGCTATTTTAAAAGATGTGGCGCAGGTTTTAGAGAAACATAAAATCAATAAACTGGTAATTCTCAACGCCCATGGCGGAAACAATTTTAAGCAAATGATCAGGGAATTAAGCCTTGAATTTCCGGAGATTTTTGCTTGTTCCGTAAACTGGTGGCAGGTTACAGATGCAAAACCTTATTTTGAAGAGCCTGGCGACCATGCAGGTGAACTAGAAACCGCGGCTGTAATGCATTTACGACCGGAGTTAGTTTTGCCCCTGGAAGAAGCGGGAGACGGCAGCGCCAAAACTTTTAAAATTAAAGCTTTAAAGGAAGGTTGGGCGAGTGCGCAACGGGAATGGACTCAGGTTACCGAAGATACCGGGGTAGGAAACCCTAAAGCTGCAACTGCAGAAAAGGGAAAAATTTTCTTTGAAAAAGCAACCGATATGATTGCTGATTTCTTCCAAGACTTACACGAGGCCGATCTCCAAGACATGTACCAATAACTTCTAAAAATCGCTATGCTTAAAGCCTTAGCTTATATTTTTGGATTTTTACTTTTAGGTGAGTTAATCACCTATTTTTTTGAACTCCCAATCGCCGGCAATATCCTGGGGATGTTCCTTATTTTCTTAGCTTTAAGATTAAAAATAATAAAACTTCAGGATGTAAAACCAGCCTCAGATAAGCTTATAAAATACCTGGTTCTGTTCTTTATTCCCTATGGTGTAGGATTAATGGTTTATTTTGAGATCATTGCGAATTACTGGTTGCCAATTTCGGTAGCGGTAATTGCCAGCACAGTAATCACACTTTATATTTCAGCAATAATTATTGAAAAATTCGGGAAGTAATGCAAGAATTTATTCAATTACCAATATTTGGAGTTTTTATTAGCATTATCGCTTTTGCAGGAGCACGTGAGCTTCGGAAGAAATTTAATTACGCGCTGCTTACTCCGGTTCTGGTAGCTATTGTTTTTATTATTTTATTTTTATTCATTTTCAATATTGATTTTGATACTTATAATCGCGGGGGAAAATATATCAGTTTTTTCCTGGGGCCATCGGTAGTGGCGCTTGGCGTCTTCTTTTATGAAAAATATGAAGAAGTAAAACAGAATTTAAAAGTGTTCTTACTTTCGGTAGCCATTGGTGGAATAACCGGAGTGTTAACTGTGATTATTTTTCTCCTCCTTTTAAAAGTTCCAGACTTTATAATTGAATCGCTTGCGGCAAAATCGGTTACTACGCCAATTGCTATTGAAATCACCAAACTTACCGGTGGAATTCCTGAAATTACCGCCGGAATTGTAATCGCCGTTGGAATTTTTGGAAATGCTTTTGGTCCTTTTATTCTGAAGAAATTAGGAATAAAAAGCAAAATAGCCATCGGTACCGCTTTGGGAACGGCCGCTCACGGGATTGGTACCGCCCGAGCCTTTGAAGAAAGCAAACTCGCCGGAGTTTACAGTGGCCTGGCAATGTGTGTAAATGGAATTATCACCGCACTTATTACTCCTTATCTGATTCAGTTATCCTTTTGGGGTGTCTCCTGATTCGTTTTCGTTTTGTTCCGTTTTCCGCTTAAAATATTCAATAATTGAAGGAGCAGTAAAACCGTGAACCACTATGGAAATTAAAATAATATACGCGGTTATGGAATAGAGTTCATTTTTATATTCAAAATCTTCAAATTCAACAAAAGCCCAGGCAAGATAAAATACAGAACCAATTCCTTTAATCCCCAGGAAACTAATAGCGAGCTTATTTTTAAAACTGTCTCTAATCCCCGTCATACTTATAATTCCTGCAAGGGGTCTAATAATTAAAACAAAGGCAAAAGCGAATACAATTCCGCGCCAATCGGTAAGGCTTAGCATACCATTCATAATAGAACCACCAAAGAGAATAATCCAGACCACCAATAAAATGCGTTCTATTTCATGAATAAAATCGTGCATTTTGGTTTTATAATCTCCGCTAACTTTTTCGTAATGCCTAAGGCTTAATCCCGTAAAGAATACCGCGAGAAATCCGTAACCGTGTAATAGTTCTGTGGCCCCGTAACTAAACAAGGTAAGTGAAAGTGCGAGAAAACCATCAAAAGTTTTTATGCCCGCATATTTGTGAACTTTATCGAGGGTAAACCCTATAGCATTTCCAATGGCAAAACCCGCGATAGTACCGATTATAATTTTTAAAAAGAACTTATCAAGCATCCAATCAGTAAAATCAAAAGCAGCCCAACCACCGGCTTGCGCCACTAGAACAGCCATATAAGTAAAAGGGAATGCAAGGCCATCGTTTAAACCTGCCTCTGCTGTAAGAGAGAACCTTATTTTTCCTTTATATTCCTTTTCCCTTTCCGGATCGTCGAGTTGAGTTTCAGCAGCTAAAACCGGATCGGTAGGGGCGAGTACTGCAGCGAGTAATAAGGAGGAAGGGACACTAAAAAACAGGAAATTCTGTCCCAGGAAATAAGCCGAAACCATACAAAGCGGCATAGTGAGAAACACTAATAAAAATGGTCTTTTCCAGGCTTTAAAACTGTAATTATTTCCAATTTTTAAACCTGCGCCCATCAGGGAAATAATAACAATCATTTCAGAGAAATACATAAGTCCCTCATCTGCCCATAAAGGATCTGGCCATCCAATAGGTAAGCCTAATCCCAACAAAAGAAAACCGATAAGTAATAAAATTATGGGACCGCTAACCTTTATTTTTTTTGAAATTGAAGGCAGCCAGGCCATGATAAGAGTGGTGAAACCAATTCCCGCTAAGATCCAGTAGTGTTCTTTCATACAATTATAAAAATAGCTGATTTTAATTGATCTTGTTTAAAGCGCATTAAACTTTTGCAAAAGTCTAACATTAGAATTCGTCAGCTTTTCAGGTTTATTCGCTAATCAACTGATATTTATCATATTAAAATATTTGATTTCAGGCTAAATTTGGGTGAATAATCAACACAAATATAAGATGGACACTTCCTTATTTCTCGCTAAATTTTGGGGTTGGTACCTCTTGATTTTCTTTTTTGTACTGAGTTTTAATCCTAAAAGGATAAAACAAATCTTTGAAGACCTAAAAGATCATAAGTTTTTAATATTAGCTGCTTTTGCTGCTATAATTATAGGTTTACTCAATATTTTATTTCATAATATCTGGGAATTAAGCTGGAAATTTATAATAACCGCCCTGGGTTGGATTTCGCTTTTTATAGGCCTTGGACTTTTTATTTTTCCTGAACCTACCACCCGAAAGCTTACTGTAATTAACCTAAAGTTCGTGCAGGTTGTTTATGTGCTTTTATTCCTTTTGGGAATTTTCTTACTCAATATGGGGTACGGACTCGTTTTATACTAGTAAAATAATTTCGAAATATTTAAAATGAAAAATGTCTTCCCCAAGACGCTTCCCGGTAATAGTTGCTTTACTCTAAAAGTTATGTTGAAAGATCCACACGCTCTGTCTTCTAAAGAAATCCTTTCAGAATTAAAGGTAGATCCCGGTAAAGGCTTAACTGCTGCTGAGGTTTCTGCCCGGTTTAAAAAACACGGAGCTAACCGATTAAAAGAGTCTAAATCTAAAAATATCGGACTTATATTTTTAGAACAATTTCTTGATCCTATAATTTATATTCTGGCTGCTGCAATGGCCCTGGCTTATTTCTTTGGCGAGTGGCTGGAAGGCACGGCCGTTTTGATTGTGATCCTTATTACCGCGCTTATCGGGTTTTTTATGGAATGGCAAGCAATTCGGTCGGTAGAGGCTTTGCAGAAAATGGTAGAAACCCTCGCCAATGTTTTACGCGACGGAAAAGAAGAACAAATTAAGGCTACAGGTTTGGTGCCGGGAGACATTGTCATCCTGGAAAGCGGTGATGTAATCCCTGCCGATTGCCGAATGTTGGAAACCGAAAGCTTTGCGGTAAAAGAAGCCATTCTCACCGGAGAGAGTAATCAGATTGAAAAAAATGCTGAAGCGCTTCCCGATAAAGTTCCCCTGGCCAACCGAAAAAATATGCTTTATAAAGGCACCATTGCCGTTAGGGGTAAAGCAAAAGCAATTGTAATATCCACAGGAATTAAAACTGAAATTGGCCGTATTGGCGAGCTCACCAGTAGTGCTAAAAAGGAAAGTACGCCATTAGAAAAGAAGTTGAAGCGATTAAGTAGGTGGCTTATCTGGCTCACTTTAGTCCTCGCTATTCTAATTGTAGTCACCGGCTATTTTCAGGGCAAAGATTTAATGTTAATGATAAAAACCGGAATTGCCTTGGCGGTAGCTGCAATTCCTGAAGGTTTGCCCATAGTTGCTACTATTGCTCTTGCCCGGGGAATGCTTCGACTTTCTAAGAAGAATGTAGTGATCAAGAAATTGGAGGCGGTTCAAACCTTGGGAGAAACCGGGATAATTTGCACCGATAAGACCGGTACGCTTACCGAGAATAAAATGAGCGTTCATCATTTAATGTTGGGCACTTTAGATTTTCCTGCCACTGAAGCCTCAAATTTCAAAAGTGATCCTGCTTTTGAAAAACTGGTACTAATTGGTAGTCTCTGTAATAATTCAAAATTAAAAGATGATAAATTCACAGGAGATGCGGTGGAGATCGCTTTGGTTGAATTCGTGGCTGAAATGGGATCTGATTATAAAGAACTTCAGCAAAAATATCCGAAAATACAGGAAGTTCCATTTGATGCTGAAATTAAGAAAATGGCCACTCTACATACTTTAGAAAATCAACATTTAACTTGCGTAAAAGGGGCTTTGGAGGCTTTACTCGGTTCCTGTGATTTAATTTTAACCAAAGATGGTCCCAAAGATTTTGTGGATAAAGATGAATGGCAAAAACAGGCAAAATTAATCGCTGCCGAAGGAATGCGGGTCCTGGCTTTTGCATTTAAACAGACCGGCACAAAGCCTGCTTATGAAGATTTAATGAAAAACCTCACTTTCGTGGGGATTTTAGGATTTTTAGATCCGCCACGAAAGGATATTAAACAAGCTATTGAAACTTATAAAAATGCGGGAATAAGAGTGGTAATGGTCACTGGCGATCACCCAGATACAGCAAGAAAAATAGGAGAGGAGATTGGGTTAATTGCTGAAGACGCACCCGACGAAATGGTGGTACACGGTGCCGATCTTGAAGAAATTGGAAGTTTAACCGAAGATAAACAAAGAACCTTAATGCAGGCAGGCATTTTTGCCAGGATGGTTCCCGGCCAGAAGCTGGATTTAGTAAAATTTTATCAGAAGAATAAAGCAATCGTCGGGATGTTGGGCGATGGTGTAAATGATGCCCCGGCCCTTAAAAAAGCAGATATCGGCATTGCTATGGGAATTAGGGGAACCGAGGCTGCAAAAGAAGTCGCAGATGTAATTTTAATGGACGATAAATTCACTTCTACCGAACTTGCCATAAGACAGGGGCGTACCATTTTTGAAAATATCAGGCAGTTTGTGATCTTTCTGCTTTCCTGTAACCTGGCAGAGATAATTTCAGTGGCTCTGGCCTCATTAAGCAATTTGCCAATGCCATTGCTTCCGCTGCAAATACTTTTCCTAAATCTTGTTACCGATGTTTTCCCGGCGTTAGCGTTGGGAGTTGGCAAAGGAGATCCGAATATCATGAAAGATCCACCAAGGGATCCGCAGGAGCCAATTCTTACTAAAAAGCATTGGACCGCAACAGTTTTGTATGGATTAAGTATTACCGCAGCGGTGATTGGGGCAGTGGCTTACACTCATTTTAAAATGGGGCTAAGTGCTATTGTGGTAAACAATATTGCTTTCTACACCCTTATTTTAGGACAGTTGCTAAATGTCTTTAATCTTCCGGGAAGAAAAATATCTTTTTTAAAGAATGAAGTTACCAGCAACCCATGGGTTTGGGGAGCATTAATATTTTCAGTTTTAACTATGGTACTGGTTTATCATATTCCGTTAATGGCAGAAGCTTTATCGCTGGTGCCACTTTCAACGAATCACTTTGTGGTTATCATCGTTTTTGGGTTTGCTTCATTAGCATTATCACAAATATTAAAGCATTTGAAATTGGCTAATTAAACTTTGTCGTGACTGACGAAAATCATACTTTTTCAGTCAGCTATGTATTAATTTCATTTCATATTAAAACTATTAATTATGGAAAGTATTAGGAAAAGACCAAAAGGTGATTTTATTGCCGAAGCCAATATGGAACAGCTCTATACGCTTACCAAACACTGGAATTCAGATTTACATTTTTTCAGGGACGATCTCATTTTTCTTCATAAACTTTTAGATAGCTATTTTATATGGATAGATAAAGATGAAAATTATAAAGTAGCGTCAAAAATGAAGAATGAACTCCTCAAGCTAAAAGAACGCTGCCAGGATCTTTTGGATAAAACCGATAAACATAGACAGCAAATTGGCAAAATGATTCTTGAAAAAATGGAAGATTCCAGGCTTTTTAGAATGGAACACGAACATTTGGAAGATGAAATTGCAAGTTTTGTAAAAGCCTTCAGGTTAAACAGGTTAGAACTTTTTAAGATTACCGAGTATATAAAAGACAACGATAAGCTTCCTGAACTCTCCTGACATATAACTACCAAAAGATGGCTTAATTGAAACCAAAGTGACCTTCATCATATTTTATGATAAGCCTTAAACCTAATTTTGATCTAACATTAAAACCTACTACTATGCTCATCAATATCCAATTTATAAAAACAAAAGGAAGCGAATTTTTAACCCAAAATGTATCAAAAAACCTAAATAAACTATCAGATAAATATGACTGGCTTATTAAAGCCGAAGTCTATTTTAAAGAAGAAAATGACCCCACAGGAAGATCAAAGATTTGCGAGATCGAGTTAAGTGCGCCCGGCCCAAGGATCTTTGCTTCCTCTACAGAAGAAAGTTTTGAATTAGCCATCAAAAAAACCATCTTCGAACTTGACCAGCAGCTCAAGAAAAGAAAGGCTGTTTTTGTAGCACATTAAGATGCTTGTAGAGGCTGTTTGAAAATTAAAGGTTTACATTCTCATTCAGGTTAGCTCAATTTACCAGACTTTGTCACCCATTTTTGAGCAGTCTCTTCTTTTTTAAAATATCAAATCCCTAAGTTCCCAGGCTTTATAGCTGAAGAAAATTAGAAATCCTACCGCCACTACCAATTCCATAAAGGTAGAAGCAAGAAGGCCAATAAACGAGCCGTAAGCTGCACGCAAAGCCGATTTAGAATCAGATTTATTGATTATTTCGCCAATAAAAGCCCCAGCAAATGCTCCAATTATAATTCCCAAAGGAACAGGTACAAAAATTCCAATTACCAGGCCAATAGTTGCACCCCACATTCCGGCTTTACTTCCGCCGTATTTTTTTGTCCCCATTGCAGGTATAATAAGTTGCAGCGCATAAATTATGGCAGCGAGAACAAAAGCAATTCCCAGTACCCAATAATTTATAGGAACAGAAGGAGCTAAATATAGAAGCAATAATCCCACCCAGCTAAGTGGTACACCGGGTAAAACCGGTAAAAAACTACCAAGGATTCCTAATACCATACAAATGGCTGCTAGCGTAAATAAAAGTATATCCATAAAGTAATAATGGGTTTAAAAATCTTTTTTGATTTCTTTTATAAGCTGGATAATTATTAGAGGCACAATACTACTAATACCTATAAGAATCCAACTCTGTAAACTGAGTTTTTCAAAAGATAAAACATCAGCAAATACCGGCACAAAATAGGCAATTAAAACTAAGGTAATACATAGCAGTAGTGCCATCCAGATAAATTTATTCCTGGTAACCTGGTTGTTAAACATATTCTCATCTCCATCACGTAAATTAAAAACATGAAGGAATTGAGCGAAAGCAAGACTAAAAAATGCGATGTTATTATTGATACTTTCAGATTGCTGTAATATAAAATGAGAGTAGAGGTAGGCGCCACTTATACTTGCAGTTATTATTAAACCATAAGAAATAATTTGTCGCCAGTTCTTCTTTTTAAGCACCGGTTCTTTAGGATCTTTTGGCGGATAATCAAGAACTTTTTTGTCTCCTTCCCCAACTCCAAGCGCGAGTGCGGGAAAAACATCAGATAAAAGATTTAGAAAAAGCAGCTGAAGAGGTAAAATAGGCAGCGTAAATAAACTGAAACTCATAATTGCAATAATAAGAATCTCACTAAGGTGATAAGAAAGTTGATAGACTACAAAACGTCTAATATTGCCAAAAATAATTCGTCCTTGTGCTACGGCATTTATAATAGAATCAAAAGAATCATCTTTTAATACCACATCGGCAACTTCCTGGGCCACCTGGGTTCCTCTTTTTCCCATGGCAATACCAATATCAGCTTTCTTCAATGCAGGAGCGTCATTCACCCCATCTCCCGTCATAGCTACTATTTCGCCATTCTCTTTATAAATTTCAATAAGCTGCAATTTTTGGCCTGGCGCAACACGGGAGAAAACGTAAGAATCCTTTATTTCTTCATATTGAATATCTTTATCGTTTAAATTTTTACCGTGCACAGTTACATCGTTATTTTCTTCATCTTCAGAAAAAAGATGAACCGTTTTTCCTACATTTTTTGCGGTGCCCGGATGGTCTCCCGTAACCATTAATATTTTAATGCCTGCCTTTTTACAGGTTTCTATAGAGGAAGCAATTTCTTCCCGCGGCGGATCTATAAATCCTATTAATCCCACAAAACATAGTTTCTCTATAAAATTGTCTTCATCTTCAGGTTTATTTTCTGTTTTTCTGAAACCGAAAGCTAAAACCCGTAACCCATCTTCAGAAAGCTCATCATTTTTCTGCTGCCATTTTTCTTTTTGTTCTTTACTAAAATCTTTTTCTTCATCATTTTCCAGAATATGCGTGCTTTTATCTAAAATTGCATTGCTAGAGCCTTTGGCAGCAACATATATCTGACCATTTTCTGATTTAAAAGCCACACCCATAGTCATGGTGTCAGAATCAAAGGGTTTATGAAGAATACGTTCCTTTTTCTTGTTTTCGGTATACAATTCTTCGTCTAAATGCTTTGTAAACTTTAAAAGGGCAATTTCTAAGGGGTCTCCATTTCCTTTCCCTTCATCTTCTAAATTGGCATCGTTGGCAAGCACTGATATTTTAAATATTTCCTGAAAATTAGAGTTTTCCTGATCCTGAACTTCAGGTTTTTCATTTTTCCAATTTACTTTTAAGTCATCTTTCTGCGGAAAGGAGAAATTCTTAACGGTAAGTTTATTTTTGGTTAGCGTTCCGGTTTTATCGGTAAAAATCACGGTAGTTTCCCCCAGGGTTTCTACTGCGCTTAATTTTTTTACGAGCACATTTTGCTTAGACAATCTATACATCCCGCGGGCAAGTGCAATACTGGCAACGATGGGTAGACCTTCCGGGATTGCGGCAATTGTCCAGGCAATTGAGGTCTGAACCAGCTGATAAAGATCTTTATCGGTTAACCAACCAAATAAAAAGAAAGCCGCGGCCATAGCAAGGATTACCCAAATTAGATTTTTGGTAAGTTGGTTGAGTTTCGTGGTTAACGGAGTTTCCTCCTTATCCTGTTCCTGGACCATAGCCGAGATATTTCCTACCTCGGTGTGCATAGCCGTAGCGAAAACCACTGCTTTTCCAGTTCCTGCAGTAACGGCAGTTCCTTTGTAAATAGTATTATTACGGTCGGCCACCTGTTTTTCGGTATCAATTGCTTCAGTAGATTTGTTCACCGGTACAGATTCGCCCGTTAATGCGGCTTCGTCAATTTGAAGTTCGTTAGCTTCAAGTAGGCGAGCATCTGCCGGAATTAAATCACCAGCATCTATTTTTAGAATATCTCCGGGCACAATTTCTTCGGCATCAAGTTCAGTTTCTTTCCCGTATCTAATCACCGTAATTTCAGTTTTATCCATTTTCTTAATGGCTTCCATAGACTTCTGTGCCTGGTATTCCATCCAAAAACCAATAATGGTATTTACAATAAGGACAACAAGAATGACTATGGCTTCGGGAATATCGCCGAAAAGAAATGCGATTAACGCAGCGGCTGTGAGGAGATATATTACGGGATTGTTTAACTGACTAAGAATAATACTCAGAATACTTTTACCCGATTTTTCTTGTAGCTGGTTTTTCCCAAATTTCTCCTGTCGATCTTTAATTTTATCCTTATCCAGGCCATTATCGGCGTCGGATTTTAGTTTTTCAACAACTTCTTTTGAAGAAAGTCTATAGGCTTCCGAGCGTAAATCTGAAAGTTCTTTTTCTGAAATCATAACCTAAAAGTTAAGGATTTTTATAGGCTTGAAGCAGACCTGGTAGAACTTTTAGGGAACATTTAATAATAATTTTTAACTAAGACATTAGGTTAAACTAAAATGTTAGTTTATATTAGCAGTATGGAATTAAGATTAAACCTTATTATAAACTCTTCAATTCGAGCGGAGTCGAGAATATGTTCTGGTTTAAATAAACGTCATCCTGAATTTATTTCAGAGCCTGCCCTGATACTTTATCGGGGATCTAGTACTAATTAAACTTAGAAGCCGCCTTTACTGAAAAAAATTCAGCACAGGCTGCGGAAATGACAAAGAAATATTATGAAACAACTAACCAAAGCTGAGGAAGAGATTATGCAAATTCTCTGGAAACTGGAGAAAGCAAATGTCGCTTCAATAATAGAGGAAATGCCGGAGCCAAAACCGGCTTATAACACGGTTTCTACTATTGTGAGAATCCTTGAAGATAAAGGTTTTGTAGATCACGAAAAAAAGGGGAAAGGCTATTTGTATTATCCGCTTTTGGCGCGTGAAACCTACAGTAACCAAAGTATCAATAAATTGATGAACAATTATTTTAATGGCTCCTTTAAAAGTATGGTTTCTTTTTTTATGAAAAAGAACGATATGGACACTAAAGACCTGGAAGCCATTTTAAAAGAAATCAATAAAAAAGAGAAATAATGTTAGAGTATATACTTCAGGTAGTAATATTCCAGCTCGGCTTTTTGCTGATGTACGAACTCCTGTTAAAAAAAGAAACATTTTTCACGATAAACCGGTGGTATTTATTGGTAACTCCGCTTGTTTCGCTCTTACTGCCATTACTGAAATTTGAAAGTTTATCGGCTTTGGTGCCGGCAGAATCTATTTCTACTCTTTCACAAGTTTGGCTTCCCGAAGTTTATATTGGCGGTCAACCTAAAAATATTCAGCAATTACCCGCTGTAAATGTTGCGCAGGAGAAGGGATTGCAAATAAACTGGTGGTTGGTTACTTATATTTCAGGAGTGGTGCTTAGTTTAATTTTATTGCTAAAAAAATACCAAAACCTGAACCATTTATTTCGTTTCCGAAGAATCTCAGAAGATAAAGAGCTGCGGATAATTGAAGTTCCTAACTCCAATATTGCCTGTACATTTTTCAAAACTATATTTTTAGGTGATAAATTGTCTGAAGCTGAAAAGCAACAAATTCTCTCTCACGAACTGGTTCACGTAAAGCAAAAACACAGCCTGGATTTAGTGTTTTTTGAAGCTTTAAAGATTTTATTTTGGTTTAATCCGCTAGTGTATATCTACCAGAGCAGGATTGCGACTTTGCACGAGTTCATCGCCGATGCAAATGTGGTAAAAACCACTACCAAACGCAGCTATTACGAACAGTTGCTAAACACCGCGTTTAACACGCAGAATATTTCATTCATCAATCAATTTTTTAATCATTCATTAATCAAAAAACGAATTATTATGTTACAAAAATCAAGATCAAAAACAATAGCGAAATTCAAGTACCTATTCGTACTGCCTTTACTTTTTATGATGCTAACTTATGTTTCCTGTTCAGACGATAATTCATCTGTGGCATCTGCTGAAGAAGATCCTCTTTCTCAATATAGTTACACCATTGATGTTAGTGAAGGGATGACTGAAGAAAATAGAAAAGTACATCAAAAATATGAAGAATTTCTAATGAACAATCCTAATTATGTAAGTTGGGCTACGATTGATTCTAATGAAAAATCAATAAGCTATGCGATTCATAGTAGGGACGAAGAAGTGCCAGAGGGTTATATTAAACTATATGTTAGTGATAAATATGATATGTATATTAATTTGCCAAATGAAGGGAAAGAAAAAGATTCTGATAAATACGCTGAAGAAATAGAATATGATAGCGAAAGCGGAGTTCCTTTTGCCTTAATCGAAGATGTTCCGGTATTTGAAGGTTGTGAAGGTTTAAATTCTAATGAAGAACGGAAAGATTGTATGAGTCGCCAGATTACCCGATTTGTAAATATGAATTTTAATACCAATTTAGGAAAGGAATTGAATCTTAGGGGAACAAACAGGGTGATTACCCAATTTAGAATAGATGAAAGCGGAAATGTGGTTAATGTAAAGGCAAGAGCTCCACACCCCGATTTAGAAGAAGAAGCTATTCGTGTCATTTCGGAACTTCCTAAAATGCAGCCCGGGAAACAGGACGGAAAGGAAATTAGCGTGATGTATTCACTTCCAATAGTTTTTCAAGTAGGTGAATAAGTTTAGTTTTATTATTATATTAATGTTAGCCTTCAAAGCCGAAGCTCAAACTTCGGCTTTGGCTATTTCAGACAGTTTGTATGTCGTGGGGGAATATTCCGAAGCGATTGAGAAACTTCAGGAAATTAATCCTCAAACAGAGAAAACCTATCTCAAGCTGGCTAAAAACTACGCTGCCAACCGCCAACCTGAAATTGCTCTGGAAAATTACAAAAAGGTTTTAGGCCAAAATCCAGACCGCATTCTAACCACCATAGACTATGGCGAATTACTTGTGAAAACCGGGAAACTGGAAGCTGCCGACAGTCTTTTTAAGGTTTTAAATCAAAAATATCCGAAAAATGCCGGTTTTAAATATCAGCAAGGATTAATCAGGGAAAAACTAAAAGATAGTACAGCGATTCATTTTTTTACGTACACCATAATGCTGGACACCACGCACCAGGCAGCGCTTTACAAAGTAGCTAAGGATAAATTAAGGAACCGGCAGTACACTATGGCAGAACATTATAGTAAACGCGGACTTCGTGCAAATTCCAATAATCCCTCTTTGCTTTCTATTCTGGCACAAACTTATTCTTCTTTGAAACTTTATAAAGAAGCGCTCCAACCTTATGAGAAGCTGATTGAACTCGGGCAGGATTCAGAATTTATTTATAATAAACTCGGTTTTGCTTATTACAGGCTTAAAGATTACGAAAAAGCGATTATAAATTATAACAAAGCACTGGAATTTGAAGACCGAAACTCAGCCACGCATTATACCTTGGGAAAATTATATGCACTAACCGGAGATTTAGATAAGTCTGAAACCCATTTATTAATGTCTATCCTCATTAAAAAACAACCGGTAGATGCTGAGTATTTAAGTTTGGGACTTACCTATAAAATGCAGGAAAAGTATAAGGATGCGCTGGATTATTTTAATAAAGCCCTGGAAGAAAATCCCGATAATGAGAGAGCTTTATACGAACGTGCAGTGGCGGCGGATAATTATTTAGAAGATGATTCAACCGTCATAAAATATTACCTGGCCTATTTTAATAAATATGAAAGTATTGGAAACGACGGGATGTTATATCGCGCGAAAACGAGGGCGAGTGACTTGAAGAAAAAGATGCATTTAGCTGAAAATTAGTTTAAGTTTTCTCCCTCGAGCGTAGTCGATATCTCTTTTAAATTAACACCTATGAATTTTAAGATTATTATAATTTTTATCAGCCTTTTTCTTATTACTCTTTCAGGTTTTGCGCAGGAGGCTTTTCGAGTAAATATATTTGTTGATGCTGATAAAAACATCTATTTGGAAGATCGAAATGTGACGATTGGCGAACTTTCTAAAGAAACTAAAGATTTAATCTACAAACAACCTGCGACCAAGTATAACCGACTTGTTTTTAATATTTACGGAGATAAAAATCTGAAACACGGTTTTATTATGGATATAAATCATAAGCTTTTATCCCTAGGAAAAGGTCTGAAGTCAAAAACCAATAAATATCTTTTAGAATATAAGAACATCAACCTGGACGACTCCGCTTGGCAGGAAGAAATAAAGTCGCTGCAGCTGGATGCTGTAAAAGATTAGCAGTTGATTTTCATGAAGCTTTCTTTTAAATTTCATTACTTTTGCTCAAAGTCCAAGTGCGTTTGCCAATGAAAAAAGCTTTACTCGATATTCGAGATTTAAATGCTCTGAAACCTGTCTGGAGATTTAAATGTTGTTATTTCTATAATTACTTCCTGATTTTGTTTCGGCGAAGTTTACTTGCACTTGCTGGTTTCGTAGTTTTTTCCTGTAATTTTGAGACCAAGAAAATTTCTTCAGAAGAGGTGCTTGAGCTGGAATCCCAAACGCTTAACTGGAAAGAAGTAGACGAATATCCTGCTTTTGAAGATTGCCAAAATGAAACCGAACTCATCGCAGCACGCGATTGTTTTGAGCGGGAAGTCGCTGAGAATGTTTACGCCTACCTTTCTAAACAACAACCAATAGTGACTGAGTCTATAGACGATACGCTTTATCTTTATCTTGAGATTAATAGTGCCGGCCGTCCCGAGATAGATTCGGTTAAAATAGATTCTACTTTAAACAATCAACTCCCTGAACTAAGGCTTTGGTTAGACCAATCTATAGATTCCCTTCCAAAAATATATCCGGCCAGCAAGCGTGGGGTACCTGTTTCTACCGTTTTTAAAATGCCCATTGTAATTAAAGCTGAATAAGCTAGAGGTTAAAAGTACGAGGTTGGAGGTAAGTAATCAAATGTCTAATTCCCAATCACCACATTCCATTTTTTAACCATCCAGGATTTTATAAGTCCGTTTTTAACGTAGGGATCGTTTTCTGCGAAAGCTTTGACAATTTTATCAGACTCTGCTTTAAAAACCAGTACAGCTTCATTGGCCGAATCTATGGCTCCACCAAGAGTGAGGTAGCCTTCATTGAAATATTCGGTGGCGTGGTTTAAATGTTCTTGTCGGTATTTTACCCGCTCTTCCAGGTAGTTTTCCCCGGTAGTATAACTTAAAATATAATAATTCATCTTTATCTTTTGAATTGTCTTCCTTTCCAGTAAAAGTCCGAAAATAAAGATTTCACTGCTACATAAGTGCTAAAAAAAGGATAAAACACACTGCTCCAAAAATAACTTCGTAAAACGGTTTCCCGCTGGAAAAACTTAGCTGAACTATAAATCAAAATAAAATCCAAGTTAAACTTTACTAGAAAAATGATCAAAATAGGCTGATAGGGCAAAACCTTAAAAAATACTAGGAAAGTAGCGATGACAAGGCTTAAATTCATTAATAGGACAGTGAGTCCTGTAAATTTTGCAAACAGGCTTTTATATGCCGGTGTTTTAGACGCCCATCTTATTCTCTGTGAAACCAGGTTAACTAAATTTTTCTGAGCACGTGTATTAACAATTGCTTCCTGACTTTTCAAAAAACCGATTTTATAATGTTTTTGATAAAATTTTTGGAGCAGAAAAACATCATCTCCACTGGCAATTTTATCATTTCCTGAAAATCCTGAAACATTCACAAAAGCTTCCTTTTTATAACATAAATTTGCGCCATTGCACATAAAAGCTTTTTCTATCCCAAAAGCTCCCGCAGTTGATGCCTGCAGACTTAAAACGTCCAATGTTTCAAAATTTTGAAATTTAGATTTTTGTTTGTTTTTCGAAACAAATGGAATTAAAGCTACCGGTCCGGCAATAAGTTTATTTCCTGTTTTCAGGATATAGTCGTTATAAGTCTTTAGCCATTTTTCTGGTACCCGGCAGTCGGCATCGGTGGTAAGGATATATTCAAAATTCGCCGAATTTATCGCTTTAGTAATAGCATCTTTTTTCGGCGAATCTGAAACTCGTTTGTTTTCTAAAAGTTTTACACTGAATTCTGAATGTTTTTCCTGAAATTCTTTGATGATTTCTACCGAATTATCTTCGGATTCATCATTAACCAGTAAAATTTCAAATTTCGTTTTTGGGTAGTTTATTTCGTTGAGAGAACTTAGTAAAACCGCTAAGTTTTCGGCTTCATTTCTAAAAGGGATAATGATTGAAAACCTGATTTCCGCCGGTGAATTTTCCGAAGAAAATTCCGGTATCTTTTTCCAGCCGTAAAGCAGTATTAACATTAAAACCGAATAACAAAAACAAATAATTATAAAGAAAATCATATTCGGTTTTTAGTTTCTTATTCCCCGTAAAGTAAACTAATTTAATGCAAAACCACAGACGCTAAAGCAGAAAAGTAGTTCCGGTAACTGCGTAATTAAAATCCAGCGTGGTGAGTAAGGAAATGAAATTGCTTAGCTTTGCAGAGCAGCTGAATTAAGCAAGCTTTAAACCGAAACAGCTATTTTGAAAAGTGAAAGAATTATTTTAGGAATTGACCCCGGGACAACGATTATGGGCTTCGGACTCATAAAAGTGGAAAATAAAGAGATGAAATTTATACAGCTGAACGAATTGCAGCTGAGTAAATACAGCGATCCCTACGTGAAACTAAAATTGATTTTTGAGCGAACCATAGAATTAATAGATACTTATCATCCTGATGAAATTGCGATTGAAGCCCCGTTTTTTGGTAAAAATGTGCAGTCTATGCTGAAGCTTGGTAGGGCACAGGGCGTGGCAATGGCTGCCGGACTTTCAAGACAAATACCAATTACCGAATATTTACCCAAGAAAATAAAAATGGCCATTACCGGTAACGGAAATGCCAGCAAGGAACAGGTAGCGAAAATGCTACAAAGTTTACTCGGCTTGAAATCCCTACCCAAAAATCTCGACTCAACAGATGGACTTGCGGCAGCGGTTTGTCATTTTTACAATTCGGGTCGAACTGAAGTCGGTAAAAATTATACCGGCTGGGCTGCTTTTGTAAAGCAAAATCCGAAAAAAATCAAATAATTCAGATTATTCCACATAATCTTCAAATCACCACAATGTCCGGTATCTACATCCATATTCCTTTTTGTAAGCAGGCCTGTCATTACTGTGATTTTCATTTTTCGACTTCCTTAAAAAAGAAAGGGCAGCTGGTGGAAATGCTTTGCAAAGAATTAATACTCCGTAAGGATGAGTTTAGCTCACCCGAAATTCAGACGATTTATTTTGGTGGTGGAACACCTAGTCTGCTCGAAGCCGAGGAACTTCAACTGATTTTTGAAACGATTTACTCGAATTATAAAATTTCTGAGAATCCCGAAATTACCCTCGAGGCAAATCCTGACGATTTAACCGAAGAAAAAATTAAAGTGCTGGCAGCATCTAAAATCAATCGCTTAAGTATTGGTATCCAGTCATTTTTTGAAGAGGATTTAAAGCTGATGAACCGGGCCCATAATGCGGAAGAAGCTCTAAAAAGTATAAAACTCGCCAAGCAATACTTCGATAATATCTCCATAGATCTTATTTACGGAATTCCCGGAATGAGTGTAGAGCGATGGAAGCGAAACCTGGAAATTTCTTTGGAGCTGGGTGTGCCACATATATCCAGTTATGCACTTACGGTAGAGCCAAATACAGCACTTCAGAAGTTTATTGAAAAGGGAAAAATCAAGCCCGTAGACGATGAAGCTGCCAAAAAACATTTTGAGATTTTAGTTGAAACCCTTATCAAAAGTTGCTTTGAGCATTATGAGTTTTCAAATTTCGGGAAACCGGGCTATTTTTCACAAAACAATACTGCTTACTGGCTGGGAAAATCTTATTTGGGAATAGGTCCTGCTGCGCATTCCTACGATGGAAATTCCAGAAAGTGGAACATTTCTAATAATCCATTATACATAAAGGCACTCGAAAATGGCGAAATTCCACAGGAAACGGAAGATTTATCACTATCAGATAAGTACAATGAATATGTGATGACGCGGCTACGTACTAAGTTTGGTGTTGATGTTGCTGAGGTTTCCGATAAATTCGGTGAAAATTATAAAATTCATTTTCTTAAACTGGCAGTGCCACTGCAGAATGAAAATTTACTGGAAGAAAATAATGGCATTTTCCATATTACTTCGAAAGGAAAATTTTTAAGCGATGGCATTGCTGCTGATTTGTTTTTTCTGGAAGAATAATAGCCTTGTTTTTAATTTAACTCCGGAAATTATTTCGACAGCCCAAACCTCGTGAAGCTGAATTTATTTCAGACTTTATCCCGAATTCTCTTCGGGATTCTAAGATGTTTTAATTACCGGAAACTTAGATACTGAACCAGATTCAGAATGACGATCAGATAACATTTCACAAAAACTCATCTCTATTTCGTTCTTGCTTGGGAACAAAAAGTTTTTAATACATTTAGCTTGTGAAAGCAAGTATAGAACTCAACAACAAAACTTACAAGGTGGATTTTTCCAAACCGCTGGATATTTCTATTGGGTTGCGGGGAGATTCGAAAAATCCGGTGGCTTGGTATCTGGATGCGCCCAAAATAAAACCGGTGAAAGATGGTGATTTTATAGGGAAGGTTTCCGGAGGTGCTTCGGTGAATTTTAATAATATTCAATTTAATCCTCACGCCCACGGCACCCATACCGAATGTGTGGGGCATATTTCCAGGGAATTTTACAGCATCAATCAAACGCTTAAAACTTTCTTCTTTTTCTCTAAATTGATTTCTGTAGAATCGGAAAAAATAGGTGAAGACCAGGTGATTTCCAAAGCAATTTTAAAGGAGAAATTTCAGTCTAAAAATACAGAAGCTTTAATTATAAGAACACTGCCCAATTTAAGAGAAAAACAAACAAGAAAATATTCGCATACCAATTGGTCATATCTTAGCGAAGATGCGGCCATTTATCTACGAAATTGTGGAGTAAAACATTTGCTAATCGATTTGCCATCGGTAGATAAAGAAAAGGATGAGGGAAAATTACTGGCACACAAAGCTTTTTGGAACTATCCGAAAAATACCCGATTTGAAGCTACGATTACCGAACTTATTTATGTTCCAAATTCTATTTTGGATGGCGAATATTTGCTAAACCTGCAGTTCGCTTCTTTTGAAAACGATGCCAGTCCTTCAAAACCGGTTTTATATAAAATTCAGTAGTAATGAAAATAACACTCAAACTCGAAGAACTCTCAATGTTTTTGCTTGGAGTTTTTGCTTTTAGCCAATTAAATTTTGCCTGGTGGTGGTTTTTGGTCTTATTTTTTACGCCAGATTTTGGAATGCTGGGTTATCTTTTCGGGAACAAAACCGGCGCGCTTTTCTACAACATTTTCCACCATAAAGGCCTTGCCATTTTGTTATGGTTCTTGGGATTTTACCTCCAAAACGAGGTTTTTCAATTAATAGGCGTAATTTTGTTTTCGCACGCGGCTTTTGATCGTATTCTGGGCTACGGGCTCAAGTACAAAAAGGGCTTCAAATTCACTCATTTGGGAGAAATAGGAAATTAATATGGAATTTTTATTTATCGGTTTGGCTGTGGGAGCGGTCGTGGCGTATTTTATTTTTGCCCGGTTTAACAGGGAGAAATCAAAGCTTAAAACCAACGAGCAATCGCTGGTGATTATGGACAAAATAAAAAGCGTTTGCAAATTTATCACGGTGGAAGGCGATTTTTCTGAAATCTATCATTACGAGAATTTAAAGGAAAAATACTTGAGTTTATTGCTCGGAAAGAAAAAGGCTATTGTGCTAGTCAATGCGAAAGCCCACGTAGGTTTTGATCTGAGCAAGATTAGAATGAACAGCGAAAACGAGAAAAAAACCATCGTGCTTACCAATTTTCCGCAACCGGAACTGCTTACCGTAGAAACCGATTTTAAATATTACGACAAGCGAGAAGGCTGGGCAAATCCGTTTACCACCTCCGATCTTACCGACATTAACCGCGATGCGAAGAATTATATTGTAGAGAAAATACCGCAAAGCGGACTATTGGACCAGGCAAGAAAGGAAGCGCTGGATACAATTCTATTGATGGAAAAAATTGTGGAAACCATAGGCTGGAAGCTCGATTATACCGCACTTACTTTAGAAGATAACAAACAAGCGAAAATTGAGAAGTAGATTTCCGTCTTCACGGAAATGAAAGGACTTAATTATGGACATTGAAACCCTTAGAAATTACTGCATCAGCAAAAAAGGCGTGACCGAAGAATTACCTTTTGGTCCGGATACCCTGGTTTTTAAAGTAATGGGAAAGGTTTTTGCATTAACAGGACTGGATTCAGTGCCGGTTAGTGTAAACTTAAAATGTGATCCAGGAAAGGCAGTCGAACTTAGGGAAGAATATGAAGCCAACATTTTACCTGGTTACCATATGAACAAAAAACACTGGAATACCGTGATCCTGGATGGGTATTTAAAACCAGGTTTTGTATATGAGTTGATAGACCATTCCTACAATTTGGTAAAAGCGGGCTTAACGAAAAAACAACAACAAGAACTTAAGGATTTAAATGAATAAACCACTCGAATTTTATACAAAACAAAAAGAAATTCACCAGTTGGAATTAAGCAAGCTTTCCAAAAAACTGATGGTTTCCAGCTTAATTCGTTTACTAATTTTTCTGGCAATCTGCTTTGCTATTTATTATTTCTTCGGAAATATGAACGTAATTGTTCCGGTAATTATTGGCGGGATTGCACTTTTCCTGTTTTTGGTTTCGCGACATAGCGATCTTAAAGATAAGAGTGATAAGCAAAAAGAAATAATCAAACTAAACGAACTCGAAATTGATATTCTCAAAACCAGAAATTTCCAGGATTTGCCTAGCGGGAGCGAATTTGAAGACCCTATGCACGCCTACAGCCAGGATATAGACTTATTTGGTCGCGGTTCGTTTTTTCAGTATTCCAACAGGACGGCACTTTATGAAGGGACTAAAAAACTGGTGGGTATTTTTACTGAAAATAGTATTGAAAATATTCAGCAGAAACAGGAAACCGTAAAAGAATTAGCGCAGAAGCCGGAATTTCGCCAGGAATTTACCGCGCTTGCCAGGTTGGTAAAGACCGAAACTCCTTCGAAAACCGTAATCAACTGGTTTAAGAACTATAAGAACTTTGTCCCGAATTATATAAAATGGCTGCCGACAGTATTTTCGGTGTTTTCGCTCTTGGTTATTGCTGGTTATTCTTTTGATTATTTAAAAGGCATCCATCTTTTTTTATGGTTTTTAGCGGGACTGCTTTTTACGGGGATCTACCTGAAAAAGATCAATTTACTTTCGGGGAGTGTTAGTAAGATTCAGGATACTTTTCATCAATATCATTTTTTACTCGGACTTATAGAACGAGAAAATTTTTCTTCAGACACCTTAAAAAAGAATCAGCAACTTATTAATGAGGAAAAGAAGAAAGCCTCGGCTATTTTTAAAGAATTCTCCAAAGCAATTGATTCCTTAGACCAGCGAAACAATATGCTTTTTGGAATTTTTGCCAACGGCTTTTTGCTTTGGGACCTTCGTCAAAGCTATAAACTGGAAAAATGGATTTCGAACTATAGGGAACACGTAGAAAACTGGTTTGAAGTGATTGAGTTTACCGATGCCTATAACTCGCTTGGAAATTTTGTTTTTAATCATCCGGATTATGTTTTTCCTGAAATCATTAATGAAAGAAGAGGAATTTCAGCAACGAAATTAGCGCATCCACTTTTAGACCCGAAAAAGAGGATTGCGAACGATTTTGCCATTGGAGATGAGGAGTTTTTTATTATTACCGGGGCAAATATGGCGGGAAAAAGTACATTCTTAAGGACGGTTTCCTTACAAATTGTAATGTGCAATATCGGGCTGCCTGTCTGTGCTGAAACATGCAAATATTCCCCCATTAAACTTATTACAAGTATGCGTACCAGCGATTCGTTAAGCGATGATGAATCTTATTTCTTTTCAGAACTAAAGCGGCTTAAGTTTATTGTAGAAGAAATAAAAACCGACCGGTATTTTATAATTCTTGATGAAATTTTAAAGGGCACTAATAGTAGCGATAAAGCGATTGGTTCTAAAAAGTTCATCAGGAAACTGGTGAACTCTAATTCAACCGGAATTATCGCCACGCATGATTTAAGTTTGTGCGAGATCACCTCAGAATTGAGTCAGGTGAAAAACCATTATTTCGATGCAGAAATCATCAATGACGAATTGCATTTTGATTATAAATTCAAAGACGGAATTTGCCAGAATATGAATGCATCTTTTCTCCTCCGAAAAATGGAAATTGTAGACGATTAATTAAAGGACCTCACAGGTTTTTAAAATCAGAGATGGCTGTATTTTTCGTCACCCTGAATTTATTTCAGGGTCTAAAGTATTTTAAATATGAGGTTACAGGAATTAAAACTATAAATGGATTCACTAACTCAAATAGTACTCGGAGCAGCGGTAGGCGAAGCAGTTCTCGGTAAAAAAGTAGGAAACAAAGCAATGCTTTACGGAGCAATTGCGGGAACCATTCCAGACCTGGATACTTTTGCCAGCGCTTTTACAGATACTATTACCGCCATAGAAATCCACCGTGGATTTACACACTCTATTGCGTTTTCCATACTTTTTGCACCGGTTTTCGGCTGGTTCATTTCAAAAATTGAAAAGAAGTCCATCGTTACATGGCAAAACTGGTCCTGGTTAATGTTTTGGGGCTTTTTTACGCATCCGTTGCTGGATTCACATACTACCTGGGGCACGCAATTGTTTTGGCCTTTAGAAGCCCGCCTTGCGTATAAGAACATTTTTGTGATAGATCCGCTATACACCCTGCCTTTTTTGGTATTTCTTATCCTGGCGATGCGGCAAAAACGAGGGACTGAAAAGAGAAGGAAATATAATAACCTGGGCCTTATAATCAGTAGTATTTACTTATTGATCATTACCCCTGCCTTAAAGCTTTATACGTTCGATAAATTTACCGACGCACTCGAAAAACAGGAAATTACTTATAAAAAAATTGAAACTAAGCCCTCCCCCTTAAATGCTATTTTATGGTCAGCCAATGTGGAAGTGGAAGATGCTTATTTGATTGGGAATTATTCGATTTTCGATTCTCAGGAAATTGAGTTTGTTTCGCATCCTAAAAATCATCAATTGCTGGGTGATTGGCGTAATAAAAAAAATGTACAGCGATTAATTGATATTACTGAAGGCTGGTATACGGTTTCAAAAAAAGAAGGGGAAATATATTTTAACGATCTACGCTTCGGAACTTTGAGCCCGATTGCCAAAGCCGATTCTGACTTCGCCTTTAGCTATAAATTGGTGGAAGAAAACGGGGAAATTAAAGCCATAGAAACCGAAAAAACCCGGGGTGACGCTAAAGAATTATTATCGCAGCTGGGAAACCGGATCTTGGGGAATTAGATTTCTGAAAGTGGTTTAAAAAAATAAGAACCAGGAGAACAGAATAAAGAATAAGGAAAATGGATAGATTCGTGGCAAAACATTTCCCAAAACCATTTCTTTAGAAACCCTATCTTTATAAAAAATTCCCTTTTTCTATGAAGCACCTATTTACACTTGCTTTTACTTTTTTATTTGTTTCCGGTTTATCCGCTCAGCAGGATTCAAGAAAGTTAGATTCGATTATTAGCAAAATTGTAGACCATACAGCCTACGACAGGGAGGAATTTCCGTTAGGACTTTATACCGAAGAATACTATAAAGAAGAAGCTGAATTTGCTGAAAAACGTATAGAAGAACTTAAGGAAATCAATGCAGCCTCTTTAAGTGAAACCGAGCAGATTTCGTTGGAAATGCTAAAGTTTAAGCTTCAGGAAACCGTAGATCACTATAAATATGAAGCTTTTTTGAACCCTTTGCTTTCAGATTCCGGTTTCCATTTAAGCCTGGCTTACCAGGTACGTGATTTGAATAATTATGCCCAGGTAAAAGCTTATTTGAATAAACTGAATGCAATTCCCGCTTATGTAAACCAGCATTTTGTTTTGTTGAGGGAGGGATTGAAAAAAGGAAATACACAACCCCGCGTTATATTCGATGGTTACGAATCTACTTATAACGATCAGATCGTCGAAAATCCAAAAGAAAGCTATTTTTATGAACCATTTGAAAATCTGCCAGGTATACTTTCCGAAGCACAAAAGGATTCGGTTTTAACAGCGGCAGAAAAGGCAATTTCCAGTAATGTTATTCCGCAGTTTAAAAGAATTAAAGAGTTTTTTGAAACCGAATATTTACCAGAAACACGGACAAGTTTAGGTGTTTCTGAAATTCCAAATGGAAAAGAATATTATCAAAACCGACTGGATTATTATACCACTTTAGATCTTAGTGCCGAGGAAATCCATCAGATTGGTTTAGAAGAAGTAGCGCGGATTAATTCAGAAATGAAAAAGATTATTACTGAGGTTGAATTTGATGGTAGTTTCGAGGAATTTATTCATTTTCTAAGAACCGATGAGCAATTTTACGCTAAAACGGGAGAAGAATTACTAAAAGAGGCCCGTGATATTGCCAAGCGGATAGATGCAAAACTCCCGGCATACTTTAAGACACTACCAAGAAAGCCTTATGGAGTAGCAAAAGTACCCGATGCCATAGCACCAAAATATACTACAGGTCGTTATATCGGCGCTTCAGATGAAACTCAACCGGGCTATTACTGGGTAAATACTTATAATTTATCTAACCGCCCGTTGTATGTTTTACCGTCCTTAACCGCTCACGAAGCCGTTCCGGGGCATCATTTACAAAATGCGCTTAATGCAGAACTGGGAGATAGCATTCCTAAATTCCGCAGAAATATGTATTTATCGGCTTATGGAGAAGGTTGGGGCTTATATTCCGAATTTTTAGCCGAAGATATGGGAATTTATACCACGCCTTATGAGCTCTTTGGAAAACTCACCTACGAACAATGGCGCGCCTGCCGCTTGGTAATCGATACCGGAATTCACGCAATGGGCTGGAGTAGGGAAGAAGCAGTGGAATATTTTGAAAAAAATACCGCGCTTTCCATGCATAATATCAATACAGAAGTAGATCGTTATATTTCCTGGCCGGGACAGGCGGTTTCCTATAAAATTGGTGAGATAAAAATTAGGGAATTGCGAGAAAAAGCAGAAGAAGCCCTTGGTGCGAATTTTGATATTCGTGACTTCCACGAAGTAATTTTAGAGCAGGGCGTGGTTACACTTCCGATCTTAGAAGAAAGGGTGAATGCTTTTATTGCAAGTAAAAACGATAAATAGGATTCTATAATTAAATGAAAAAACCTCTTCGATATGTAGATCGGAGAGGTTTTATGTTTTTTAATGAGAGTTTAATTCTCTTTATCGGTTAATTCTACGAATGGTCTTTTCTTATTATCGTAGGTAATTTGCATATTAACCTTTTTCTGATCTTCTACTAATTCCTGCGCTTTCTGTGGCTCAATAATTTTTCCTTGATAATAAAAAGTTGCACCATCGGCTAATAGTTTTTTATAAGTTGGTGGAGCAGGAGGTGGCGGAGGAAGAATTTCAAATTTTGATGGCACAGCACTTTTCTTTTGCTCCACGGTCATTAATCTTAAGATTTTATTAATCTGATTCAGATCTTTTTGCTTAATTATCCCGGTTTCATTTAAATCCCCGATGATTTTGTTATACTCGGCGATCATTTCAGGTGTGGCTTTTGGATCTTCAACCACTTCTATAATTTCTATTTCTGGAAAACTTTCTGCAGTTTTTTTCTGCTCTGGAGACATTACTTTATAAATATCGCTCATCCTGTCATAATCATTAATTTCTTGAGACTTATCTCCTGTTGAATTATATGAACTAGCCAGTCTGTTGTACTCTCTTATCATTTCTGGTGTGGCTTTCTCCAAGGGTTGATTCTGAGCAGTAGGATCACTATTGGGTTTTTCCAGTTCTTCTTTTGTGCTGCAACTGTAGATCAGTATTCCAAGTAATGGCAAAAGAAGTAAACTCTTTGCCCAAATTGTTTTTTTTGATGTTTGTGTTTTCATAACTGTAAAACGTTTTTTGATTGATGAATAATTAATAGGATTTACAAGGTCACTATGTAAATGTCCCGATGAAAATGATAATAATGTGGTTTGATATCCTGCGGTTTGTATTCCTTTTTTAAGGACTTCCCTGTCTGCCAGGAATTCGTGATTGAGTTTAATGTAATCTTTTAAGAAGATGATTAGCGGATTTATCCAGAATACAATTTGCAGGAATTCCACAATAAGAATATCGAGACTATGTTTTTGTTTCGCGTGTGCTTCCTCATGTATAATCACCTCCTTTGGAATTTTCTTCTCCTTGTATTCCCTTCTATTTAAAAAAATATAATTGAAGAAGGTATGAGGGTCAACTTTCTCCTGCAGAAGTATTCTCGTAGAGTTTTCCTTCTTTATCTTCGGATTTGTTTTAATCTTTAATAGTAATTCTCTGAGGTTTCTGATAAATTTTATGCTGAAGAAAATCACTCCCAATGCATAGATGGTCCACAGGATAAAAAGAAGATTGTCTTCAAAAGAGTTGCTTTCTGATGCTGAAGTTTCTTCGGAAAGTTGAAACAAGACAGGATCAAAACTTTCGGAAACGGGTTCAACGTACGTGGTAATTGTAATCAAAGGGATGCCGATGGAAGCTATTATTGCAAATAGTAAATAAAAACGTTTAAACGTATGCATATTCTCCTTTTCAAGAAGCAACTTGTAAAAAAGAAGCAGAGTAGCTAGGATAGCTACAGATTTTAAGATGTACCACTCCATAACTACTTGTTTTTTATTTCTTTATCTATTAATTTCTTTAAGTCTTCTAATTCTTCCTTGCTGAGATTTGCTTCTTTTGTGAAAAATGAAGCAAACTGGGAGGCGCTGTCATTGAAAAAATTCTTAATAATTCCATTAAACTGTTTGGAGAAATAATCCTTTTTCTTTACCAGCGGAAAATATTCACGGGAACGGCCATATTGCTTATAATCCACAAAATTTTTGTCCTGCATTCTCTTTAATAGGGTAGCGATAGTTGTAGGTGCGGGTTTAGGATCCGGATAGGCTTCTATAAGATCTTTCATAAAAGCTCTTTCCTGTTTCCAGAGAATTTGCATTAACTGTTCTTCAGATTTTGAAAGATTCATATTTCTACAAGTTTAGATTGTTGTCTACAAATGTAGAATAAAATTTTAATTCTACAAGTATAGAATAAAGATTTCTTTCAAACCTGTTTTAATTATTAAAAATCTCAAGAGAAGCTTATAAGGAGAACCTGTATATTCGCGAGCTAATTATTATATGTCATGAATCTGGAAAGGGAATTATTAAAAAGGAGTGACTCAACTTGTGAGTTATGTGGAAATACAGAAAACTTAGATTTATATACTTATGAAAACTTCCCGGGCGCGGAGTCTGAAGCAAGTTTTGTGATTTGTTCGGTTTGTAAAGTGCAATTTGAAGATCCTGAAAAAGTAGTTCCAAATCACTGGCGCTGCCTTAATGATTCAATGTGGAGTACGGTTCCAGCTGTTCAGGTTACTGCATTTCAGATGCTCACCCGACTAAAAAATGAAAGCTGGCCACAGGATTTGCTGGATATGATGTATATGGAGGAGGAACTAAAAACCTTTGCTAAATCCCAGATGGTTTCCGAAGAAAATACCACTTCAGAAATTGTTCATAAAGATAGTAATGGAGCGGTTATTGAAGCCGGGGATACAGTGGTGCTCACTAAAGATCTAAACGTAAAAGGGAGTAGCTTAACTGCTAAACGCGGAACAGCCGTTCGCCGGGTTTCTTTAGTGCACGATAATCCCGAGCAAATTGAAGGAAAAGTTGAAGGGCAACAAATTGTGATTCTAACCAAATTTGTAAAGAAAGTTTAGCCTATTGGCTTACAACCTCTTTTCGCTCATCGCTTTCTACTATCCCGTCACGTAGACGGATTACCCGGTGGGCGTGGTCTGCAACTTCCTCTTCGTGGGTAACCAAAATTACGGTGTTTCCTGCAGCGTGGATTTCATCAAAAAGATGCATAATTTCTAAGGAAGTTTTTGAATCCAGGTTTCCGGTAGGTTCATCGGCCAGAATTATGGATGGCTTATTTACTAAAGCTCTTCCCACGGCAACTCTCTGGCGTTGCCCACCCGAAAGCTGGTTAGGTTTATGATCCATTCTGTCTCCAAGTCCTACTTCTGTTAAAACCGCTTCTGCACGCTTAATCCGGTCGGCTTTACTGTAACCGGCATAAATCATTGGCAAAGCCACATTTTCAAGTGCAGTGGTTCGGGGAAGCAGGTTAAAAGTTTGAAAAACAAAACCGATTTCTTTATTCCTAATTTCAGCAAGTTCATCATCACTCATCTGGCTCACATCTTTTCCATTCAGAATATAGTGCCCTGAAGTGGGAGTGTCAAGACAACCCAGTAAGTTCATTAAAGTAGATTTTCCGGAACCGGAGGGTCCCATAATTGCAACATATTCACCACGATCTATATCGAGATCGATTCCTTTTAAAACTTTTACGGTTTCATTTCCTAACGGAAAATCCCTGGTAATTTGCCTGATTTCAATGACTTTACTCATGCAGAAATAATTTTGTGCTTATAGGACGCCTATTTGTACGTTTTGTTACAACCTGATTTTAAAATGCTGCCTTGCCTGTTCTTTTCTAAAAAATACGAGTCCCAGGAAAAAGGTATCAATCGTTACTCTTACCTGGGGATGCGCTTTAATTTCCTCCCAGGCAGCTTCCATTCCCGGCGACCAGTGAATATCATCTAACACAAAAATCGAATTATTATGAGCGGTGGGTAATAATTGATGGAAATATTTTAAGGTCGCTTCCTTTGTGTGATGCCCGTCGAAATATATAAGGTCGAAAGTGGTTTGTTGTTCGATTCTCTGTAAATCTTTTGAGCCTTCGGTTTTACTTTTTTCCTCAGGTTCGGTTATAATTTTTGAAAGAATTTCTTCAAACTCCCCGACAATAAGGTTTATATTTTTAATACCGAATTTTTTCAATTGTTCCCGCGCCACATTAGCGGTTTGTGGGCAACCTTCAATACTGATTAAGTTACTTTTCTTATTTGCAGCCAGAGCAGCGGCACCAATTCCCAGGGAAGTACCTAATTCAAGATTATTTTTACAGCCTAAATAATTAACCAAACGAAATAAAAACCTGGCTCTTTTCTTCGGAATTCCCACATTTATAGCAATCGCCGAAACGGTACGGCGGTTGGAGGTAAATACCTTGCTTCCCGCACCGAAATCGGTCACCTGAATAGTGGTATTATTTTTCCGAAGATCTTTTCGGTATTGCTTTAACAGCTTATATTCTTTGTATTTCTTTTTATCATAAAAACAATTCGTCACCAAATCATATACAAACGGTGAGTGTAACCCGTGTTGATTCTGGGATTTTAATAGAAATTTTATGTAGGATTTTAATTGCAACTTTCAGTTCATAGTTTAGTTAGTCTGACGCGTATTATTTTCGTCAAGCTGAACTGGTTTCAGCTTCTAACGTGATTTGAGTAACTCATCTTAGATCCTGAAATAAATTCGGGATGACGAATTAAAGCAACTTTCTGACTAATAATAAATTTCTTTTCTTCCTAGATCGTATTGAATTCTGATGCCTTTTGTTTCAATCATTGCCAATTATGACAAACACCCGAAAAGTGAGGCAAGTGCAGAGCCCAAGCTACTACCCACTGCCAACTGCAACCTACTCCGCCTTCGCACCAAGTTCAAACCAGCGTTCGGTTTTTTCTTCTATCTGGTCTTCTATTTTTTTAAGTTCAACTGAATTTTCGGCTACTTTTTCTCCGCTGAGGTCCTGGAGGAATTTTTGCTGAATTTCCTCTTTTTTCTTCTCGAGTCTGGCGATTTCTTTTTCCAGCTTACCGAATTCCTTCTGTTCGTTGTAACTTAATTTACTGCCAGAACTGGTCTTTTTCCAGTCTTTTTTATTGTCTTTTTGGTCGGTAGATTGGGTTTCCTCTTTAACTTCCGCAGTAGCGCTTTCTTCATATTCACGGTAATCGCTATAATTACCGGGGAAATCCTGAACTTCGGCATTTCCCTGGAATACGAACAGGTGATCTACGATCTTATCCATAAAATACCTGTCGTGGGAAACCACTACCAAACAACCCGGAAAGTCCAGTAGGAAGCTTTCCAGCACGTTTAAAGTAACAATATCAAGATCGTTGGTAGGTTCATCGAGGATTAGAAAATTGGGATTTTGAATAAGCACTGTACACAGGTAAAGTCGTTTTCGTTCACCCCCACTTAGTTTTTCAACAAAATCGTATTGTTTTTTACGATCGAATAAAAAGCGTTCCAGAAGCTGTTGTGCAGAAATTTGCCGACCTTTTTTCAGGGGAATATATTCTCCAAACTCCCGAATTACTTCGATAACTTTCTGCCCTGGTTTAATGGTGATTCCTGCCTGGGTATAATACCCGAATTTTATGGTCTCGCCTATAACTACTTTTCCGTTATCAGGTTTTATCGCTCCGGTGAGAATGTTTAGAAAAGTCGATTTTCCAGTTCCATTTTTACCAATAATTCCAATACGTTCGCCGCGTTTAAAATTATAGCTGAAATTTTTCAGTAACTCATTTTCTTCAAAAGACTTCCCGATATTGTGCAGCTCTACGATTTTACTGCCCATTCGCTCCATATTGAGTTCCAGCTGAATTTCGTGATCCTGGCGACGTTTGTGGGCTCGATCTTTAATATCCTGGAAATCGTCTATCCTAGATTTGGATTTAGTGGTACGCGCTTTGGGCTGACGGCGCATCCAATCCAGTTCTTTTTTATAGAGTTGTTTGGCTTTTTCGGTATTTGTGGCTTCCTGCGCCATTCGCGCATCTTTTTTATCAAGATAATAGCCGTAATTTCCTTTGTAGGTGTATAACTGCCCGTGATCTAATTCTACTATTTCATTACAAACACGTTCCAGGAAATATCTGTCGTGTGTGACCATGAAAATGGTGAAATTCTCTTTTTTAAAATATTCTTCCAGCCACTCGATCATATCCAGATCCAGGTGGTTGGTAGGCTCATCCATGATGATGAAATTTGGCTTTTGCAGCAGCATAACCGTAAGGGCCAAACGCTTTTTTTGTCCGCCGGAAAGATATTTCACTTCTTTAGAAAGATCGTCCAGCTTCAGTTTGAACAGAATTTGTTTGTACTGGGTTTCAAAATCCCAGGCCTGGGCGGCATCCATTTCTTCAAAAGCCTTTTGATATGCATCAGCATCATCGGGATTTTTAAGCGCTTTTTCGTATCGGTTTATAATATTCAGAATTTCATTATCTGAAGAAAATATGGTTTCCTCTACCGTTAAATTAGGATCTAAATTAGGTTCCTGCGGAAGAAAAGCGGTGGTGATATCCTTTCTATACACCACTTTCCCCGCATCTGGCGAATCGGAGCCTGCCAGGATATTGAGGAGGGAAGTTTTTCCGGTTCCGTTTTTGGCGATAAATCCTACTTTTTGGCCTTCATTTATTCCGAAGGAAATATCTTCGAATAATACATGTTCACCGTAGGCTTTGGCAATATTTTCTACACTTAAATAATTCACAGACTTGAGTTTTGTGCAAAATAAAAGGAAAATTGCGACTTAATTTTATTATTAGCCTACAAAAACTATATTTGTTAAAACTATCTAAATTAGGATGGTGCCCGGAAGCAAAAATGTGCATTGGTCGGGTTATTTTATCCTGATGTCCCGAATCTATAGTGAAATATGCTAAAGAGATACTATTTAATTCTAATCTTACTGGCGGGAGTTTTAAGTTTCTCGTCCTGTATTTCTACTAAAAAAACTACTTATCTTCAGGATAACGACGAAAAGCTGGATAGTGTTATTCAAATTCAACAGCTTAAAAAACCATATCGTATACAAACCGGAGACCTTTTAAGTATTCGGGTAAAAGCCCTGGACCAGGAATTAGTTGGGATGTTTAACCCGATAGATGAAGCGAACCTTAGTGCAACTACTGAAGAACGAGTGTTTTTTGACGGTTTTACGGTAGACGATCACGGGAATATTCGCGTGCCCACTCTTGGCGAGGTTAATGTGTTAGGATATACAGAAAAGGAGATAAGGGAAAAAATTGAAGGCCTTTTACTGGAGAATTATTTTAAGGAGGAAGCCAATATTTTTGTGACTGTAAAGCTTGCAGGAATCAGGTATACCACCCTGGGCGAAATAGGAACCGGAAGCCAGGTGATTTATAAAGAAAAGGTAACTATAATGGAAGCCGTGGCCAATGCCGGTGGAATTACCGAATATGGCGATATGGAAAATGTGAAAATTATAAGGCAATATCCCGAGGGCGAAAAAGTTCATCTTATAGACCTAACCGATATTGATGCCACCAAAAGTGAGTATTATTACATTCAGCCCAACGACCTTATTTTGGTGAATGCATTACCGCAAAAAGCATTGGGACTGGGAACCACAGGTCTGGAGATATTTAGAACCGGAGTAACCATACTCTCATTTATTACAACTACAATCTTATTATTTAGCAGGATTTAATGGCGCACGAAGATGATCACATATCAGATGTAGGCTCAACCTTTGACTTTAAGGGGTTTGTGCTTAAAGTGATAAGTTACTGGAAGTTAATTCTACTTTCGGTAGGAATTAGTTTGGCGGTGGCCTATTATAACAACGTAAGGAAATTACCTGTCTATAACCTAGGGAATTCCATTTCAATAAAAGACGATCAAAATCCGTTTTTCACCAGTAATACCAGTTTAACTTTTAACTGGGGTGGGACTTCAGATAAGGTGAATACCGCGATGACGATCTTGAGATCGCGTTCTCATAACGAGGAAGTGGTAGAAAAACTTCAGTTTTATACGCAGTATTTAAAAGACGGGGAATATCAGCGAATTGATGCTTATGGAAGTGCACCTTTTAAAGTAGTTGCCGATACCACGATGTCGCAAGCTTTAAACGTAACGATGACGATTACATTTTTAGACTCGTCAACCTACAATCTAAAAGCGAATGTACCGTCGAGTTTGAGTCTTCAGAATTATAAAACCAAAGAAAAAACTTATCGGGAGGTTGACCCTAAAGAATTCAGTAAAAATTATAAATCGGGAGAACAGGTTAGGCTTCCATTTTTTAGTGGAACCATTCTTAGGGTAGAACAGCCCCTGCAGGTTGGGACTCCTTTTTATGTGAGTTTTATGAATTTTGATTCGGCTGTTGGAAAGTACCGCAATGTAAATGTTAGCCCTGAATCCCAGGGTTCTTCGGTTTTAAAAATGAGTCAAACCGGTGGAAATAAAGGCAGGATTGTAGATTATTTAAACGGAACCGTTACAGTGCTAAGTGATAATATGCTGGCGCGGAAAAACCTTTTTGCCACTAAAACCATTCGGTTTATAGATTCCAGTTTAGCCGTACAATCTGAAGCTTTAAAACTGGTAGAAGCAGAGCTGAACCAGTTTAGGAATGAAAACGCGATAATGGATATTTCTGCGGAAAGTTCCCAGCTTTCTAACCGACTTTCCACCTTAGACCTTAGAAAAGAAGATATAAGGCGGCAACTTTCTTACTATGAAACCTTAAGAAATTACCTGGAAACCAGGAATGATTATTCCAATGTACCCGCACCCTCTGTGGCAGGAATTTCAGAAGGAAGTATAGCTAGCGGGGTTTCCCGAATTATATCCCTGGCGGAGGAAAGAAGCAATTATCAGTATTCATTAAAAGAAGATTCCCCGGTTTTTGACGATATAGATCGGCAAATCAATTCGGTTAAATCGATTTTACTGGAAAATATCAGTTCTTCAAGAGGTTTGTTACAAGATGAACAGAGAGACATAAATCAACAAATCGCTCGTTTGGAGTCTGAAATAAGTAAACTTCCGCAGGAAGAGCAGGATTTACTGAAAATTCAGCGTCGTTACAGTTTGAATGAGAAATCTTACAATATGTTCCTTGAGAAAAGGAGTGAGGCGGGGCTTATTAAAGCTGCGAATGTAAGTGATGTGATGGTGATCGATTCGGCTAAAGATACGGGTGGAGGCCAAATTGGTCCGAATACCCAGCTAAATTACGTAATGGCCGTTCTGGTTGGTGGGGTTATTCCGCTAACGTTTGTTTTCTTATTGGTTTTCCTGAATACAAATATTCACAACGCCCAGGAAGTAACAAGATTGTCTCCAATCCCTATTTTGGGAATGATAGGAAAAAGCAAAACCGACTCGAACCTGGTGGTTTTTAATAATCCGAAATCTTCAATTTCAGAAGGATTTAGGGGCCTCAGATCCAGTCTTCAGTTTATGTATAAAAAACAGGGCGTTACCGGTTCTAAGACTTTGCTGATTACTTCTTCGGTTTCAGGGGAAGGAAAAACCTTCTGTGCGATGAACCTTGCCACTGTTTTCGCATTAAGTGAACGAAAAACAGTACTGGTGGGAGTCGATTTAAGAAAACCGAAGATTTTTGATGATTTTCAGCTGAATAATGATGTAGGGGTAGTGAATTACCTGATAGACCAGTCCAGCAGCGAAGAGATTATTCAGAAAAGTAAGATTCCTTATTTAGATGTAATCACCGCGGGACCGGTGCCGCCAAACCCTTCAGAATTATTGATCAACGAACAGATGGATAAGCTGATGGAGGAATTGAAACAGAAATACGATTATATCATCCTGGATACGCCTCCAATAGGAATGGTGGCCGATGCCCTGAACCTGGTAAAACACGCCGATGCTACCATTTATTTAATACGACAGGATTACACAAAACGCGGAATGCTGGAATCTATTAATGAGAAATACCACAAAGGGGAAATTAAGAATATTAGTTTTGTATTAAACCACTTTGTGCATCGTGCGAAATACGGTTATGGTTACGGCTACGGTTATGGTTACGGCTATGGCTACGGCTACGGCTACAACCGTTACTCCAAAGGCTACGTAGAAAAATCTGATCCCACCCGAAGTTTAAAACGCTGGTGGAAAAAAGCAATGCGGAATTTTGAGTAACCCTCCGTCTTTCCATTTTGCAAACGGAAATTCACCTCCCCTTGAAAAAAGGGGAGGAGCTTTTAATTTGAATCGGTGTTTTATAGTTTTTTTACTGCAAACTGAGACTGCCTCCTTTGAACTGAATAGCCACGAATTCACGAATATTTTTAGTCTTTTTTGTTGCCTATTTTTTCTTGTTTCATTTCGTCAGTACGAGCGAACGAAGGAGCGCGGTAATCTTTTGAATAGAACTACTACTCAAACTGTTCTCGACCACGCTCGAACTGACAGGCGAGTTCGTTATGAATAAAAGAATATTATTAGTCTTTTTCCTTGCCTCTTTTCTCTTGATTTGTTTTAATTTCCCATCAACAACCCCGCATTAATCCACTGCCAGATATGAAAACTGCTTTGGTTGTCCCCGGCTTTATAATTATTCCATTCTCGTTGCATCTCTTCAAAATTAAACCAATATGATATTTTCGAATATCTGAGTTTTTCAATATTTTCCTCAGTAAAGTCTTTTAATTCGTTACCCACCCATTCGCGCTGTGGAGTTTGAAGCGGACGTTTTGGCGCATAGCTCAAATCCTGAGGAGCGATCTCCTTAAGTATTTCCCGGATTAAATATTTCTGAATTCCATTATGAATTTTATAGGTTTTAGGCTGGGAAAATGCAAATTCTACCATTCTGTAATCCAGGAAAGGCTCCCGTAATTCTGTGCTGTAAGCCATAGAAATCCGGTCGTTGAATCTTAACGCACGCGGTATTTTCGTATAAAAAAGATCCCGGTATTGCAGGTTTTGTAAATCGTTGTCGAATGGGGTAGGATAGCCCGGCTTTTTGGCTAATTCTTTAAAATCATCATTTAATACTTTAACTCGAAATGGACTCATTTTTCCTGTACCCTGAATGGTTGCGGTAGTTCCGGGATTTTGATAATAATCATAGCCTGCCCATTGCTCATCCATTCCCTGCCCGTCAAGCAGGACTTTTATTCCGTCTTTTTTAGCGTTTTCAAACAATGCAGCATAGGCAAGAGTGGGTAGCCCGGCGTATGGTTCATCCTGGATATTGCTTAAAAACTGGGCTTTTTTAATTACATCACTTGGTTGTATTTTTACTTTAGTTAGTGGATTCCGGGTGGTTTCAATCATTTTCTGAACCCAGGGCAGTTCATCATAATTTTCGTCCCCGGCATAAAAAGTATAAGCTTTAATATGTTTGTTTTTATTTAGTCGATTTACCAAAGCCAGTAAGAGGGAACTATCTACTCCACCACTAATATTAAAACCAATTGGAACATCAGCTCTAAACCTTAGTGAAATACTATCGATTAAAATTTTATAATAAGACTGCTTAGCTTCTTCAAAAGACAAGATTTTAGAATATTTGGAAAGATTTTTCTCAAAATCATACCATCTGGTAACTTTTAAGTTGCCTGCCTGATATTCCAGAAAATGCCCTCCCGGAAGTTGAAATATTTCATCGTAAAAAGTGTCTGAAGGCATCCCGTAAGAACCGAAAGTAAAATAATTAGCCCACACCTGTTCATTTGGTTGGTTCGACTTTAAAACGCTTCTAATTGCTTTAATTTCACTGCTAAAATAGAAATCTTTGTTTTCTTCGGAATAAAAAAATGGTTTTACCCCAAACCTGTCCCGTGCAGCAAAAAGTTTTTTCAATTTATTATCCCAAATTGCGAAAGCGAACATCCCATTGAGTTTGTTGAGACAGGATTTGCCCCAAACAATAAAGGCAGCCAATAGAACCTCAGTATCAGATGCTGTTTTAAAATTATAGTAAGCTTTTAATTCTTGTTTTAACTCCTTGTAATTATAGATTTCTCCATTAAAAGTAAGGTGATACCGTCCAGAATTATCTTTAAAAGGCTGATTTGCTTTTGCTGAAAGGTCAATAATTGAAAGCCGATTATGTCCCAATGCACAATAACAGGAATCAACGTAATTCCCGGTATGATCAGGTCCACGATGCTTCTGAAGGTTCAGCATTTGCTGAAGTTTCTCTTTGTTAGCCTTTGCTGAAATAATTCCTGCGATTCCGCACATTACTATTTTAAGTTTGCTTTTTATGTTTAAACACTTCTCGGTAGCTGTGTTTAAAGGTCTAATTTCGTCAAGTTGAACCTGCCCGGCCGTTCAGGCGGGCTTGTTTCAGCTTTTAATATGATATCAATTCTGATCAAGTTAGATCCTGAAACTTCGGGACAGGAGGACGGACGCTCAGAAAAGCTTGACGAGTTAAAGTTCATTAGGCTTTCATTTAACTTTTTAGCTTACTTAACATTTCTTCCGCTTTTTTCCAATCTTCCGGGGTATCAATATTTACATAAGGGGAAGCGGAAGTATTCACAAATCCTATTTTCTTACCAAAAAGGGAATTTTCATTTAAAAGCACTTCGGTTTTGGTGAGATAAATCGCTCCATCCCTATGATAGGCTTTTGGTAAATCCTGTCTTCGGCTTATGATTTTTTCTTCCCCGGTAGCGATTTTTAAGCTTCCGTTATTCTCTTCAAAAATCCAATGCGGATTAAAATCTTCAGGCACTTCCCTCACTGAAACCAACGAGTCGAAATTATTGTCCTGAAATTTGAGTATACATTCATCTATAAGTCCGGGTTTTCGACATGGTGTGGTTACCTGTAGCAAACAGACCGCATCAAATTGAATTCCCCTTTCCAGGTAGTAATTAACAGCGTGTTTTACAACCTCCAGGCTGGAAGTGGAATCTTCGGCCAGGTGATCGGGCCGTTTAAAAGGAACCTCAAGCTCAAGCTGCTTTGCAATGTGAATGATATCTTCGTCATCTGAGCTAAGGATTACTTTATTTAAAAGTTCTGAGCTTTCTGCCGCCTCAAAAGTGTATTGCAAAAGTGGTTTGCTACCCAGCATTTTTATGTTTTTACCGGGAATTCCTTTGCTGCCACCCCGGGCAGGAATTAAACCTAAAATTTTCATACTTGCGCAGATTTTTGAAATTTAATAGGTAATTGTTTTACTATAGGTTAATTCTGAGGTGGCTAAGATTTCAGCAATCTTTTTCCCTGAATCTCCGTTGCCGTAGATTCCAGAAGATTCAAAATGTTCGGTTTTAATTGCATTTTCGGTAGCCTCTAAAATTTCATTTAAATTATAGTTTACATCGGTAACATTTGTGGCCCGATTTCGGCGAAATTGTCTGTTCCCAATGTTAACCACCGGTACTCCCAAATAGGCACATTCTCTTAACCCGGCACTGGAATTGCCCACTAAAGCTTTGGAATTCTTTAAGAGTCTTAGAAAATCTGTCGGCTCCATATTTTTAAAAAAATGAATGTTATCTGGCTTTTCAAGTTCCCGGAAAGATCGTATTGCATTAGATGTTCCATCAGATCCTGCATCTACATTTGGCCAAAACCAGAAAGTAGGATAATCTAATCTTTTTATCGCTTTCAGGGTTTCGGTAACATGTGCTTTTGCCTGTTTATACTCGGTAGTCACCGGATGTTGCATTACCACAATATAACCTTCTTTCCAATTGAGTTTAGAACCCACACCTCCGTATTTTTCAATAGGATCAAAATCAAGAAATGGATATTCTGCAATCTCTTTGGCGAGGTCTATAGATGGACAGCCGGTGTTGATTACTTTTTCAGGATTTTCTCCCAATTTTATAACGCGTTGTTTTGCATCCTCTGAAGCAACCAAATGAAGATCGGCAAGTTTTGTATTGGCATGTCTCACTTTTTCGTCAATACTACCGGTAACCTCACCACCTTGAATATGAACGAGGGGTATGTTTTGATATGCCGCAGCAATAGAGGTGGCGATAGTCTCAAACCGGTCGGCGATGGTTAAGACAGCATCGGGTTTCAGGTTGTAAAAAACATTAGTAAGCTCCATTACCCCCAGGCCGGTTGTTTTGGCCATTGTAGTAGGATTTTCTCCTTCCAGTACCATAAAAACCTTCGCCGCTATTTCAAATCCGTCTTTTTCAATAAAATCTACCGCGTTTCCGTATCGATCCAAAAGAGCCGATCCTGCAATAACTAGTTGTAGTTTCAAATCGGAGTGGTCCTGTATTGCTGTAAGTGCAGTTTTTATCCGACTGTAAGAAGGCCGGGCGGTAACGACAACGCATATCTTTCTTTTGGGCATTTCAGTTATTAGTTGTGGGTTATCAGTTCTTCCATATTTGTAGGAAGACTGGTATCGCTAAAGTAGCAAATCTGTCGGGAAATGTAAGTATTAAGAGCATCTATGGAGAAAATAAAGACGATAGTCTGTAGTTTTTAGACGTTAGAACTATGAAAAACTATCGACTACTGACTACTGTCTAAAGACTAAGTTCTGCCCAAGCATAATTTTCAATATATTTGAGTTTTCAGGCCTTATCTAATTAAACCCCAAAATATTTACTTTTGAAGAAGTTAAAATACAGTTCTTACCGGGAAAAAGAAATTCCTTTGTTTTACTGGAGTGAGATCAAATTTATTTTCAGGGAGAAAGAGAATTACGGGGATTTGCTTTCTAAATACCTCGTGGAAAAAATTAGTGGGAAACCGGTGAAATTTGTTCAGCCTAAAAAACAGCCCTGGTATAAAATGAACAAAACTAATTTTCTTGCAGTGGGAAGTATTTTACACCACGCAACTAAGCACAGTATTATTTGGGGGAGCGGAATTATAGATCACGAGCAGGAAATTGCTGAAGCGAATTTCAGGGCTGTGCGTGGCCCACAAACAAGGGATTATTTATTGAAACTCGGATATCGCTGTCCCGAGGTGTATGGAGATCCGGCGCTTTTACTGCCAAAATATTATAATCCACAGGTAAAGAAAAAGTATAAGATTGGGGTTATACCGCATTATCACGATTATAAAACAGCAGTAGCGTTTTTTGGGGATAAACCAGGAATAAAAGTTATAGATCTGCTAACGATGAATGTGGAAGAAGTGACCAGGCAAATTTTAAGCTCTGAAAACATCATTTCCTCCTCCCTCCACGGATTGATCGTTGCCCACGCATATCAAATTCCAGCACTTTGGGTGGAGTTTTCAGATAAGATCTTCGGAAATGGGATAAAATATGTTGATTATTTTGAATCCCTAAAACTTCCTATTTATAAAGCCGAATTTATTGAAAATGGCAAGACTGCTGAAGAATTGTTCCAGTTAATGCAGAGTAAGCCACTTTTACCTGAGGTTGATCAATTAGAAAAAATCCAGAAAAGTTTGCTGAAAAGTTGTCCTTTTTCTTGAGATTTAAAATGGTGTGTCAAAATTTACACGCATTCAATTCTTAAATTTATATTTTTAGCCTTCAGAAGATAAAATATGGGTGCGTCAAATCTTAACCAGGATAAAAATAAACTGCATTATGAGAAGCTTTATGCCAACTACAACATACAGAATATCCTTCATTGGATCAATAATTTGGATGAATTTCTCGCTTCGGCAACCACTACCGAAACCAGCTGGTTTGCACTTTACCAAAGAAATTTCAGGGAAAAAATAAAAGGCAACAAAGTTTTGGACATGGGCTGTGGCGATTGTGTAAATGCTGCGGTAATGGCTGCCCTTGGTGCCGAAGTTTATGCTAACGACATAGCAGATTCCAGCGGTAAGATCGTTGAAGCTCTAAATGAAGCATATGAATTTGAATTCCCTATTCATTTTGTAAGTGGGGATTTTTTAGAAAATAACCTGGAATCGAATAAATTCGATTTTGTGGTTGGAAAAGCTTTTCTACATCATTTAGAATTACCGGTGGAAGAACAATTTTTAAAGGAAACCGCCCGATTATTAAAAGAGGATGGAGAGGCTCGATTTTTTGAACCGGCCGTAAACTCAAAGTTACTTGATGAGCTGCGTTGGTATGTTCCGGTTAAAGGCAGGCCTTCAAAGTTTAATAAAACCGACTTTGCTGAATGGAAAAAGAATGACCCGCATCCTGACAGAAGCTTTAGTTCAGCCCATTTCGAAAAAGCAGGGCGCAAGTTTTTTGCTGAAGTTGAAACCATCCCGGTAGGAACCCTGGAACGCTTTAGTCGATTCTTTAAATGGGGAGTAACAAAAAATAATTTTAAAAAATGGGCCTTAAAAACCGAAACCAAACTCCCCCGAATTATAAACAAACCCCTAACCCGAAGTCAATTGATTATTTATAAGAAGCCTACGATTTTATAATTTTTGAATCTTTAATGTTTTAAAATTCCAAAAGTTTTTTGTTTAAGTGGCCTATCGAAAATTTATCGCAAAAATTTGAAGTGGAGGAACCGTAAAATTTTAGGCTGTTTGAGCCGGATGTATTTTGCTCCCTAGTTGAATTAAAGAGGCGAGTTCCTGAAGTTTAGGTGTCAAACGATAAATTTAGATAAAGTTTCGTAAGCCTAGATTTTTTTAGTTCGTTCTTTCATCTATAGGAAAAATGAACAACATGAAATTTAGTGTATCGTTGATCTTGAGTCTAATCCTGGCAAGTACAACTTACAATCTTAAGTTAATCCAATTGCTTCTTCTCTAAAATCCCCTCATAAAACCTAATATTTTCCTCCACAACAACTTCAGTAGAAAATTTCTCAACCACCTGCTGCCTGGCCGCTTTCCCCATCTTTTCCGCGAGTTCCTGATTTTCGAGTAATTCCAGGGTTTTTTCGGCGTAGGTAATGTGGTCTTTAGAATCTACGGTATAGCCGGTTTTCCCGTCTTGCATCACTTCTTTCGCCCAGCCAATATCTGAAGTGACGAGTGCTTTTTCTATAGCCATTGCTTCCAGCCATGTCATTGGTAGGGCTTCGGCAAAGCTGGGCAAGACGATCACCGCTGCTTTGGCGATTTGTGCCTTTATTTCTTCGTAAGGCAGACTTCCTAACCAGGTGACTTTTTCCCCACTCTCATCACCCAGTAGTTCCTCAAACAATGCGCGGGTAGATTTTCCGGTTTTGATATCGGGTACATCTCTACCGGCCATTACCAGGTGGGCTTTAGGATTCTGCTTATTGATAAGATTGAAGATCTCCGACAGTTCCAGCACTCCTTTTTTCCTGATAATACTACCGAAATAAAGAATAGTATCGGGTATCGGTTCTTTTCCTGTTGGTTTGAAAGCTTCTATATCAACTGAGTTAGGGATAACTTTTATTTCTTTTTTTAGATTGAAAATCTCCCTGGTTCTTTCAGCGGTAAATTTACTTACTGAAAGCAAATAATCTGCATTTTTTAAAGCCAGTTTCTCAAACCAGAAGTTCTTCTTCTTTTGCGGCCTATCCTCCAACCGACAAAAATAGGAATCGCTACCGTTCATTCTTATCACCAGCGGACATTTCAATTTTATAAAAGCTGTTATTCCTGTCCAGTCTGGGGCTTCTAGGGCATCAATCTGCTCGTCCTGTATGACTTTGTTTATATAGAACTCCAGATATTTTCGGTAGCGATACCAACCAAAGAAATTATAATGTAGTTGCTTGATAAAATAAAAACTGATGCCGTTTTCTTCAAAAACCCTATTCTTATCCTGCCCGTAAATAAAAACACTGATACCTACATCTCTTTTTACCATTTGTTCGGCCAGGTTTTTAATACTGGTGCCAAGTCCGCCGGAAGGAGTGGAGAGGAGGTGAGGGTATTCGGGAGTTAGGAAAGCGAGGTGCATATTCAGTTAATTTCTACCGTAATTTTATTTAGTTGCTCCCATATTCTTTCCGATGCTTTATCTGCCGGTTCCCGGTTTATTTTTTTAAACCATTTAAGAGCTTTTTGGGCTTTTTCGTTAGGATTGGTTAAAGCTTCATTCAGTTTAGTCTTAATCTCCTCTTTTGAATTTAACCAGTAAACTTCATCCCCGTTAGGCATTGATCTAAAATGTACAAAATTATACACCTTTTCGTGACTCCAGTCAGTCTGGGTTTTATTTGTCGCCTCATAATTAATATACAGGCAGGGCTTTCCGAAAATCGCGAAATCAAATACCATCGAAGAAGCCAGGTTAACAACCGTCTCAGAATGCAGAATAGTGTTTATCTGCAGTTTTATATCTTGTTTGGTGGGAAGAATGGTATTCCATTCTTCTCCCGCCTTTTTCCAACCTGGAGCAATGGGGACTATAAGATTTTTATATTTTTCCAATATCTTTTCATACCTGTTAGATAAATCTACAGGACAACGCCTAAAAATAATACCCAGTTTATATCCTTTAAGATTCATTTCTTCTACTACTTCCGACAAGTCATTAAGGTGTTGTGGATCATCGGGAGAAGTGGTGGAATCATCTCCGCTAAAACAGATATATTTCTTTGAAAGTTTAAGCCCATGTTCTTTAAAAAAGGTTTCCCGGTCTTGTCTTAGACTACTGTCGTAATGTGGTTCAAATTGCGGGCTTCCTGTTATAAATATTTGTTTCTCTTTGATATGTGGATAATAGCTGAGCAATTCCCTTTTCATATGTTCACTCCACACAAAGTATTTATCGGTTTCAACAACCAGAGTGGCTTTGGGTAGATTATCCCAGGAGAAGATAAAGGTGCTGGTTGGAATTCCTAAATCCTGTGAGGCGGTAAGAGGTGCAATTGCATTTACCGGTCGCTGATTCGTGCAAAATACCATATCGGGTTTTTCTTTTTCTAAAGCTGCTTTGCAGTTTTTATAAAATTCACCCTTCCTTTCGGAAACTTTCATTTTTTGACGAAGCCTTTGCAAGCCTTTTGGTCCTTTATGAGTTTTAATAAAGGATCTTACTATTGTATTTTTAATAATGTCTTTAAAACCTTTATTAGATGCAGGAAATTTATAAGTTTGGTAAACCGGATCATTAAACTTCTGGGTAAAATGATCCAGTTCTGCTTCTATTTTTGCTCTTTTTAGCAAATCGGTTTTAGGCCTGGGTTTTCCTGTTAGTTTTATTTCTTGAAATCCCAACTCTCCAAGATCAAAAGGGGTATGATTCCAGAATATTACTTCCCAGCCCAATTCTTCTGCAGTTTTCACAAAGGAGGTGAAAGCGAAATTCCTAAGGCCGACACCATCTGGAAGTAGAATAAATATTTTTTTTGAATTATGCAAAATAGAATGATACGTTTTATTCGTCAAATATAATAAATTAGCCATCTTGGCCTTATATAATAAAACTCAGTAATAATTCAGAAAATAAACTTGACTAGTTCTACTTTTAAATTTCATGGTCTGGCAATTTTTGGTGCAGCCATTCTGTTTTTAGTGATTTCACCATATAAATTAGCTTTTAGTCCTGATTCCATAGTTTATATGGAGGTTGCTGAAAATCTAATTTCGGGGAATGGAATTACCAATAATGAGGGGAATCTCGTAAATCACTGGCCTCCTTTATTTCCTCTTTTTATCTCGTTTGTAGCCCTATTATTTAATACAGATGTTCTTAATGCGGGATTAATACTGCAGATTTTTCTGTTTTATTTATTCCTACTGGTCAATATGAAAATCCTGCTCCAGCTGAAAGTTAACTACAGGCTTATTTTGCTCTTTGGATTATGCCTTATATTATCTCAGGTCACCATCAATTTTCTTAATTTTTTATCTGAGGGACTCTTTTTAGTTTTTCTTAGTTTTTCTTTTTATTTCTTTCTCAGATGGGATCAAGCAGGAAAATCTTTAAACTTCTATCTCTGTGCTATTGCTTGTGGGTTATTCTTTTTAACCAGATATGCGGGAATTGCTTTTTTAGGTTGTTATTTAATTTTTATTCTATTTTTAGATAGGGGGAAAGTAGTTCAGAGGTTAAAAAATTTACTGAAGTTTCTACTCAATTTTGCATTGGTGATTTCTCCCTGGTTTATTTATCAAGTTTTCTTTGATACACCACCCGGAGGAAGAAAAATTGCAATACACCTTATCCCTTTTGCGAAAATTCAGGATATGTTTATCACCTTTGGATATTGGTTTCTTGGTAGTAAGTTGGCAATTGTTTTGTTTGGAGGAGTTTTAATTATTTATATACTAAGATTAAAACTCATAAGGTTTTATGCTCTGAAGACTTTTAAAACAAACCGGTCTGCTGTTTCTTTAATTTTACTTTTTTTATTTTTATATCCTCTTTTTTTAATAGTTTCTATTTCATTCTTTGATTCGTGGACTCCTATGACAAATAGGATGTTATCTCCTTTGCTTGGCTTTATCCTTATCTTATTCTTTTTGTTTTTTCAGAACTTCTGGGAAAATAGAAATATTAAATTGGTATTTGTAGGTATTGCTTTTCTCTTTTTAAGCTTTTGCTCGTCTCTGTTTCCTGTTGTGAATAATCATTATTTATATGGAGGTGGATATGCAAAAAAAATGTGGGTGGATTCTGAAGTTATCTCTTTTTTAAAAGAACAAAGTTTTAATAATCCAGTTTATTCTAATGGAATCGAATTGGGAAAACTTCATCTAAGAAAGGATTTTAAATTACTTCCGGGTAAAAATGATAGGTTAAAATTGAACAATTTAAAGGAAAAAATATGTGAAGGCGAAGCTTATATTGTTTTCTTTAATAAAGTTAATTGGAGGAATTATTTGGTTAATGCTGAGACATTGGTGAAGACCTTTAAGAAAGATGATATTATTTGTTTAGAAGATGGTTTTGTAATTAAAAGAATTATCGCTGAATAATATTATACTTAAAAACGCACCATAAGGCTCGCAATCCGTCCTTCCAGTTGATCTTTTTTCCTTCTTCATAAGTTCGTCCGTAATAGGAAATTCCAACTTCGTAAATCCTAATACCTGGAATTCTACTGGTCTTAGCCGTAACCTCCGGTTCAAAACCGAAACGCTTTTCTTTAAGTTCTAAAGCTTTTAGAGTATCAGCCCTGAAAAGCTTATAACAGGTTTCCATATCTGTTAAATTGAGGTTTGTGAAGGCATTGCTTAAAAATGTTAGCAATTTGTTGCCTATAGAATGCCAGAAAAAAAGAATTCTGTGTGGATTTCCCCCCATGAACCTTGAACCATAAACTACATCAGCTTTTCCTGCCATAATAGGTTTTAGTAGATGATTATATTCTGTAGGATCATATTCTAAATCAGCGTCCTGTATTATAATATAATCTCCTGTAGCAAGTTTGATGGCTTTATGCAGAGCCGTCCCTTTTCCCTCGTTGAATTCCTGATTATGCAAAATAATTGAAAGTTCGGGATTAGAAGTTATAAATTTTTCTATTAACTGTCGGGTCCTGTCTGTCGAAGCATCATTTACAACTACTATTTCTTTTAGTAAAGAAAAATCCAGCGTTACATCACGAATCACTTCTAATAAGAGAATAATAGTTTTCTCTTCGTTAAAAGCTGGAACAAGAATTGATAATTTTTTCAAAGAGGTTATTTTGTGACAAATATATCTTTTTATCTAAAAAATATTTTAGAACATAAATTATTATATTTCTACATATGGTAGTAAACCGTGTATAAATAAACTTTTTATGTTTGAAGATCCTGTTGGAAAATCTTGAAAGCCTCATCTCGACTTTTTTTATCTCGTAAATAATCCTCAATTAATCCCTGTTCAATATAGTGATAGATAATACGAAGTTTTTCAGGTGTTAAGTTTTTAATCTTACATAACCGACCCTCGCCTTGCTGCTCGATAATTTGAATTTTAGTGGTTGAATACTCCTCCAAGACCTTTGGTAAAAGTTTGCCGCCTTTAATAATGGTCTTATTCCCGATGTCGTGAAGAGTATCTCCCTTTGATATTGCCGGGCGAAATTGATGAAGGATATCCCCACGATCAACTTCAGTAGATGCTAGATGAATAGTTCCACCAATACATTCAGGTTCCTTGTAGTAGAATGGGAAGAGATTAGTGGCAGAACCCCGATAATAGGGTGAAAGCCCTAAATGCAAATTAATTATAAGCCCGGAATATTTATTGAGAAGTTCCTTTTTAATAATTGAAGTTCCAAAAAGAAGGATATAGTCTACTTCTGCCTTTTCTATTTCCGCTTTAACCTTTTTTGAGTTAATACTTCCGTGATCAATCTCTAACAAATTCGATTTTATTGGAAAATTAGTATAGTCACCAAAATAATCTTTTTCTGAATTTTTCCTTTTCAGAAAATGATTTTTAATAAATTCTGCATCTTCTTCTCTAAGAGAATCCGTAGCGGTAATCGTGGGAGATTTCTTTTCAGTAATAATTAGTTTAAGGTCCAGTTGTTTTGCCACGCAGTGGGCTATGTATTTATGCCTTAGATTATCACTTGTGAGTAAAGCTATTTTCATAGGTATGCCATTTTCTTAAATTCGCACTTTCAAACGGATTTCGGTTTTTAAAAAGATCGTTTTTTCCGCCGGGTAAATCATTACAGTCATATCTGGCCAAAAGCAAACTGTCGTCCTGTAAGGAATTATTTGCACCTCTCTCCATGGTAAAACCAAGTTTAAAACCTGAATTTTTTAAGAGATTCCCAATACCCTCGCAGGAATCCCGGGACCCGTAAGGATAACTTAAGGCTTTTGCCTTTTTTCCGAATTTCTCTAAAAAGAAATCCTGGGTATTTTGCATTTCCTTTCTTATTTCCGAAGCTTTAAGCCGCCCAAGAGGTAAATGCCCGTGGGAATGTGAGGCTAAAACACCTTCGGTATATAGTTTATGTAGCATTTCTTCTGAAAAATACAGTTCCTCTGCCACCTTTTTTTCTTCAAAATACTTTGTAAATAAAGGATCAATAAACTCTTTCTGTTCTATAATACTTAACCTGAAATTCAGAAAATACTTTAAAATGGCATTTTCTTCAGTATCATAATTATAATGCTGTAAAGCAGCCTTTTTTTCATTCCCTGTCAGAATTTCAGTGTTTAATTTTTGTAACAGGATTTCAGGAGCTACGTACGATCGCAATAAATGAATTTTATGGACTAGAGAAACTTTTTCCTCACTGAAGTTTGAAGTGTTTATAAAAAATATATAGGGAATCCCCATTTCTTCCAGGATTGGTTTTGCCAGCTCATACTGTTCTTTTAGACCATCATCAAATGTGATTAAGAAATAATTTTTATCCAATGGTGTTTCCTTGTAACTCAGCAATTCGTCCTGGGAAATAAAAGCTCCATAATTCGACAACTGCTCTAATTGAAACTTAAATTGGGCGGGAGTAAGCCCGAAAACACTCGGATATGGCGTAGAGAAATTTTCGCGGATATAATGGTAGTTCGAGACTATGAGCATTGGATAATGGGGGTTTATTTACTTAAAAGATTTTCTATTAAGCTTATTTCCTGTGGGGTGAAGATCTTTTGGTATTTACTATTTGTTTTTTTGAGGATTCCCCATGTATTTACTTTTTGTTTAAAGCTTTTCGAATATTCCAGCTCAAGAAAATTACATAATTTAGCTAGAAATACAGCAGGATTGTCTACTAAATCTTCGTAATAAACTTCACAATACCTAAACCTTCTAAGGTTTACCTTATCTATTTGAAGATTGTTATAATAAGTTACATACTCTTTTATTAATTCTGCTTTTTCTTTCTTTTTAAAAATTTCCGGTTGATTTTTATATTTCCATTTATAGGAATAGAACGAAGCGATTACTGCTTTTGGATCCCTATCCAGCCAGATAATATATGGGTTATCAAATATTTCCTCGAGAAACCTCCATCTACTGGGCCCTGTAAGTTTCGTAATAAATCTTTCTCCTATTTGGTAGCGATTGATTTTCTTAACTGCATCCTGTGCATTTAGTATATCCTGTTCATTGAAATTTTTTGGATTAAAGCGAAAATTTCTAATGTAATGCGCCCAAAAGGGAAAAGATTCGGCAGGTCTGGGAAATTTTTGTCTGGATCTAGTGAATTTTTCAATGACACCAATTGTCTGGAAATTATTTAATAGAGATAGCCAGGGATGATTTGGGTATTTATTTAGATAAGTAGAAACCCAAAAAAGATCTTGATGTAAGGCCAGAATATCATTTAATAAAGTGGTACCACTTTTTCCGGGTCCAAGAATTATTATAGCATCTTTAATTTTCATATACTTCTCAAAAGGTAGTTGCAATCTATTTAAATTATAAATACAAATAAAAATATTGTTACTTTGAGAAAAAACTTCTAATGTCTGAAATCTGCGTTAGTATCTTTATGCTCACCTATAATCAGGAAAATTTCATTGCGCAGGCGATAGAAGGTGTTTTAATACAGGAAACAAATTTTAGCTATCAACTCGTTATTGGTGATGATTGCAGTACCGACAAAACAATGGAAATTTGCAGTAATTATGCCTCCAAACATCCAAAAAAAATAAAATTATTACTCAATGAGAAGAATATAGGTATAGGGGCAAACTACGTTAAAACCTATGCAGAATGCGACGGAAAGTATGTTGCAATTTGCGATGGAGACGATTATTGGATAGATCCAAATAAACTGCAGAAACAGGTAGATTTTTTAGAGGAAAATCCTGATTATAAAATTATTTACACTAATAATTATAGTCTTTTTCCATCAGGTAAGAAAACTGGACCCAAAAAAGATGACCGCCCCTTAACAACTGATTTTCAAGATTTAGTTTTAGGTAATTATATGGCTTCCGTAACAGTATTATTCAAAAACACACCGCTTACATACAAGATGAAAAAATGGATACCGACTTCTGCTTATGGTGATTGGCCAACTTATTTACTTGTACTCAACAGGGGAGGAAAAATTTTTTTCATGAATGAACCCACTGCCGTTTATAGAAAAGATTTCGGGACTTCTACAGAATTAAGAAAGACAAAGAGTAAAATGGGGAAAATAAATCTTTCTATACTTGAAATGTTATTGGATGATGAAACTTTCAAAAAAAGGAAGGAGATTCTTAAGGCCGCTATCTACAGATTGAAATTAGGATTGATAGGAAGCCTTAATAAAGAACATAATTTTTACGATTCTTTCCTTTTGCTAATTCGCTTAAGTTTGGAAAAGGGAGATTGGGTAATACTCCGTCGCTATATATCTTCTTTAAAACGTACTTTAGTTCTTTTATCCCGACTTGATAAGTATTCTTTAAATTCTAAGTAATGACTGATGTTCAAAATATCTTAGTCGCTACAAACCAATTGAATAAAATAGGAGGTTCCGAAACTTTCGCATTTTCATTGATTGAAGAATTAAAGAAAAGGGAATTTGTTGTCGAATATTTTACTTTTTTAAAAGGTGCCGTCTCGCAGCAAATTGAAGAAAAGTTAGGTGTACAATTTATGTCAAGAAAGAAATATGATCTTATTCTGGCTAATCATCAAACTTGCATAGAACTTCTTTTTACACGTGGATATATTATACAAATATGTCATGGAATTTTCCCTTATCTCGAGCAGCCTTCAAAATATGCAGATTTTCATATCGCAATTTCCCAGGAGGTTCAGGATCATTTGAAGAAGAAAAATTTTAAGTCAAGAAAGATTTATAACGGTATTGACTGTGAAAGATTCAAACCGGAAAAAAAAATTAAACCTAAACTAACAACAATTTTAAGTTTATGTCAGTCAAATTCTGCAAATGCAATAATTAAAGAAATATGTAGAGAGCATAATCTTTCTCTGCTGGTTATTAATAAGTTTGAAACACAGGTGTGGGAGGTAGAGAAGGCCATTAATAAGTCTGATTTGGTAATTGGTTTGGGTCGCTCAATCTATGAAGCAATGGCCAGTGGGAGGCCCGTTGTAATCTATGATCATAGACCATATTCTAAATCTTTTGGAGATGGATATTTAGATGCAAATAATATAAAGGAAAGTATTAAGAATAATTGTTCGGGCAGAAGATTTAAATTTCAATTTTCTAAAGGAGATCTGGTAACGGAAATTTTTAAATATGATTTAAAAACGGGAGATTTTTTAAGAAACTTTGCGTTAAAAAATTTGAATATAACTTCTATGGTTGATGAATATCTGGAAATATTTTTAGCGGAACAGGAAAAGAATAGAGGATTTAAACGAGATTTCAGAAAATTAATGTACTCTATGGGAATCAATAAAAAAAAGAAGGTACAAGCACTAAAGAGACAGATGGCGAAAATACTTGCTTATTTTGTTAGAAAATAACAGTGAAGATTTCCTTGATTCTTTATGCTAAGCTTATTTACCATCATTTAAATAACTGATGTCCTTTATAGGGTTAGATAATTTTCTGTAAGTATAGTATGGGTTCCGGAAAGGAAAAAATAAGATATGGCTTTTTTTGCTAAAGGAAAATCCTGTATTTTAACTGAAAATTATGGTTTAAACATCCCAAAATTTTAAACTTTGAGTGACAAAAAGTTGATTGAACTCAACTTCACAGAAATCTGGTAGTACATTTTATTGGTTAAGCGGGATATTGTAATTGTTTATATAATTCTCGATACTGTGATGTTTACCTGGGGTGGTTTTCCAATACCCTAGGGATTGCTATAAAGCTCTTTTTAAATCGGACTGAAAGAATTATATTTATACAGGAGAAATAGTGTTGAATAAAGATGTATTTGTTCTAATTTTTTCAGTTTGATCTTTATGAAATATTATATAATTCCATTCCCATCTTTTTAAATCTAACTCTGTTACGATAAAACGGTCTAATTTTTCAGCCTGACGGTTTTTCTTTAAATGAAAAATGTGAAAATCTTCAAAATTAATTAATTCATTAAGTCTTTGTGCAATTTCTTTACTAAGTACTTCAATAATCAAAACCGGTTTAAATTTATTTAGATATTCCCCTAAACCCATTAAGGCTTCGGGTTCGTGCATTTCAATGTCTATCTTAATTAAATCTATTCCTTCAAGTTTATTTTTATTAATATAGTCCTTTATTGTTGTCGTTTCGACTTCATATTCCATTATTTTACCTTTGTAGCCTTGCCAGTTCTTCATTTTATCGGGAGAAAGAGAAGCATTATCATTGGGATATGGGAGATCAAAAAAAGTTTGCTTTCCTGTAAAATTAGAAACCGCTATTTGTTCACATTTAATGTCAAAATTATTTATCTTATTGTTAGATTTTAATCTTTTAAAGGTATGTATTGAGGGCTCAAAGGCATATACACAAATTTCTGGCTTAATAGACTTAGCAACTAAACTATAAATACCGGTATTTGCCCCAATATCCAAAATTACTTCAGAAAATTGGCATAATTCAATCCAGATCCATCCCAGGTCATTTTCAAAAGTTTCAAAAGGCCCTTCCCAAAAGGTTTCGTGTTCTATCATTCCCCCGTAATTATACATTTTAAAATGATTATTTTTTGTAAGCTTTACTGTGAATTCTCCTTGAAAGTTTAACTTTTTAATTTTAGAAGATGGTGTGCAGTATTGCTTTATTCCCGAGCAAATAGAACGTTGCACTGGGGTAGGTAATTTAGCATAAATTCTTAGGAATTTTGAAGTGAGAAAATTTTTGATTTTTTTCATAAGGGCTAAAAATAATTAATTAGTTATTAACTCACAGAGTAAACTTATAATTCCTTTTTAGAAGAGGTAAGATCGCTTTAGGTTTAGAATTATAATATGTATTTTTCGCACCTCGAACCAGGATCTATTTAATATAAAGAGCACATCTTAATTAACACTATTCTTAAGGCTGAAAATATCGCTGAATAAAACCGTTTGGGTACGGTAGGAATCGGCACCTTAGGTAATGGCTTAAATTAGGACAGTATGAATTTTTAAACTATTTTGGTTTCCATCCAGAATACTTTCAATTGTAAAGTTTTTAAATAATATCTATGCAAATCCGTATTTACCAAAAAGAAAGGAATTTAAGCCCTGTAAAACTGCTTAAAGAAACTTTTCTGGATATTTATAAATCGCGTTTTCTTGCACGGCAATTGGCCGAGCGGGATATTAAAGCTCAGTACAGACAATCTTATCTCGGGATTTTATGGGCCTTTCTTACACCATTAGCAACCGCTGCGGTTTGGATTTTTCTTAATCTTTCGGGGACAATCCAGGTTACTGATACTGGAATTCCCTATCCGGTTTTTGCATTTACAGGAACTTTGTTATGGTCAATAATCACAGAGGCTGTTAACAGTCCTACCCAAAGTACTAATGCGGCACGGGGACTAATGAGTAAAATTAATTTCCCTAAGGAAGGACTCATAATTTCCGGGATTTATAAATTACTTTTTAATTCTTCTATTAAGATAATATTGTTAATCGCTTTTGTTTTTATTTTTGGACTCGGTTTTCATTGGGGGTTATTGCTTTTACCTTTTGCCATCCTTGGGGCTCTTCTTTTTGGAATAACAATAGGGCTACTACTTACACCCTTAGGAATGTTATATAAAGATATTGGCAAAATTGTTACTATGGGGTTTAGTTTTTTAATGTATATAACTCCTGTGGTATATGCAGTTCCAGATTCTGGCCTTATGAAAACAATTATGGAGATTAATCCCTTTACCCCTGTGATTTTGACTTGCAGGGATATTATAACCGGAGCAAGCTCAGATTATCTTGTGTATTTTTTAATTATTATGACCTTGTGCATTCCACTTTTTCTGGTGGCTCTTATCTTATATAGAATTTCAATTCCTATACTTATCGAGCGATAAAAAAGTGTAGAATATTAAATAGAGAAATTAGAAGTCTGTATTTAAAGCTTCAATTTTAACCTAAGAAATTCTTACTTTTAACCCCACTCAAAAATAAAAATCATGGCTTATGCCTAATAAAGATCAGGAAGTTTTAGTGAAAGTGGAAGGGCTCTCCAAAAAATTCTGTAAAGACCTTAAAACCAGCCTTTGGTATGGCGTCCAGGATTTGTTGAGTAATCTCAAAGGTAATAGAGCCGAAAGGGAGTTGCGGGAGAAAGAATTCTGGGCGGTTAAGGATATTTCGTTTGAACTTAGGCGTGGAGAATGTCTGGGACTTATTGGGCATAATGGAGCTGGGAAATCTACTTTGCTTAAAATACTTAATGGGCTTCTTAACCCTGATGCCGGTAAAGTCACTATTAAAGGTCGGGTAGGCGCACTTATAGAACTTGGCGCCGGGTTTAACCCTATTCTTACTGGAAGGGAAAATATTTATAATAACGGAGCCATCCTGGGTTTTAGCCGAAAAGAGATTAATGAAAAGTTAGACGAGATCATAGATTTTGCAGAAATACGCGAATTTATAGATATGCCAGTGCAAAATTATAGCAGCGGGATGAAAGTACGTCTCGGTTTTGCCGTCGCCGCCCAAATGGAACCCGACGTTTTAATTATTGATGAAGTGCTGGCGGTAGGGGATATGGGGTTTAAATTAAAGTGCTTTAAAACGATTGATGAGATTTTACCCCGAACAGCAATTGTTTTTGTTTCTCATAGCATGCCACAAGTTTCCCGGTTATGTAACCAGGTAATTTTGATGGAGCAAGGCAAATCTAGCTTTCAAGGGAATGATATTGCTAGAGCCATTGATTTATATTATAATCGTTTTTTAAACAATAGTAGCCAGGAAATTTTCAGCGATGGTACCTTTAGGCTTGAAAAAGTTGAGTTGATGGGCGCTACAGGATATGAAGGAAAAGTTCCAGTACTACATTGGAATGATAATTTAAATCTATTTTTTAAATTTAAAGTAAAGAATGTAAAAGAGGTTCCTCGTTTTGTTATTTCTATTTTTGATAAGGAGCAACGTCCAATTGCAGTTTTTGAAAAAAATGATAAAAATGCAGGTTTAGAAATTAAAGACGGCAATTTGGAATTTTTCGTTAATCACCCTAATTTACAGTTGACAAAAGGATTATACTCGTTGCATGTTCTTCTCTTAAAAATGAATTCTTCTGGACCTATTTTACGGATGAATGATGTATTATCGTTTCAAATAATCCATAAAGAAGATGTTTGGCCGCCTTTACTACTAAAAACCAACTATCAGAATTACTCTATTAAAAACTTGACGCAATAGGTGTAGAATATTCTAATTTTGCTGAAAAATTTTCCTAATTGGAAATGAGAAATTTTATTTTTGTTAGGTTTTTTTATTGGATTAATCGCAAATGAATAAGATGTTTGTAACAGAAATAGTAAAAAACATTAAGTTAAGTTTAATTAGAAGAGTTTTAAGAAAAACAGAATTAATACTTGTGGTCAGTACCGGTAGAACAGGTACAAAGTTTTTTGAATCTTTTCTAAAAAAAATTTTCCCGAAATCTCCTGTTTTTCACGAACCCAAGCCAGATTTATTTGATATTTCAATAAAAAAAATCCGTTTTGGAGTATCGGAAGAGAAATTAAAAAATGAAATTCTTTTTCATCGAACACAACTCTTTTATGATAATTATTCCTTTTTAGAAATTATACCTTTGGTCTTTTTTCGAAAATCAGTTTATGTGGAATCTAATCCTTTTGTATTTCCCATTTTAAATGAATTTTCCTCATTGTTTAAAAATGTAAAAATTATTTATGTTTCCAGAGACTTTAAAACTTATAGTGTATCTGCATATAATATGTCCCCACAGGGTGATGGGATTTCTAATTTTTACGGTATGGCAGATAGAAGGGAACGTCTAACTGCCGTAGATTTTGGTGAGATGTCTAAGAGGCAGTGGGATTTCTTATCCAGAATGGAAAAAATTGCCTGGTATTGGAACAAGTGTAATAAAATACTTTACACTGAATTGCCAAAAAAGAATTCAATTCACATGAAATTTGAAAATTTATTTTCTGAAGATCCCTTGGTTCAAAAATCGGAATTGGAAAGAATTATGAGTTTTTTAGAAAAATATAATATAGATGTCCTTGAGTTTGATGAACTGATGAATAATAAGATTAATAAAAGTAATCCAAGTGGAGTCGATAGGATTACTAATTTTGAAGAAAAAAATTCCGTTCTGGTTTTTAAGTTAACAGATGAAATGAGAAAAAATTTGAACTACTAAATTTAAGCTGATTAAATATTTATAGAAAACCATGGATAATCTATTTAGATTATATTATATTCAATGGATAAGAAGGTTCATAGAGGATAAAAAATTCAAGGGTAAATGGCGTTTGGGAAAATTCTTGGATTCAGTAACTCCTGAATTAAGAGACAATGTTATTGTTAAAACCAAAAATGGCTTTAAATTAAAGATTTCTCCTTTGTATGATAAAGGAATTGAAAAAAAAATTTTCGAAAACGGTATTTACGAAGAAGGAACTTTATGGTGTTTTCAACAAATAATAAAAAAGGGGGATATAATTTTTGATCTTGGAGCTAATATAGGTCTTACAACCATACATGCGAGCAAACTAACTGGAAAAAAAGGCAGAGTATATGCATTTGAACCAATGCCTACCACCTTTAATATTTTAAATGAAAATATAAGACTTAATCGTATTAAAAACGTATTAGCCTTGAATTTTGGACTTAGCGACAAGAATAAAAAAGGTGAAATTTTCCCCAATTTGCATATTAATCGGGGAGCTGCTTCAATCTATGCAGCCAACAGGATTGAAGGAGTAGAAATTGATCTAAAAACCCTAGATTCTTTTATCAGCAATAATAATATTGATAAGGTTGATTTCATTAAAATTGATATCGAAGGAGCGGAAGTACCAATGCTAAAAGGAGCAAACATTTTTTTTTCAACATATGAAAAGCCAATAATCTGTATTGAATTTAGTAAAAATGTTCATACTGAATTTTCTCCTTATTTCATATATGATTATTTGAACGGAAAATTAAATTATGATATATTTAAACAATTGAAAGGAAAAGAGAGCCTCACTCCCTTAATTAAAATTAATAGCAAAGAGGAATTACCTAAGCACGACAATTTATACTGTTTTCAGCAATATCACTATAAAAGGTTGCCCAAAGATTTCTTTTTTAAAAATTCATGAATATAGCTTTTATCGTAAAAGGATTTCCTACCCTTACTCAAACTTTTATAGAAAATCAAATTGTGGCCTTGTTGAAAGAAGGCCATGATGTTGATATTTTTGCTTTTAAAAAAGGCGATTTATCTATTTTACATCCTGATATTGCTAAATATCATCTATTAGATAGAGTTACTTATAAAGAAGAAATGCCGCCTTCAAAAAAAAGAAGGGTTAAAGATCTTTTGCTGTGGACAAAGAAAAATTTTTTTCATATCCATTGGAGAGAATTTTTACATGCTTTATTGTCTGAGAAATATAATAAAGAAACCTTTTTAAATCTGTTTTATAAAAGTAAATGGTTTTTGTCCGGGCAGAAATATGATGTTATTCATGCTCATTTTGGTGATAATAGTATTCCTATTGCAAATTTAAAAGAGAAAGGATTTTTAAGAGGAGTGAAGTTTGTTGTTACCTTCCACGGCTATGATTTAACTCCTACTTTATTATCTCACTATGAACATCAATATAAAGAAATTTTTAAGCATGCTTATGCCTTTACGGTTAATACAGCGTATACCAAAGACCTTCTTTTAAAAGTTAAGCCACATCTACAAAATATAAATATTTTACCTGTGGGACTCAATCCTGTCCTTTTTCAAAGGGAAAATAAATTAAAGAATAATTTTAGAATTCTTTTTTGTGGGAGACTCATTCCATTAAAAGGCCCATTTTTATTACTGGAAATTATTGCAGAATTAAGAAGTAGAGGTTTTCGTGATGTTGAATTAGAAATTATTGGTGATGGAGAGTGTAGGGAAAAATTAGAGGAAAAGGTAAAACAAATTGATATTGAAAGAAATGTCTTTTTTAGAGGTGCTTTAAATCAGTTAGAAATTAGAGACAGTATGGAAAAAGCATTTGTGCTTTTACATCCTGGGATATATGATCCACAAACTGGTCGGGCTGAAACCCAGGGCTTAGTGATCCAGGAGGCACAAGCTATGGAGCTCCCGGTAATTGTATCAGACGTAGGGGGAATGAAATATGGTCTAATCGATGGAGAAACGGGATTTGTTGTAAAAAAAAATGATATAGGTGGTTTTGCCGATGCCATTGAAAAATTGATTTTAAACAGAGAACTGAGGGAAAAAATGGGAAAACTTGGGAGAGAATTTGTAGAAAAAAATTATGATTCTTCTTTTTTAGTCAAGAAATTACTGGATTTATATAAGGCTAATTAATACGTTTTTCGTGAAACGCATAAATAATCCCACCTTTCTATTTCGTTAAAGAATAGTAATAATTTTAAGCTTATTCAAATTATTAGGTTTTATTCACGCTTTTAGTTCTTGAATTTTTGGTTTAGATAAAAGAGGTCAAAATTACTATCAACTAGAATCTATATAAAAATAATTCAATGAATGTTGGAAGCCATGTTTTCTTATATTGCAATTTAAATTTTCGCAAAACTGAACCATTTAGTTGCCATAATAATCCCTACCTATAATCGAGCTCATTTTCTCGGCTCAACACTGGATTCTATCCTGGTCCAGACTTATAAAAAATGGGAATGTATAATTGTGGATGATGGGTCAACTGATTACACAGAAAAACTAATGGAATTTTACTGCGCTAAAGATTTCAGAATTCAGTTTCATCACCGCCCAAAAAAACGAAGGAAAGGAGCCAATGCCTGTAGGAATTATGGGTTTGAGTTATGTAAAGGTAAATACATACAATGGTTTGATAGCGACGACCTTATGGCACCCAATTTTTTAGACCTAAAAGTTAAAGCCATTGAGGAAAACAAGGTTGATTATGTGATTTCAAAATCGGCTAATTTTAAAGATCCTAATCGGGCAGATATTATTAGTAAAAATGAAAAATATTACAGGTTTAATGATTTTGAGATAACCAATTATAATTATGTAACTCAAAAGATAAACTGGTTAACCTACGATTTTTTAGGTAAGAGAGAAGTATGTGAAAAAGTGAGATTTAATGAGACGCTTTCTTCGGGACAGGAATATAATTTTTTTTCCAAATTAACCTGTTTTTCGGTTAATGGCCTTATAATTGATTCCTACCTTACTTATAGGCGTATGCATTCCCAGTCTATACGTTCTAATTTATATAGAAATAGGAAGGAAAAAGAAGAATTGCAATACAATCAACTGGAAACCTGGCGGGAATTAAGTGAAATTTCTCCCAACTCTCCTTCTGTAAAATATCTTTTTTTTTCCTTGATTAAAATTGATTCCAGGGAACGTATGAATCTAAAAACTCAAACTTATTTACTTAAAACCTTATTAAAAAAAGGAAGGTTGCATGATGTTGCTTTACTGCTGTGCTTCGAGTACATTTATAAACCGAGTGGAATAGGCTATATTTTTCGTAAAAAACTTCTACAAAGTATAGAAAAGTAAATTAGCAATCTAAATGCAGAAATTGGTTTCAATTATTATACCTACCTATAACAGGGCACACTTACTGGGTGAAACCTTGGATTCTGTATCAGCTCAATCCTATCATAATTGGGAATGTCTTATAATAGATGACAGCTCTACCGATTATACAAAAAAGTTACTGGAGTTTTATTGCGAAAAAGACTCCAGGTTTCAATATCATCAACGCCCAACAGTTAGGCCGAAAGGTGCTAATGCCTGTAGGAACTATGGATTTGAAATAAGTGAAGGCGAATTTATAAATTGGTTTGATGATGATGATGTGATGCTGCCCGGTTATATGGAATCATCCTTAAAAGCTTTTAAAGAAGTGCATCTTTTTATTGTTTCCAAAGGCTATTATTTAATGAATGATTCGGCAAAACGTATTCCAATGAAAATAGAAATAAAGGATAGTTTATTTAAATCTTTAGTGTTATGGGAGAGTCATATTATTACCAATTCTGTTGTTTTTAGGAGGTCTTTCTTAGAAACTAAGAAACTCTTTAATATTAAAATTTCCAGGGGGCAGGAAGCAGAATTTTTCTCAAGAATTTTTTTCAACCTACCGGAATCCTCTTATAAGGTGATAAAGGAACCTCAATTCTTATATCGACAACATTTAGAATCTAAAACTCATAAAAATAGAGCTTATGTAAGGAGTTTTAAAGAATCCCAGGCTTTCATTTCAATGAGAAATTTAAAATATAGTCTGGAATTAAAAGACCCGGATTTGATTGTAACATTGTATAGTGATATAAAACAATTATTTTTTATGGGTATTGAGCATAAACATAAGAAAAATTCATTTTATATTTTAAAAAACTTTATTCCTTTACTTTGGAAAATTAACAAAGAGTTAAGCATAAAATGGTTGATTTGTGGATCTTTAATTTTTATTACAGGAAAGAATAGTTACATCTTGGGAAAACCTATTAGGCGAAGTGAAATTATTTAATTCCGAAATGAAACCATTAGTTTCCATCATTATACCCACATACAATAGGGCTCATTTAATAGGTGAAACCCTGGATTCGGTTATTGCCCAAACATATAAGAATTGGGAATGTATTGTTGTAGATGATCATTCTACTGATAATACCTCACAAGTCGGCTTAGAATATACAATCAAGGACGAGAGAATAACCTTTGTTAAAAGACCTAAGGGAAGTCTTAAAGGGGCTGCTTCTTGCAGAAATATAGGCTTGAAGAATGCAAAGGGTGACTTTGTACAATTTCTGGATTCAGACGACCTGTTGGCTCCTGACAAGTTAGAGGTCCAGTTTAAGTATGCCCGAAAAGAAATATTACTTACGGGGAAATGGGGATATTTTTCCAGCCGGGACCATTTAGAAAGGTTTAAATACAAGCAAAGATCTTATCGTAACTTCAAAGCACCCCTGAAGTTGCTTTCTTGTTTTGGAAAAAACGATGAGTTCTTCCCATTACATACCTACCTTATCCCAATGGAAGTTATTAAAAAAGCTGGAAAATGGAGAGAAGATCTTGGAAATAATGATGATGCAGAATATATAAGCAGAATTTTGAGGAATACCAGAAAGGTGAAATTTGTTAAACTTGCTCGAGTCTTCTACCGTGTGGAAGGCAAAAGTACCCTTAGTGGTTTCAATACATATGAAAATGCTCTAAGTGCAGTTAAGTCACTACGATATCTTGAATACAATTTATCCGATTATCCAAAAATAAAAGCGAGGTATGTAGGAAATCTTAAAGCGAATATTAGTAAAAGGATTAAGGCATCATATCCGATACTTTATGAGCAAAACGCTGATCTATGGATTAATAATTAATTCGAAAATGTCTTGAAGAGCATTCTTTTTAAAATATGGAAATTTCCTAAATTATCGGAAACCTTTGTGGTTAATCAGATAGTCACAGCTATCAAACTAGGTTACGAGGTAAGGATCTTAACCGAAGAATTTTGTGATATTTCAGAAAATGCAAATAAAGATCTCTTTCGGCAATATGAGCTTGAAAATAAGTTGATCCTGGAAGATTATAATATTCCTGAAACGAAGAGGGGACGAGCATTCAAGGGAATGAGTTTGATAATTAAAAGATGGGATCTTTTTAAGCCATTGCTTATATTTTACAAATCCAGCAATAGAAAAGGTTTCTTTCCCATCTTTCAATTTTTCTTTTATGCATCCTTACGAAATTATGAAGTTATTCATATTCAGTTTGGGACTAATAAAGATCCTATTGACATTCTAAAAAAGAATGGTTTCCTGAAAAGTAGGATAATTACCAGCTTTCACGGTCATGATCTTCACTTTCCAATTAATAATCAAATTCTGGAAGATGGATATTATGATAACCTATTTGAGGTAGCCGACGTGCTGGTTTGTAATACAACCTATTTAAAAGAAAAGTTAAAAACTTTGAGAGCACCTGAAAATAAGATTGAAACCATACCTGTAACCGTTGATACTGATACTTTTCGGCCTGCTGCTTTTCATAGAGATAAGAATAAATTAAAATTAATGACTGTTGGCAGAATGGATCAATTGAAGGGCCAGGAATACGGAATAAAAGCAGTAAATTTATTAATAAAGAAAGGTATAGATGTACAATATATACTAGTGGGAACCGGTATTTATGAAGAAAGACTAAAAAAAATGGTTGATGAATTGGGATTAAATGGAAATATTTCCTTCAAAGGAAAAACTAATCCAAAGGATGTTGCCAAATTATTGCAAAGCGCCGATATATTTTTAATGACCTCCGTGACAAATAAAGTTGGAATGCAGGAAAGTCAGGGCTTGGTGACTGCCGAGGCACAGGCCTGTGGATTACCGGTGATAGCCTTTGATACAGGAGGAGTGAAATATACTCTTAAAGATGGCCAAACTGGATTTTTGTGCAGGGAAAAGGAGGTTAATGCTATGGCTGATAAGATCGAACTTCTTATAAATAATCCCAAATTAAGAGAAGAAATAGGAAAGAAGGCCAGAGAGTTTATTGAGAAAGAATATTCGGAGATTGCGGTTATGAATAAATGGCAAGATATTTACGGTTAATGTTATTACAAATAGTACCTATATAGAATGAAAAATATTATAAAAAAATATACAGATAGGCCGGGCTATAAAATTGTTAGAAAATTATCTAGAAGATTAGGTTATGATCTAATTCCTCTTACCATAGATAAAATTGGTAGAGACCCATACCTTGATATGAAGAAATTTATTATTAATGATCATCCTGTTTTTTTTGATGTTGGAGCAAATTATGGTCAAACAATAGATGAGATAACCGATGTTTTTAAAAATCATGAAATTCATTCTTTTGAACCAGGCCCTGACGTTTTTGAATATTTAAAGAATAAAAAATCTCATAAGAAAAATATTAATATTTGGAATTATGGGATTGGGTCAGCAAAAAGCCATTTATTATTGAACCAAAACACAAATAGGAACATGAGTTCCTTTCTTGAAATAGGAAATGATGGTTGGGGAGCAATTGAAGGTCAAACTTCTGTTCCTGTAACTACTATTGATGATTTTTGTAAAGAACAAGAAATTGAAAGAATTGATGTTTTAAAAATAGATACTCAAGGGTTCGAACTTGAGGTGTTTAAAGGGTCTAAACAATCTATGCAAGAAAACAGGATAGGCTTACTGTATTTTGAAGTAACCTTTATTGATATGTACCAAAACTTACCCTCCTTTGGCGAGTTGTTTGACTTTGCTGTAGAGAATGGGTTTGAACTAATTACTATTTATCCAATAAAGTATAAAAACAATAGGGCTGGTTGGACAGATGTTTTGTTCAGACATAAGAATTATAATCTTACCAAAAACTAAGAAACCTTATTTAATCTTTCTATTAGAGTCCCTCAAGTTAAGTTTGAATTCCTGCTCTCATACTTGTGTTTTAATCTGGAGGCTTCTTATATTCGTTTAAATTTATGCTATGCAACAAGAAATAATATCCATAATTATCCCTTGTTTTAATGATGCTGAATATATAGAGCAGGCTATAAATTCGGCCTTAGTTCAATCCTGGCCAAAGAAGGAGGTTATCGTAGTAGACGACGGCTCCCATACCGACACTAAGATTAAATTAAAATCTCTGGAGCCGAGGATTAATAGACTTATAACCCAGGAAAATAAGGGAGTAAGTGCGGCCCGAAATGAAGGAATAAAAGTTGCCAAGGGGGAGTACATATTGGTGTTGGATAGTGATGATTATTTTGAACCGAAATTTTGTGAAAAAGCCATAGATGTACTTTTGAAAGATACCGATGTGAAACTTGTTACATGTTATTCTAACTGGTTTTCTAAAGGAAATAATAAACTTTTTAAACCTTCTGGCGGTCAATTGGAAGACATTCTGCTGAAAAATATAGCCATGGGCTCGTCTATGTTTCGGAAAAGTGATTGGAAAGCAGTGGGAGGTTATGATGAAATAATGCTAAAAGGTTTTGAAGATTGGGAGTTCTATATCAGGTTGTTAAAAAATGGAGGTTATGCATACGTTATTCCTGAAATGCTGTTCAACTATAGAAATAAGCAGAATTCAAGGAATAAAAAAGCTAACCTTGCCATGTATGCCATTAAGGAATATATTTATAACAAACACGCCGAACTATATAAGGAACATTTTTCTTTATTTATCCATGAATGGTTGAAGTCTACAAAAAAAAATGAAGCATTTAAACAACAGGTTATGGATAGTGTGGACTATAAGATTGGGAATAAATTATTGAAACCTTTGAGAGCTTTAGGAATGTTCAAAAAGAAATGACTTCCATAAAATGATTTTTTATAAAGCGAGAAGAAGATTAAGGAAATGGCTAATGGATAATTATTGGTTTTATAAAACTATAATCCTTAAAAGATTTGAGTCCGTTCCAAAGAACCAAAAAAAAGTGTTTATAGAGATTGATCATATCACTCTAAATAGATATCTGTATAATTTTATTAAATTTTTCACTCTTAATAATTATACAGTTTATATCCCTAAGAATAAAAGGGTGATTAGTGTACTAAACCAAAAAAAGGGGGAATTCGTTTATGGTTCATGGATTTTAAAAGAGCGGGTAAGAATAGGTGAACCTGAAAATGCTGATCTAGTAATAGGAAAAAACCAATTAAGTAATAACTATTTCAGAGGAAAAGTTGGAAATAGCTACCATGTCCCTATGAGTGAATATCCGGGTATTTACAGACATGGTTTTTTTAATGAGGTAGAGAGCATTCAACTAAAACGTAAAAGATCTATTTTTATGTCGGGGAATATTGATGCTGCATTTTATAATAACATATCTAAGGCAGGTTTCTTTGAAATTCCTAGTAGAAGTCAAGTAGCTGATTTTTTAAAAAAAAAACCGTATAGCCTTGAATTTAATAACTTATTAGAATTAAAAAGTTTCATAAATGAAGAAGCTGATTATAAAGTTGTACTGGTCGATACATCAAAACAGTTTAGAATTCCTTTGAAAGAACTCAAAAATATACTTCAGAAATTTAATTTTTATCTGGCTCTTCCTGGTATTCTTATCCCTCAGTCTCATAATCTTATCGAAGCTATGTCCGTTGGCTGTATACCTGTAATTCATAGAACCTATGCTGAGCTAATGTTTCCTCCCTTAAAAAATATGGAGACAGCGCTTGTATATGATTCTTGGAGTGAACTTGATGAAATAATTTTGTACTCATTTAACCTGGAGAAGAGTATTTTAAATTCGTTACGTGAAAATGTACTTGAATATTTTAGCAAATATCTTTCGCCTGGGGCAGTAGTTAAGAAGATTGAGGAGAACGACTTTTCTACTATATATATTCAGGCAGAAGAAGAGAGCTTGACATTGCTAAAGAAAGATATTTCAGAATGACAAAAGAACTACCTCTTATTTCCATTGTAATGGCCACATATAACCGGGCTCACCTTATAAAAGAATCGTTGATCGCGATCTCAGAACAGTCTTATCAAAACTGGGAGTGTCTTATTATTGATGATGGGAGTAAAGATAAGACTCAGGAAATTGTAGAAAAATTTGGGAATAAAGACTTAAGATTTAAATATTCTAAAAGAGGTTCTAATCATAAGAAAGGCCTGCCAGGTTCAAGAAATCATGGAATATCTTTAATAAAAGGAGAGTATATTATTTTCTTTGATGATGATGACATCCCACATCCGGATTGCTTAAAATGGAGTATTGAGGAAATTTTAAACTATAAGGCTGATTACTGTAGGTTTTTAAGGTCTGTTTTTTTTCAAGATTTAAATAAAAATTTTAATAGGTTGCGGGATTATGCAATTATCCAACATACACCATTGAACGTGAATGAAATGATTACAGGAGATGTTCCATTTAACTCTTGTCAGGTTCTTTGGAAGTCCGAATGTTTTAATAACGAAATTTTTAATGAAGCTTTAATGTTTGCAGAGGAGTGGGAATTGTATACACGCATTTTACTAAAAGAACCAAAAGGAATTACAATAAAAAAACCTCTTTATTTCGGAAGAAAACATGCTGTCTCTAATACTGGGGAATTTAGAAAAGCTGATATATCAAGAGTCGATTCAAAGATTTACGCTGCTAGGTTAATAGTAGCTCACCTTTCTCAGGTTAGTACTCTCTCAAGCAGAATGACTAATTTTTTTATCAGAATGGGATTTAACCTTAAATCTTATAATTTGATAAAAGAAGTACTTAATAATAGCAATCTAAATTTTTTAGAAAAGTTTAAATACAGGTTAGGTTTTGCAATCTATCCGCTAATAAAGCCAATTTTAAGACTTAAAGGCTCGGTAATTAAATAGTAATTAAAGATTTGATAATCCTCTCTCCTGTTTTCCCATCCCAGTATTCAGGAATATTGCCTTGTTTCCAATTATCTTTAAAAAGTTTATGTAAGGCCTGTGCAATATTCTCCGGATTTGTACCAATCAATTCGTTAGTTCCGAGTTTGATTGTTTCTGGTCTTTCGGTATTTTCTCTGAGAGTAAGGCAGGGAACACTCAGCACAGTTGTTTCTTCTGTTATCCCACCGGAATCGGTGAGGACAGCTTTGGCATTTTGCACCAGGTAATTAAATTCAAGGTAACCCAGGGGATTAGTTAAATAAAAGTTATCGGCCTCAAAGCTTAGATCTTTCATAATTACGACGGTACGTGGATGAACGGGAAAAATAACAGGGAGGTTCCGGGAGTTTTTCAAGATTGAATTTATTGTAATTTCCAATTGTTTTTCTTCATCAACGTTACCCGGTCTGTGAAGAGTTAGGAGCAGGTATTGCTGAGGTTTGAGATTTACCTCTTTCCAGATATTAGGAGCTTTAAATTTTGATTGAAACCTTAGTAGTGTATCTATCATCGTATTACCTACGAAATAAACATGGTCTTTATCTTTTCCCGCATCCAACAGGGTTTTGGAGGCTTCTGGAGTGGTAGTGAAAAAATAATCAGCTATACTATCGATTAGCACCCGGTTGACTTCTTCAGGCATTGTCCAGTCGTAGGAACGTAGACCGGCTTCCACATGGGCTATTTTGATATTTAATTTCTTAGCTGTGATGGCACAGACCATGCTGGAAGTAACATCGCCTACCACCATGCATAAATCCGGTTTTTCCTCCAGTAAGAGCTTTTCATAGGCCAGCATTATCGCTGCACTTTGCCTGGCCTGGCTCCCACTACCAACCCCCAGGTTGAAATGTGGAGAAGGTAATTCTAAATCTTTAAAAATATTTTCGCTTAGGCTGTCGTCGTAATGCTGCCCGGTATGGATGAATCGATAATTAATATTCTGTCCATAATTTTCTATAGCGTATATGATAGCAGCGATTTTTACGAAATTTGGTCGGGTTCCGGCGATGAGGTCGAGTTGCATAGGACTAAGATAAAAATTATACTGTAAAATTTATGATTTACTTAAACTTGGAAGATGAAACTTAAAAGTTTAGTTTTACAACAAAGCCGGATACTTGAATAAAAAAGAAATTAAAAGAATACTGGTCGTTGCGGAATCTATTGATGTAGAGGATAGCAGCGGGACCAAGGGCAGGGTGGCCCTTATTAAAAACCTTCATAAAGCCGGTTTTGAGCTGCAGGTATTTCACTACACCCGAAACGATATTGATCTTCCCGGAATACCTTGTTTTCACATCAAAGAAAACAGAGGCAGCTTTTTATTTTTTTTAAGCAGGCTGGAAAGATATATAAGATACTGGTTAAAAATTAATCCTAATAAATATATTGAAAATCTGTTCGGATTTTCATTTACCTTATTCAATGACCGCAATAGTATTGCAGCGGGTTTAAAAAAAATAAGGGGTTTTGAGCCCGATCTGGTTCTAACTTTAAGCAAGGGCGGAAGTTTTCGGCCACATCATGCGCTTTTAAAGTTTCCTAAGTGGCATCCTAAATGGATGGCTTATATTCACGATCCATATCCCATGCATTCTTATCCCAGGCCTTATGATTATGTGGAGCCGGGTCACCAGAAAAAAAGAAAGTTTTTCTTGAGTGTAGCCGCTAAAGCCAAATATGCGGCTTATCCCAGTAAATTACTGGCAGAATGGATGAGAAGTTATTACGGTGGACTTAAAGGGAAAACTGTGATAATCCCTCATCAAATAGATGAAGATGAGATGAAATTGCCTGCTTTGCCAGAATTCTTTCAAAAAGGTGCTTTTACAATTGTCCACGCAGGTGCTTTGATGGGGGCGAGAAATCCAAAGGGCTTAATAAGTGCATATAAGAAATTTCTGAAAGAGGTGCCTGAAGCGATACCGGAAAGCCAACTCATCTTTTTAGGTGCAAAATCAGGCTATACCCGGGAGTTTGAAGAAATAAAAAAGGAAATCCCTCAGTTTTATAGTAGTGTAGATTATTTGCCTTTTAAGCAGGTACAGGCCATTCAGAAAAATGCCGCGGTTAATGTGATCCTTGAAGCCAAAGGGCCAATAAGTCCTTTTCTTCCGGGGAAATTTCCACATTGTATCGCTGCAGAAAAACCCATCTTACTTTTAGGACCTTACTATAGTGAGAGCCGAAGACTTTTAGGAGAAGATTATCCCTGGTGGAGCGAGATTAATGAGGTGGAAAAGATTTTTATGATTATTAAGAGGCTGTATCAAAAATGGAAATCAGATGAGAATCAACTGGATTATAATTACAGTGAACTTAAATATTATCTTTCAGCAGAATATTTAAGTAGTCAATTTTCAGAATTATAGATCAAACCAGCCTGTTGCTGGGCTCAAATAGTGGCAGCAAACAGAAATATGATTTTAAGTTTTTATCTAATTCCTAAATTGGGATTATAATTATATACAGATGAAAATACTAATGCTCTCCATATTTGCTCCCCATTTTTTCAACTGGACAGAACAGTTAAATGATTCGGGGCACGAAGTATACTGGCTGGATATTTTTGATTCCAATACTAAAGTAGAGCAGATCGATTTTGCAGAACAAATCATAGGTTGGCGTTATAGATGGAATCATCCAGGGAGATATTTCCTAAAAAAAAATGCTATAGGCTTGACCCGCCTTATAAATATTTTCAACGAGAGAAATTTACAGAGACAACTGGAAAAACAAATAAAGAGAATAGAGCCCGATGTGGTACATAGTTTTGTGATGTATCTTGGAGGAGCTCCTGCCTTACCTGTAATGAAAAAATTTCCCGACCTGCAATGGGTATATACCGCCTGGGGCAGCGATATGTATTATTACCAAAAGCGACCTGAACATCTTGAAGGCATGAGAAAAACCTTGCCGCATATGAATTATATGTTTGCCGATTGCAGGAGAGATTATAGTATAGCTAAAGACCATGGTTTTAAAGGTGAATTTCTTGGCGTCTATCCGGGGGGAGGTGGTTTTGATTTCGAAAGTTTTGATCCTTTTATGATGGATGAGGAAGACAGAAATGTTATTCTAATTAAAGGATATCAGGGACTTCACGGGCAGTGTATATCGGTTCTAAGGGGAATTCTGGAATTAAAGGAAAAATTGGAGGCTTACAAGATTGTAGTATTTGGAGCAGCTCCGGAGGTTTTTAAATTTGTAGAAACTTCTTCTATAAAAGAATTTAAAAACCTGGAAGTAGTTGGAAAACTTCCGTACCAAAAGCTGATGGAATTGATGGGGCAGTCTTTTATCTATATAGGAAATAGTAGTTCTGATGGGATGCCTAATACTTTACTCGAGGCTATAATCATGGAAGTCTTTCCCATCCAATCTAATCCAGGAGGAGCAACAGCTGAAATAATAGATCATAAGAGAAACGGACTATTAATTGAAGATCCTGAAAATTTCAAAGCTATTGCAGGACTTTTGAAAAAGGCTATAGATAATCCTGAATTAAGAATAAATGCTATTAACTGGAATTCAGATAGAATTAAGCCGGAACTGGCAAGGGAACGAATTAGAAAGAGAGTGCTGGAAGCTTATCAAAAAATTGAAGAGAATCTCTAATGAAGCCAATGATATCCATAATTTACGCCCATAGAAACAGGGATACCGAAAGAATTAAGATTTCTTTTGAATCGCTTAAGAAACAAAAGCTTCAGAATTTTGAAGTGATCTTTGTAGATTATGGAAGCGAGGATAGCCTTGTGAAAGAATTGGAAAAACTTGCGGAGGTATTTTCTTTTGTTCACTTCTACCATCTCCCTGTTCCCCAGGTTTTATGGAATAAAAGCAAAGCCCTTAACTATGGGATAACAAAAGCGAGCGGAGAATATGTTTTTATCGCGGATATCGACCTTGTTTTTTATCCTGAAACTTCTGTGGTATGGGAGGAACTTAAAAACCCCGATAAATTTTATTTGTTCAGGCTTGGTTTCTTAGATAAAAAAGAATCACAACAACTTTCTACGAAATATAAATTTGAAAATTTAAACCCCGGTCGTTTCGGAAATGTAAACGGGATGATCCTTACCTCCAGGGAAAGTTTACTCAGGGTTAACGGACTGGATGAATTTTTTCATTTCTACGGGGCTGAAGACGAAGACCTGTTTGCCAGACTGGAAAATGCGGGTTATCAGAAAGAACAAAGTAAGAAAGAATACTTTTATCATAACTGGCATCCAAGTTTTTCGGGATCTGAGGACAGCCTACTTACGGGGAATCCCAGGGTGAAAAACATTATGCGCATTAATCAACGCCATTTTCAACGAAATCGGGAGCTGGGCATTATTAAACCCCTAAGGCAACAGGGAATGGGGAGTTTTATAAGTATAAAAAAAGCACAAGCTTTAAAAAAACCGGATATAAAACTTGAGATTCCTAATATCCTGGCCCGGGTGGAGCATGTATTAAGAGAAGAATTACAGTCACATAAAGGAGAAGTGGTTCAGGTTAAGTTTTCTGAAGACGATTATTATACTTCCTTAAAATACAGGCTAAAAAAAAGCCTGGGCAAACAAACCCAACCATATATTTCTATGAAAGAGGTAAATGATATTGTTCTAAAAGAGATTCTTTATAATTACAGGGATCATAATTATTCCTTTATGTTGGGAAAAGATCTGAAAAGCATTGTATTTTGTCTTGAAGTATGAGCAGAGAGGAGTTAGTTTTGAATACTTATAAAAATTTCTGTAATGCAGATGGCAATCAACATATAGCCAGTGAATATGCCATTCTGAAGCTACAGAAAATAATAGAAAGATTCGGGATTGAAAATGTTCTCGAAATAGGCCTGGGAATTGGAGCCATTGCAGGCAGCCTGCTTTCAGCTAATACACATATAGAGTATTCGGGAACCGAGAATAATGAATTCTGTCTGGATGCCTTAAAGAAGAATCTTGGTGAAAACTATAGAAAATTAGAGGTTTTTTCAAAACTTTGTGAAGTACCTCAAAGAAAATTTGACCTGATTATAATCGATGGAAAAGACCCTGAGCTCAAGAAAATTCAAAAGCTTTTGACAAGGAATGGGGTTATTGCCATAGAAGGCGACAGGATGCCACAGCAGGAAAGGCTGAGAAAGTATTTTCCCAAACATAAATATGTGCATTCTATAAGTAATAAAAAAAATGCTACTTATAGTCCTTTTCCACCAGCTCACTGGCAGGGAGGATTGAAGGTTATTTTTGTGAACCCGAATTTTGAGCAAAAATGCTGGTGGATAAAAGAAAAGCTAAGTACTAAATTTAAATATCTTTATCGAAATAAAAATTAATACCCCAGCTCTCCAAGAGGGAGTTAAAGGAAAGCGTTTTAATAATTAATCTATGTTCATAATAGCGGAAATAGGAGAAGCCCGCCTAAACCTTGTTCTTATGACAAGTCGAAATTAATAATGTTTAATTTATAGTATATGTTTATAATAGCTGAGGTCGGGCAAGCCCATGATGGAAGCCTTGGAATGGCACTGTCTTATATTGATACCCTGGCCGAAACCGGGGTGGATGCTGTAAAATTCCAGGTGCATATAGCAGAAGCGGAGAGTAGTGAACATGAAACTTTCCGGGTGAAGTTTAGCGAGCAGGATAAAACCCGTTTCGATTACTGGAAGCGCATGGAATTCAGTTTAGATCAATGGAAGCTGCTAAAGCAAAGATGCGATAAAAAAGGAGTGGAATTCCTGGCTTCTCCTTTTAGCAATGCAGCTGTTGACCTGCTGGAGATAGTAGGAGTCAAGCGCTATAAAATAGGTTCAGGGGAAGTGAATAACTTTTTATTGCTGCAAAAAATAGTAAAGACCGGGAAGCCGGTGATCATTTCATCCGGGATGAGTTCTTTTGAAGAACTGGATAAAACAGTAGAATTCCTGAAAGAGCGAAAAGTGGAGTTTTCCATTCTTCAATGTACCACCGCCTATCCTACTAAACCGGAAGATTATGGCTTAAATGTAATTCAGCAGCTTAGAGAGCGATACCTGGTGCCGGTGGGTTATTCTGATCATTCGGCGAGAACTGAGACCTCTCTAGCCGCGACGGCCCTGGGCGCTGAGATTCTGGAATTTCACGTGGTTTTTGACCGCCGCAACTTCGGCCCAGATGCTACTTCTTCTTTGGAGATAAATGAAATAAAAAAACTGGTAGAGGCTGTAAAAAACATTAAGACATCTTTGGGGCACCCAGTTGATAAATCTGATAATTCACGTTTTAGTGATCTAAAAAATATCTTTGAAAAATCCCTGGCGATAAATAAAGATCTGCTTACAGGACATAAACTTTCTTTTGAAGACCTGGAAGCTAAGAAACCCAAAGGCTATGGGATTAATGCTTTACGATTTGAAGAAATACTTGGGAAAGAATTGAAAAAGGATATGAAGCAGTGGGAATTTTTAAATGAAGAAGATATATTGTGATTTTACTCGTCATTGCGAAGCCTTTTAGGGTGAAGCAATCTGTGGTTGGAAAGAAATCAAGGGAGGAAGTCAAGTCTAATATCGGCAGCTAGTTTCAGTCGTTCCTCATTCGCTATGACGTTTAGTTAGGTTTTTTGGTGTCCTTCAAGGAAGCTCAACCAAAAACTAAACTCCAGACTACCGACTAAAAACTACCGACTAATGTCTAAATTATTTACATTTGTTTAAACCCTGAATGCTTCCATGATTCTCGTTATTCATCAACATGCTAAAAAGCTTGTCCGTGTCCGTTATAAAGGGGAAGAACTGGAGGTGGAAGAAACTGATCTTTGTCGAGTTTTCTGGAAACTTGCTGAAGAATATCCTGAAGAAATGATTGCCTGGTGCGAAGAAGAATTTGAAAATAATTCAAATCTGGATTCCTGGAAAAATATTTTCCATCACGATCTAGTTATGGCCTCCTACGGGATTAGAACAGCTTTTCTGTCGGAAAAAATTGGCTATATCGATCAGCTGCCATTTATAAATGTAAACCGGGAGGTGCAATATGCTACATGGCAGATGAGTACAGATGTAGGTGGCATAAGAGGAATGGTCTTGCTTCAATTTGAAGAAATGTTCGGTCAAATCAGGAATTTCGGACTTCTGCTTAATTCCATTGCAAAATTAGGTCAGCAAAACGGACTTTTTTGTTATTCGGTGCCCGGGTTGATATGTCCAGAATTGCAACAAGATATCCTTAAAAGGAAATTAAAAGCCAGGGCAGGAAACCAGGAACTTTTTTCCTTTGTACAGGCCCATTATAAAAATATTAGACTTTGGCTTCTCTTCTTGTGTTTTTTAAGATATGAGAAGTCATTTCCTATAGGAGCCCTGATCATAGCCTTTTTTCAGAAAAAATATTTTAAAAAGAATATAGACCTGTTCGGAATAGGATTACAATCAAATAGAGTAAGAAACCATGGTGATTCTATAGATGTAATCATTCCCACTTTGGGTAGAAAAAATTATTTGCTACAGGTGCTGGAAGATCTGAAAAGTCAAACACAATTACCAAAAAAGATAATTGTGGTAGAACAGAACTCTGATACCGCGTCTCAAAGTGATTTACCTGAGCTAAAAACCCGAACCTGGCCTTTTGAAATAGTACATCATTTTACGCACCAAACTGGAGCCTGTCACGCCCGGAATATGGCTTTGGGAGAAGTGGATTCTGAATGGGTGTTTTTCGCCGATGACGATATTAGATTTGGCGCAGATCTGTTACAAAAAAGTCTGGATGAATTGAAGAGACTGGGCGCTGACTGCCTGAATATTAATTGTAAGCAGGAAGGAGAAAAAACCATATTTCCTAAAATCAAACAATGGGGAAGTTTTGGGTCGGGAACCAGTATCGTAAATTCAGATTTTAGTAAAAATATTGACTTCGATGAGATCTTTGAATATGGTTTTGGAGAAGATCAGGATTATGGAATGCAGCTTCGCCGTGCCGGCTGTGATATAATTTATCATCCTAATCTGGAGATACTTCATTTAAAGGCTTCCCGGGGTGGGTTCAGGGAAATCGATTTGCCTCCCTGGGAAAAGGATAAGCCAAAACCTTCTCCTACCTTAATGATATATGCAAAGAAATATTACACTCCGGAACAACTAAAGGGTTTTAAAACTGAACTGTTTCTAAGGTTTTATTCTAAACAGGAAATAAAGAATCCTTTTAAATATCTAAAAATGATGAGGGAACGCTGGGGGAAAAGTGCTCAGTGGGCGGAAAATTTACAGAAGAACAGCTCTGAAATAAATTGCAAACTTCCCGTTGGATGATGAAATTCTTGATTACAAATAGACAGGATCTAAACACTTTGGATTTACCCAGGGGTTGTTACCTTTATCAGATAGGAAAGTTATCTTTTATTTCAGAAAAAGAAATTGCTCCGGAGAATATTGATCAGAAATATCTTTTTAATGATGGGTACTTGAGAGTCTTGGATAAGGATGTCTCAGAGGTTACTTCTCAGATAAAAGGTGTAACAGAGGCTATTTCCAAAGGATGGCCCCTAACTGAAAATATTACAGGTTCTTTTTCAGCAGTGATGATCGCAGAACAAGAAGAAACAATAAGCCTGTGCACAGATCAAATAGGACTTTATCCACTTTATTATCTTACAGGAAATAATGATTTCTTTTTTTCCAATTCTATTATTTTAACCGGTATGATTTCCGGTGCTAAGATTGATCCTACAGGAGTTCTGCAGCGTAGTTTGGGACCCGATTTTTCGAATCAGGGCTCCCGGACTATTTTAAAAAATTGTAAGCGATTATTGCCGGGAGAATGCCGAAGATATGATTTCAAAGGGAGTTTGATCTCCGTTGATTTTGATAACCGGTTATACGAGAATTTAAGCAAACCTAACCAGGATCATGATCTTACAAAGGAGTACTGGAAGGCCTATAAAAAGGAAGTTCTGTATTGCCTGAATGATTCTGAAAAAGTAAATATAGCCCTTAGTGGGGGAATAGATAGTAGGGTAGCTCTTGGCGCTATTCCTGAGGCTAAAGAAATTACTTGTTATACGTTTGGTAGCAGCGATAATTATGAGTCAAAAATTGCCTCACGGTTGGCAAAATTAAAACCTGCCAAATTTAAACCGTGTTATCAACCAGACCTATATTTTCCGACTCCAGAACAACTTAAGGAGTATACCTGGCACTCTGAAGGTGTGGAACTCTGCTCCTGGCTGGAAATAACTGAAAAGGCAGATAACCGAGAAAAAGAACCTTTATTACTGGGAGAGCTTTGTGAAGCTCTTCCCGCAAGAAAAATCGCTAAGTTTTCTTCTCGAGAATTCCGTCAAAATAATTTTATAAAGTACTATATTAGAAATGAGGATTATAATTTTGAGGCTTCCTCTCCTTCTAAATTTGAAAAATGGAAACAGAAAAAACTCAAAACATACCTGATTTTCTTTCACGAGAAAAACCTGGCAAAGTTTGACCTGGATTTTGATTATAATCAGGTGAGGGAAGAACTTATCAGTGATCTCGAAGAGATCTTTAAAAGGATTGAAGCGCATAATTTGGCCTATACTGAATTATATGATGAACTTTTCTCCTGGTACACTTATACCCGAATGCGTCTCTCAAAACAACTCCTGGTAGCCAGTACTAAGTTTGATGCGTATTCTCCGGCGATGTCGTTGCAAATGTTGAAAAGGACAAGTAGCTTGCATCCTAATATTCGTCTAAATTATCGCTTTATAAAAAAGCTTTTTTCTGATAATAAAGAATTAAGGAGATTTTACAGGGTGCCTACTAATCAGGCTCCATGGATACCTCAAAATGCATCAGATCTGTTTAAATTTGCCAGCTGGGGTCTGCGCTCCAAGATCGATCAATTTTTGATAAAACGCCTAATGAAAGCTGGTGATCCTAGCAAACGCTACCGACTATTTAAGTCGATTAACTGGGTAAAAGTTTACCAAAACCCTAATATGGAAAAAAACCTGAATGAATATTTTAAAAATGATCATTTGGGAAAGCAATATGTTGAAAGTATAAAAACTCAGGCTAAGAACAGAAGGGATTTGAAACAATGGCCTTTTGCCAATATGAATATCATTAATGCCGCAGCTTTAAATGTTGAACTGGAGTTGATATCCTCTTTTAGAAAACAACATGAAGTTTAATCTTATTATTTGTACTTTTAAAAGAAGCCAGGCTATAAAAAGACTATTGAAGTCAGTGGCTTTACAAAGCCGGCTTCCCGATGAGATTCTGGTGGTAGATGCCTCCCCTAATGATAAGAGTCGGGACTTAATTGAATACAGGAAATTTCCAGGGTTAAAATATTTTAAGATAGGGGAAGAAGATCGCGGCCTTACCCGGCAGCGCAATTTTGGCATTAGAAAGACCGGTAAAGAAATAGACGTTATAAGTTTTTTGGATGATGATATTATCTTGGAGCCGGGTTATTTTGAGAAACTAATCAATACATATAAGACTTATCCTAATGCTATTGGGGTTGGAGGCTATATCTGTAATGAAGTTACCTGGAAAAAAAGCCCTGATACCCCGGATTTCGATGAATTTAAAATGGACGGATATATTCGAAATTTGGGCAGTAGGAATCTTCTTCGGAAGAAACTTGGCCTATTAAGTGACCAGCCTCCGGGAGTAATGCCTGAATTTTCTAACGGACTTTCAATTGGCTTTTTACCTCCTTCAGGGAAAACATACCCGGTAGAATTCTTTATGGGAGGAGTGGCATCTTATCGCAAAAGCTTATTTAAAAATATACAATTTTCTGAATATTTTGCTGGTTACGGCCTTTATGAGGATATGGATTTTTGTTTAAGAGCTTCAAAAATAGGTCAGCTTTATGTGAATACTGCCGCACAGGTTGAACATCATCATGAGCAGTCTGGCCGCCCCGACAAATTTATATATGGTAAAATGGTAATTAGGAACGGCTGGTATGTTTGGCGGCTTAAATTTCCTGATCCCGACTTAAAGGCGAGATTGAAGTGGCACGGCACGGCATTTTTATTAACTTTAGTGCGAATGGGAAATGTGATCACCACCGCAAAACGAAAAGAGGCATTCACCGAAAGTCTGGGCAGGATCTTCGGATGGTGGAGCCTGTTGCTAAATAAGCCCACACATGAAGTCTGAGGAACGTAAACTTGTAAACGCGAGGCAGAAGGAATTTTATGATACCAAGCAAAAAAATGCTGTTACCCGACTTTGGTCTTATTTTAGAAATGGTGCTTTAAACCGAATAAAAAAAGACATAGGAGTAGAACGTGATATCTACGAACTCCATAAAAACTGGTTTGGAGACCTTTCTCAAAAGAAAGTACTGGACCTGGGATGTTATGCCGGAAACTCACTGAGTTTTTACTTGGCTCAAAATTCTAAAGAATACCTGGCAATAGATCTTAGCCCGAAAGGAATTAATAACCTGAGCCGTCGACTGGAAAAAATTCCGGGCGCCAGGGCTGAGGTAATGGATTTTCTTTCCGAAGAATTCAGGGAGGAAACATTTGATTTGATCTATGCCTATGGAGTATTGCACCATTTTAAGGATGTGGATGAACTGATTGCAAAGCTTCAGGAAAAACTTAGCAAAGAGGGAATTATTGTAAGTCACGATCCCCTGGAAACCAGTCTGCCTATAAAATTTATTCGAAGTATCTATCGGCCTTTCCAAAGTGACAAAGCCTGGGAATGGCCTTTTTCGAAAAAAACCTATTATAAGTTTGAAAAAGCTTTTGAGATAAAAGAACGTAGAGCAGTATTGGGAAAGGCAAAATGGAGTGCTGTTATGAATTTTTTACCAATACCTGAAGGGAAAAGAGTGAATAAGGCTAAAGCCTGGCATCGGGAAGACTGGAAGAACTCGTTAAAATCAGATAAGGAAATGTTCGACTGCATGCATTTAAGTCTCTTAATGATGAAAAAATCTCAGTGATGCGCTTCTCAGTATTTACCCACGTGATCCATGAGGAACAAAAAGGCAGATTGCATGCGTATAGCCCTTATATACGGGAGATGAATTTGTGGTTTAAAAATGTAGGGGAGGTAGAAATTATTGCACCCCTATCCCCAAAAAAGGAAGAATTGATTATCGAAAAGGCTTATGAACACAATAATATCATTTTTACTTCAATTTCTGCTTTTAATCTTTTATCAATTTCTGCAATTTTGAAATCTGTAGTAAGAATTCCGGTTAATTTTTTTAGAATACTGAGTGCGATGAAAAGGGCAGATCATTTGCATATAAGGTGTCCGGGGAATATAGGTCTACTGGCAGTGGTGGCCCAAATATTTTTTCCAAGGAAACCTAAAACCGTAAAATACGCCGGAAACTGGGATCCGGGGGCCAAACTACCCTGGACCTACAAGTTGCAGAAATGGATATTGAGTAATACTTTGTTGAGCAGAAATATTAAAGTGCTGGTGTATGGTGACTGGGAGGGAAAAAGTAAAAATATAGTTTCTTTTTTTACCGCAAGTTTCACTGAACTGGAGAAGGGAATAATTGAAAAGGATCTTACTCCACCATATAAATTTATTTATACCGGAAACCTGGTAGAGGGAAAAGGAATTTTTGAAGCAATTACACTGATAGATGCTCTTAATAAAAAAGGAGTAATGTCTGAACTTGAGATCTACGGAGGTGGTATTTTAAAAAATCAACTTGAAAATTTTATTCAAAAAGAATCATTGCAAAATTTAATGAAGTTAAAAGGACGGCGAAGCCTTGAAGAATTAAAAGAAGCTTATAAAAAAGCTCATTTTGTAATTCTGCTATCAAAAAGCGAAGGCTGGCCAAAAACACTTGCAGAAGGAATGTGGTATGGCTGTGTTCCCATCGCTACTTCGGTAAGTTGTGTACCTTGGATGTTGGGGGAAGGGAGTCGTGGCGTATTAATTCCGGATTTAGAAAAAAGAGAAGAGAATAAAAAGAAGAGAAGTGTTTTGGTAAATGATGAATCTCTGAAGAACCCTCAGTTCGAGGGTCTGGATGGGAGTCGGGATGTATCGAGACCTGACAGTTTTTATGAAACAGATGTGGAAAAAATTCTGAGACTTTTGGAAAATCCCGAAAAATTAAAAGAAATGTCCAGCGCTGCACAGGAATGGAGCCAGCAATATACTTTGGAAAAACTTGAGGCAGAAATTAAGAAACTGTTGGTTCTTAAAAAACCTTAGGCCTCCGAATAAATGTCGGAGGAGGCTCTGAAATATTCCGAAATTTCGGGACAGGGTGACGGTGAAAGAATATAAAATCAAAAAGTGAAAGTACTGCAATTAATAGATAGTCTAAACCCCGGCGGAGCCGAACGGATGGCCATTAATCTGGCAAATTCACTGGAGGGAGAGTTAGAGGCGTCGTATTTATGTTGTACTCGTGAGGAAGGCATGTTGAAGGAAGAGCTGGATGAAAATGTAGGATATGTCTTTCTGAATAAAAATTACAGTTTGGACTTGCAGGCATTTGGAAAGCTGAGAGAATTTGTTAAAAGTGAGCAGATAGATTTAGTACATGCACACGGGACTTCCTGGTATTGGGGCGTATTGTTAAAGATATCAGGTTTAAAAATAAAATTGGTTTGGCACGATCATTACGGGGAGTCGGAACAATTGGAAGAGCGAGATGTGAAATATTTAAAACCCCTGTCCCGGTATTTTGATGGAATAATTGCTGTAAATGGGGACCTTAAGGACTGGGCAAAAGAGAAATTGAAATGCGATAAAATTATACAGCTGAATAATTTTATTGTGCCTTCTAAGATCGGGGATTCACAATTGCGTTTAAAAGGCGATCCTAAAGATTTTAAAATAATTTGTGTGGCTAACCTAAGACCACAGAAAGATCATCTGAACTTATTAGCCGCATTTGATATGCTAAAGATAGAGGAAATAAGCCTACATTTGATTGGTTCTGATCCGGGTACAACCTACTCTCAAACACTAAAGATGGAGATAACTAAGTCAGATAAAAAAATATTTTATTATGGCAGTAGCAGCAGTGTATTTGGTTTATTAGAACAGGCCGATCTCGGAGTTTTAAGTTCTCGATCAGAAGGTCTTCCTTTAACTTTACTGGAATATGGTTTAGTAGGACTTCCGGTTGTTTGTACGGAAGTGGGACAATGCAGAGAATTGGTAGGAGACGAAGCGCTCCTTGTACCCCCATCAAATGCGCAAGCTCTTGAAAGGGCATTAAGGTTTTATTTTCAAAATCCGGAAACAAGAGAAAACGATGCTTATAGGTTACATCAAAAGCTTAATAAGAATTACTCGAAAGAGACCGTATTGCCTATGCTTTTTAATTTTTATAATAATATAAGCGTGACTTAATGGCTGCTAAGGGTAGATATAAATACAATTATATTGAGTTACTCCTTATTCATTTGGGAATGGCCATACTTCTATATGTCTATGAACCAATTGCTCCATTATTACTTTTTGGAATTCTTGCCTATTTTAGTTTTCTTATTCTCACGAGAGAAAATAAAAATAATGAAGCGCTTTTAGCCGCTGCATATATTGCGGGAGCAGAGGTATTCTTTCGTCAGACAGGGGGAATGGTCTTCTATGAAACCGGTAAATATATGGTGATCATTTTTCTTGTGATTGGTATGTTTTTTAAAGGTACATCTAATCGCACCGTCCCATTTTGGACTTATCTTCTTATCCTTATTCCTGGAATTGTAGTTGCTTCAATGACGATAAGTTATCAGGCTGAATTTAGAAAGCTAATTGCATTTAACTTAAGTGGGCCTGTGGCCTTGGGGATAGCCGCGCTTTATTGTTATTATAAAAAAATAAAACAGGAGGATTTTCAAAGGGTAATCTTAATGTTATTATTACCTATTATCTCTCAAATGTTTTATCTTTACTTATACACTCCGAGTATGCGAGAGGTAAGTATAAGTCTTTCTGGTAACTATGCCGCCACCGGCGGTTTTGGTCCGAACCAGATATCCACCGTATTTGGTTTTGGTGCTTTTTTGATTGCCACCCGTGTTTTTACAATTAAGCATAAACTAATCAATATTATCGATTTAGTATTATTGGGGATGATGGGCTACCGGGCACTTATCACCTTTTCAAGAGGTGGAGTTTTTACCGCCATTGCCTGTATTTTGGCTTTTCTTATTTTCCTTTATTATAAGAAGGGCGCTCGGGAACAAATGAACCTTAATTTCAAGGTTATTCTTTTAGGAGGGGCAACCATATTGATATGGTTATTCTCTATGGTTCAAACTGGTGGCTTGTTAGGGAACCGTTATAGCAATCAGGATGCTGCCGGTCGTCTGAAGGATGATATTACAACCGGGAGGGTGGAACTGGTAACTACCGAATTACATGCTTTTGTAAATTACCCTGTAACGGGGATAGGTGTTGGGAAAGGGCGCGAATACCGGGAAGAAAATCTGGGTATTGAAATTAATACACATAATGAAATTAGCCGTTTACTTTCAGAACATGGCCTTCTGGGGTTGGTTTCATTATTCATTCTTATCTTAGTTCCCATAATTTTCTGGACAAAGTTTAAGAACAATTATTATTTTTTGGCGTTCTTAGCATTTTGGTTCTTAACCATTAATCATTCGGCTATGCGAATTGCCCTGCCGGCTTTCGTTTATGGATTGGCCTTATTATATATAGTAGATGACAAAAAGCCTCCTGTACATAGGAAACGACTTACAGATTAACAGCTTTACGGCTACCTACATTTCTTTCTTCAGTAAAATGTTGCGCAAGGAAGGTTATAAGGTGAAGACAGCTTCTACCCGAAGCAATAAAGCCCTACGCTTAATCGAAATGCTTGGGCTAATTGTTCGCTACCATAAAACCACCGATATTGTACTTATAGATACCTATGGAGCTATGAATTTCTACTATGCCTACCTGGTGGCAAAAACCTGCCAGGCTTATAAGGTAGATTATATTCCCATTCTTCACGGTGGAAACCTGCCGGAACGTTTAAGCGCAAACAAGAAATACAGCCAAAGCCTCTTCGGAAAAGCAAAAATAAATATAGCTCCTTCCGAATTTTTATATAATATTTTTAAGGCAGAAGGTTTTCATAATACCAAGATTATTCCCAATGCAATTCAAATGGAAAATTATCCATTTAAAAAACGGGAAGATTTTCAGCCTAAATTATTATGGGTTAGACGATTTCAGAAGCGTTATAATCCGGTAATGGCCCTGGAAGTGCTTTTATTGCTGAAAAAAGATTATCCGAACGCCAAACTTTGTATGGTGGGGCCAGATAAAGACGGGACGATGAAAACCTGTAAGAAGTTTGCTGCCAAGCACCAGCTTGACATTGAATTTCCAGGGAAATTGAAGAAAAAAACCTGGGCAAAACTTTCAAAAGACTACGATTTCTTTATCAATACCACAAATATAGATAATACACCAATAAGCGTTATTGAAGCGATGAGTTTGGGACTTGCAGTGGTTTCTACCAACGTTGGAGGGATGCCTGTGCTAATTAAAAATAATGATGATGGTATTCTGGTGCCGGTTAATAATGCCCAAGATATGGCTGCCGAAATTGATAAGCTGATAAAACATCCCGAAAAAGCACAATCCCTTACCGAAAATGCCCGAAAAAAAGTTGAAAATTTTGCCTGGGAGAAAGTAAAAGCCGATTGGAATAGGGTGCTCAATTCTTAAAGCCGACCTACCCCGGAATTGACATCAAATAGAATTGCAACTAGGAATTTGTGCCTAATTTCGACATAGGGGGTAAAAGAATCGGAAATGAAGAACCTGCTTTATATTGGCAATGAACTTGAAGACCGGGGCGGGGCGCCAACTTCTATAGATAAATTATCACCATTATTAAGAAATGAAGGTTTTGAGGTAAAAACCTCCTCTTCTCATAAAAACCAAGTGCTGAGGTTATCTGAAATGCTAAATTCTATAATTAAGAATAAATCTTGGGCAGATTATGTTTTAATTGATACCTACAGTACGCGAAATTTCTGGTATGCCGTGCTCACAGCCCAACTCTGTAGAAATTTACAGCTTGATTATATTGTGCTTCTCCACGGTGGTGAACTTCCCCTGAGATTAAAAAAGAATCCACAATTATCTGATTCTTTATTTAAGAATGCAAAACTGAATATCGCTCCTTCACGGTATCTTTTTGACGTATTTCAAAAAGCAGGATTTACCAATCTAAAATACATTCCGAATTCTATTTTTCTGAAATATTACCCATTTAAATCCAGAAAAGTTTTAAAACCAAAGCTGCTTTGGGTGCGCGCTTTTGCTGAAATTTATAATCCCATGCTAGCCTTAAAGGTTTTGGAAGAATTATTAATCGAATACCCCGAAGCCGAACTCTGTATGGTTGGGCCTGAAAAAGATGGTTCTTTTAAAGAATGCGTGAATTATGCTGAAAAAAATAAGTTACAAGTAAAATTCACCGGCAAACTTACTAAACCGGAATGGACCGCCCTTTCAGAAGAATATGACATTTTTCTTAATACCACGAACATTGATAACACACCGGTAAGTTTAATAGAGGCAATGGCGCTTGGATTACCCATTGTTTCTACTAATGTTGGCGGCATTCCTTATTTGCTTCAACATGAAGAAACCGGGATACTGGTTCCTCCCGACGAGGAATCCGCTATGTTAAGCGCTATTAAAAAATTACTAATAGACGAGGATTTAACCGAGAAACTTAGCAGAAATGCCCGACGACAGTCGGAAAAATTCGATTGGGAAATTATAAAAGAGAATTGGAAAGAAATTTTGCTTTCTGAATGAGATTTTATTACTTAAAATTATGCCGTTCTGCTGGAGCTCTTTCTGACACCCATTTGTACTTTACATATATTAGTTTCGCTCTTAATTTCAAAAAAAAGACTATTGGAAAAGAAAATCAAGGCGTCATCCTGAATTTATTTCAGGATCTAACATGATCTAAGTTAATATCACCTTAAGAGTCGAATGGTTCCTGCCTTTCCTCTCAACTCGTTACTACGAGCGCCCCGAATACGTTTCGACAGATTGATTCAGTCGTTCCTTCATAGCAATGACGTTACTTTCATTATTTCATTTGAAAAATATTAGTGTATTCGTGGCTTTAAAAGGGTGGAGATAAGACATCTGGTCCGATGCAATATTAACCCTGAATCCATCCTTATTTTCCTCTATTAAAAGTAGTAGAAATCAAAAAAATTCTATCTTTAACCCGTAAGTAGGTAAGCTATGTCCCAACGGCCACTTGTACATTTTGAAATCTCTGAGCGTAAGGTATTACTGCGTTTGTTAGACTCGCTTTGTATTTTAACCTGCCTCAGCCTGATAGGAATTATCTTTGAATTCGATTATTTTAGAATAGATTCCCAAAACTGGTACTGGACCCTGGTTTTACTCCTTTATTTTAACCTTTTTGCCAGTATTTTTGAACTTTACGATCTTCAAAAAGCTTCCAATTTCGATAGCGTATTACAAAATTCATTGTTAAGCTCCGGGGCTACTGTTTTATTCTATATGCTTACGCCTTTTTTAACACCCAGTCTTCCGGAAAATCGCTTGCAAATTCTCTTTTTCTTCCTCGCAATTTTGATTCCCCTATTATTATGGCGTCTTGTGTATATCACTTTAATTTCTTCTCCGCGCTTTTATAAACGGGTTCTGGTGGTAGGCAATTCTTTTGATATTAATCTCATCAGTTCTGATCTTCAGAAATCTGATCCTAATTATGTGGTGGTAGGTTATATTAAAACTGAAGACCGGCTTTCTTCAGAAATAGATGAGGATAAACTGATTAGGTTTGAGATTAAAGATCTTACCGAAGCTATTAAAGAGCATCATATAAACGAAATTGTAGTGGCCAGTGGATACAAAAAAGGCCTGATGCTGCCATTGTACAATCAGTTAAGTGTTTTGCTAAAAGCAGGATTTCCTATTAAAGATTATACACAGGTTTACGAAGAAATTACCCAGCGTATTCCCGTACAGCACGTTGATAAGGATTTTTACCGCTATTTTCCTTTTAGCCGAAGTAATCAGAATAAATTTTATCAATTTTTTTTTAGAATTTTCGATATTATTATTGCGTTAGTGGGATTGACTTTTTTGATACTGATGCTTCCTATTATTTTAATAGCAAACTTCCTGGGCAACCGGGGTTCACTGTTTTACCGGCAGGAAAGAATTGGGAAGTATGGAGAGATTTTTAGGATTTTAAAGTTAAGGACTATGGTAAAAGATGCCGAGCCTAACGGACCTCAATATGCTGAAAAGAACGATTTACGAACTACCAAATTCGGAAAATTTTTAAGGAGGTCCAGGCTGGATGAAATTCCGCAGTTTTATAATGTTTTAAAAGGAGAAATGAGCCTGATAGGACCAAGACCCGAAAGACCCGTTTTTGTTCATGAATTATCTGAAGTAATTCCCTTTTACGAAACGCGTCACGTCGTAAAACCCGGTTTAACCGGTTGGGCGCAGGTGAAAGCCGATTACGGAAATTGCCATACCGATAGCCTGGTAAAACTTCAATATGATCTTTACTATATTAAACATCGCGGAATTTTCCTGGACTTGAATATTATTCTAAAAACCCTTAGCACCGTTATTTTCTTCCGAGGACAATAGTTCAGTTCTCAGTTGGCAGTGCGCGGTAGTAGTAAGTAGAAAAAGCTTTATGAAGGCCTGTTTCTTTTATACTTCACTATTGCGAACAGGAAAATAAATAAAGCCAGGAATTGGGCTACTCTCGCTAAATAATCTCCATATTCTACGTAAAAAGTTATTTCTGAGTTTAAGTGAATATCAGCCTTAATGCTGCCTTGTTTTTCATAACCAAGGCTTTTAGTAATTTCTCCCTTTTGATTGATAAATGCTGAAATCCCGGTGTTGGCACTTCGCACTACATCGCGGCGGGTTTCTATGGCTCGCAATTTAGCATAACTAAGATGCTGTTTATGGCCCTGCGAGTTTCCCCACCAGGCATCATTGGTGATAATACTAAGAAAATCGGCTCCGTTTTCTACGTAACCGGTCACATATTCTCCGTAGACGGATTCATAGCAAATTATTGGTCCTGTAGTCGCATTATTATTAAGAGCAAAAACTTCCCGGTCTTCTTGTGTGGTTTTCATTGCTACCGTACCCCCCAGATCTATCATCACATCACCTAAAATAGGTTTTAGGATTTCCTGGTATGGAAAATTCTCCACGCCCACCACAAGTTTAGATTTATGATATAGCTGAGGAATATCTTCCGCATTCATTAAAAATGCCGAATTATAATCATCGTACCAATCGTACGGGCCTAATTGGTTGCTTTGTTCTCTAACTTTTGCCGGATCACTGAATCTTTCATAAAAAGAAATCCCACTGAGAAAATTAGTTTGAGGGTATTTATTTATAAGTTGTCTTGAGAAAAAAGCAGCTTCAGATTGTTCAAAATTTGGGAGTACAGTTCCATCGGCAAAAACGGTTTCAGGAGCTAAAATAAGTTTAGTATTATCGCTGACTTTCTCTTCGCTTAGTTTAAGTAGTAATTCCCCAATCCGGGTATCGTTGGTATTGTATTTTTCGGTATAGGGATTAATATTTGGCTGCAGGATCACCACTTCCATAGTTTCTCCTTTTTCTTCAACCTGGCTTAATAATAAATAGGAACTCCCAATCGGGATTAAAATCAGTAACCCCACTTTAAAGATTCCGCGGTAGATAAAATCTTTATCCTTGAATTCTTTATAAAGTAATACCGCTTTAAAACAAGCGATATTAGCAAGCCAAACCCAAAGGGTACCACCAAAAGTACCTGTATATTCATACCACTGCACCCAATTTTGAAATTCAGAAAATGCGTTTCCTAAATTTAACCAGGGCCAGGAAAATTCCCAGGCAAGGTGTAGTTTTTCAAAAACCATCCAGATACTGATCAAAAAAGCTGAAGCCGCGCTAAACCCGGTACGTTTTGCTACAATATGATATAGCAAAAATACCAAGGCCATAAGGAGGGAATTTACCAGGACGGCGAAGGCACCACCGAAAGCGGTAGAAAAATAGAGCCAGTAGGTTGTGATAAGGTTCCAAAGGAAAAAGCTTAAATAAGCCAGCCCAAGTACCTTCCATTTAACATATTTCTTTTTTGAATTTCTTACTTTAAATTCGGCATAGAGCAGTGGTACAAAGGCAAAAAATAAAAGTAGCGGAAATCCATAAGTTGGCCAGGCAAGTGCCAGCAAAAGTCCGCTTGAAATTGCGTAAAGAAAGTTTTTCATACTCAGGAAATTCTGTTCAAAAATAACAAACTATTCTTTTTTAAAGAGATTTCGGTAACTTCTTTGAAGTTAAAGCTTTTGTAATTGTTCCTTCAGAAAGTGAAAAAACTTGTAGAAACAGGCGGTAATTGATTAGTTTAGTATTCTAGAAAACCAATCTATGAGTATAAAAAGGCATATTCCGAATTTAATTACTCTTTTAAACCTTCTCTGCGGGACCATCGCGGTAATCTTCGCTGTACAGGGAAGTCTCATTATGGCGGCAATTTTTGTAGCCGGCGGAATTTTCTTCGATTTTTTTGACGGGCTAGCTGCCAGAAGCCTAAATGTCTCGAGTGATATTGGATTGCAACTTGATTCTTTGGCCGACGTTGTTACCAGTGGAGTAGTACCGGGAATTGTGATGTATCAATTGCTTGATAACGCGTTGCCGGGAAATTCGGGAGTAGAAAATACCGGCTGGGAGGTGAATCCCGGTTGGTGGGATTGGAATTTCAATACAATTGCTTTAATTGGTTTGTTAATTTGTTTAGCTTCTGCTTATAGACTGGCGAAATTCAATGTAGACGATCGTCAAACCGATTCATTTATTGGCGTTCCCACCCCTGCAAATGCACTTTTAATCCTGAGTTTTCCGCTTATTTTAACTTATCAACCAGATAGTTTTTTAACCGGTTTAATTTTGAATGAATGGTTTTTAATCGCCGTTACTCTCCTAAGTTGTTATCTATTAAATGCCGAAATAAAACTTTTTGCCTTAAAATTTAAGAATTGGGGTTTTGCCGATAATAAAGTACGCTACTTCTTTTTGCTCTTATGTTTGGTGTTGATACTGGTATTTCAGTTTGTAGCCGTGCCGCTTATTATTTTGAGCTATGTGATTTTATCGGTTGTTTTTCCGAAGAAAGAAGAGGAAGTACATTAAAACAAACCTCACAGGTTTTTAAAACCTGTGAGGTTTAAGAATTTTCAGGTTATCTATTTAAGTTGAATCGTCATCCTGTCCCGAAGCTTCGGGATTGTTTCAGAGCCCTTCCCGATTTTTCATCGGGGGTCTCGAGCTAAAATACTTTTCATACTAGATGCTGAAACGAGTTCAGCATGACGTAATTTCATGCTTTCCTTTCGAAAGTTACGATTGATATATTGCAGGATTTAAGTAGTGCGAGTATTTAGAGTAAATTCTAATTTCTATTTAAACAACTTCTTCTTTCTCAACTCAAAATTTTGGCCCAGGTAAACTTTTCTTACCATTTCGTCTTCAGCGAGTTCTTGCGGTTGACCGTGCTTTAAGATGCTTCCTTCAAACATTAGATAGGTTCTATCTGTAATGGCCAGGGTTTCCTGCACATTGTGATCGGTAATAAGAATTCCGATATTCTTATCTTTTAATTGCGCTACAATTCGCTGGATATCTTCAACCGCAACGGGATCTACGCCGGCAAAAGGTTCATCGAGAAGTATGAAATTTGGGTCGGTGGCGAGGGCACGGGCAATTTCGGTACGACGGCGCTCTCCACCACTTAAAAGATCGCCCCGGTTTTTCCGAATATGGCCTAAGCCAAATTCTTCAATAAGTGTTTCCATCTTATCGTGGCGCTCTTTTTTAGAAAGATCGGTGAGTTCAAGCACGCTCATAATATTGTCTTCAATACTAAGTTTCCTGAAAACGGAAGCTTCCTGTGCCAAATATCCAATTCCATGCTGCGCCCGTTTGTACATCGGGTATTTGGTGATATTAACCTTGTCTAAAACAATTTTACCGGAATTTGGTTTTATAAGGCCCACAATCATATAAAAAGAAGTGGTTTTCCCGGCGCCGTTTGGTCCCAGCAATCCTACGATCTCGCCCTGATTTACTTCGAGAGAGATTCCTTTTACAACTTCTTTTCCTTTATAGGCTTTAACTAAATTCTCGGCACGTAATTTCATTCAAAAAGCATTTTAGAGCTAAGTTACATTTTTTATGCCAGCCTGTTATTCTTTAGCATTTTCCAGAGCTTCCCAGTATTCATGGGCGCGGCGAAGGTGAGGAATTACAATAGTTCCTCCAATTAGAGTGCCAATACTCAAGGTTTCCATAACCTGTTCACGGGTTAAGCCTTCTTTATAACTGGATTCTAAATGGTATTTCACACAATCGTCGCAACGCAAAACCAGGGAGGCAACAAGACCTAATAATTCTTTTGTTTTTTTATCTACTGCACCTTCAGTAAAAGCATTGGTATCTAAATTAAAAATCCTTTTGAGCACTTTATTGTTTTCTCCAAGGATTTTATCATTCATCTGCTGACGGTAAGCATTGAATTCGTCAACTTTATTAATCATAGCTAATTTTTATTAAGTTTTCTTTGTTCTTGTTTGTAGATTACTTTTGAAATAATAATACTTACTTCATAAAGTATCAGTACCGGAATAGCCACAATTATCTGGCTAACAATATCGGGAGGGGTAATTATGGCTGAAAGTATCAGTACAATAACTAATGCGTATTTTCGGTATTTTTGAAGGAATTGCGGCGTTACCACTCCAACCCTGGTAAGAAAATAAATAACAATTGGTAATTCAAAAATAAGTCCACTGGCAAGCACTGAAGCCCTAACCAGGCCAATATAACTACCCAGGTCGAAATCGTTAAAAACGGTTTCACTTACCTGATATTTCCCCAGGAAATTTATAGATAACGGTGTTACCACGTAGTATCCAAAAACTACCCCTATAAAAAACAACAAGGAAGTGATAAATATAAATCCTTTAGCGTGTTTACGTTCATTATCGTGCATTGCAGGCGCAACGAACAGCCAAAACTGGTAGATAACGTAAGGAAATGCAATAATAAACCCGGCGGTTATAGAGGTCCAGACATGTGCCGAAAATTGCCCGCCCATTGTTCTACTTTGAATCCTAAATGGCATCTCGTCAAAACAGAAACCGGCATCTACTCCCAGCGAAGTGGTAATTCGGCAGAGAATATCGTACGAAAAGAAATCGCCTCTACTGGGTCCAAAAAGTAATACATCAAAGATGAATCCCTTTAAAAGAAAAGCTATAGAACCGGCCACAACAATTGCGACAACAGATCTTATTAAATGCCATCTTAAATCTTCTAAATGGTCCAAAAAGGACATCTCAGGTTCAGGGGTGCCAATTTGCTTCATTATAAAATTCCTTCTCGAATTAAGTTATGTATATGTACTACACCCGCGTAGGTTTGGTTATCAAGGGCCAGTAACTGGGAAATTTTATTTTCTTCCAGCATTTCTAAAGCGTCTACCGCCAGGGAATCCTGGTCTATGGTTTTTGGATTAGGACTCATAATATCCCTGGCTGTAAGGTTTTTGAATTCGGTATTATTTTTAAGCATTCGTCTGATATCCCCATCTGTGATAATACCTATAATTTTATTGTTTTCAATTACTGCAGTAACTCCAAGCATTTTTTCTGAGATCTCTATAATCGCATCGGTAACTGAAGTTTCTGGCGCAACCTGGGGTTTCATATTTTGTGCGGTAATATCACTCACTCTCAGGTAAAGTTTTTTACCAAGCGAACCACCGGGATGATATTTTGCAAAATCTTTACGTGAAAAACCTTTCAGTTTTAATAGACAAATTGCCAAAGCATCTCCCATTACCATCTGTGCCGTTGTACTGGTAGTAGGCGCAAGATTATTGGGGCAGGCTTCTTTTTCTACATAAGAGTTCAACACATAGTCAGATTCCCTTCCCAGGAAAGATTCTTTATCGGCCGTAATTCCAATAAGTAAATTATTGAAATCCTTAATATAAGGTACTAAAACCTTTATTTCAGGGCTATTTCCGCTTTTGGAAATACAAATTACAACATCGTCTTTTTGAATAGTCCCAAGATCGCCGTGAATGGCGTCTGCAGCGTGCATAAAAATTGCAGGGGTGCCTGTAGAATTAAGCGTAGCTACTATTTTTGTGGCAATTACGGCACTTTTTCCAATGCCGGTAACAATTACCCTTCCTTTTGCATCGTAAATTTTTTCTACGGCTTCAGCAAACTCACTATCAATAAAATTTTCAAGGTTTGCAATCGCTTTGGCCTCAATGGAAATAGTTTCTTTTGCAGCAATAAGGATTTTTTCCTTCAGTTTCAAATTTAGATAAAATTAAGGATTGTGAGTTTAAAGAAATATGTATCTTTAGTTATGCAAATGTATGTAAAATTGTAACACAATTGAATGAGTTTGACGGAAATTGATTTACACCAACAGCTAAAGAAGTACTTTGGGTTTAGTCAATTCAAAGGCCTTCAGGAAGAGGTGATTACCAGTATAGTGAATAAGAATAATTCTTTTGTGGTAATGCCTACCGGAGGAGGGAAATCCCTATGTTACCAACTCCCTGCGTTGATTGAAGAAGGAACGGCAATTGTAGTTTCGCCCCTTATTGCTTTAATGAAAAACCAGGTAGACGCTATACGTAGTATTTCTGCAGAGCACGGCGTTGCGCATGTGCTAAATTCTTCATTAAATAAGACTGAAGTAAAGCAGGTAAAAGAAGATATCGCTAACGGTGTCACCAAGTTGCTTTATGTAGCCCCTGAATCGCTTACTAAAGAAGATCATGTTGAGTTTTTAAAACATCAAAAGATTTCTTTTCTGGCTATAGATGAGGCGCACTGTATTAGTGAATGGGGTCACGATTTTAGACCAGAATATCGAAATTTACGAAGTATCATAAAGCGTATAGGCGATAATATTCCAATTATTGCACTTACGGCTACAGCGACTCCAAAAGTGCAGGAAGATATTCTTAAGAATCTAGGAATTCCCGACGCGAATACCTTTAAAGCAAGTTTTAACCGACCGAATTTATATTACGAGGTACGGCCAAAAACCAAAAATGTAAATGCCGATATTATCCGTTTTATCAAACAACACCGCGGTAAATCTGGGATTATTTATTGTTTAAGCAGGAAAAAAGTTGAAGAGCTCGCACAAACACTGCAGGTTAACGGAATTAATGCCGTGCCCTACCACGCAGGGCTGGACGCCAAAACTCGAAGCAGACACCAGGACCAGTTTCTTATGGAAGAAATTGATGTGGTGGTCGCAACTATTGCTTTTGGAATGGGAATAGACAAACCCGATGTTCGGTTTGTTATTCACCACGATATTCCGAAAAGTATAGAAAGTTATTACCAGGAAACCGGCCGAGCTGGAAGAGATGGGGGCGAAGGGCATTGCCTTGCTTTTTATTCCTATAAAGATATTGAAAAGCTCGAAAAGTTTATGAGTGGAAAACCTGTGGCCGAGCAGGAAATTGGTCACGCTTTATTGCAAGAAGTAGTTGCGTATGCAGAAACTTCGGTTTCCCGTAGAAAGTTTATTCTACATTATTTCGGGGAAGAATTTGACAGCGAAACCGGCGAAGGAGCCTCTATGGACGATAATGTACGATACCCTAAAAAACAACACGAGGCCGGGGAAGAGGTGCAGTTACTTTTAAAAACGGTTAAGGAAACCAAGCAGTTGTATAAGTCTAAAGAGGTTGTAAAAACACTTATTGGTAAATCTAATGCGGTTATCCTATCACATAAAACCGATACTCATCCACTCTTTGGAAAAGGAAAAGACAGGGATGGAAAATACTGGATGGCTTTAATCAGGCAGGTTTTGGTTGCCGGTTTATTGAAAAAAGATATTGAAACCTACGGTGTAATAAAACTTACTTCTAAAGGTGAAGAATTCTTGCAGAATCCAACATCATTTATGATGACCGATGATCATATTTTTGACAGTACTACGGAAGCTGTTCCAACTGCAAGTCAGTCTGGAGGGGCAGGGATAGATAAAACCCTGGTTAAAATGCTAAAAGATCTTCGGAAAAAAGTAGCTGTAAAAAATGAAGTGCCGCCTTTCGTGGTGTTTCAGGATCCTTCGCTGGAAGATATGGCTATAAAATACCCGGTGAGTATTGAAGAACTCAGCAATATTTTTGGAGTTGGTGAAAACAAAGCCAAGAAGTTCGGGAAAGAATTTGTAGAACTTATTCAGCGTTATGTAGATGAAAATGAGATTGTACGTCCAGACGACCTGGTAGTAAAATCTACCGGCGCAAATTCGGCTTTAAAATTATATATAATTCAGAATGTAGACAGGAAATTACCTTTAGATGATATTGCTTCTGCAAAGGGAATGGAGATGAAGGAGTTTATAAAGGAAATGGAGGCTATTGTTTACAGCGGCACCAAGTTGAATATAAATTACTGGATAGACGATATTTTAGATGAAGACCAACAGGAAGAAATTCACGAATATTTTCTGGAAGCTGAAACCGATAAAATTGATGAAGCCATCCAGGAATTTGACGGTGATTACGACGATGAAGAGTTGAGGTTGTACCGAATTAAATTTATTAGTGACGTAGCGAATTAAACAGGGTGAAGGCTTAGTCTGTCAAATTTTATACTCGTCATCCTAAATTTATTTCAGGATCTAAGCCGTTTCTAGTTCCAAAAATGTTAGAATCCCGAAGCAAAATTCGGGATAAAGTCGGAAAATAGTTAACCCGACGATTCATAACTATCGCCCCCCAGCAGCTTGCAGGTCTCTAATGCAGTGCATTCCTAATTGTGGAACCCGGCCGCCTTCAATTTCATCGATTATTCCGCTTCCAAATTCTATAGAAGCTCGCATTAGGCAATCGGGAACATTGCAGTGGCCTTCGTTATCATCATCTTTATGATCAGATTGCGGTTCGGTGCCAATATCTACCAGGCCAAATAAATGCCCGAATTCGTGGTTTAATACTGCGGCTTCAATATCACTTTCGGTAGGCGCATTTGGGCGAGAAGCAAAATCTTCTATAGTCCCGCCAAAAATAACCATAGATGTATTTCTAAATGCAGAACCTAAGGTGAATTTATTCTCTTCGTCTTTTTCGCTTTTTCCGTCAGCAAAATAAATATATACCGCAATTTCATCTCCAGCGTTGTAAACGGTGCGGGTGTCTTTTTCTATTTCTACAATTTCTTCTATAGAAAATGGCGCCTTGCCAGAAGAAGAAACCGCTCTTAAACTAATATTAATACCATCGGGTTTAAAAGTGCGTTCTTCAAGGAAACTTTTGAAGTTTGCCAGGGCTGCTTCGGTAGGAGCAAACCCGTTTACATAAACAATTTCTATATTCATAGAAGTGAATTCAGAATCGCTTAAAAGATGTGAAGCCGAATCGCCCAAACCCTGTAAATTGGCAGTTTTATCTATTCCTGAAATCCCGTCATCACCATTTTCATCTGAATCTGAAGTACAGGAAAAACTGAACATTAAAATTAAAAGAAGAAGGCTGTATTTGTATTTAGACATTGAAAAGCAATTTTGGTAAAAATATAAATTTATTGTTTTAAAGCTTGTAATTCAGCTAAATAATCGTAGTGCTCTCCTTCTTTTATGCGTTTACAGCTAAAGTTATTGGTTTCAGCGGCAAATTTTAAGGTTTGAAAATCTATATAAAGCCAATTAAAATAATCGGAATTTTCACCTTTGTAACTTACCTTAAATTCCAGTTCTCCGTAATATGCAGCTTCAGAATCTACCCAAATTCCGCCATCTTCATCCCGGTCAAATAAATAGCTTAAATCTGAAGAATCTAAAAGAAGCTTACCCCCGGTCTTCAGCAATTCTCTGGTTTTTTTGAAGAATTTATCCAGGTTGTTAAGCTTGCCAATTATTCCGCTCCCATTCATAAGCATTAAAATAGTATCAAATTTTTCAGCTTTTAGGTTGAAAAAATCGATGTTTCGAGCATCTTTAATTCCGCGCAGGCGGGAAATTTCTATAGCCCCTTGAGAAGTATCAATGGAAGTCACATTTAATTTTTTTTCTTGTTGAAGATAAAGCGAATGGCTGCCGGCACCACAACCAACATCTAAAACCTTTCCCGTAGCAAGTTGCAAAGCTTTTTGCTCTAAAGGAGGCATTTCTGAATAATTTCGGAATAAATAAGTAACAGGAATTACATCATCATCAAAATCGGGAGAATGTACCTGGATATCGGTAGTGTCCTTTTCGTGATAGTAAGCTGAAATCGCTTTTCCAAAAATGTCTTTTGCTGAAGTTTCCTGATTCATTGATGCGGTGTAGGTTGGTTTTATATCTTTGCTGAATGGAAGAAATTCTGAAAAATCTCCCTGAAAAGGCCAAAGATAAGCATAAGGAAAATAAAAAGTTTTTTGCGAAACTTAGAAAAAAGCCGCCAAAAGATCTGGACCGGCAAATGCAGGATATGCACGAAGAGGAATTTTCCCGCACCAACTGCCTGGACTGTGCAAATTGCTGTAAAACAACCGGCCCACTTTTTACCAATAAAGATATAGAGCGCATCAGTAAACATTTAAAGCAAAAACCACAGCAGTTTATTGAACAGTATTTGCGAATAGATGAGGATAATGATTATGTGCTACAACAAGTACCCTGCACTTTCCTGGCTGAAGATAATTACTGCTTAATTTACGACGTTCGCCCAAAAGCCTGTCGCGAATTTCCGCATACCGACCGAAAGGATTTTCATAAAATTTCTAATCTTACGATTAAGAATACCGCTATCTGCCCGGCGGCATTTAATATCGTGGAGGAAATGAAGAGGAGGGTGAAAGGGTAGAATGGTTATGTTGAAATCGCAATCCGAAACTCAGAACAGCTAATAAATCAAGTAAGTATCCCTCTTCCCTTCAAACTCTTCCAAACCTTGCTGCCAGCTTTTCCTAATTTCTTCAGCTGACAAACCTTTTTCTATTTGAGATTGTAATTCTTCGGTGCCTGCAAGTTTTGTGAAAAAAGCGTTGAAGAATTCATCCTTCTTATCGGTGTTTTGATAGGTCTCAATCAGCCATTCTAAATTTATTTGATCTACAGGGTCTATTTCGCTAAGATCGCGTCCATAGCATTCCTTTCCTAAATGTTTCGGATTTTTTGCTCCGGCTTTTGATTCTGGAGTATACGTGAAATCGAAATATTCTTTATCTAAAAACGGGGATCCAAATACCTGGAATTGTTTATCGGTTCCACGTCCTGCATTTACATTGGTTCCTTCAAAAAAACACAGACTTGGGTATAAATTTATAGCCTGGGCATTGGGCAGATTCGGTGAGGGTTTTACCGGAAGATTATATGTTTTGGAATGATCGTAATTTTCCATTTCTATCACTTCAAGATCACATTGAATACCGTCTTTTAACCATTTTTCGCCATTAATCATTTTCGCGTACTCACCCATTGTTAATCCGTGTACCGTAGGAATTGGGTGCATCCCAACAAAACTTTTAAATTCAGTTTCCAAAATTGGGCCATCTATGTAATGTCCGTTGGGGTTTGGCCGGTCAAAAACGATAAGTTGTACGTCATTTTCGGCGCAGGCTTCCATCACATAATGCAACGAAGAAATATAGGTGTAAAATCGTGTTCCTACATCTTGTAAATCAAAAATCAAGACATCAAGATCTTCCAACTGTGCTGCTTTTGGTTTTTTATTATCGCCGTAAAGGGAAATTACCGGCAACCCAGTTTGAGTATCTTTACCATCTTCTACGGCTTCTCCAGCATCAGCGGTACCTCGAAACCCGTGTTCTGGGGCAAAACCTTTCACCAGGTTTACATCTAAAGCTAATAATGAATCTACTACGTGGGTAAATTCACCCGCTTTATTTTTCATAATAGAAGTCTGGTTTCCAACAATCCCGACTTTTTTCCCCTCAAGCATTGGAAGATAAGCTTCAGTGCGATTGGCGGCCAGAATAATGTCTTCTGTAACAGTTTCATTTTGATTATTTATTGCAATTTCTTCAGAAGATTGCTCTTTCTTATTTTGGTTTGCGCAGGAAAGAATACCTATAAAAGCGAATAAAAATGTACTTTTGAATAACCTTTTAAGCATCGTGATAATTTGAATTTCGAATTTTTTGTTGTTAAGCGCCTCATTGGAGGTAAAAGCCATAAAAGTAGTATTTCTGCACCTATTATAAAAATAGCAATTGCAGCAATTGCGATTGGGGTGGTTATGATGTTGGTTTCTTTTGCTACCGGACTTGGTCTACAGGAAAAAATTAGAGATAAAATCGCCGCTTTTAACGGGCATATTAATATCTCTAACTACGATAATAATAGTTCCCAGGTTACCCTTACACCGGTTGATAAAGACCAGAAATTTTATCCAGGATTCACTTCGGTTGAAGGGATTTCGCACGTGCAGGCGGTAGCGACAAAATTTGGGATTATCAGGACCGAAACAGATTTCGAAGGTGTTGTGGTAAAAGGTGTTGGAACCGATTATAATTGGAGCTATTTTGAAGATTTCCTGGTTGAAGGCAATCTCCCCGATTTTGATAAAACACTGAACGATGAGGTTTTAATTTCAGCCTATTTGGCTAACAGGCTTCAGTTAAATGTAGGAGATAAAGTACCGACTTATTTCCTACGGGATGGGAGCGATAGGCCGCTTACCAGGGGTTTTGTGGTTACTGGAATTTATGATTCAGGGTTTATGGAGTTTGATAAGCTCTACGTGCTGGCCGATATTCGGCATATTCAACGCCTTAATCGCTGGGATGAAAACGAAGTTGGGAACTTTGAAGTATTTCTAAACGATTTTAATGAAATTGATAAAAAGGGCCAGGAAGTTTATGAAAACACCGGCTCATTTTTAGATACACAAACCATAAACCAGAAGTATTATTCTATTTTTGAGTGGCTGGCGCTTTTCGATTTTAATATTGCCCTTATTATTGGAATTATGATTCTTGTCGCCGGAATAAATATGATTACCGCTTTGTTGGTTTTAATTTTAGAACGCACCCCAATGATTGGGATTTTGAAAGCCCTGGGCGGAAACGACTGGAGCATTAGAAAGATTTTTCTATACAATGCCGGTTACCTTATTATTAAAGGACTTTTCTGGGGGAATTTAATAGGAATCGGAATTTTACTACTTCAAAAGTATTTTAAATTGATTCCGCTGAATCCTGAAACTTATTATGTGACCGAAGTGCCAGTTTATTTAAATTGGGATTATATTCTAGCGGTGAACCTTGGAACCCTTATTTTATGTATGCTGATGCTGATAATTCCTTCGGTAATAATTTCAAAGATTTCTCCTTCCCGGGCTATTAAATTTGAATAAATTATAAAAAACAGGGAGTTTGGGGTATTTCTGTTGAAATAGTTTCAATTTTCTACCTTTGCAACTTCAAAATGAAAACTATGGATTACGTAGAAAATATATTGGGCACGATTGGGAATACGCCAATGGTGAAAATGAATAAAATTACAAGTGAAATTGACGCCTTGGTGCTGGCTAAATACGAAACTTTTAATCCGGGAAATTCGGTTAAAGATCGTATGGCAGTGAAAATGGTAGAGGAAGCAGAAGCCAACGGACTTTTAAAACCCGGCGGAACTATTATTGAAGGAACATCAGGAAATACAGGAATGGGCCTTGCGCTTGCTGCTATTGTGAAAGGGTATAAAATGGTTTGCGTGCTTTCTGATAAGCAGAGTAAGGAAAAAATAGATATTTTAAAAGCGGTAGGTTGTGAAGTGGTAGTTTGCCCAACCGATGTGGCACCAGACGATCCGCAGTCTTATTATTCGACTTCTAAAAGAATGGCCGAGGAAACACCAAATTCCTGGTATGTAAATCAATATGATAATCTGGCCAATACCAAAGCGCATTATGAAAGTACTGGTCCTGAAATTTGGGAGCAAACCGATGGAAAAGTAACCCATTTTGTGGTGGGCGTTGGTACCGGCGGAACAATCTCCGGGGTTGGTAAATATTTGAAAGAAAAGAATCCCTATATTAAAGTTTGGGGAATTGATACCTACGGATCTGTATTTAAAAAATACCACGAGACCGGGGAATTTGATGAAAAAGAAATCTATCCTTATATCACTGAAGGTATTGGAGAAGATATTTTACCGAAAAATGTAGATTTTAGTGTAATTGACGGATTCACGAAGGTAACCGATAAAGACGCTGCAATTTATACCCGCAAACTTGCAGAAGAAGAAGGTTTTTTCTTAGGAAATTCAGCGGGAGCTGCGGCAAAAGGCTTACTTCAACTCAAGGAACATTTCACTAAAGATGATGTAGTTGTAGTATTGTTCCACGACCACGGTAGCCGTTATGTTGGTAAAATTTTCAACGATGAGTGGATGAAAAAACAAGGCTTCATCGATTAATTTTATATAAATTCTGAATTTAATTTCAGAATGATTTTTAGCTGAGAGTATTAAAGATATATGTTATTATAAATTTTTAATACTTTCATTTTTTTATTCAGATAATAATTAACAGATAAATAGAAAAGCAATTTAGTTATGAGGAACTTATGGCTTTTTACCAGTATATTTTTAATGTTAACGGCCGTTACCGCGGCACAGAAAAATACACAAAATAATTCTAATTTACAGGTAGAAGTAAACCTTTCAAACCCTTCACGCGAGATTAACGACGGGACCGCCGAAGTTATCGTAACGGGGGGAAAAAAGCCATACCAGTATAAATGGAGCAATCAATCTACTGCCTTAGATGCCAGAAGATCTACTGGTTTAATTGAAGGAATGGAATATACCATTAAAGTAACAGATGCGAATAATAATTCTGTTTCCAAATCCTTTACAATTCCTGCCGAATCTATTACCGAAACTTTTAACAGTAATGTGCAGCCCGCCGTAGATTTTCTTGGCGGGATTTTATTTTGGGATCCTTTTGCTTCTTTAGGTCTTTTTGATCCTGTGGTATATACCTCCAATAAACAAATTCCCATTCCTGAATGGGATGCTTTAAGCAATAATTCTTATACCTTAAAAGAATGGTTAATCACGAAAAATGCAGAGGTTAGCGAAGGCGATAAAATTGCCATAATCGAAACGAATACAGGTGAAGAAATTGAAGTTTTTGCGCCCGTAAAAGGGAGGCTCAATTACCTTATTAAAGAAGGCCACGTAATTTTTGACCCTAATCGCACCAGTGATGTTGTAAAACAGGACGCGCATGTTTTTGCCGAAGTCATTTATGCTGAACCACAACCCCTATTGCATCCTAATGGAGATGTGAAGATGAATGCAATTCCTTTTATCGTAATATGGTTAATTATTGGAAGTGTCTTTTTTACAATTAGGCTTGGTTTTATAAATATCCGAGGATTCAGACATTCCATAGACCTGGCCAGGGGGAAGTATGACGACCCAAATGCACCGGGTACTATTACTCACTTCCAGGCTATGGCAACTGCTGTTTCTGCAACGGTTGGGTTAGGAAATATCGCGGGGGTTGCAGTAGCTATTTCCCTTGGTGGTGCCGGTGCTACTTTTTGGATGTTTTTAGCAGGTTTTTTTGCTATGTCTTTAAAATTTGTTGAGTGTACTTTGGGAGTAAAATACCGGTTTATAAATAGTGAAGGCCGAATTTTTGGCGGACCAATGAATTACTTGCGATATGGTCTGGAAAAAAGAAATATGAGAGGTTTGGGAAAATTTCTTGCTGGCCTTTTTGCTGTTCTTGGCGTGGGGGCATCATTTGGTGGCGGCAATATGCTACAATCTAACCAGGCGTTTAAAATTGTATCTGAGCAATTACCATTTCTACAGGGTCACGGCTTTTGGTTTGGTATAGGCTTCGCTATATTAGTGGGGGTGGTAATAATTGGGGGTATTAATAGTATTGCTAAAGTTACTGGAAAAGTGGTTCCTTTTATGGCGATAGTATATATTCTTGGATGTGCTATTGTAATTGGTACTCACATAGAAAATATAGGTGGGGCTTTTTCTGCAATTTTTAACGGAGCACTCTCTGCTGATGCCCTTAAAGGCGGATTTATTGGAGTTTTAATTATTGGTTTGCAACGGGCTGCTTTTTCCAGTGAAGCTGGGGTTGGTTCGGCTGCAATTGCACATAGTGCTTCAAAAACTAATAATCCTATAGCCGATGGTTTTACTTCTTTGGTAGAACCTTTCATAGATACTATGGTTGTTTGTACTATGACGGCCCTTGTGCTTATTTTTACCGGTATGCATGAAGTGAATGGGCTGGGAGGAGTAGAGTTAACCTCAGATGCATTTGGTAGTGTAATCTCCTGGTTCCCGGCTGTTCTCGCTTTTGCAGTTTTCCTATTTGCATTTTCAACTATGGTTTCCTGGTCTTACTATGGGATGAGATCCTGGACTTATCTTTTTGGGAAAAGTGTAAAATCTGAAACCGTTTATAAAGTTATGTTCCTTCTATTTGTTGTTCTTGGCGCTTCTACAAGTCTCGGTGCCGTACTTAGTTTCTCTGATATGATGATTTTAGCCATGTCTTTTCCAAATATTATAGGTTTATATATAATGTCTTCTGAAGTGCGGGAGGATATGATAAATTACCTAAAAAGACTTAAAGCGGGAGAAATTTACATAAGTGAAAAATTTAGGAAAGCAGCTTAAGTAAGATAATTGACTCAATGATGGAGATTGTATGCTAAGATGCTTGTTTCGAAATTAAAATTTTTAATCTCTTTGAATGTCTCGTAAGCGCGCTCCGGGTTGGTTTTCTCAAGGTAATTTCTGAAGAAAATAAAAGACAAAACTCCCAATTAAATAAAGAAGTACATCAAGAATGTCTGCGGTATATCTCCAGTGTAAGGGTGGGAGGATAACTTCAAAGTAAATTGCATACATCACGAATACGGATAGTACAGTTATAAGATTTAAACGTAAAGATTTGTCCTTTTTTAAAAACTGTACAGTAAAGAGACAGATGCTTAAAACAATTGGCATACAAAGAAAATCTGCCAGGTAGAAATTAATTAAATCGGGTAGTGGGGTTTCTAAAAGAAGGAGAGTTTGTAGAATTACAAAAGTTAGACAGAATATTACAAATACCGTTTTTAGACTTTTCATAATACCAGGAGGGAAACCAGGAAGGCAATTATACCGCCAACTACCATAACCGCTATCCAAATTGAATATCCTAGTTTAGAAAAGAAACGTCCAATGCCAGTTTTAGGTTCCTCTTTTTCCTGTCTTGCTTTTGAAGCAATATTTGAAGTAGTATTGGTATGATTTTCTTGGTTGGATTCCATAATTGAATTCTGGTTCACTTTGCTAAAAAAGATAAACAAAATTTTCAAAAAGGAATTGTTTCAGGAGGCTTTAACCGGAATTTAGGTGTTGGCTATAAAAAAATCTTAAAATATTATTCTTTCCAACCCCAGGGTGCAGTGGGAGTTTTTTCCGGTTTGGAAAGATCAAATTCTACAGTGAAATTTGTTTTAGAACCAATTCTTTTAAGGTTGTAACTAAAAATTTTATCATCCAAGCTAATCCACCAAACATTAGTCGCTGCAGCTGGAATAAGTTCAGCGGTTTCCTCATCAGCAGGAAAAACCTGGATGTTCGCTAAGCCGGTATTAGATGATGTTCCGCCATATTGCGTGATTTTATCTTCACTTCCATCAGGTTGGCGGTGATCGTGTTTCAGCTGAATTTTATCATCCTTTAATCTTAAAATCCAAGTTCGGGATTTATTTTCACCCACAAAAAATGGGATTTTAATTTCATCTTCTTCACAGGATCTCACGTGCATCAGTAATTTCTTGTTATCGAAATCATCATTACCCATTCCCTGGGGTATGGTGCCTTCATAAGCTTTTCCGCAATGTTGCTGAAGTTGTTTCCAAAAGCTTTCCGCCGGGGTTTCCTGGGCGAATAATGCGCTGCTTAAAAAGAATAAAATGAAGTACAATTTCATATTACAAATGGGCTAAATGTTTTAAATTGCTGCAAAATACGCTATTTAAAGCCTTAATCAGATTTTGAATGAAAAATTTCTACTTCATATTTTTAGCATTTTTAGCAATAGGTTGTAATACTTCTAATTCGGTCACTCAGAATACTGAAACCGATAATACTTCTGGTATGGATTACAGTTACCTCGCGCTGGGGGATTCTTATACGATTGGTGAAAGTGTTCCCGAAAAAGAGCGCTGGCCGGTACAATTGGTAGCTCAATTAAATGAAAGAGGTTATAAAGTTGCCCCGCCTAAAATTATTGCCAAAACCGGTTGGACCTCTGGAAATCTACTAGCTGCAATGAGGTCTGAATTAAATTATACACGAGAATTTGATCTGGTTTCCATTTTAATCGGTGTCAATAATCAATACCAGGGACAAAGTATTGACGATTATGAGGAAGAGCTGCGTGAGATTTTTAAGTTGGCACTTAACCATTCCAAACGCAGGGAGAAAGGAGTTTTTGCTTTGAGTATTCCAGATTATGGTGTAACACCTTTTGGAGAAGAAAATGCGGAAACTATTGGAGAGGAGATCGATGAATTTAATGCGGTTTTTAGACAGGTAGCGTCAGAATTTGAAGTCGATTTTTATAATATCACACCAATCTCGCGTGAAGCAGGGAGAGATAGCGAACTTGTAGCCGAAGATGGTTTACACCCCAGCGGATTGATGTACCGTTATTGGGTTGAAGAAATTAGAGATGAAATCCCCCAAATGTTACCCCAGTAGCTTAAAAGGCTGGCCTTAAAGCGCATTTTTCTAATTTTTAACGGGGAATAACTAGGAGGCAGTTTTATTTCAGTTGTTAGCTAAAAACTTTGGGCTTAATCTTAATGGAAATGAGTTTTTAATTAGCAATGGCAGTACGGAAAACGCTTTACATTCCCAGGCTATGGTACACTTGAAAAAGAATCATTGTGATACCAATAAATGTCTTGATTGTGCTATTGGTGTAAAATTAATGCAACGAAAGACTTAAAATCTTATATTTGTAAGGATGACAAAAATGGTTCACAATATTCGTTATTTTTTTGAGCGACATGGTTTTTATGTGTCCTCCCGAGTGGCCGATAAAGTGGGAATGCGCGCCAAAAGTGTGCGTTTGTTTTTTATTTATGCCTCTTTTGTAACCCTGGGATCGTGGTTTGTGGTTTATTTGGTACTGGCTTTTTGGCTAAAACTTAAGGATTTGGTGTACACTAAAAGAACTTCAGTTTTTGATCTATAACTGGTATTAAACTGAATTTTTATCAATAAATTTAAGGTTCTTCAGAATTAAATCAAATTAAATTTAACAAAGCCTTTACATTTTAACTCCCAAAAATTTGAAAAGGCCCATTTTTTTAGCATCTTGCTTCGCGGAAATTAACAATCTAAATTAAACAACCTTTATACTATATGAGAAAGTATCTGCTTTCAATGTTCTTTTTGTTTTCAATTTTAGCGATTAATGCACAAGAACTGGATGTACAGGCCAAAGTTGGCAATCCTTCCAATGTAATTAATAACGGGTTTATAGATCTTGAAGTTGAAGGAGGAGTGCCTCCTTATAAATATCAATGGTCTGACCCCGAAACCTCATTAGAATCATCCAGGGCAGAGGGGCTTACCGAAGGCGTGCCTTATGAAGTTACAGTTACCGACAGTGAAGGTAATTCTGTTACAAAGAGCTTTGAAATAAAGGCCGAAGCTATTACCGAACATTTTAACGGGACTTTTGTTCCTATTGTTGAGGGGATGACTGCAGTACTTTTCTGGGATCCATTTACCGCTCTAGGGATTTACGATCCAAAGGTATATGCCGAAGAAAGATATGTTCCCACACCTGAGTGGGCTGCCGATGCAGAAGATAAATTTATATTAAAAGAATGGATAGTAGAAGAAGGAGCCCACGTAGATGAAGGCGACTTAATAGCTATTGTAGATTCAGAAAGTAGTGGTGAGTTAGATGTTTTAGCCAATGCTACCGGGACTGTAAGTTACCTGGCGGAAGAAGGTGAGATGATCTGGGATTATGAAAACAGTTCAGACCTTATAGAAACCAATGCCCATATGCTGGCTCAAATAGAATACGATGAGCCACAATTGTTGACAAATCCCAACGGTACTCCACAAAAACATAATATTCCTTTTATTGTTGTTTGGTTAATTTTTGGTGCAGCTTTTTTTACAGTAAAAATGGGCTTCATCAATTTTAAAGGATTTAAGCATTCTATAGACCTTGCAAGAGGGAAATATGACGAGCCAAATGCGCCGGGTAGTATAACCCATTTTCAGGCATTGGCTACAGCTGTTTCAGCAACAGTTGGACTTGGTAATATTGCCGGTGTTGCCGTAGCAATTTCGCTGGGTGGTGCAGGAGCCACTTTTTGGATGATTATTGCCGGTTTACTAGGGATGGCTTCAAAATTTGTTGAATGTACCCTTGGTGTAAAATATCGTTTTATCAATTCTGAAGGAAGAATTTTTGGAGGTCCGATGAACTATTTACGCTACGGACTTGAAAAAAGAAATATGCGAGGTTTAGGTAAATTCCTTGCAGCTTTCTTCGCGGTGCTGGGTATTGGTGCCTCTTTTGGAGGAGGAAATATGTTTCAGGCTAACCAGTCTTTTGAAATCCTTTCCGGTCAATTTTCTTTCTTAATAGGAAACGGTTTTTGGTTTGGCTTAGGTGTGGCAGTTTTGGTAGGAATTGTGATTATTGGAGGAATTCAAAGTATTGCCAAAGTAACGGGTAAGGTAGTTCCTTTTATGGCTATAGTCTATGTACTTGGAGCATTAACCGTAATTTTTATAAATATAGAAAATATTGGTCCTGCATTTGGAGCTATTTATGACGGGGCATTTAACCCAACCGCACTGAAAGGGGGAATTATTGGAGTGTTAATTGTTGGTTTCCAACGTGCCGCTTTCTCTAACGAAGCCGGTGTAGGTTCTGCAGCGATTGCCCACTCGGCCGCTAAAACAAACCATCCGCCATCTGAAGGTTTTGTCGCTTTATTAGAGCCTTTTATTGATACTGTAGTTGTATGTACGTTAACCGCTCTAGTGTTGATCTTTACCGGAATGCATGAAGTACAGGGTGTAGGTGGAGTGCAGTTAACTTCAGATGCTTTTGCAAGTGTAGTTTCCTGGTTCCCTTACGTACTGGCAATGGCAGTTTTCTTATTTGCGTTTTCAACAATGATATCCTGGTCTTACTACGGTATGCGTTCCTGGACGTATTTATTCGGAAAAAGTAAAAAGACCGAATTGGCGTATAAAATATTATTCCTTGTTTTTGTTGTAGTAGGAGCCTCTATTAGTTTAGGAGCCGTACTCGACTTCTCTGATATGATGATTCTGGCAATGTCTTTCCCTAATATTATAGGACTTTACATAATGTCTAGTGAAGTTAGAAGAGATCTTAATGAATATTCTCGCAAGCTAAAAGCCGGGGAATTATTCAAGAAGCAACGGGAGGCAAAAGCCAGCTAATCTTAAAGTAAATATAAAACCGATAAAATCCCATTTTGTGTTCACCAAAAGCCATAATGGGATTTTTCTTTTGGTGCTGGTTATAATTATTCTTCAGCCAATTTCTTTTTTTTGCTTATTTATCTTCGAAAGGTGATTTTTAAGCTTCATATCGGTAAGAAATTGAAGCTTTCCCGGCTCAAATAAATTCTATAAAACTAGTCAGGGCAGAAGCAGATTCGGTTAAGATTTTACCTTTTAATCCCCTTACATTACAGATTTCAAAGACTATACTTTAGAAGTGAGTGTCGCAGAAATTGATAAGCTTCATCAATTTAGAGAAGAAGATACATGGATTAATTCTGTTGAAGATTTTCAAAAGACCATAGGAATTTCAGATTTCTTTTTAGGAACAATTTCTCCATATTTTAAATTTCCGGATTGGGTGATTGAAGCTGAAAAGAAAAAGAAATATAACAGGAATATCCCATCCGTAGAAATTTGAGATTTAAATACGGCTGAAGCAGAAGATTTGAAAAGGGTAAACGGAAGATGTGAGGTGCTGGCTAATAGAATTGTGAATTACCAAAATAGGTGGTTTTAGATGCGAGATTCAGTTAAAGATATTTATGGTTTAAATTATGAAACCCGGAACAAGTTGCCACGGCAATTCCAGGTTTTTCAAAAGGAAGAATTCAGCTTAATTAATATAATAGGGCGAAAGTTTTAGACCTGATAGAGGTTCCTTATATTAAATATGAGCTTGCGCGGGAGATAATTGATCATGAAGAAATCAGTTATTTTGAAGAATTATCAAAAATAGAAAGTTTCCCTTCAGATAAAATCGATAGAATTCAATTATATTTGAGCTTAAATTGAATATTCGGAATTTTAGCATTCTTAAATATTTATCCGGGGAATAATTATTAAAATAAAAATTGATTTTATTTTAGTACCCCGGAAGTTTGCTTCCTTTCTAAATAAAAGAAAAAAGAAAATAGCATGAATACATTGTATTTTACAGAGGAACACGAACTTTTTAGAAAAAGTTTTCAGGACTTTTTACAGAAAGAGGTGGTGCCTCATATTGATAAATGGGAGAATACCGGCACAATAGAACGCTTTATCTGGAAGAAATTTGGTGAAATGGGCTACTTTGGGCTTAACCAGCCCGAGGAATATGGCGGGATGAATCTTGATATTTTTTATACCGTAATTTTCCTGGAAGAACTTCAAAAAATTAATAGCGGTGGTTTTGCTGCTGCTATGTGGGCTCACGCTTATTTAGCAATGACGCATGTAAACAAAGAAGGTGACGATGCAATTAAGAAAAAATATCTTACGCCAAGTATTGATGGTGATAAAATAGGTTGTCTTTGTATTACCGAACCTTTTGGTGGCTCTGATGTTGCCGGAATGCGGAGCACGGCAATTAAAAAAGGCGATAAATATATCTTAAACGGATCCAAGACTTTTATTACAAACGGGGTTTATTCAGATTATTTAGTGGTGGCCGCCAAGACCAATCCTGATAAGGGAAATAAAGGGATGAGTATTTTTATTGTAGACAGGGAAACCCCGGGGATTTCGGCTTCAAAATTAGATAAACTGGGGTGGAGAGCTTCAGATACTGCAGAAATTGCTTTTGATGATGTGGAAATTCCTGCTGAAAATCTAATGGGTGAAGAGGGAAAAGGTTTCTCTTATATCATGCAGCACTTTGCTTTAGAGCGTTTAATTATGGGAATTAACGCCCACGCCCGTGCGGAATTTGCTTTAGATTATACGTTAGGCTATATGTCCGAAAGAGAAGCTTTTGGCAGAACCATAGATAAATTTCAGGCATTAAGACATTCGGTGGCCGATATGGCCAGCGAAATAGAAATGAATAAGGAATTCAATTATTCTATCGCAAAACGCCTGGACGAGGGGCAATACGTGGTGAAAGAAGCAAGTATGTCTAAATTACTTTCTACAAAAATGGCCGATAAGGTTATATACGATTGTTTGCAAATGCTGGGAGGTTATGGTTATATGGAAGATTATCCCTTGGCAAGAATGTTCCGCGACAGCCGTTTAGGACCAATTGGTGGTGGAACTTCAGAGATTTTAAGGGAGATCATAGCTAAAATGGTCATCGATAAAAAAGAGTACAAGCCAGCGGCAAAATAAACTTGAATAAATAATTAAAATATTGATTGTGGGTTCTTAGATTTAAATTATCTTTGCAGCCTATTTCTAAAGAAAGGGGGTGATGACACTATGTTAATAATACCAGTAAAAGACGGAGAAAATATAGATAGAGCGCTAAAGCGTTTTAAGCGAAAATTCGATAAAACCGGAACAATGCGCCAGCTGAGAAGCCGCCAGCATTTCACGAAACCTTCTGTTGCGAAGAGAGCTCAGCATCAAAAAGCCGAGTACATCCAGCATTTGAGAGATCAGGAAGATATCTAGTAAAAGGATAATCGAATTTTTCCGAAGCTATTCGGAAAAACAAATATAACTGTTGATAGATTAAAGTTTGCTAACTTTGTCTGTCAACAGTTTTTTTATGTCCTTTTCCCAGTTTTTAGATTACCTGCAGTTGGAGAAAAAATATTCTCCCAATACGCTAACCGCTTATAAAACAGATTTAAAATCTTTTTCAGAATTTATTTTGTTTGAGTTTGAGGAAAAGGATCTCAGCAGAGTGCATTATTCCCAAATAAGAAACTGGATTGTTGCTTTGGTAGACCAGGGTTTGTCTAATAGAAGTGTAAACCGAAAAATTTCTTCTTTAAAAGCGTACTATCGCTTTTTGCAAAAAACCGGCGATATAGAATTCTCTCCTCTTGCAAAACATAAGGCCTTAAAAACCGCTTCTAAAATTCAGGTTCCATTTTCTGAAGCTGAAATAACCCAGGTACTAGAACAAATTGATACTTCAGATTTTGAAGGTTTACGCGACCGTTTAATCGTAGAGCTTTTTTACACTACTGGAATGAGACGTATAGAGCTGATTGAAATTAAACTTCAGAATGTAGATTTAAGTGGGAAATATGTTAAAGTACTTGGTAAAAGACAAAAGGAAAGAATTATTCCGTTATTGCCCGGCGTGATTTCTAATCTGCAAAATTATATAAGTAAACGAGCAGATTTGGTGAAAGGGCGGGAGACACCCTATTTATTTGTAACTCAAAAAGGTATTAAATTATACGAAAGCCTTGTTTATAGAATTATTAATAATTATTTTAGTAAGGTGTCTGGCAAAATAAAAAGGAGTCCGCATATATTGCGGCACTCATTTGCTACACATTTATTGAACCAGGGCGCCAACCTGAACGCGGTAAAAGAATTACTTGGGCATTCCAGTCTAGCTGCTACACAGGTATATACCCACAATAGTATTTCGGAACTTAGTAAAGTTCATCAAATGGCGCACCCAAGGAACAAAAAGACCAATTAAAATAATGTTTAATTAAATTCTACAGAAGATGAAAGTAAATGTGCAGTCTGTTAACTTCAACGCCGATCAAAAATTAATTGATTTCATCCAACGCAAATTGGATAGGCTTGAAAATTATTACGATAAAATTATCTACGCTGATGTCTTTTTAAAAGTTCAGAATACAAGTGGAAAGGATAATAAAATTACCGAAGTTTTATTAAGTATTCCCGGCGGTGATATTATGGTAAAGAAAACCTGTAAGAAATTTGAAGAATGCGTAGATGAATGTGCTTCATCCCTACAAAGACAGTTAATTAAACGTAAAGAAAAATTAAGTGCTCACGTTTAAATATTTTTTTCGCAGAATTGTTTTGTGAAAGGAATAATTTATATACATTTGCAGTCCGTTAGAAATAGCGGACTTTTTTATGCTAAAAAAGTAGCGTAAAGGCCGATGTAGCTCAGCTGGCTAGAGCAGCTGATTTGTAATCAGCAGGTCGTGGGTTCGAGTCCCTCCATCGGCTCTTGAAATTTTGAAGTAAAGTGTTTTTTGAAACTTAATTTATTGAAAATTAAGTGGCTAAAAATTTTATAGAAAAATTTTTAAAAATGCTTTGGACGGTGCTGTAAAATTACGTTTATTTGCAGCCGTTAAAAAACAAACCGTCATAAAGCTTAGCTGGCGCGCCGGCTACGGTTCTATGAAATAGTGGAAAAATAAATTTGGGGAGATACTCAAGCGGCCAACGAGGGCAGACTGTAAATCTGCTGTTTTCAACTTCGCAGGTTCGAATCCTGCTCTCCCCACAACAAATGTTTAAAGTTCAAGATTCAGGGATGTGAAAATCCTGGAACTTTAAATTTATAAGCCCTGAGTCGATAATGCGGGAGTAGCTCAGTTGGTAGAGCGTCAGCCTTCCAAGCTGAATGTCGCCGGTTCGAACCCGGTCTCCCGCTCTTAATTAGAAAACAGGAAATTTATATTCTTGTTTTCTAAATTTATTTTTCCGGTTTAAGTAAAGTTAAACATCCGTAAGCCAGTATTGGTTTATGGTTATTCTTGTTTGAACCGGTGAACCTTGAAAGTGGAAACTTTCGGCTTGCCGACGTAGCTCAGGGGTAGAGCGTTTCCTTGGTAAGGAAGAGGTCACGAGTTCAATTCTCGTCGTTGGCTCTAGATTGTATTAAATTGAACACTAATATATAACTAAGATTAAATAAGTATTAATTATGGCAAAGGAAACATACGATCGTTCCAAACCGCACCTTAACATAGGTACAATTGGACACGTAGATCACGGAAAAACGACTTTAACAGCAGCGATTACTAAAGTAATGGCTGATGCTGGATATTCAGAAGCTAGTGCTTTTGATCAAATTGATAATGCTCCTGAAGAAAAAGAAAGAGGTATTACAATTAACTCTTCTCACGTAGAGTATCAAACTGCTAACCGTCACTACGCTCACGTTGACTGTCCTGGTCACGCCGATTATGTAAAGAACATGGTTACTGGTGCTGCTCAAATGGACGGTGCAATTCTTGTAGTTGCTGCAACTGATGGGCCTATGCCACAAACTCGTGAGCACATCCTTCTTGGACGCCAGGTTGGTATCCCAAGAATCGTTGTATTCTTAAACAAAGTTGACCTTGTTGATGATGAGGAGCTTTTAGAATTAGTAGAAATGGAAGTTAGAGATCTTCTTTCTTTCTATGAGTATGATGGTGATAATGGTCCTGTAATTTCAGGTTCTGCACTTGGAGCTCTTGAAGGTGATGAGAAATGGTCTAAAACCGTTCTTGATTTGATGGAAGCTGTAGATAGCTGGATTGAATTACCAGAACGTGATGTAGATAAGCCTTTCTTGATGCCTATTGAAGATGTATTCTCTATTACAGGTCGTGGTACTGTTGCAACTGGTCGTATTGAGACTGGTGTTGCAAACACTGGAGATCCTGTAGAGATTATTGGTATGGGAGCTGAAAAACTTACTTCTACTATTACTGGTGTTGAGATGTTCCGTAAGATCCTTGATAGAGGTGAAGCTGGAGATAACGTTGGTATCTTATTAAGAGGTATTGAAAAGTCTCAGATCTCAAGAGGTATGGTAATTACCAAGCCTGGATCTGTAACTCCTCACGCTAAGTTTAAAGCAGAGGTTTATATCCTTAAAAAAGAAGAAGGTGGACGTCACACTCCATTCCACAACAACTACCGTCCTCAGTTCTACGTACGTACAACTGACGTAACAGGAACAATTAACCTTCCTGATGGAGTTGAGATGGTAATGCCTGGTGATAACCTTACAATTACTGTAGAGCTTATCCAGACTATTGCAATGAATGTTGGTCTACGTTTCGCTATCCGTGAAGGTGGTAGAACTGTAGGTGCTGGACAGGTTACTGAAATTTTAGACTAATTACAGTTTAGATATAAAAAGGTTTCCCGCTTGGGCGGGAAACCTTCATTTATATTATATTTACGGGTTTAGCTCAGTTGGTAGAGCACTGGTCTCCAAAACCAGGTGTCGGGAGTTCGAGCCTCTCAACCCGTGCAAATACCTTTAGAATCACATGGCAGGAATTGGCAATTATATATCAGAATCTTATAACGAATTAAAAAACCACGTTACCTGGACAAGCTGGCCCGAAGCACAGAGGCTAACCATCCTTGTAGCTGTTTTTTCTATTATTTTTTCACTGGCTATTTGGGGTGTAGATACCGTATTTAGCTCGGCTATCGAAGAATATTTTAAATGGATTAAATCTTAAAGATAGTAGGATGGCAGAAGGAAAGGAAAAAAAGTGGTATGTAGTTCGTGCCGTTAGCGGTCAGGAGAACAAGGTTAAAGACTATATTGAGAAAGAGGTTAACCATCTTGGGATGGAAGATTATCTGGATCAGGTTTTAGTTCCTACCGAAAAAGTTATCCAAATTAGAAATGGTAAGAAAGTAAACAAAGAACGTGTTTATTTTCCAGGGTATGTAATGATTCAGGCTAGTCTTGAAGGTGAAATGCCACACGTGATTAAAAATATTAATGGTGTTATTGGGTTTTTAGGGGAAACAAAAGGAGGAGATCCTGTTCCGCTTAGAAAATCTGAAGTTAACAGAATGCTTGGTAAAGTAGATGAGCTTTCAGTAAAAACCGATAATATTGCAATACCTTTTACTATTGGAGAAACCATAAAAGTTATAGACGGTCCGTTTAACGGCTTTAATGGTACAGTAGAAAAGATAAATGAAGAAAAGCGTAAGCTTGAGGTAATGGTTAAGATTTTCGGAAGAAAAACACCATTAGAGTTGAGCTATATGCAAGTAGAAAAAGTATAAAGATTTTAGTTACATATTTTTTGATGGTTTTTTAAAGCTTCCACTCTAACAAACTATCACCTTAAAAATTAAGAAAATGGCAAAAGAAGTAAGTAAAGTTGTAAAACTACAAGTTCGCGGAGGTGCTGCTAACCCATCACCACCAGTTGGACCTGCTTTGGGTGCTGCCGGGGTAAATATCATGGAATTCTGTAAGCAATTCAATGGTAGAACCCAGGATAAACAAGGTAAAGTATTGCCGGTTGCGATTACGGTTTATTCAGATAAGTCTTTTGACTTTGTGATTAAAACCCCTCCAGCTGCAGTACAATTGTTGGAAGCATCTAAGAACAAAAAAGGTTCAGGAGAACCAAACAGAAAGAAAATAGCAAGTGTTTCTTGGGATCAGGTTAGAACTATTGCAGAAGATAAGATGCAGGATTTAAATGCCTTCACCGTAGAATCTGCAATGAAAATGGTTGCTGGAACAGCTCGTTCAATGGGAATAACTGTAAAAGGTGATGCACCGTTTTAATCCAAAAAGAAATTGAAAATGGCAAAATTAACTAAAAAGCAAAAAGAAGCCCAATCTAAGATCGAGAGCAATAAAGCTTACTCGGTGGCAGAAGCTTCAGCTTTAATTAAAGAAGTTGCTAACGAAAACTTCGATGCATCTGTGGATTTAGCGGTTCGTTTGAATGTAGATCCAAGAAAAGCCAACCAAATGGTAAGAGGTGTTGTAACCCTTCCACACGGTACAGGTAAAGATGTAAAAGTACTTGCGTTAGTTACTCCAGATAAGGAAGAAGAGGCTAAAGAAGCCGGAGCCGATTATGTAGGTCTTGATGAATATCTAGACAAAATAAAAGGTGGATGGACAGATGTTGATGTAATTATCACTATGCCTAGCGTAATGGGAAAATTAGGACCGTTGGGACGAGTACTTGGACCAAGAGGATTAATGCCTAACCCAAAAACAGGAACTGTAACTATGGATGTTGCCAAAGCAGTATCTGATGTTAAAGCTGGTAAAATTGACTTTAAAGTTGATAAAACCGGTATTGTTCACGCTGGAATTGGAAAAGCATCTTTTGAAGCTGAAAAAATTGCTGGAAACGCGAGAGAATTATTAACTACTTTAGTGAAGTTGAAACCTCAGGCATCTAAGGGTGTGTATATTAAGAGTATACACATGTCTTCTACAATGAGCCCGAGCGTTCAGGTTGATACTAAAAGGTTCACTGAGCAATAATAGTATAGATTATGACAAGAGAAGAAAAATCAATAGTAATTGAAGATTTAACTGCCCAGTTAACAGATAATTCTGTGGTTTATTTAGCAGATATATCTGGCCTTGATGCCGGAACAACTTCAAACTTGCGTAGAGCTTGTTTTAAGGCTAACGTAAAGCTGGCTGTAGTTAAGAATACGTTGCTTGCTAAAGCGATGGAAGCTTCAGATAAAGAATTTGGAGACCTTCCTTCAGTATTGAAAGGCAACACTTCCATAATGTTTTCTGAAACCGGTAATGCACCGGCCAAAGTAATTAAAGAATTCAGAAAGAAAAACGAAAAACCACTTCTTAAAGGAGCTTTTGTTGAAGAAGCTGTTTATGTAGGAGACGAATACCTTGACGCACTTGTAAATATCAAGTCTAAAGAAGAGGTTATTGGGGATATCGTTGGACTATTACAATCACCTGCTAAGAATGTTATTTCAGCACTTAAGTCTGGTGGCGGTAAAATCTCTGGAATCCTTAAAACACTTTCTGAAAAGGAAGGATAAATTAGTACGCACTTTTTAACAAATATAAATTAAAGAACTTTTTAAAAACGATAGAAAATGGCAGATTTAAAAGAATTCGCAGAACAATTGGTTAACTTAACCGTAAAAGAAGTAAACGAGTTAGCTGATATTTTAAAAGAAGAATATGGTATAGAGCCTGCTGCTGCTGCAGTAGCTGTTGCCGGTGGCGGTGCTGCTGGTGGTGGTGAAGAAGTTGAAGAGCAGTCTGAGTTTGATGTAATTCTTAAAGCTCCAGGTGGATCTAAACTAGCAGTTGTTAAGCTTGTAAAAGAACTTACAGGTCTTGGTCTTAAAGATGCTAAAGCATTAGTAGATGGCGCACCAGCTCCAGTTAAAGAAGGAGTAGCTAAAGACGAAGCAGAAGCACTTAAAGCACAGCTAGAAGAAGCAGGAGCTGAGGTTGAGCTTAAATAAGCTTGCCACCAGCAATATTATTTAGGTTTAGACCTCAGGAATTCGTTCCTGAAGGTCTAAACCCTTTTGCGTATATAGGGGATTAACTCCTTGCGCGCCCGTTTTTTTATAAATTATAATCCGTCCATTGATGTTAGCAAAGCAAACTGAAAGAGTGAGTTTCTCTTCTGTAAAGAACAGACCTGATTACCCGGACTTCCTGGATATCCAGATCAAGTCTTTTCAGGATTTCTTTCAATTAGAAACCAAATCAGAAGAGCGGGGAAATGAAGGTCTCTATAATACCTTCCTGGAAAACTTCCCAATTACGGACACCCGTAACCAATTTGTACTAGAATTTTTAGATTATTTTGTGGACCCGCCAAGATATTCCATTCAGGAGTGTATAGAGCGTGGTTTAACATATAGTGTGCCTCTTAAAGCAAGATTGAAACTATATTGTACCGACCCTGAACACGAAGATTTTGAAACCATCGTACAGGACGTTTACTTAGGAACTATTCCTTACATGACTCCGAGTGGTACTTTTTGTATCAACGGGGCAGAACGTGTGGTAGTTTCTCAGCTTCACCGTTCACCAGGAGTTTTCTTTGGACAATCGTTCCACGCAAACGGAACAAAACTTTATTCTGCCCGTGTAATTCCTTTTAAAGGTTCTTGGATAGAATTTGCTACCGATATCAACAGCGTTATGTACGCGTATATCGATAGAAAGAAAAAATTACCTGTTACCACACTTTTCCGTGCCATTGGATTTGAGCGCGATAAAGATATTTTAGAAATCTTTGACCTTGCAGAAGAGGTGAAAGTTTCAAAAACAGGACTTAAAAAAGTATTAGGTCGTAAACTTGCGGCCCGTGTATTGAATACCTGGTATGAAGATTTTGTAGATGAAGATACAGGAGAGGTAGTTTCAATAGAACGTAATGAGATCGTTTTAGATCGTGATACACAACTTGAAAAAGAGCATATAGAAGAAATTCTTGAAACCGGAAGTAAAACTATTCTTCTTCATAAAGAAGATAATCAAACCGGGGATTATGCTATTATTCACAATACATTACAAAAAGACCCTACCAACTCTGAAAAGGAAGCGGTAGAACATATTTATCGTCAATTACGTAATGCAGAACCGCCAGATGAGGAAACTGCACGTGGTATTATCGATAAATTATTTTTCTCCGATCAGCGTTATAGCCTTGGAGAAGTTGGTCGATACAGAATGAATAAAAAATTAGGTCTTGATGTTGCTATGGATAAGCAAGTGCTTACCAAAGAAGACATCATTACTATAATTAAATATTTAATCGAGCTAATTAACTCTAAAGCTGAGATTGATGATATTGATCACTTATCTAACCGTCGTGTTAGAACTGTAGGTGAACAATTATCACAACAATTTGGTGTTGGTCTTGCTCGTATGGCACGTACCATTCGTGAAAGAATGAACGTTCGTGATAACGAGGTGTTTACCCCGATAGATTTGATTAACGCGAAGACTTTATCTTCTGTGATCAACTCTTTCTTTGGAACCAACCAGTTGTCTCAGTTTATGGATCAAACCAACCCGCTTGCCGAAATTACGCATAAGCGTAGACTTTCTGCATTAGGACCAGGTGGTTTATCAAGAGAAAGAGCAGGGTTCGAGGTACGTGATGTTCACTATACTCACTACGGAAGACTTTGCCCGATTGAAACTCCTGAGGGTCCAAACATTGGACTTATTTCTTCACTTTCAGTGTATGCTAAAGTGAACGGAATGGGCTTCATTGAAACGCCATACCGTAAGGTTGAAAATGGAAAATTAGATTTTTCACAAGAACCTATTTATTTAAGTGCTGAAGAGGAAGAGGACAAGAAAATTGCCCAGGCTAACATTCCACTTAAAGAAGATGGTACAATAGATTCAGAAAGGGTAATTGCCCGTATGGAAGGTGACTTCCCGGTTGTAGATCCTAAAGAGGTTCACTATACCGATGTTGCACCAAACCAGATTTCGTCTATTTCTGCTTCGTTAATTCCGTTCCTGGAACATGATGATGCGAACCGTGCTTTGATGGGATCTAACATGATGCGCCAGGCATTACCTTTGTTACAAGCCGATTCTCCAATTGTTGGAACCGGATTGGAACGCCAGGTAGCTACAGACTCTCGTGTCTTGATTAATGCTGAAGGAGAAGGTGAAGTAGAGTATGTAGACGCTAAGAAAATTATAATAAAATACGATAGAACTGAAGAAGAGCGTATGGTGAGCTTTGATAGTGATTCAAAGTCCTACGATCTTATTAAGTTCCGTAAAACCAACCAGGGTTCTTCTATTAACCTTAAGCCAATTGTTAGGGTGGGAGATAGAGTAACTAAAGGTCAGGTTTTATGTCAGGGTTACGCTACTGAAGCTGGGGAACTTGCTTTAGGTAGAAACATGAAGGTTGCCTTCATGCCCTGGAAAGGTTACAACTTTGAGGATGCGATTGTAATTTCAGAAAAAGTGGTTAGAGAAGATATTTTTACTTCTATCCATATTGATGAATACTCACTTGAAGTTCGTGACACAAAATTAGGTAACGAAGAATTAACCAATGATATTCCTAACGTTTCAGAAGAGGCTACTAAAGATCTTGATGAACACGGTATGATTAGAATTGGTGCCGAGGTAAAACCTGGCGATATTCTTATTGGTAAGATCACTCCAAAAGGAGAAAGCGATCCAACACCTGAAGAAAAATTACTTCGTGCCATCTTTGGAGATAAAGCCGGCGATGTTAAGGATGCATCTCTTAAAGCTTCTCCTTCGTTAAATGGTGTGGTTATAGAGAAAAAACTCTTTGCCCGTGCTATTAAGGATAAGCGTAAGAGAGCTCAGGACAAGGAAGATATTTCTGCACTTGAGAAAAAATACGATGCTAAGTTCGCCAATTTAAAAGCTGAACTTGTAGATAAGTTATTCACCATTATAGGTGGAAAAACTGCTCAGGGAGTTCAAAACGATCTTGGAGAAGAAGTAATGCCAAAAGGTAAGAAGTATACGTTGAAAATGCTTAACGCAGTAGACGATTATACACACTTAACTCACGGCACCTGGACAACAGACGATCACTTGAACACTTTAGTCGCAGATCTTATCCATAATTATAAAATTAAGGAAAATGATCTTCAGGGTAACTTAAGAAGAGAGAAGTTTACTGTCTCTGTTGGAGATGAGCTACCTTCTGGAATACTTAAACTTGCTAAAGTTTATATCGCTAAGAAGCGTAAACTAAAAGTAGGTGATAAAATGGCGGGACGTCACGGTAACAAGGGTATTGTTGCAAGAATCGTCCGTCAGGAAGATATGCCATTCCTTGATGATGGTACACCTGTTGATATCGTGTTGAACCCACTTGGGGTACCTTCACGTATGAACATTGGTCAGATCTACGAAACTGTACTTGGATGGGCAGGACAAAAGCTTGGTAATAAATATGCAACTCCAATTTTTGACGGGGCTACCATAGACCAGATTAACGAGCTTACTGATGAAGCCGGAATTCCAAGATACGGGCACACTTATCTATATGATGGTGGAACAGGAGATCGTTTTGACCAACCTGCAACAGTAGGGGTAATCTATATGTTGAAACTAGGACATATGATTGAAGATAAGATGCACGCCAGATCTATTGGACCATACTCGCTTATTACACAGCAACCTCTTGGTGGTAAAGCACAATTTGGTGGACAGCGTTTTGGTGAGATGGAAGTTTGGGCACTTGAGGCCTATGGAGCTTCAGCCACATTGCGTGAAATCTTAACAGTAAAGTCAGATGACGTTATAGGAAGGGCTAAAACTTACGAGTCTATCGTAAAAGGAGAGCCTATGCCAGAACCCGGCCTGCCGGAATCTTTCAACGTACTTATGCACGAATTGAAAGGTCTTGGTTTGGATATTAAATTAGAAGAATAAAATACTGTTTATAAAGGGGTGCTTAGGTACCCCAATAACAGGTTTTTCACAATAATTATAGCAGCAGAGTTATTATGGCTAGAAATAATGATAAGAATACAGTAAAGAGATTTGATAAAATCTCTATCGGTTTGGCTTCCCCGGAATCTATCCTCGCAGAATCCCGTGGTGAAGTTCTTAAACCGGAAACTATCAATTATCGTACGCACAAACCCGAACGTGACGGTTTGTTTTGTGAGCGTATTTTTGGTCCTGTAAAGGATTACGAATGTGCCTGCGGTAAATATAAAAGAATACGGTACAAAGGAATTGTTTGTGACCGTTGTGGGGTAGAAGTAACCGAAAAACAAGTACGTAGAGACCGTGTTGGGCACATTAATTTGGTAGTTCCTGTAGCACATATCTGGTATTTCCGTTCTTTACCTAACAAAATTGGATACTTGCTTGGTCTTCCCTCTAAGAAATTAGATATGATCATTTACTACGAGCGTTATGTAGTAATTCAGGCAGGGATTGCTAAAAACGAAGAAGGTGAACCATTAAAGAAAATGGATTTCCTTACTGAAGAAGAATATCTAAACGTTTTAGATAGTCTTCCGCAGGAAAATATGTATTTAGAAGACAGCGACCCAAATAAGTTTATCGCTAAAATGGGAGCCGAATGTCTTATTGAAATATTAAGAAGAATAGATCTTAACGAACTTTCTTACGAGTTAAGACATAAAGCAAACAACGAAACTTCAAAACAACGTAAAACTGAAGCGCTTAAGCGTCTTCAGGTTGTAGAAGCCTTCCGTGATGCTAACAATAATCGCGAAAATCTTCCAGAATGGATGATTATGAAAGTGGTTCCTGTAATTCCACCAGAATTACGACCGCTTGTACCTCTTGATGGTGGACGTTTTGCGACTTCCGATTTAAATGATCTTTACAGAAGGGTTATTATTCGTAACAACCGTCTTAAAAGATTAATGGAGATCAAAGCTCCTGAAGTGATTTTACGTAATGAAAAACGTATGCTTCAGGAATCAGTAGATTCATTGTTCGATAATACAAGAAAATCTTCAGCGGTAAAAACAGACTCTAACCGTCCGTTAAAATCGCTTTCAGATTCCCTTAAAGGTAAGCAGGGGCGTTTTCGTCAAAACTTACTTGGTAAACGTGTAGATTATTCAGCACGTTCGGTAATTGTTGTAGGACCTGAGTTGAAAATGCACGAATGTGGTCTTCCAAAGAATATGGCGGCTGAACTTTACAAGCCTTTCGTAATTAGAAAACTAATTGAAAGAGGAATTGTAAAAACAGTAAAATCTGCCAAGAAAATAATAGATAAGAAAGAGCCGGTAGTTTGGGATATCCTGGAAAATGTTCTTAAAGGACACCCGGTATTGCTTAACCGTGCTCCTACGCTTCACCGTTTGGGTATTCAGGCATTTCAGCCAAAACTTATTGAAGGTAAAGCGATACAATTACACCCATTAGCCTGTACGGCATTTAATGCCGATTTTGATGGTGACCAGATGGCGGTACATTTACCACTTGGGCCAGAGGCTATTTTAGAAGCGCAACTATTAATGCTAGCTTCTCATAATATCCTTAACCCTGCAAATGGTTCGCCTATTACCGTACCGTCTCAGGATATGATTCTTGGTCTTTATTATATGACCAAATCTAGAAAATCTACAGACGAGGTTAAGGTGAAAGGTGAAGGGCTTACTTTTTATTCTGATGAAGAAGTGGTAATCGCTTACAATCAGAAGAGAGTAGACCTTAATGCGGAAATCAAGATTAGAGCTAAAGATTTCAATGAAGTAGGTGAGTTAACTTACCAGATTATAGAAACTACGGTAGGTAGAGTCCTGTTTAATCAGGCTGTACCAGAAAAAGTAGGTTATGTGAATACAGTATTAACCAAGAAAAACCTTAGGGATATTATTGGTGATGTATTGGCTAAAACCAGTGTTCCTGAAACCGGAGAATTCCTTGATGCTATTAAGGAAATGGGTTATGGATACGCTTTCCGTGGGGGTCTTTCCTTCAGTTTAGGTGATATTATTATCCCTGAAGAAAAGCAATCTATGATTGATGAAGCTAACGAGCAGGTTGAAGGTATTGTAGGAAACTATAATATGGGTCTTATTACTAACAACGAGCGTTACAACCAGGTTATTGATATCTGGACATCTACCAATGCCGGTTTAACCGAATTGGCGATGAAACGTATTCGTGAAGATAAGCAAGGTTTCAACTCTGTGTTTATGATGCTTGATTCTGGTGCTCGTGGATCTAAGGAACAGATTCGCCAGTTAACCGGTATGCGTGGCCTTATGGCCAAGCCTAAAAAATCTAACTCTGGTGGAGGTGAAATTATTGAAAACCCAATTCTTTCTAACTTTAAGGAAGGGCTTTCAATTCTTGAATACTTTATCTCTACTCACGGTGCACGTAAAGGACTTGCCGATACCGCACTTAAAACTGCCGATGCCGGTTACTTAACCCGTAGATTGGTAGATGTTTCGCAAGATGTTATAGTAAATGAAGAAGACTGCGGAACTTTAAGAGGAGTAGAAGTTAGACCACTTAAAAAGAACGAAGAAATTGTAGAATCTCTGGGAGAGCGTATTTTAGGACGTATTTCTCTTCACGATGTTGTAAATCCTTCTACTAACGAACTTTTAGTGGCCTCAGGCGAAGAAATTACTTCAGAAATTGTTACAAAAATTGAAAACGCTCCAATTGAAAGCGTAGAAGTAAGATCTCCATTAACCTGTGAAGCTAAAAAAGGAATTTGTGTAAAATGTTACGGAAGAAACCTTTCTACCAATAAACTGGTACAAAGAGGTGAAGCTGTAGGTGTTGTTGCCGCGCAATCTATTGGAGAGCCGGGTACACAGTTAACACTACGTACTTTCCACGTGGGAGGTATTGCAGGTAACATTTCAGAAGATAACAAACTCGAGGTTAAATTTGACGGTATTGCCGAAATTGAAGACCTTAAAGTTGTAAAAGGAGAAGCTCCAGATGGTAGCCAGTCTGAAATTGTTATTTCACGAACTGCCGAGCTTAAAGTAAAAGATAAGAAAACCGGAGTGGTATTGAGTAACAATAACATTCCTTATGGTTCTCAAATCTTTATAGATAACGGTGCTGAAGTTTCCAAAGGTGATGTAGTTTGCCAGTGGGATCCTTATAACGGGGTTATTATTTCAGAATTTGCCGGTAAGATTAAATATGAAAATGTTGAGCAGGGTGTAACTTACCAGGTAGAGATAGATGAGCAAACAGGATTCCAGGAAAAAGTAATTTCTGAATCTCGTAACAAAAAGCTTATTCCAACTTTACATATTTTAGGTAAAAAGGATGAAGTAATTCGTTCTTATAACCTTCCGGTTGGTGCCCACCTTATGGTAGACAACGAAGAAAAGATAAGTGTTGGTAAGATTTTGGTTAAGATTCCACGTAAATCTTCAAAAGCAGGGGATATTACAGGTGGTCTACCAAGGGTAACCGAGTTGTTTGAAGCTCGTAACCCATCTAACCCGGCAGTTGTTAGTGAGATTGATGGTGTTGTTTCTTTCGGAAAAATCAAAAGAGGTAACCGCGAAATTATCGTAGAATCTAAATTAGGAGAGGTTAAGAAATACTTAGTGAAGTTATCTAACCAGATTCTTGTTCAGGAAAACGATTATGTTCGTGCAGGTATGCCACTTTCTGATGGATCTGTTACTCCTGAAGATATTCTTAATATCAAAGGACCAAACGCGGTACAACAGTATCTTGTGAACGAAGTTCAGGAAGTTTACCGATTACAGGGTGTGAAGATTAATGATAAACACTTTGAAGTTGTTGTAAGACAAATGATGCGTAAAGTTAGAATTCAGGATCCGGGAGATACTATTTTCCTTGAAAACCAACTTGTTCATAAATCAGATTTCATCGAGGAGAACGATAAAGTTTTCGGAATGAAAGTGGTGGAAGACGCTGGAGATTCAGAAAATTTAAAACCAGGACAAATCGTTTCACCAAGAGAGCTTAGGGATGAGAATTCATTGTTAAGACGTGAAGATAAAAACCTGGCAACTGCAAGAGACGTAACCGCTGCAACCGCTACACCGGTTCTTCAGGGTATTACTCGAGCATCGCTACAAACAAAATCGTTTATTTCTGCGGCTTCCTTCCAGGAAACTACCAAAGTATTGAACGAGGCTGCTGTAAGCGGTAAGATCGATAAGCTTGAAGGATTGAAAGAAAATGTAATTGTAGGACATAGAATTCCTGCAGGTACAGGTATGCGTGAGTACGATAGCATTATCGTTGGTTCTAAAGAAGAATTCGACGAAATGATGGAACACAAGCAAGAAGTTAATTATAACTAATGCCTATAAAAGAGCCGCAAACGCGGCTCTATTCTTTTTATAAAACCAGGAATCCCGATCTAAAGTCGGGATTTTTGTTTTTATAATACAAGCTAAAATTTTTTATCCTTTATATATAAAACGGGCTTTAAAAGGCCGGGCTAATAGGAGTAGGTTCTAGACTATTTCAACACCTTTCTTCAGAACATACTATCTCGATGAAATCCTGAATTTTTAATCTTCTTCGACTAGTTTCAACAAATCATTTTTAGTTAATTGTTTGAAGAATCCGGAATCGGTGTGAATGAGTTCTTCTACTAATTTCTTTTTTCGGTCTTGCAACTCTATGATTTTCTCTTCGATGGTATTAGGAGTAATCATGCGCACAGCTACAACCTTATTGGCTTGCCCAATCCGATAAGCACGATCTATTGCTTGGTTCTCAACGGCTGGGTTCCACCAAGGGTCCACGATAAAAACATATTCTGCCGCTGTTAAATTGAGTCCCGTGCCCCCGGCTTTTAAACTGATGAGAAAAACCCTCGTCTGCTCATCTTCCTGAAATATTTCAACCTGTTCATGACGTTTTCTGGTTTTACCGCTGAGGAAAGCATATTTTATCGTTTCCTGGTCCAGACGTTCCTTAATTAACTCCAACATTCCAACGAACTGCGAGAAGATCAGCACCTTGTGTTCACTTTGTAGGTTTAAGACCTGTGTGATCAATTCGTCCAATTTGGCCGACTGGTTCCCATAATATTCCTTGTCGGAAAGCAGGGCAGGTGAATTACAAATTTGCCGCATTTTTGTTAACCCCTGTAAAATGTGCATACTTGATGCTTTTAATTCTTCATCAGTGGTATTGTTGAGATATTGCTGAAATTCTTTTTTATAAATATCATATACGCGGCGTTGTTCCCTGCCCATTTCACAATAAACTATCATTTCTGTTTTCTCCGGTAGTTCTGTGGCGACTTCTTTTTTAGTTCGCCTCAAAATAAACGGATGTACTTTTTGCTGAAGTTCCTTTGCCCTGGATTCATCTTGGAATTTGTCAATAGGGGTTGAATAGTCGGCAGCAAATTGCTTGGAACTCCCAAAAAGTCCGGGCATGGCAAAAGAAAGTTGGGAGAATAGGTCGAAGGTATTGTTTTCTACCGGTGTTCCTGTTGCTACAATTCGTTGTCTTGCCTTGAGCAATCGTGCCGCTTTATAACGTTTTGAAGCAGGGTTTTTTATTGCTTGAGATTCGTCAAGAACAATCACGTTAAAACTAATGTTTTTTAAAATTTTAACATCGTTCATCATAGTTCCATAGGTAGTGATAAGTACCTCATATTTTTCAAATGGGATATTTTTTGTCTCACGGTTGAGACCGTAAATAATTTTATATTTGAGTTTCGGTGCAAACTTTTTAATTTCAATTTCCCAGTTGTGTAGAAGGGAGGTGGGAACTATCACTAAGTTCGGATTTTTGTTCCCTTTCTCAATTTGAACCAGAAAATAAGCTATAATTTGAATAGTCTTACCTAACCCCATATCATCTGCCAGGCAACCGCCGAACCCAAATTCATCCAAAAAATTTAACCAGTTCAAACCTTCTTTTTGATAATCCCGTAAGCTAGCTTTTAAATTCTTCGGTATTTTCACATTTCGGATGGAATGAAAATTGGCCAATTTCTCACGATAATTTTCTAATTCCATTTTTACTTCAGACGACAAAACTTCTTTTTCAAAAAGTTCATCCACAAGTCCAAAATGAGATTTATCTGTGCGAATCGCATCATCTTTAATTTCTCCGGAACGGAAATAACGACTGAATTTTTCTACCCACTCCTCAGGCAAAATTCCTTTAGAGCCGTCGCCTAATTTTACGTAGCGGTTTTTATTAATTATGGATTTGCGTATTTCCTTCAATCCTACTTTTTGATCCCCAAAACTGATATTGGTATGAATGTCAAACCAGTCAATACCGGATTTTACCGAAGCCTGTACCTTCATTTTGTTCGGGTTCAGGTTGTTGTTTTTTAACTGTTTGAATCCCAGGATGGCATAGCCGTATTCACGCCAGGCTTCAAAAGCATCAATAAACCAACCCTTATCCAAAAACTCTTGTTTATGTAAATAATAAAATTCATTTTGCGGATTATCTTCAAAATCGAGGTGTTGCACTTGAATATTGCGTTTAAACCTATGTTCCATGCTTTCATTTCGCTCGACGACGTACATTTTTCCTTTTTCATCTTCGGCATAGACATTTCGCCTGGAAAGAATGGGCGCCTCAATTTCTCCGTAACGAATAACCGGGGTAATAATGATATAGTCATCTGATTCGGATAAGTAAATCATATGTTCGGTAACCTGGTTCAGAAATTTATCTTTTCTGACTTTCTCTGGCACTTTTTTTATAAAATCATACTCTACTTTAATAGCTTGCTCCAACGGGTCTAAAAGTTCTTTTTTAAGTTCTAGGAATTGAGCCTGGGTTAAATATATTTCGTGCTTTTTTTGCCTGAAAAATGCCAGGAGCCTATTTACCTGTTCATTTTTAATAAAATAGAAGTTGTGGTCAACCTCGAAATAATTTCCTACCTGCAAAATGTTATGGGATAAATAATTATGTCCGTTGATTTTAAAATTAAGCTTTAGAACGTACAAATTATTTTTTTGTTCTACTTGCACTGTGGTATCAAAATCTTCTATCAGGAACCGGACAGGCCTGATTTTTCCCGGTGTTATTTTCCTTTTGCGCCAATCAGGTTCAAAATAATAGAATTGTAAATTGAAAGGGTTTTTCAGAATATGAGGGTCAACAGAAAAATCCAGGTTATAATTTTCCTGTTGTAAAAGAGAAGTAATGAATAAAAATTCTTCGGGTTGCGAAAGCGTTTTTAATTTGTCTTGTAGATTTAACGGTCGAATTGGTGATTTGATGCGGCCACTTTTCGTCAAAGCAGCTTCCATTAATTGAAACTTAAAACGAGTACCTTGCTGGTCTTCCGCTAAGATAAATTCTATTTTATTATCATCGGAAATGGATTGAGGAAGTTTGAAATCCGGGAGCAATTCCTTTTTTAGATTTATTAGGTCCGGTTTAGTAAGCGATAAAAAGCTATGTTTAGCTTCTATATAGATTCTATCATATCTTTGGTAAATTGTGTAAAAATCATCTGGATTATCTATATCTCCCAGACCCTGTGCGTCTGCTTTTTGTTTAATGAGTTGAAAACGACTTTTTTCGTCAAAGGATAATATGAGCCCTTCTGATTCAGGTATTTTTAATAAAACAAAGTAAAGGTGAGGACAAAGTAAATCCGAATTATTTGAACAACTACATTTCAAAAGAAGATTCCTGTCCTCCTGAATAATCTTTAGGTCGAAAAAATTCGTATAGGATTCGCTGATTTTAGCAACCAGACAATTGGGAAGTATCTTAGCTTCAATTAAATTTAATAAATAGTTCCACCTGGAATTACCTGGGGTAATGGAAATGCTTTGAAGATCCGGTATTTTTAATTCTAGGATATTCTGATTCTCTAGGATGAAAGTGTTGCCTTCTTTCTTAAATGAAACACCCGAGAGTTCTACGGAATTAACTGCATGAGCTTGGCTGGAAAGCACTTCTTGGTGTACCAGTCTATCGGCTTCCACCAAGACGTTTACAATATGCTTGCAATATCCTCCCTGGTCATAAGGACAGGTGCAATGGGCGGCGATTACTTCTTTCCTATTGAACGCGATGGCAACTTTGTAGTGAGTGGAACCCCAAACTTCGGCTTGTATATCATTAATGCTTACTTCCAGACTGGAGATTAAGGAATCAGTATAGCGACTTCGAGTTTTCACTGTCGTGTTATTCTGGATAAAAGTTTGAAAGGGTTTATGAGATAGCTTCATGTTCGCTGGTCTTTGCAGGAAATTTTAAAAGTAAATTTAATAAACTGGAACGAATGGAATCATAGAAAAAAATAAAAAACACCTATACCGGTTGGTAAAATTACCGATCTAATAACCTTTCAGAAAACTGTTTAAAACAGCTCTCAATTTAATTGCCTGTTACTGTTTAATAATAAAAATCAGAACCATACTGTTTAACTACGAAAAAGCAGTTGATGTGAAGCTATATTTTTCGCTGATTTAGCGCTACTCTGAGTAATAGCTAAGGAACAATTGGTATTTATGATTTACACCTTAGGGTTCAGATGGAAATATCAAACTATGATCGTCTACGGCCTATTCTTTTTCAAAGACTGGGTCCAGGCTTATATCTATGATCTTCTGTAGCTGATCCTGTCTATTTATCATCGTGTTTTTTTTGTACTTTTAACCTATTGAAAAGGTTTGTAAAGATACATCAATTAGCCTTTGCCGCTTTGATGTTCTACTTTTTCAGGAGAGCCTATAGTTAAGTGTCTTTTGGTATAGACTTACTTGCAGCAACTGCTATTGATGTCCTGAATGAAATGATTATATTCTAAGAATTAAATTTAAAATAATTAAACTAATGAGTGAAGAAAAAAAGAAACCTAAAAAAGGTCAGATAAACATAGAACTGGATGAAGCTGTAGCCGAAGGAACGTATTCCAATTTGGCTATAATCAATCATTCTGTTTCAGAATTTGTGGTAGATTTTGTGAATATAATGCCAGGAAGACCTAAAAGTAAAGTGAAATCGAGAATTATTCTCACTCCACAACACGCCAAGCGTTTATTGAAAGCTTTAAACGATAATATTCAGCGTTTTGAAAAAGCTCACGGTGAAATTAGAGATTATGAAAAAGCGCCAATGCCATTAAACTTCGGTCCAACCGGCCAGGCTTAATTTAGCTTAAAATATATTTTAAAAACCCACAGAACTATGAATTCTGTGGGTTTTTTAATGGTGTGCCGTGCATGGCATATCACTTGACGGTGCAAGTCCGTTATGGGGGTTTATAGCTACCTATCATTAGCCAAAGGCAAGGGTGTCCATCGTGAGGTGGAATCTGAAGGAAGCCTGCGGCAAAGTTCCGGTCCGAGGAACACGAACATCATATAAGGCATAGCTGATCTGGATGAGCTTGCCATACAAAGCGAAGTCCTAAAGCTATACGGAGATCAGGGTGTAGATGATGCGGATATATGGAATGAAAGTGATATGTCTTACCGCGGGAGATCTCACAGACATAGGTGAAACAGTGTATGAGCCTATGGTTGAAACAAGATTTATTG
>NZ_FUZC01000005.1 GCF_900168115.1 Salegentibacter salinarum
GGGCTCAGTTTAGAGGAGTGAAAAATGTTGAATTCTTCTTATATAGATTAACCACAATTTTTGCTTAAACACAACAATTAGGCTTGATCCGTGGTAGTCCCGAAGCGTCGGGAGAACCTTCAGCCACAATAAATGCAGGAGTTATTCCAATAAAAAAACCCACCATCCTTCAATAGTGGGTTTTAGAAAGTCGGGGTGGCAGGATTCGAACCTGCGGCCTCCTGCTCCCAAAGCAGGCGCGATAACCGGGCTACGCTACACCCCGTAGCTGATAGCTCTCGCTATCTTTTAAACTTCAAAATTTCAACTTCACAGAACTAATATCCTTCAAAGCGGGTGCAAATATAAGAAAACTTATCAGTCTACAAGAAAAACTTTAGATTTTTTATATCTTAGTTGAATCTTGCTAATAATGCAGGATATGCTAATCACAAAAAAAAATATTATGAAGAGAATTTTATTACTATTAGGCTTAATTTTTACCTTTTCCGCCTGCGGAGATAATCAAAAATCCGAGGAAAAAGCCGAAGTTGAAGAACCAACAGAAACAGATAATCAGGATTCTGATAATCCCGTTCCAGAAGAAATGCAGGAAGCTGTTTCGCCCGAAAATGAATATGAACACGAGGTAATTGCAGAGAATATGTCAATCCCGTGGGGATTTGATTTCCTTCCCGATGGCAGCATCCTGGCTACCGAAAAAGGTGGAGATATTTATCATTTTAAAGATGGGAAACGAGTAGCCATTAACGGCGGCCCTGAAGTCTACAACCAGGGACAGGGTGGTTTATTAGATATTGCCCTTCATCCCGATTTTGAAAACAATAATTGGGTTTATATCACCTACTCATCAGATGAAGGTGAAGGCGAAGGTGGGAATACTGCCTTAATGCGCGCAAAACTGGAAAATAATGAATTAATTAATCGTGAAGATCTTTACAAAGCCGAGCCAAATTCTACCCGAGGTCAGCACTTTGGTTCCAGAATTGTTTTTGATGGTGAAGGCCACTTGTTTTTCAGCATTGGAGATCGTGGAAACAGAGATGTGAATCCTCAAGATCTTACCAGGGACGGTGGCAAGATCTACCGACTTAACTTAGACGGAAGCATTCCTTCAGACAATCCTTTTGTAGGTGAAGAAAATGCCAAAGAAGCAATTTATTCTTACGGACATAGAAATCCGCAGGGAATGATTTTCAACGAGGAAACCGGTGAAGTTTGGGTTAACGAACACGGGCCTAAAGGAGGCGATGAAATTAATGTTATTAAAGCCGGAAAAAATTATGGTTGGCCAGTAGTAACTTATGGTGAAAATTATGACGGTACTACCATTACTGAAGACAGAACAGGACCTGAATTTCAAAATCCACTCACCTATTGGGTTCCGTCTATTGCACCTAGCGGTTTTGAAAAAGTAACTTCAGATAAATATCCTGAACTAAAAGGAAACTTTTTAGTTGGTGCACTTAAATTTCAATATTTAGAACATTTAGCGATAGAAAATGGAGAAGTAACTAAAAGAGAGAAATTACTGGAAGGGCTTGGAAGATTAAGAGATGTTCAACAAGGTCCTGACGGTTTTATTTATGCTGCTGTAGAAGGTACAGGAATAGTAAAATTACTACCACTTGAACAAACCGAATAATCGATGGGTAAGAATTCTTTGCTCAATAAGTGAGTAATAAAACATCATATTTATTTCTAATTTGGGGCAAATGTTTAAATTTGCCCCAAATTTTTTTAGATGCTCATTATAGGAATTACAGGCGGAACCGGCAGTGGAAAGACTACGGTAGTACGGCAAATTATAGACGAATTAAAGAATGAAGAGGTAGATGTAATTTCCCAGGATTCCTACTACAAAGATCTAAGTCATTTATCCAAAGAAGAACGGGTTAAAACCAATTTTGATCATCCAAAATCCATAGATTTCGATCTATTGGTAGCACATTTAAAAGAACTTAAAGCGGGCAATACTATTCAGCAACCTGTTTACTCCTTCACCGAACATAATCGCACTAAACAAACCCTTGAAACCCAACCCCGAAAGGTGGTAATTGTTGAGGGTATTTTAATCTTCGCCCATCCGGATATACGGGAGATGTTCGACATTAAAATTTATGTTCATGCCGATAGTGATGAGCGTTTAATACGCCGACTTAAAAGAGATATTTCTGAACGTGGACGCGATTTAGATGAAGTTTTATGGCGATACCAGACTACGCTGAAACCTATGCATCAGCAATTTATAGAACCCACCAAAGAATTTGCCGATATTATTATTCCTACCAACCGTTATAACACTGTTGCTGTTGATATTGTGCAAACCATAATTAAAGACCGCTTGACCTAATTTCGTATCTTTAAGCCGAATAGCCGCTAAAAATTCAAGTTTCTCGGCTTAACCAAAACAATCTTAATTAGTTACTGAAGTTAGAAGGTGTGAAATTAAAGGAATTAAGAAACAAGAAATGGTTTAAAATTATCAGCAACAAATACGTGCTGCTAATCATAATTTTTGGAGGTTGGATGTTTTTTCTGGATAGTAATTCCTGGTTTGTTCACAACGAACTCAATCAGGAAATAGATGAACTGGAAGAAAACAGGCAGTATTACGAAAATGAAATTTCCAAAGATAAAGCTACCATAGATCAGCTTCAGGATTCAGTAGAAATGGAAAAATTTGCACGCCAGCAGTATTATATGAAGCGGCCAAATGAAGAAATTTTTATAATAGAATACGATACGATTGAGGATTAATTTTCTTCAAAAAAAACCACATAAAATGACAGAATCATTATTTCAGGAATTTGAAGAAGTTTCTGCAAAGCAATGGAAACAAAAAATACAGTTCGACCTAAATGGAGCCGATTATAACGAGAAACTCGTTTATAAATCCCTGGATGGAATCAATATAAAACCTTTTTATAATGCTGAAGATGTTGAAGCAAGTATAAAAACTCCTTCTCCAAAGAACTGGAATATTTGCGAGCGATTATACGTAGGTTCTGCGGAAAAAACCAATCGGCGGGCCCTAGAAGTTTTAGAAAAAGGAGCAGAAAGTCTTTGGTTTATTATCCCGAAGAAAGAAATTGCTATTGAAGATTTACTGAAAGGTTTAAACCTTGAGGACACTATTATTTATTTTAGTTTCAACTTTTTTTCTGAAAGTTATTTCAAACGTTTGCGAGAATTTTTTAAAGGAAAAGAAAACAAAGTTTTTCTTCAATTTGATATTGTAGGAAACCTTGCCCGTTCTGGAAATTGGTTTCATAACCTTCAGAAAGACCACGAAATTCTGGATGCGATTTTCGATAATTCCGAAGCATTTAAATCGGTAATTAGTGTAGATGCTACGTTATATCAAAATGCCGGTGCTACTATTCCGCAGCAATTGGCTTACGCATTGGCGCACATAAACGAATATTTAAATCACTTTCAGAAAAAACCAAATTTCGAGAAATTTCAGGCGCAATTTCTAATCGCCGCCGGGCCGAATTATTTCTTCGAAATTGCAAAAATCAAAGCTTTAAGGTGGCTATATGCAACGTTAGCTTCCGAATATAAAATTCCAGAAACCTGTCATATCCTGGCTCAACCCACAAAACGAAATAAAACACTCTACGATTTTAACGTAAATCTGTTAAGAACCACCACCGAAAGTATGAGTGCGGTTTTAGGCGGTGCCAATACGTTTTATAATATGCCTTACGACGCAATTTATCATAAAAACAATGAATTTGGCGACAGGATTGCCCGCAACCAATTGCTGGTATTGAAACATGAAGCCTATCTTGATAAAGTGGCCAATGCGGCTGAAGGTGCTTATTATATTGAAAGTCTTACCAAACAATTTGCAGAAATGGCTTTGGATATTTTTAAAGAAATTGAAAAAGGCGGCGGATTTCTTAAGCAGTTAAAAGAAGGCGTAATTCAGCGAAAAATTAAGGAAAGTGCAAAAAAAGAACAGGAACAATTCGATAAGGGTGAACTGGTTTTGATCGGTACTAATAAGTTCGAAAATCCACAGGATAAAATGAAGAACGAATTGGAATTATACCCGTTTCTAAAACAAAATCCGCGTAAAACTTTAATTGAACCTATCCTGGAAAGACGTTTAAGCGAGCAGCTGGAACAGGAACGTTTAAAACAGGAAAAGGCCGATTAATTTAAAAGTAAGCAATGCAAAGAAAAGAACTTCAACATATAGAATTACAGCAGCCGGAACTTGGAAAAAGGCAAAAAGAAGGAGAAAACAACACTTTTGAAACTCCAGAAGAAATAGATTTGCAACCTTCCTATTCTAAAACCGATATTCAAGATTTACAGCATTTGAATTTTGCAGCTGGAATTCCTCCTTATTTACGCGGCCCATACAGTACAATGTATGTTAGTCGGCCGTGGACCATTCGTCAATATGCCGGATTTTCTACTGCCGAAGAAAGCAATGCTTTTTACCGAAGAAACCTTGCTGCCGGGCAAAAAGGACTTTCAGTGGCATTTGATCTTCCTACTCATCGCGGTTACGACAGCGATCACGAACGTGTGGTTGGTGATGTTGGAAAAGCAGGAGTTGCGATTGATTCGGTTGAGGATATGAAGATCCTTTTTGACCAGATTCCGCTCGATAGAATGTCGGTTTCTATGACAATGAATGGTGCGGTTTTACCGGTTTTAGCATTTTATATCGTTGCGGCCGAAGAACAAGGAGTAAAACCTGAGAAACTTTCGGGAACCATCCAAAATGATATTTTAAAGGAGTTTATGGTGCGAAATACCTACATCTACCCTCCTACTCCTTCCATGAAGATTATTTCAGATATTTTTGAATATTCTTCTAAAAATATGCCCAAATTCAACAGCATTAGTATTTCAGGATATCATATGCAGGAAGCCGGAGCTACCTGTGATATCGAGCTTGCATACACCTTAGCCGACGGTCTGGAATATATCAGAAAAGGTTTAGACGCCGGGATGGATATTGATAGTTTTGCGCCTCGTCTTTCGTTCTTCTGGGGTATTGGGATGAATCATTTTATGGAGATTGCCAAAATGCGTGCCGCCCGTATGCTTTGGGCAAAACTTGTGAAACAATTTAATCCTAAAAATCCAAAATCACTTTCTCTTAGGACACATTCTCAAACCAGTGGATGGAGTTTAACAGAGCAGGATCCTTTTAATAATGTGGCGCGAACCTGTATTGAAGCCGCTGCCGCAGCATTTGGTGGAACTCAAAGTTTACATACCAATGCTTTAGATGAAGCCATTGCTTTGCCTACCGATTTTTCTGCAAGAATTGCCAGGAACACACAATTACATCTTCAGCAGGAAACAAAAATCACAAAAACTGTAGACCCGTGGGCAGGGAGTTTTTATGTTGAAAAACTTACCAATGAAATTGCAAAAAAAGCCTGGAAACTTATCGAGGAAGTGGAAGAACTTGGAGGAATGACCAAAGCCATCGAGGAAGGAATTCCAAAGATGCGTATTGAAGAAGCCGCGGCCAAAAAACAAGCCAGAATTGATAGTGAAACCGATATTATTGTCGGTACCAATAAATACCGACTCGAAAAAGAGGACGAACTGGTTACTTTAGAAGTAGACAACCAAACCGTAAGAAAACAACAGGTAGAACGCCTGGAAAAGATAAAAGCCCAAAGAAATTCCGAAAAAGTTCACAAAGCACTTGAAGATCTCACTAAATGTGCTAAAAAAGAAAACGGTAATTTGCTTAGCTTAGCAGTTGAAGCCGCGAGGCATCGTGCTACTTTAGGTGAGATTAGCGATGCGCTGGAAGAAGTTTACGGCAGACATATAGCCAAAGTTCAAACCTTTAGCGGTGTATATTCCAAAGAAATGAAAGACAATACTTCATTTAAGAAAGCCAGGGAACTGGCTGATAAATTTGCAGAGCAAGACGGAAGAAGACCCCGAATTATGATCGCGAAAATGGGCCAGGATGGTCACGATCGTGGCGCCAAAGTAGTAGCCACAGGTTACGCCGATCTTGGATTTGATGTAGATATTGGTCCGCTTTTTCAAACTCCCAAAGAAGCCGCAAAGCAAGCCGTGGAAAACGACGTGCACATTCTTGGGGTTTCTTCTTTAGCAGCGGGACATAAAACTTTAGTTCCGCAGGTTCTGGAAGAATTAGAGAAACTTGGACGAGAGGATATTATGGTAATAGTGGGCGGTGTAATTCCCTCTCAGGATTATCAATTTTTATTTGATGCAGGAGCCGTAGCTGTTTTTGGACCGGGAACTAAAATTAGCGATGCTGCTATTCAGCTTTTGGAGATTTTGATAGAGGAAGAATAGATAACAACCAACTAAAAAATATATTATGGATTTTACTAAAAAAATGCTTCGGGAAGATGCTTTAAAAGGCAAAACCATTATCGTCACCGGCGGTGGCAGCGGACTCGGAAAAGCGATGACCAAATACTTTATGGAGCTTGGAGCCAATGTTGCCATTACTTCAAGAAATTTGGAGAAACTTCAAAATACCGCGAAAGAACTTGAAGATGAAACCGGAGGTAAATGTTTTGCGGTACAATGTGATGTTAGACATTATGAGCAGGTAGAAAATATGCGAGACGAGGTTCTTAAAGAATTTGGAAGCGTTGACGTTTTATTAAATAATGCCGCCGGAAATTTCATTTCTCCTACCGAACGATTAAGTGCAAATGCTTTTGATACGATCATTGATATCGTATTAAAAGGAAGTAAAAATTGCACAATGGCGCTTGGAAAACATTGGATAGACGAAAAACAAAAAGACAAAACCGTACTAAATATTGTGACCACTTATGCCTGGACCGGTTCAGCTTATGTGGTGCCTAGTGCAACGGCAAAAGCAGGAGTTTTAGCAATGACAAGGTCTTTAGCCGTGGAATGGGCAAAATACGGAATTCGCTTTAATGCCATTGCACCCGGCCCCTTTCCTACCAAAGGTGCCTGGGACAGGTTATTGCCGGGAGATCTAAAAGATAAATTTGATCTTGCGAAAAAAGTTCCGCTTAAACGAGTGGGAGAACACCAGGAACTGGCAAATCTTGCTGCTTATTTGGTTTCAGATTTTTCAGCTTATGTAAATGGGGAAGTAATCACTATAGATGGCGGCGAATGGCTTAAAGGTGCAGGCCAGTTTAATCTATTGGAAGCTATTCCGGAGGAAATGTGGGATAATTTAGAAGCGATGATTAAATCTAAGAAAGGCAGCTAAACTTTTTTCGACATTCGAAATATTTATAAAGCCCGATTCTTTAAAAAGTGTCGGGCTTTTTATTATCCTAAAGTTTCCAGGTAAATTTTTCAACTAATTCTTTAATTCTATTGCAGAAAATTTTAAATAAAATGTATATTGTTGCACTATTAACTACTAACACCTGTTTAAATGAAAAAATTATTACTGAATTCATTAATTCTTCTCCTTTCAGCGAATGTTGGAATTCTCGCTCAGGAGAGTGAAAATATTCCTGTAAGTCCGAAGGTGAAGATGGGCAAACTCGAGAATGGCCTCACCTATTACATTAGGAATAACGAAAGACCAGAGGACAAATTAGAACTTCGTCTGGTTATTAATGCAGGTTCTATTCTGGAAAACGAAAACCAACAAGGTTTGGCTCATTTTGTTGAGCATATGAACTTTAATGGAACTGAAAATTTTCAGAAAAACGAACTTGTAGATTATCTTCAAAGCATCGGTGTAAAGTTTGGGGCTGATTTAAATGCCTACACCAGTTTTGATGAAACCGTTTATATTCTTCCCATCCCCAGTGATGACGAAGAAACCTTAAATACCGGTTTTCAGATTCTCGAAGATTGGGCGCATAAAGCGACGATGACTGACGAAGATATCGATGAAGAACGCGGCGTAGTAATGGAAGAATACCGTTTGGGTCTTGGTCCGGATAAACGTATGATGCAGGAATATCTTCCAAAAGTTATGTACAATTCCCATTATGCCGACAGACTTCCTATTGGAAAAAAAGAAGTAATTGAGGAAGCAGATTATGAAACCGTTCGTAATTTTTATAAAGACTGGTATCGCCCAGACCTTATGGCCGTGGTTGCTGTAGGAGATTTGGATGTAGAAACCATTGAGAAAAAGATCAAAGATCATTTTTCTAATCTGGAGCCAATAGAAAATCCGAGGGAACGAAAAACTTACGACCTTCCTAATCACGAAGAAACTTTTGTTTCTATTGCTTCAGATAAAGAAGCACCATTTTCACAAGTTCGGGTTTATTACAAAGACCACGAAGAGTCAGAAGATGTAATTACCAAAGAAGATTATATAGATCAGATGGAAAGAAGCCTTTTTTCAACTATGATCAATAACCGTTTAAGCGAACTTACAAACAGCTCAAATCCACCTTTTAATTACGGATATTCTTATTACGGTGGCACTTTTGCCCGGAATAAAAATGCATACCAGTCTTTCGCAATGACGGGAGAAAATCAGCAACTGGAATCACTAAAAGCCTTATTAGAAGAAAATGAGCGAGTGAAGCGACATGGTTTTACCGAAAGTGAATTTAAAAGAGCTAAAAGTGAATACCTTGCAAGACTGGAGCAACAATACAAAGATCGCGACAAGCAGGAAAGTGGCCGGTTGGTAAATCAATATGTTAATCATTTTCTTGAAAATACGCCAATTCCGGGAACCGAATGGCAGTACAATTTTGCACAGGAAAATATAGATGCTATTGAACTTGATGAAATTAACGGACTTATTTCTGAATTTCTTCATGAAGATAATCGTGTAATTGTACTTACCGGACCTAAAAAAGAAGGCCTGGAACCGGTTAAAGAAGAGGAAGTGATGGCTCTTTTAGAGGAAATTGAAAATTCAGAAATAGCCAGCTATGAAGAAGAAACATTACGAGATGAGTTAATGACCAAAATACCTAATGCAGGTAGTGTGGTTGAGACAGAAAAAAATGAAGAAGTTGGTTTTACTCGTTTAAAACTAAGTAATGGTGCAGAAGTAGTATATAAGAAAACTGATTTTAAAAATGATGAGATCCTTTTTAGCGCCAAAAGTATGGGAGGAACTTCATTATATTCAGATGAAGATTATTTAAATACAGCCTTGGCCAATAGTGGTCTCTCTCAAGCAGGAATCGCAGACCTTTCGGTAAACGATCTTAATAAAATGATGAGCGGAAAAATAGTTCAGGTGCGTCCTGAAATTTCCGGCATTACGGAAGGTTTCAGTGGTTCCTCTACACCAAAAGACCTTGAAACGTTATTCCAGATGGTTCATCTTTATTTTACCGAACTTAATATGGATAAAGAAGCCTACACTGCATTTGTAAACAAACAAAAAGCCTTTTTAGGGAATTTGATGTCTAATCCTAATTTCTATTTTCAAAATGAGTTAGGGAAATTCAGAAATCAAGGAAATACTAGATATGTAGGTTTCCCTACTCCAGAGAAATACGATTCGCAAAATTATGAACTGGCTTATAAAAAATACCAGGAACGTTTTGCCAATGCAGGTGATTTCACCTTTTATTTCGTAGGTAATATTGATGAAGAAAAAGTAAAAGAACTTGCTTCAACTTATATCGCAAGTTTACCGTCTTCAGAAAAAAATGAAGAATTTAAAGCTCCGGAATTTAGAACTTCAACTTCAGGAGAAAAAAAAGTAGTTTATAAAGGTACCGATCCCAAAAGTATGGTAAATATTCTTTGGAATGGAGAAACCAATTATGAAGCCGAAGAAGATTTTACGATGAAAGCTTTAGGAGAAATTTTAACCATTAAATTGGTAGAGCAGCTTAGAGAAGAAGAAGCCGGTGTTTATGGAGTTGGTGCTCGTGGTAACCTAAGCAAAATTCCATATGGGTCTTACAATTTCACTATTTCTTTCCCTTGCGGACCGGAAAATGTTGAAAGTTTAACGGAGGCCGCACTTGCTGAAGTTGAAAAAATTAAAGAAAATGGCCCAACTGATAAAGACCTGGATAAAATCAAGGAAACCTTTTTAGTACAACGCAAGGACCAGCTTCAGGAAAATAGATTTTGGTTAAGTCAGTTAGAAACTGCCGATATGGAAGAGCGTGACCTTAGCGAAATCTTAAAATATGAAGAAAAAGTAGCGGATCTTTCTAAAGATGAAATTAAAGAAGTGGCTAAGAAGTATTTAGACAAGAACTATTTATTAGGTATTTTGATGCCTGAGAAAAAAGGGGAAGCGGCAGAGGATGGAGAATAACCCGGGATTTTTCCAAAACTAACTTTTTAAAAACCGATTGTTACCCATTTATGGCTACAATCGGTTTTTTATGTATAAGCTGTTAACAAAATCATTTTATAAACCTGTAATAAATTGTATTTTTACCCTTCAAAAATCACAGAGACTTAATGGGTAAAATCATTGCTATTGCAAACCAAAAAGGAGGAGTTGGCAAAACCACTACCTCGGTAAACCTGGCCGCTTCGCTTGGAGTACTTGAAAAGAAAGTATTGTTAATAGATGCAGACCCACAGGCCAATGCTACATCGGGCCTGGGAATTGACGTTGAAGAGGTTGAATTAGGCACTTACCAGCTTTTTGAAGACTCAATAGCTCCTGAAGACTGCATTCAAAAAACAAGTTCTCCCAATTTAGATATCATCCCGGCTCATATTGATCTGGTTGCTATAGAAATTGAACTGGTAGACCAGGATCAAAGGGAATCTATGCTAAAAAAAGCAATCACTCCTTTAAAAGAGCGGTATGATTTTATTTTAATTGATTGTGCTCCTTCCCTGGGTTTATTAACTTTAAATGCCTTAACAGCATCAGATTCTGTGGTAATTCCAATTCAATGTGAATATTTTGCGCTGGAAGGTTTAGGAAAACTGCTTAACACTATAAAAAGCGTTCAAAAAATTCATAATAATAAATTAGACATAGAAGGTTTATTGCTAACTATGTACGATTCGCGTTTAAGGCTTTCTAACCAGGTGGTAGAAGAAGTTCAGAAGCATTTTGGAGAGATGGTTTTTGATACAATCATTCAAAGAAATGTACGTTTAAGTGAAGCCCCAAGTTATGGCGAAAGCATTATTAACTATGATGCGGGTAGTAAAGGAGCCAGCAATTATTTAAGCCTGGCAAATGAAATTATAAAGAAAAACCCTTAGAAGATGGCGAAGGCGACAAAAAAACAGGCATTAGGGCGCGGACTTTCGGCTTTATTGAAAGATCCGCAAAATGATATACAATCTGCTGAAGATAAAAATGCCGATAAACTGGTTGGGCATATAGTAGAACTGGAATTAGGATCTATTGAAGTAAATCCGTTCCAGCCAAGAACCAGTTTTAACGAAGACAATCTTAAAGAATTGGCCTCTTCAATTCGAGAACTTGGAGTAATCCAGCCAATTACTGTTAGAAAACTGGATTACGATAAATACCAGTTAGTTTCTGGAGAACGGCGTTACCGGGCTTCAAAATTAGTCGGTTTAGAAACTATTCCGGCATATATAAGGATTGCCAATGACCAGGAATCCTTGGAAATGGCCTTGGTAGAAAATATTCAGCGCCAGGATTTAGACCCGATAGAGATTTCGCTTTCGTACCAGCGATTAATAGATGAAATAAACCTTACCCAAGAGCAACTTAGCGAGCGAATCGGGAAAAACCGTTCTACTATCGCCAATTACTTACGTCTTTTAAAACTCGATCCTATTATTCAAACCGGAATGCGGGATGGTTTTATGAGTATGGGGCACGGCCGGGCCTTGATTAACGTTAGCGATCCACAAAAGCAGTTGGATATTTATGAAAAAATACTTCAAAAATCATTGTCTGTTAGGGAAACCGAACAACTGGTACGTGAAGTAAATGAAGGTTCTAAAACTTCAAAAACCGCTAAGAAATCAGCTGCAGTTCCTACTACTTATAAAAAAGGAATTAAAGAATTTTCAGAATATTTAGGGACCAAAGTAGATTTAAAGGTTACTAAAAAAGGTTCAGGAAAACTTAGTATTCCGTTTTCTTCTGAAGAAGATTTTATTCGGTTAAAAAAACTTATTCAGGGTGAAGAATAATCGGGTTTTATCATTTCTTTTTTTCCTGTTGTTGGTTTTTACACTTACGGCCCAGGAAGATTCTTTAATGGTTGAAACTCCTGTGAATCAGGATACAATTTCTGAAGAAAAAGATTATAAACCTTATAATGCACTCGCCCCCGCTAAAGCTGCATTTTATTCGGCAATATTACCGGGTTTAGGGCAGGCATATAACGGCAGGTACTGGAAAATACCGCTTGTGTATGCGGGAATTGGTACCGGGGTTTATTTTTACATCAATAATAATAAAGAGTGGAATCGTTACCGAGATGCTTATAAAGACCGTCTCGCTGGCCGGAAAGATGAATTTACTGTAAACGGTGATCAAAGGATAACCGATGATGGACTTATTAGAGCACAGGAATTTTACCGCCGAAATAAGGAAATTTCAATCCTAGTAACTGCCGGTTTTTATGTTCTGAATATTATTGATGCTAACGTAGATGCTCATTTACAACAGTTTAATGTAAGTGAAGACTTAACGCTACAACCAAATATGGAACTTGATAATTATACAGGGAAATCCCGCTACGGTTTATCCTTAAATTACAGGTTTTAGGAAGCAGTTTATTTCCACCAATTAATTAGAATAGCAAAATTTTATAGAGATGAAAATAGCACTTTTAGGATACGGAAAAATGGGAAAGACAATCGAGGAGATTGCCTTAAACCGGGACCACGAAATTGTTCTTAAAATTGAAGAAGATATTGATACTTACGAGATCGATAAAATGGAAATTGATGTTGCTATAGATTTTAGTGTTCCAAAGGCAGCTTTTAAGAATATCACCACCTGTTTTAAAAATAATATTCCCGTGGTTTGTGGTACTACGGGCTGGCTGGACGATTATGAAAAAGCCGTTGAAATTTGCAAGAAAGAAGACAGCGCTTTTATTTATGCTTCAAACTTTAGTGTTGGGGTAAATCTATTTTTTGAGTTGAATAAAAAATTAGCCAAAATGATGAACGGTATGGATGATTATGCTGTGGAAATTGAAGAAATACACCATACCCAAAAACAAGATGCCCCAAGTGGCACTGCAATTAGTCTGGCGCAGCAAATAGTTACTGAAAATGTTAAAAAGAACAGCTGGCAACTTGATCACGCCGCAGCCGATGAAATCCCGATTAAAGCTAAAAGAATTGAAGACGTACCGGGCACTCACACCGTTTCTTATAAATCTAAAATAGATTCTATAGAAATTATGCATACCGCAAATTCACGACAAGGATTTGCCCTGGGAGCAGTAATCGCTGCAGAATGGCTAAAGGATAAGAAAGGAATTTTCACCATGCAAGATGTACTTTCCAGCCAATTTTAATCAAAATATAGTAACAAACATTGGATTTTGTTACTAATAAGCAAAGAATAAAAATATGACGTTTACACAATGGTTTCTGTTTTTTCTGCTGGTTCAGGTTATTCACTTTGCAGGTACCTGGAAACTTTATCAAAAAGCGGGAAGACAAGCCTGGGAAGCCGCAATTCCTATTTACAATGCAGTAATTTTAATGAAAATCATAAACCGCCCGTGGTGGTGGGTGATTCTTCTTTTTATCCCCATTGTAAATCTGATCATGTTCCCCGTAATTTGGGTAGAAACCATTAGAAGCTATGGCCGGCATAGCACTACCGATACCATTTTAGCGATTATAACACTCGGTTTCTATATTTACTATATAAATTATGCTACTGATGTAAAATATATAGAGGACCGAAGCTTAAAACCAAGGACCGACGCAGGGGAATGGATAAGTTCTATACTTTTTGCAGTAATTGCCGCAACCATAGTGCATACCTATGTCATGCAACCTTTTACCATTCCGACTGCATCTTTGGAAAAAACTTTATTAGTTGGAGATTTCCTTTTTGTAAGTAAGTTTCATTATGGAGCACGCCTTCCAAGAACGGCGGTTGCGTTCCCAATGGTTCACGATACAATTCCGGTGCTGGGCGTAAAATCTTATTTGACCAAACCTCAAATTCCTTATTTGAGATTACCGGGATTTGAAGAAATTGAACGCAATGATATTGTGGTTTTTAACTGGCCGGTAGATACGGTGAATGCTTTTCAGCAGTATGGCGATGGAAAATATTATTACAAACCCATAGACAAAAAATCTAATTATGTAAAACGTGCGGTAGGAATTCCCGGGGATTCGCTTGAGGTTCGTGCAGGGAAAGTTGTGGTAAATAATGAGCCGCTTCAGCTTCCGGGACGTGCAAAAACTCAGTTTACTTATATTGGTACTACCAACGGGCAGGGCTTTAACCCTCGATATTTATATGAAGAATATGATATTACTGATGGTTATTATCACGATTCTAATACAAATCAATTCTATATAAAAGCTTTAACCGAATCGGCTTATAACCGAATTAAAAATCATCCTAACGTTACTAGTATTGAAAGATATTCTGATTCCTTAGGCTCAAAAGACCGAAGCATTTTTCCGAATAATGGAAAGTTAAATTGGAATAACGATTACATGGGTCCGATTTATATTCCCGAGGAAGGTGTTACGGTAGATCTTACCGCAGAATCAATGCCTTTTTATAAGCGAATTATAGAAACTTACGAGGGCAGTGAAATGGGAATTAACAATAAGCTAAGCCTAAATGGAACCCAGGTTTTGTTAAACGGTCAGCCTACAAATTCTTATACATTTAAACAGAATTATTACTGGATGATGGGTGATAATCGTCATAACAGTGAAGATAGTCGTACCTGGGGCTTTGTTCCTGAAAATCACGTGGTAGGAAAACCAGTTTTTGTTTGGATGAGTTGGGATGCCAATGCGCAGGGCTTCTTTAATAAAATTAGATGGGATCGCGTTTTCACCACCGTAAAAGGTGATGCCACGCCAACATCTTACCTCCCCTATTTCCTAATATTATTAGTTATACTTATCGCTTTTAATTACTTTAAAAAACGCAGGAAAAACGCTTAAATGGAAGAAATTTTAATACATCCGGCCTATTTTGGGCCGGTTTCTCAGTTTGTTGCTCTGGCAAAAGCCGATAAAGTCTTTTTTGAAAATGAAGACAATTATCAGAAGCAAACCTATAGAAACCGGATGTATATCTATGACTCCAACGGAAAATTATTGCTGAATATTCCTATTAAACATCGTTCCGCCTTAACAGGAGAGCCCAAAGAAGCGGGGAAGCATCAGTTGTATAAAGAAGTAAAAATTGAAAACGATTTTGAATGGCAAAAGCAGCATTGGCGTGCTTTAAAAGCTTCTTATCAAACTTCACCATTTTTCGAATTTTATGAAGATGAAATTTATCCGCTCTATCATAAGCAATTCAATTACCTCCTGGATTTCAATTATGCCTGTCTGGAATTTGTAACAGATTCGCTTCAACTGGATTTAGATTTCGAGAAAACCTCAGAATATATTCTACAACCTGAAGATAAAAAAGACGTACGACCATTGATTAAGGCCAAGGGAAAATTGAAATTTCAGCAGGAAGAATACACCCAGGTTTTTAAAGAAAAACACGGGTTTTTACCTAATTTAAGTATCCTGGACCTTCTTTTTAATGAAGGGCCCAATACTACCAACTACCTGGAAGCCCAGGATCTTAAATTTTAATTTTGGTTAAAATTGGGTAGTGATCTGAAAATTCATTTTTAAAACGTTTATAATCGTTTATTTGAATCTTATTATCAACCCAGATAAAATCTATTCGTAAGGGGAAATAATTTAATTTAAATGTTTGCCCAAAACCTTCTCCAGAATGTAAAAAAGCATCGGTAAACCTATCCTCTTTATTTACCATTGCATAGACATAAGAAAAAGCGGTATTGTTAAAATCACCAGCAATAATTGTTTTATAGGGAGTTTCGTTCACTTTTTTCATCATCATTTCAGCCTGCTCCTGCTGCAAACTAAAACCCTGCCCTATTCTACCCAGTAATTTCTTTGAATCTGCTTTACGTAACTCGTCAATTTCGGGCTTAATATTTAAGGATTGAAAATGAACATTAAAAATTCGTAAAGTATCTTTTCTCACTACCACATCCGTATAAATAGAGTTGTTATTCCCATTGTGAGGAAAGTCAATCGAGGATTGTCCAATTATTGGATACTTAGAGAAAATTGCCATCCCGAATTCAGAATTTCTCCCTTTTTTATGTACAAACTTATAGGGATAAAGTGCGTTAATTCCAATTTCATCTACGGTATGCTCCTGGGTAAGTAATATATCAGGATTTTTCTCTTTTACGAATTTTGTGATTTTTTCAGGAATGTTTTTTTCATCTGTCCATCCATAAGAATTATACAACCGCACATTATAGCTCATAATACTCAACTCCTCTTCAGAAGTTTGCGTATCACCGGTAAATTGATAGAGATTGGTGGCGTAATTATAACCTACCAGCAAAATAATAAGAGACAATAAAAACTGTCTCTTAAATCTTATAATCCAGTAAACCATAAAAACCAGGTTTATGAGGATTAAAACTGGTACCCCAAGGCTTAATACGGAAAGTAATGGGAAGGATTTTGGAGGGATAAAAGCGAGTAGATAGGATAATAAAAGCGCCGTAGCGGCAAGGGAGTTAAAGATAAAAACTATCTTATCTATGAGTCCGAGATTCTTCATTTAATCTTCTTTACCGGCTTTAAACAGAAAATCTTTCTCGCTTTTGCTCAAACTATCATAACCGCTTTTGCTTATTTTATCTAAAATAGCGTCAATTTGTTTCTGTTTTTCATCTTTATCTAACTTTTTAGAAAAAGAAGATTTTCGCTGTGCTGCAGCAGATTTTTTATTTGAAGTTTTTCGATATACAGTTTTCATTTTGGCTTTGCGCTCAGTAGGTTGAAACATTGCCGCAAAACTGTCCATTATTTTTTCAAACCATGCCCCAATATCATTACCTTTTTGTAATTGTTTGGTATAGGTATAACCTAAAGCCGCGCCACCAAGATGGGCCAAATGTCCACCGGCATTCCCCATGGGAATTTGAATAACATCCAGGGCCACTATAAAAGCAGCAATATACCAGAATTTGATACTTCCTATTAAAAGAAGCCGAACCCGCATATTTGGAATATAACTAGCGATGCCAACTAAAACCGCCATTACCCCGGCAGAGGCTCCTATTAAATAAGACCGCCCGGTAGCCTCAAAGGCGGGAAATAAATTATAACTCAACATATAAACCAAAGCGCCCATAATCACTCCCAAAAAGAAATAATTAAGCAAACGTTTCGGTGAAAAATAATTCAGAAAATAGATTCCGGAGAAGTAAAGGATGAGCATATTAGATAGAATATGCCAAATCCCACCGTGTAAAAAAGAATAGGTAATAATAGACCAGGGCTTAAAAATAAATTCTCCTAATTCCTTCGGAAATGAAAACCACTCCAGTAAAAAGTCTGATGGTAACTGAAACAGGAAGGTTAAGGTTCTAAAAAGATAAAACAGGACAAAAACCAGCACATTAATTGCGATTAGTTTTTCAACTACCGTTGCGGTTTGCAGTTTATATTTAAATTTATCAGATCCTTTCATCAATCCCAGCGGTTTTGGTTAAACTGGTTTTTCTTCCAGTACCACATCATAATAAAGCCGAACAGCGCACCACCAATGTGCGCAAAGTGAGCAATACCTCCTCCAAATAACGAATATCCGGTTAATCCTGAAAACAAATCCAGTAAAATAAGTGCAGGAATAAAGAATTTCGCTTTAATAGGAACCGGCACAAATAAAAGGAACAATTCTACATTAGGAAACATCATCCCGAAAGCAACAAGAATACCATATATAGCACCAGATGCTCCAACTGCAGGCGTATTTACACTTTGATACAAGCCCTGCAAAGTTTCCCTGGGCACCGAATCAAGTATTGCTGTAGAGTATTCTCCCGTTTTAAGTAATTGCTCTATACTTCCCATACTCATCCCTGCGTCTAACAGCGCATTATAACCGGTTTTAAATTCTATATAATTTACCAGCGTATGTAAAAATGCAGCTCCAAGCCCTGCGGAAAAGTAGAAGAAAATAAACTTTTTTTGCCCCAGCATTTGCTCTATAGGCCCACCAAAAGCCCAAAGTGCATACATATTAAAAACTATATGCATTAGTCCGCCGTGCATAAACATATGGGTAACAAACTGCCACGCCATAAAATTATCGTTCTCAAAGAACCAAAGTGCAAATAATTGGTAGGCATAATCGCCCAGAAACTGGCTACCAACAAAAAAAATGATGTTGATAATTAAAAGTACTTTTACAGTTTCGGTAATTCTTCCCATTTACATAAATTTTTTATCCAGCTCGTCTACCGTTAAAGTAACGAAAACCGATCTGTTAGACGGGCTTAACCCGGGTTCTTTACAAGCAAACAACCTGTTAACGATATGTTGCTGCTCAGTATTATTTAATAAGGTTCCAGATTTTACTGCCATTCCCTTTGCGAGCGATTTTGCCAATAAATCGGTTTGTGAAAAACCATTATCGGGCACATCGTTTTCAAAATCGGCAATAAGTTGTTCCAGCAATATTTCTACTTCACTTTCAGAAATAAGCGTTGGAATTCCTACTATTTGTACGGAATCACTTTTAACTTCGGAAAATACAAATCCGGTTTGTTCCAGTGAATCCTGTAGTTGTTTTATTATTTCAATTTCGTGCGTATTAAACTGAAGATTTAAAGGAAACAGCAATTGCTGGCTCACTGCAGCTGAAACTGTTATGTTTTTCAACATTTCCTCATATAAAATCCGCGTGTGGGCGCGATGCTGGTCTATTACTAAAATCCCGCTTTTCAACGTACTTACAATATATTTTTTATGAAGCTGAAAGGTAGATTTTTCCTGTGAATCCTCCGAGGGTTGAAATAGATTTCCGGTTACTTCCTCACTTTCAAATTCTATTTCCCTAAAATCAGTATCTGGTTTGGGTTCATCTTCGGTTTGTAAACCGGTGTATAAACTTTCCCAACTTTCTCCCCGTTCTTTTATAAAGTTTGAAGAAAAAGAATTTGACCTGGTTTTATGAGTTCTTGCATTTTCTTCCTGAAACGGGTTAAAATTCCGGTCTACTTCCACCTGTGGGACTTCAGCCGACTTATTTTTGTATTCGTAAGGCGTATCAAGATTCGAATCCCGATCAAAATCCAAAACGGGAGCTACATTAAATTGTCCTAAACTATGTTTTATTGCACTTCGTAAAATTGCATAAAGCGCGTGTTCATCGTCAAACTTAATTTCAGTTTTGGTTGGATGAATATTGATATCTATACTTTTGGGATCAACTTTTAGGAAAAGAAAATAACTGGGATAAGATTTATCTTTCAATAAACCTTCAAAAGCAACTACTACTGCATGATTTAAATACGGACTTTTTATAAAGCGGTTATTCACAAAAAAGAATTGCTCTCCCCGGGATTTCTTTGCGAATTCAGGTTTACCTACAAATCCTGAAATTTCAACAATTTCGGTTTCCTCGGTTACCGGAACCAGTTTTTCGTTAGTTTTCCCACCAAAAATGTTGGTAATTCTTTGCCTGTGGTTTGTTTCCGGCAATTGAAACAACTCGCTACCGTTATGAAATAACGAAAATGCAATTTGGGGATGCGCCAAAGCCACTCTTTGAAATTCATCTATTATATGCCGTGTTTCCACCGCATCAGATTTCAAAAAATTTCTCCGGGCAGGAATATTATAAAAAAGATTTTTCACACTTACCGAAGTTCCCTTTGGGCAAACGCAAACATCCTGGTTCACAACCTTGCTGCCTTCAACCTTAATATGGGTACCAACTTCCTCATCTTCTGGTTTAGTTTTTAATTCTACGTGAGCAATCGCAGCAATAGAAGCCAGCGCCTCACCACGAAACCCTTTGGTTTGTAAACTAAAAAGATCTTCAGCAGATTTAATTTTTGAAGTAGCGTGTCGTTCAAAACACATTCGGGCATCGGTAAGGCTCATTCCTTTACCGTCATCAACAACCTGAATTAAGGTTTTCCCCGCATCTTTAATCACCACCTGGATATTCTCAGAACCTGCATCAATAGCATTTTCAACCAATTCTTTAACCACCGAAGCTGGGCGTTGCACCACTTCCCCGGCAGCAATCTGGTTCGCTACATGGTCTGGTAAAAGTTGAATTATATCTGTCATTTAAGGCTGATTGGAAAAGATGGACAGATCAAAGTCAATTATCCATAGAAAAATAAAAACCAGCACCATAATAATAATAAGCAATCGCTTATTGATCTCCCGGTTACCGCGAGTCCTGCTTGATTTACGCACTTCAGCCCATTGTGAGCCAAAATCTATGGCATTTGTAGTTTCCTTGTATTTATTGAATTTAGAATCAAAACTATAAATATTACCCGCATCCTTACCCTTATAATAACGTGGGGTGTAATTATAACGGGCATTCTTTCTAGGGTTATAAATTTTGAGTCTCAAAATATGCTGATTTTTCGTGGCACTTCAAATTTACTCAAATTGCTTCAAAAAAACGAAGCGATCGAGCTTAAAAAGAAATCAACAAGAATAATGCCGATGTATAATCTTATTTAAAATCTGGCGTCCTGGCGTAGTTTTGCCATTTTAATAGCAGCTATGGCAGCTTCAGTACCTTTGTTACCGTGTTTTCCACCACTTCTATCAATGGCCTGTTGCATATTTTGATCGGTTAACACACAAAAGATAATTGGAGTGTCGTTTTGCACATTAAGGTCTTTAATTCCCTGGGTAACCCCTTCACAAACAAAGTCGAAATGTTTAGTTTCTCCTTCAATTACACTTCCTATAGCAATAATTGCATCAAGCATATCAAAACTTTCCTGCATTTTTTTACAACCGTAAATAAGTTCAAAACTGCCGGGAACATTCCACCGCACAATTCTTTTTTCCTGAACCCTATTTTCTATAAGTGTATTATAAGCGCCTTCATACAGGCCTTCGGTAATTTTGTCGTTCCATTCTGAAACAACAATCCCGATACGAAAATCACTCGCATCGGGAAGTTTATCTTTATCGTAATCTGAAAGGTTATTTCCTTCTGTAGCCATAATTATTGTTTTGCAGCACGAGCCTGCCCCATATAGATTGGTACCTGCTCAGCTTCTGGAGCGTCTGCATACTCATCTTTTATCTTCTGAAGGTGTTCTTCAGCTTCAGCCGGTTGCCCAACTTCTAAAGCGGTAATTGCTGCTTTAAGTAAAAATTTTGGTGTTGTAAACTCGTTAGAACGCATAGAAGCGGCTTTTTCATAATAATCTAAAGCTTCTTCCGGCTGTTCCAGTTGCATAAAAGCATCTCCAATTCCTCCTGTAGCTAAAGCGGCCAATACTTCGTCGTCACTATTAAAATCTTCAAGATAATTGATAGCTTCCTGGTAGTTTCCTGTATTCAAATAAGCAAAACCGGCGTTGTAAGTTGCAAGGTTTGCTGCATCGGTACTTCCGTAGTTATCTATAATATCAAGAAATCCGTATTTTCCCTCACCACCATTTAGAGACATGGTAAAAAGTGAATCACGTTCAGCGCCAGATGCGTTTAAAGCAGAAGCAAAATAATTTTGCGCCTGTGCCATTTCGTTGGCTGCTTCTTCCTGTTTTGGTTCACTTACAAATCGTTCGTAACCAAGGTAACCTAAAACGGCTACGATTGCTACGGCAACAATGATATAAATATACTTTTGATTCTCTGCTACCCAGGTTTCGGTCCTACCAGCACCTTCGTCAAGAGTGTTAAATACTTCAGCAGTTGTAGATTCGTCTTCTACCTGTTTCTGCTGTTCTTCCTTATTAGATGGTTTATATCCTTTTTTCTTGTAAGTTGCCATAAAAACTGTTTAATGCGTGGCAAAAATATGATTTTTATTCAAAATTAAAAGGGAAATTATTTGTATTTTTTTAATATTTTCGGGTCATTCGCTTTACTTTCAGAATTATATCATATAAATATCAAAAAGCTGAATAACAGTATTTTATGTTTTTAAAACAACTCTCTTTAGTTAATTACAAAAACCTGGATTCGGCTTCTTTCGAGTTTGATACAAAAATAAACTGTTTTGTCGGCAATAATGGAGTTGGTAAAACCAACGTTTTAGACAGTATTTATCACCTGGCTTTTGGAAAAAGCTATTTTAACCCAATTACCAGCCAAAATATTAATCACGAAGCCGACTTTTTTGTGGTTGAAGGCCATTTTGAAAAATCTGAAAAAGACGAGCATATCTTAGTCAGCGCCAAACGCGGGCAAAAAAAAGTGATTAAAAGGAATAACAAAGCCTACGAGAAATTCAGTGATCATATTGGCTTTACTCCTACCGTAATCATTTCACCCGCTGATCGTGACCTTATTATAGAAGGAAGTGAAACCCGGCGTAAATTTATGGACGGGGTAATCTCCCAAAGTGATAATGTTTATCTCAATAAACTAATTCAATACGGAAAGATAAATGCACAGCGTAATTCCCTGCTGAAATATTTTGCGGCCAATCATAGTTTTGATCGCGATACTTTAGAAGTTTATAACCTTCAGCTTAGTGAACTGGGGCAGTATATTTTTGAAAAGCGGAAAGACTTTTTAGAAGAATTCATTCCTATTTTCAATAAACGCTATGCTGATATTACTAAAAATCAGGAACAGGTCGATATTAGTTATAAAAGTCAGCTGTTTGATAGCGACTTAGCCTCTTTACTGGAAGCAAACCTTCAAAAGGATATGGCATTACAATATACCAGTGTCGGCACACATAAGGACGACCTGGGTTTTGAAATTGAAGGTCATCCTATTAAGAAATTCGGCTCACAGGGACAACAAAAGTCTTTTTTGGTAGCGTTAAAATTAGCGCAATTCGATTTTATAAAAGCTATTAGTAAAGTTAACCCAATTTTACTGCTCGATGATATTTTTGACAAATTAGACGAGCAACGGGTAGCACATATTGTAGCTTTGGTAGCTACAGATCAGTTGGGGCAAATATTTATCAGTGATACGCATGCAGACCGTACAGAAGCGGTAGTAAAAAGCAGTAATCAATCTTACAAACTCTTTAAATTGTGAATAAAAAAATTCTTCTTTTCCTCTTCGGAATCGTACTTTTAGGATGCGAGAAAAATAATCCTGAAGAACAATTAGAACACCTTAGCGGGTATTGGGAAATTGATCGTGTGGAAATTACAGAAGATTCTGTAATTAACTACAAGGTAAACGCCACGGTAGATTATATTGAATTTAATGGCGAAGAAGGTTTTCGTAAAAAAGTTAAGCCACAATTTGATGGCAGTTACAAAACCAGTGAAGATGTAGAAGAAATTTCAGCAAAAATAGAAAACGATAGTTTGCGCCTTCATTACAAAACCCCATTTGATGAATGGACGGAAACCGTAATTTCTGCTAAAGAAGATAAGTTTAGCGTGCTAAACCGGGATGGTAAAATCTACCATTACACAAAATTCACCTCCTTATTAGATGAAAATGAAGAAGAGAAATAGTGAAAATCAAAGTCTAAGTGAAGTTTTAAAGGAATTTGTAGACCATAACAAACTCCAGGGCGGTCTCGATAAAGTTAGCGTCAAAGACGTCTGGTACCGGGAAATGGGGCCAGCAATAGAGAAATATACTACCGCCATAAAACTTCAAAACGAAACACTCTTCGTGCAACTAAGTTCTTCAGTTTTAAGGGAAGAACTTAGTTATGGTAAGGAAAAGATTATCAATATGCTAAACAGGGAATTAGGAAAAGACCTGATTAAAAAATTGGTTTTACGCTAAAAATATTTCAGTGCATCGTCATTTCAAAATCTATAAACCTTACGGATATTTAAGTCAGTTTATTACTAACGAACGTCCCCGGAAGAAAAAAAAGCTTTTGGGAGATTTAGGTGATTTCCCTGCGGAAACTATGTCGGTTGGCCGGTTGGACCAGGACTCGGAAGGATTGCTTTTTCTTACTACAAACGGGAAAATTAGCGCTGAAATTAATGGTAATAAAATTGAAAAAGAATATTACGTTCAGGTGGATGGCCAAATTACGTATGAAGCTATTGAACAACTGAAACACGGGCTAGAAATTAGCATTAACGGTAAAAGCTATGAAACGCTTCCCTGCAAAGCTTATATTCTGCAAGAAAGACCCACTTTCCCGGAAAGGGCCCGAAAAATTCGTGATGAACGCCACGGCCCTACCAGCTGGATTTCAGTAACGCTTACTGAAGGTAAATTTCGGCAGGTGAAGAAAATGACTGCTGCTGTGGGATTCCCAACTTTAAGACTGGTTCGCGTAAGAATTGGCAATGAAAAACTGGACGGCATGGATGCCGGGGAAGTTATTGAACTTACTGAATTCTCCTATTAATCGGCATTCTTTCTTAGCATTTTGCCATTTCTCACTTTTGAAAAATCTTCTCCCTGTTTTGCCAGTCGTCCATTTACAAAAACATATTTAAAACCTCTTGCCAATTGGTGTGGCTCTTCATAGGTCGCCGTTTCTTTAATTTCCGTAGGATTAAAAATCAGTAAATCGGCTTTAAAACCTTCTCTGATCAAGCCACGATCTTCTAGTCCAATAATTTTAGCGGAGAGTCCCGTCATTTTATGAATCGCTTCTTCCAGAGTAAAAAGTTTTTTTCCTAATACGTAAGTTTCTATCACTTTTGCGAAACTACCGTAACCGCGTGGATGACGCATACTCGGACTTCCATCGCTACAAATATTTATAAATTCATTTTGCACTAATCTTTCCTGTAACACTCCATCCATAATAAAATAGGCGCCCCCGGCACCGTAAGGTCCAATATCATCAATAAGAACATCTTCAAAAGGCTTATCTAATTCTTCTGAAATTTGCTTCAGGTTTTTTCCTTTAAATTTTCCAGAACCAATTAAAGTTGCTTCGGGACCATTGCGCTGCATTATTTTATTCCGAAGAAATTCTTCCAGTTCACTTCTTCTGTTCTTTACTACTTCTTCAAAATCATTTGGTTTTTTAGCCCATTCCGGAAAAACGATAGCGATGCCCGTATAACTCGCATTGTATGGATAAAGATCGGCGGTTACCTGGACTCCTGCTGTTCTCGCACTATCGAGTAAGTTTAGAATTTCTTCAGCTCGCTCCTCCCCTTTTCCATAAACCGATTTAATATGGGAAACGTGAACCGGGCAATATTCACCCTGGGCGAGTAATTCCCTAATCGAGTTTTCAACCTCTAAGTCATCCTCATTCCGCATATGACTCATTATTAATCCGTTATTTTTTCCTACTATTTTTGCCAAACGTTGCAATTCCTCTCTTTTAGAAAAATTCCCTGGATTATATTCGAGTCCGGTGGTCATTCCAAAAACTCCGGCATCAAAAGCTTTGGACAAAAGTGCTTCCATAGCTAATAGGCCCTTTTCATCAGGTAAAGTATCGTAATTCACACCTGAAAGTTCCCTTAAAGTATTGTGCCCGGCGAAAATTGAAATATTGGTAGCCGGGTTTATTTCATCAACCTTTTGAAACCAGGTTATTAAATCTTTTTCTTTAGGACTGTAACCGTCCTGGCCTAAAGCAATTGTTGTAACTCCCATTGCCAAGAAATTTTTAAATTCGGGGGTTTCCACTGGATCACCGTGAGCGTGAGAATCTATAAAACCCGGACTTAAAACTAAACCAGAAGCATCTATTACTTCCTTTGCAGTAAAGTTTTTGTGCAGGTCTTTTTCAATTTTGGCAATTTCATCTTCAAAAATTAAAATATGGGCGTTATAACTTTCGCGCCCGGAGCCGTCAATAACAGTGGCATTTTGTATTAGTAAATCATATTCTGTTTCGTCCTTATGCTGAGAGGAAAGCAGGGAAGGAAGTATTAAAAATAGATACAGAGTTAGTTTCATAAAGTAAATTCATTCAGATAACTAATTTATAAAAATATAGCGCTAATCTTGAAGTTTATTTCTGAATAAGCGCATAAACCTTAACTTTGGAGCTTTATAAGAATCTATGCAAAATGCAGAATTAAGAACTGTTACGGTAACTCGCTATATCACTCCGCTGAGAGAAGGCGGCTCCTTACCGGCGCTTACCGAAGCTGACGATGATTTTAAATATGTACTAAAATTTAAAGGGGCCGGTCACGGCGTAAAAGCATTGATCGCCGAACTTTTGGGGTGCGAAATTGCCCGTGCCCTTGGTTTTAAAGTACCCGAACTCGTTTACGCCCATTTAGATGAAGCTTTTGGAAGAACTGAAGGTGATGAGGAAATTCAGGATTTATTGCAGGCCAGTCAGGGGTTAAACCTGGCGCTTCATTTTTTATCGGGTGCCATAAATTTTGATCCCGTGGCGACTGAAGTTGATGAGTTTGAAGCTTCAAAAATTGTATGGCTGGATGCTTTTATCACCAACGTAGACCGCACTTACAGAAATACCAATATGCTCATCTGGCACAAAGAATTATGGCTGATTGACCATGGGGCATCTTTCTATTTTCATCATTCCTGGACCAATGTTGAAGAAAAAGCAAAAACACGCTTTAGCTTTATAAAAGATCATGTTTTGCTACCGCGCGCAACAAAATTAAAAGAGGCCGAAGATTTTTGTAAAGAATTGATTACACCAGAAAAAATAAAAGAAATTGTATCCTTAATTCCTTCTGAATGGTTACAATGGGAAGATACCGATGAAACGGAAGAAGAAATTAAAAATGTTTACACACAGTTTTTGACTACACGACTCGCACATTCAGAAATTTTTATAAAAGAAGCAGAAAATGCAAGAAAAGCACTTATATGAATATGCTGTAATTAGGCTAGTTCCTAAGGTTGAACGCGAAGAATTTCTAAACGTGGGGGTCATCTTGTTTAGCAAACAGTCTAAATATTTAAAGGCTTTTTTTGATGTTGATGAAAATCGACTGGCTGTTTTTTGTAAAGACCTTGACAAAGATGAACTTTGCACCAATCTCGATTCTTTTAAGAAGATTTGCGAAGGAAGTAAAAATGGCGGACCGATCGCTCAATTGGACCTGCCTTCCCGATTTAGATGGCTTACCGCGGTACGTAGCTCTATAATCCAAACCTCGAGACCACATCCCGGAATGACCAATGATCTGGATAAAACGCTGAACCGGCTTTTTACTGAACTTGTGTTATAAAAAAGAGATTATTTGAGGACTTGAAATTGTTATCCTGAACTTGTTTCAGGATCTAAGCAGTTATCAAACTAGAAGCTGAAACAAGTTCAGCTTGATAACTCAACATTCTCAAATAATCCCTGTTTAAGATTTATTTTCTAACTCTTAAACTTCGCAGCCATTTCTACAGTCCTTTTAACCTGGTGGGTGACTGCTTTTTTAATATTGTCTCCCGGTGCATTTCCATCGGCGGTTACGCTTATTCCATAAGGATTTCCTCCGGCTTCAAATAAACAAGGATCTGTATAACCAGGAGCTACAATTATAGACCCCCAGTGCATCACAGTTTTATAAAGAGAGAGCAAAGTAGATTCCTGTCCACCGTGTGGGTTTGCCGCACTGGTCATTCCACTCACAATTTTATTCGCTAATTTTCCGCTCTGCCACAGTCCGCCTGTAGTATCAAAAAATGCCTGTAATTGTGATGGTAAGTTTCCATAGCGAGTTGGGGTACTAAAAATAATAGCATCTGCCCACTCGAGATCATCCAGTTCTGCAGTTGGAAAATCCTTATTTTCAGCTGCATATTTCTTCCAGGATTCATTTTGGTTTATCGCTTCCTGTGGCGCAGTTTCCTGGATCTTTTTAACCCTTACTTCTACCGCTCCGGTTTGTTTTGCCGCTTCCCCGGCCCATTGTGCTAATTGGTGATTTGTGCCTGTGGCACTATAAAATATCACTGCTACTTTTGGTTGACTCATAATTTATCTTTTAAAATTGATTAATCTTTTCATTTAAATATAAAACAAAATAAAGCTAATAATTTTAAGATTATTATAAAATTTGAGACAATTGAGGCTAAGCGAGGTTGTAATTTTTGGCTATCTTGGTCCAAAAGCCACAACTAACAGGTCTTTTAAAAATTTTAATTCCTTGGCCAGAAAAACCAAAGCTTACCGTATTTTTTACAAACTGGAAGAACACCTGGAAATTCCCATGTTTCTACTGGCGCTTTGTTGGCTCTATCTTTTTATAGCTGAACTTGTAAGCGGGCTTACTGCTACCCAGGAGAATCTTATTATAATTATCTGGATCCTTTTTATCACAGAATTCCTCATAAAGCTTGTGGTGGCACCAAGGAAACTAGATTTTGTAAAAAACAACTGGATTACAGTGATAGCATTACTTATTCCCGCCTTACGGGTCTTCAGGATCTTTTATGCCCTTCGCCTTTTACAGTCTGTAAGGGTAATTAATTCCACGCGTATTATAAGAGCGCTAACTTCGGGAAAGCGTTTTTTTAGCGCTTTGAAAGAGGCACAGGGCCCGAAACCTGAAAAAGAAATGAATGTCTGTTTTTTAATTGCCTGCGGAAAAAAGGAAAATGAAGAATCCGTTACCAATTTCGGGAAACAGTTAATTCAGGATGTGAAATCTGAACTCCAGGAGAGTACTGGTATAAAGTGGTTTTTTAATATTGAACATGCCGAATTGGATAGCAGAAAACCACGAAGACCTTCAGATTTTCTTGATGTTGCCAGTCAACGTATGGCTGAAGGTCCTTATGATATGCTAAGCGTTATTACCGATGTATCACTTATTTCAAGAAAAAATAAGACAGAGCCCGGTCTAAGTTCTTCGGTAGCCAGAATTATGGTACTCTCAACACGTAAATTGCTTACCTCCGGAAGAGATGAACCAACATATAAACTAACTGAAAACCGGGTGAGGCACAATGCTGCACTATTATTTCTTTATCTTACAGGGCAAATTTTAGGCTTAAAAAAATCCTCTTCCAGAAGGAATAAAATAATGGGTGCCACCAGTTTTTCTGAAGAAAGAAATGAAATACCCTCTTTTAATACAGAAGATCGAAAAATTCTAAAAGAAAAAGCCAATAACGCGCCTGATAGAGAACTAAAAGAAGGAAATGTTTTAGAGAGTTTGGTTTTTCACATCTTAATGACATTTAGGCATCCTGCTGCTTTTTTTACTCCCTTATTAAGGAACTGGGCAATTTTTTTACCGCTTTCACTTCCCGGTTTAGCTACTGCCGCAGTTGCCCCCGCTCTTATTTTGATATTTACTGCAGAAACCTGGGATGTAGGTTTTGGAATGACTAATGTAACCGCCGGACTTTTTGCAGTAATTAGTATCATGTTTGCCAGTTTTTACCTGGTGAGGATACAGTCTTTATTCTTACCTAGAAGGGAGAAAAGAATTATAACCGAACATTTAGCCGTAGCAAACACCGTTATTTATTTTAGTATTTTTTTAGCGTGTATAGGTTTGTTTGCCATGTTAACCGGGTTAATGTTAATCATTGAAATCTATGTTTTTCCCGCCGATCTTATTCAAACCTGGCCCACGTTAGAGAAACAAGAAATTACCAACGCAGATAAAATAAGGCTGGCTGTTTTTATTAGTACAATTGGTGTTACTACAGGAGCTTTGGCCGGCGGACTGGAAAGCAGAACTGTAATTCAGCATCTTGCCTTTTTTAGAAATGAAGTTTAATTTCCTACCCCTTTACCATCATAACTACGGGAATCTGCAGCACCATAAATCAGGTTATTTTCCCAATCTATATAAATGCCCATCGCCTGGCCCTGGTTGCCTGCTTCGTAAACTTCGTGTCCCATTTCTTCGTAAATACGCTTGGTATCGAGAGAAATTCCCCAATCTTCAAATCTCGTCCGATCGGGAAGCCATTGGTGATGAATTCGGGGCGATTCAATAGCTTCTGCAACATTCATTTTATGATCTATGGTATTTACAATTACCTGTAGAACGGTATTGATAATAGTTCTTCCGCCGGGACTGCCGATTACTAAAAGTGGTTTTCCATCTTTTGCCACAATTGTTGGCGTCATACTAGAAAGCATACGTTTTTCAGGAGCTACAAGATTAGGTTTTGTTCCAATTAGTCCGCGGGTATCGGTATGGCCCGGAATGGGATTAAAATCGCCCATTTCATTGTTCAACAGAAAACCTGCACCCTCTACCACGATTTTAGAGCCGTAGCTTCGTTCTAAGGTATAGGTTAGCGAAACCGCATTTCCCTCTTTATCTACTACCGAAATATGAGTTGTTTGCGGGCTTTCATATTGTAGATGTGCATTATTAAAATTCGCAGAATCACTTACCGAAGCTTTCTTAATCTCAATACCTTCCCGAAGTTCAGCGGCATATTCTTTAGAAATTATTTTTTCAATAGGCATTTCAGGATTAAAATTAGGATCTCCTAAATGCAAAGCCCTGTCTGCATAAGCTCTTCGCATTGCTTCGGTAAGCAAATGCAGGGATGCCGCAGAATTATGCCCTGCTTCTTCTAGATCGAAACCTTCCAGGATATTCAGCATTTCAATAAGGGCAACTCCACCTGAACTTGGTGGTGGCATTGCTACAATTTCGTGACCTCGATAAGTACCGGTTACAGGTTCCAGTTCTTCAGCTTCATATTTGGCAAGATCCTCTTTGGTTATAAGTCCGCCGTGTTTTTTCATAAAATCAGCGATCAATTTTGCCGTTTTTCCTTTATAAAAACCATCGGCACCATTTTTCTGAATTCTTTTTAAAGTCTCAGCAAGATCCGGCTGTTTCCATGTTTCACCGGGTTTATAAATTTCTTCCCCATCCTTAAGAAAAGCTTTTGCAGTTGCCGAATAAAGATCATCGTCTTTTTTCTCCTTAACCCAGTTCAAAAACCAATTCATATTATAGGTAGATTCAAATCCGTATTCAGCAAGTTCTATGGCTGGTCGCACAAGTTCTTCCCAGGGCAGACTTCCCATTTTTTGGTGAGCCTTATAAAGTCCGGCTACTGTACCGGGCACCCCAACTGAAAGTAAACCTTCGTGATTAGAATTGTCTTTAATCTTTCCGTCTTCACCTAAAAACATATTTGGAGAAGAAGCCAATGGTGCTTTTTCGCGAAAATTAAAAGAAGTTTTATCACCATTGCTACCGTGATAAACCAAAAAACCGCCTCCGCCAAGATTTCCTGCGGAAGGTAAGGTAACCGCGAGAGTAAAAGCCGTTGCCACGCTTGCATCTATAGCATTCCCGCCATTGTTCAGAATATGAGCACCTACTTCTGAAGCAAGATAATGACTGGTCACAACCATCCCATTCTCTGCCCTAACAGGAGTACGACCCGTTTGTGCTAAAGTTGGAAAGTATAAACTGAAAGCCAGAAAAAGGCAGAGCAAAGATTTAAAGTTTTGTTTCATTTTTTTGAGTTATAGAATCTTCTAAAATTTGAGGTATGGAGTTTAAAATCGAATAGAAAAAACGTAATTTAAATCCAATTACCGAGTAAACCTAAATAAAAAGGTGACAGAAAGCAAGACCGAAAATAAAATATAAGAAATTAACTATTCTGAGGAATCACTGAAGTTTGCCTAAAAACAAGGCCGAAAAATTCAAAGGTTTCCTGAGCTTTTTTTGAAGCCACAGCGATTTGAGTTTCAGTGAAATCTTCAGCTTTAAGTTCTTTTACAAATTTGTTCCAGGATTTCACCCCGTCACGATCGCCATTAAAGAAGTGTGGCTTGGAGATTTCAGTTAATTCAGGGCAATTAGGAATTTCTTTAGAAATATACATTCCGCCCAAGGCTGAACCTAAAACTACGTAAGCAGCGCCCAGCGCTTCTTCGTGAGAATTGATACTGAATTTATCCTGAAATTCTTCAGAAATTGAAGTATCAACGTTTAAATTCTCAAGGTCTTTTGCCAGTTGATCGCTTTTATCTGATTTGTAAGAGGGGATAAATTTTAAAATTTCAGCTTCGGTAATTTTATAGGCAATATAATTTTGGAGGAGTAAAAGTTTATAAACTTCCAGGCTTATTTTGTGTGAAATAATCTGCCCGGCAAGATTCTCTTTTTCCAGTTCTTCGTGTAATTTTCGGGTAGCCTCTCTAAGGTTATTCAGCATCATCTACATTAAATTTATCAAGGTTCTTTCTTATTTTTGCAATATTTTCCCGTTGTTCTCTATCATCGGCCTTCATACTGTCTAAGTAACTGTAAATTTGGTGAACGGCTATTTTATTTTTTCTAATTCTTTCCCTTAATTCCTCGTGTTGCACCATATTATATACCACCTGTCTTAATAGAGGTTCTAATTTTTCGTGCAGCTTATTCATATGTTTTTTTAGAATAAAACCTGAAGCTCCGGAAAGAATAGTATCGGCTGCCAACTCATCATCGTCTAGTGCGCCGGTGACAAAAATTAAAGGAATAGTCTCGTCTATAGATTTCGCCAACTGCATAATATCAAGCCCAGTGCTGGTGGGAAGGTTATAGTCTGAAATTATTACATCGGGTAAAAAACTGGTGAAAATTCCTTCAAAACCCGGTAAATCTTTAACCACTTTTATTTCAGGTTTCTCTACAATTTTAGCAATTTGCCTTTTTATTAAAACAGCATCGGTTTCCTCATCTTCCACCAAAATTATGCGCAACGGGGTTGTAATCATTACTTCTAAATTTATACAAAAATACTGAACTCGTTAATGTAAGATCTAATTATAGGTGGAAGAAAAACGTACTACCTTTTCCCGGCTCACTTTCTACCCAAATTTTTCCGTTATGCTTTTCTAAAATACGGGCTACAATGGCCAGACCAATACCGGTGCCTTTGAAATCTTTTTTTGCAAACCTGGAAAACATTTGGAAGATTTTATCTTTTTGGTTTTCGGCAATTCCAATTCCGTTGTCTTTAATGTAGAAAACATCTTTATTTTCTTGTGCAAAACTTCCAATTTCAATTTGTGGATAGGGAGCCTGCTCAGTGTATTTTAAAGCATTTCCCAATAAATTGCTCCAAAGCTGAAAGAGCATTCGGCGATCGCCATAGCTATCGGGTAAATTTTCAGCTATTTCAATCTTAAGATTTGGGTAATTTGCTTTAATGTTGAAAGTCATTAAAAGTTCTTGCAGTAACTTATTAGTACTGAAATTTTTCTTCTGAAGTTCCCCACCGGTAATTTTTGAAAAGGAAAGAATATCGTCTATAATTCCTTCCATCCTGTTGGAAGATTTTAGAATGGTTTCTATGGTTTCTAAAGCTTCAGCAGATAAATTTTCACTAAAATCTTCTTTTAAAATTTGGGCATAACCGGTAATACCGCGCAACGGACTGCGCAAATCGTGCGAAATTCCGTAGCTAAAAAGTTCTAAATCTTTATTAGCTTCCTGCAGATTTTGGTTTAATCTACTGATCTCTTCCTTTTGCTTTTTTAAGATAAACTGGTTTAAATTTTCCCGGAAAGCTTTAGCAGTTTCAATTTCATAATCCTGCCAGGAATTAGAAATCCCGTCCAGTTTTTCTGTCCATCTTTCAAAAGAGTTTCGCGGACTTAAGCGCTGCTTTTCTTCGTTGTAAGTGATCTTTTTATTAGGATTTCCACCCCAACTTACAGTTTCAACTACTTCAGGCCTAAACCAAATTATGAAATTGTTTTTTGCGCGTCCCAGTTTAAAACTTAAAATTCCAGAAGCCGATTTCTTGTAATTTTCAGCTGCCGAATAGTGATTTTTAAGATGTTTAGTGTAGAAAAGAATTTCATCATTTTCAGCTAGGAAATTACTTAAATCTATCACCTCAGCTTCAGTTGGCGTATTACCAAAGAGCTTAATTTCATCATCTAAAACTACTGCGCCTCCCCCACTTTCAATGAGTGAAGTAAAAGGAATTTCGGTATTCTCCAATCCGTCGCCCAGGGTATTTTCAATTTTTAAATCGGTTAAAATTTTTGCTCTCAATTCAGAATTTTCATTGAATTTCTTATTGAAAATACCGGTTTGTATGGAGGCTATATTATTAGAGAAAACCTGAGCTAAAAATTTACAGGTTTCGCGCTGAAAATAATTAATAAATTTTGCAGAATAATGGTGACAGGCTATAAGGCCCCAGAGTTTGCCGTGAACAATAATAGCGGCGGTTAAAGAGGCACCCACCTTCATATTTTGTAAATATTCAATATGAATGGGCGAAACCCCACGTAATGTAGATTTTGAAAGATCTAATGGTTTTTTGGTAATTGGAGAGATTTCAGGAGAAATAGGAACAGGCTCATAATCTACATCTGAAATTATTCTCACTTTATGTTTTAAAAATAAATTTCGGGATTGCGAGGGAATATCGCTGGCAGGATAATGCAAATCCAGCCAACTTTCTAAATATTCTTCCCTTTCTTCAGCTACTACTTCACCATTCCATTCTTCGTCAAACCGGTAAATCATTACACGATCGTAATCGAAGATGCTTTTCATTAATTTTGCAGCGGTATTACAGAGCTTAGGAATAGTTTCATTAGCATCTAATCCATTAATAGTATTGGTTAATTGCTGCTGAAGAAACATTGGCTCCCAATACTCGCCCAGAACTTCAAAATCTATAATAAGATGTTCTTCTGAAAAATGCGGTAAGACTACAAAATGCTTGTTGCCAATTTTTAGCTCTTCGGCTTTAAAACCGGTTTTTTGATCAATTGCTTTAGTAATTCTTTCAAAAGCAGATTTACCAATAAGGTTTTCAAAAGAATCACCGAGAAGATGTTTATGTAAAAGCCCGAAATACTTGAAGGTATTTTCACTTGCCTGAGTAATTTTAAAAGTTTCAGGATCTACCGCGAGGATTACGCCGTGGGCCTGCGCTTTTCCAATTAAATGAATAGGTTCTTTCTCACAATTTTGAATATCTATCTTTTCGGGATACGAAAGCTGCTCTGAGCTCATACACAGCTATGCTTTTAATTTAAAATAGAATGTACTTCCCACACCTACCTGGCTGTCTACCCAAATGCTGCCTTCGTGTAGTTGTACAATTTTTTCTACATGGGCAAGACCAACTCCGGTACCGTCATTTCCGTTGGTTTCTTTTACACGGTTAAAAATGGTGAAAATGTTCTTTTTATCTTCTTCTGAAATCCCGTAGCCATTATCCATTACCGAGAAAACCCAGAATTTCCCTTCGCGATAGGCTGCAATACGAATATCGGGGTTGCGTTCTTTGGGTGTATATTTTATCGCGTTACTTATTAAATTTTGAAATAACAGGCGTAATTCTACTTCGTAACCCATAATTTTTGGAAGCGTACCGGCATTCACTTTTGCATTGGTATCTTTAATTCTCTTGCCTAGATCATATTTTACAACCTCAACAACTTCTTTGATGTTTACCAGGCTTTTTTCTCCATTTCTACCAATCCTGGAATGCTCCAGTAATGCTTTAATTTGTTCAGAAAGTCTTGTAGAAGCATCTTTTATATACTTCACATAATCTTTGCCTTTTTCATCTAATTGCGCAGAGTACATTTTCCCCAGCACATCACTACCAAATTTAATGGTAGAAAGTGGCTCCTGCAGATCATGTGAGCAAATAGATACAAATTGTTCAAGATCTTTATTGGCGCGTTCCAGATCTTCGTGCTGCTGTTTTAATTTTAATTCAGCATCTTTTTGGGCAGAAATATCAACACAGGTATACCTAATGGTCATTATTTTGCCATCAACCTCTTTTTCTGCTGTGGCATTTAATATTACCGGGAGTGTATCTCCTGTAGCAGTAAGCATTTCCTGCTCCATATTAACTATTACACCGGTATTTTTAAATTCTTTATTAGATTTTAAAGCTTTAAGTTGAGACTCTTCGTTATAAAGATCAAAAACAGGTTTATCTATTAAATCTTCTTTTGAGTTATATCCCAATCTACTAACGGCCATCTCATTGCACTGCACAATTAACTGGGTTTGCGGATCTACACTAATATGTATTACGGGATCTTCTTCATAGAAAGATTTAAAACGTTTTTCACTGGCAACTAGCCGTTCTTTAGAACGTTGCAATAAGCCTACGTCTATAAAAGTAATCACCACCCCACTAACTTCCTCGTTAGAATTAATATAAGGTGAAATCCTTCTCAGGTAATAAGAACCGTCTTTAGTCATTACCTGTTTTTCCAGAATTTTTCCGGTTCTAAGAACACGTTTGCAGCGGGTAATTAAATTGCTTTTTCCCATACTGGATGTAAAGTGCTCTATAGGCCTACCTTCATCAGATTCTATTAAATTGAAATGCCTTTGAATCGCCGGTGTAAACTTCCTTATTTTTAGTTCTTCATCAAGGAAAATAACACCAATCTCGGTACTTTCCAGCAAATTGTTCATATCGGCATTTAATGCCGCTAAATCTTCTACTTTCTGAAGATTTTCGGCATTTACCGTATTAATTTCTTCGTTTACACTTTGCAGTTCCTCATTGGTACTTTGCAATTCTTCGTTAGAAGCCAGGAGTTCCTCATTTGCTGCCTGTAACTCCTCGTTACTGGTTTCAATTTCCTCCATTGATGTTTGCAGCTCTTCTTTAGTCTCTTTGAGTTCATCTTCAAGATCTGCAACAAATTCTTTGGTACGATTGGTAAGCGTTAGTTTCTCAAGAGTTTTAACCTCCTTAAGGTTTACTTCTTTTTCTATAAAAGTAATTACAAAACTCGCGTTAGAATCTTCAACTTGCTGTTGGTAGGGCTTTATTATAATATCTACAGATTTCTTTTCACCATTATGATCAAAAGCGGCATCCTGATATCTAAGTTTTTCGTTATTCTTTTTCGCCTTTTTTACGGAACTTTGAATAATATACTTTAAATCTACGCCCAGCATATCCAAAAGGTTTACCGAAAAACCATTTACCGGTAAATTTGCGTATTTTCTAAACTCCCCTACTGCCTGTAAAATATTAAAGTCGTTATCTATAAAAACACTGGCTCCACCAAAAGTTTCCAGGATTGTTTCATTAAGTTCTTCAGCAAGTTTATTTTTAACCGGATTTGAAGATTTTCTATAAGTTGGCCGTTGAACTTCTTTTGTATTAGAAAGTGACCTTGTTTGCGATGTTGCGGGCGAAATATTTGAATTTAAACGTTTATCAGCATTTTCATTTTGGTAAATTTTTGCCGAGCGATGTATCACCTTAAAAGTATTTTTCTGGGACGAAACATTTTCTGAAGTCCCTAAAACCAAATAACCGCCAACCTTTAAAGCATATTGCAAAAAGTTTAAAGCCTTATTCTGAATTCCGGGTTGGAAATAGATCAAAAGGTTTCGGCAGGCCACCATATCCATATTGCTGAAAGGCGGGTTTGTAATAATATTATGCCTTGAGAAAACCACCATTCGGCGCATCTTATCAATTACCTTATATCCATTGGGCTCGCTTATAAAATATTTCATCAATAAATCTGAATCGATATCGGCTACAATACTTTCAGGATAAAATGCTTCACTTCCAATATCCAGGTGCTTTTGAGAAATATCTGTAGCAAAAATCTTTAAGTCTACACTTTTTCGCTGCTTTTCAATCTCCTCATTAATCATCATAGCAAAAGAATAAGCTTCTTCTCCACTGCTACAGGCAACATCCCAAAGTTTTATAACCTCTCCATCCTTTTTCTTTTCTACCAGTTTAGGAATCACTTCTTCTCTAAGCACTTTCCAAACCTTTGAATCTCTAAAAAATTTAGTTACCCCGATTAAAAATTCCCGATGCAGTATTTCTACTTCTTCATCGTTATTTAATAGAAACTGATAATAATCTGAAAGACTATTGCATTTACACACATTCACCCTTCTGGCAATTCTACGGGCAAGCGTGGCGTGTTTATATTCCCTGAAATCAAGACCGGTTTTTTCGTCTATAAAGCGAAGAATTTTCATCAATTCGCTTTCATTGTAATTGTAATCACCGTCTTTAAAATGAAAAACCGCGGGAGAGTCTATAAAATTCTTGAGTTCCTGCGCCATTTTAGAAATTGGCAAGACATAATCTACCAATCCTGTATTTATGGCACTTTTCGGCATCCCGTCAAACTTAGATTCTTCGGGGTCCTGCACCATAATCATTCCATCGCGTTCTTTTATTGCCCTTACTCCCCTTGTACCGTCACTACCGGTTCCGCTTAATATAATTCCAATAGCTTTCCCTTTGCGCTCCTTAGAAAGGGCTTCAAAGAACATATCTATAGGCAGATTTAAGCTTTGATCCTTTGGTTTTTCTACAAGATTAAGCTTATTATCTGCAAAAGATAAATTATTGGCAGGCGGTATTAAATAAATATGCCCCTGCTTCATTTTCATTTTGTCATTAATCTCGCGAATAGGCAGGTTGGTGCTTTTTTTAAGAAGTTCGGCCATCATACTCTTATAGTCCGGCGAAAGATGCTGAATAACCACATAAGCATTCTTATCGGTTTCGGGTATGTCTTTGAAAAAAGCTTTAAGAGCTTCCAGGCCACCGGCACTTGCACCTACGGCAATAACACGGGGTTCGTCTATTTTAAGTTTAGTTTCTAACTCCGATTTAGAAGGATAGTTATTTACTTTTGTCATTTAGAATGATTAAGTCAGTCTTATAGAAAATTAAAAAGGCAAACACCAAAAATATAGGTTAAGCCGGAGAAATGTGAACCCATTTGCCATTTATATTAACAAAATAGCCCTAAAACGGCAGATTCTATCACTTCAGAATGTCAAAATTTAAATTTAAAGCAGCTAAAATTAACATGTTTTTCAAAACTAAAATGTTAAATATTTCTTTTTAGTTCATTGTCCTACCCTTCAATTCGCACCTAAAGTTTTCAATGCTAAGCTTTAATAAAGCTGATTTATATCATTTCTTCCAATCCTGTTTAAAGCTAAATTTACCTTGTATTCTAGAAATCCTCATGCTAGTTTATTTAAAAAAATTCAATACCTGCATTCACCATAATGCTTAAAGATGAAAACACTATCCTCATATCAATCAGGTTTAAGCTCCTTTTTCCAGGAAATCGGAGAAATGGGAAGGTTTACCGGCAGGTATTTTAGAGAACTTTTCAGTACACCATTTGAGTTCAGGGAATTCCTGAAGCAATGCTACCAGATGGGCAATAAATCTTTGCTTTTAGTAAGTGTGACCGGGTTTATCTTAGGCCTGGTGTTTACCCTGCAATCCCGGCCAACCTTAATGGAGTTTGGTGCGGCTTCCTGGATGCCATCTATGATAAGTATTTCTATTGTTCGGGAAATTGGCCCTGTAATTATCGCCCTCATTTGCGCGGGAAGAATAGGTTCAAGTATAGGTGCAGAATTAGGCTCTATGCGGGTTACAGAGCAAATAGATGCTATGGAAGTTTCAGGGACTAACCCTTTTAAATTTCTTGTAGTAACCAGGATCCTATCCGCCACCTGTATGTTACCCATTTTGGTGATCGTAGGCGATTTTGTGGCGCTAATTGGTTCTGCGATTATAGAGAATATAAAAGGAGATGTTTCTTTTACCCTTTATTTTAACCAGGTTTTTGCTGCACTAGAGTTTACAGATCTTATTCCGGCAACGGTAAAAACTTTCTTCTTCGGTTTTGCCATTGGGCTGGTGGGTTGTTTTAAAGGCTACAACAGCAAAAAAGGAACCGCCGGCGTTGGGAAAGCTTCCAATTCAGCGGTAGTTTTTACTTCCATGTTGCTGTTTGTATTAGATTTTATCGCCGTTTTTATCACTGACATTTTTTATAACTGAAAATGGAAAATAGAGCCGTAATAGAAATAAAAAACCTGTCCAAAAGCTTTGGCGATGTTGAAGTATTAAAGGATTTCAATTTAAATTTATTTGAAGGGGAAAACCTTGTTTTGATGGGAAAATCTGGTTCAGGAAAATCAGTGATGATAAAGTGCCTGGTAGGTCTAATCAATTTTGACCAAGGTAGTATTAAAGTTTTAGGGAAAGATATTTCTAAAATGAAACAACACGAACTGGATGAATTAAGAACCGATATAGGTTTCCTGTTTCAGGGCAGCGCTTTATACGATTCTATGACGGTACGGGAAAATTTAGAGTTTCCATTAAGAAGACACAGAAAAAATTCTGAAAGAAAAACTGAAGAATTAGTGAAAGAAGCTTTAGAAAATGTAGGATTACCAAAAACTATAGACCTAATGCCCGCCGAACTTTCGGGAGGAATGCAGCGTAGAATTGCCTTGGCAAGAGCTCTTATTTTAAAACCAAAGATTATAATATACGACGAACCCACTACGGGTTTAGACCCTATTACGGCAAAAGAAATCATTTTATTAATGATGACTATTCAGAAGAAATATGCAACCTCATCTATAATAATTACGCACGATGTAGATTGTGCGCGGGTAATTTCGAACCGAATGATCTTATTGCTAGGCGGAACAAATTATGCCGAAGGAACTTTTAAGGAGCTGGCAGCATCTGGTGATCCAAAAATTAAAGCATTTTTTAAATAAAAAATTATGAAATCAAATTCTGTACAAAATATAAAACTGGGGGTTCTTATTGTTACGGGACTTATTATTTTCACCCTGGGAGTTTTTTTCATTGGAAACAAGCAAAACCTATTTGGAGATTCAATTCTGGTAAGTTCTGTCTTTAAGAATGTAAACGGACTGCAATCGGGGAATAATGTTCGTTATTCGGGTGTGAATGTGGGGACAGTAAAGGAAATCAAATTTTTGAATGATACTGCAATTTGTGTAGATATGCTTATAAACCGGGAAGCCGGAAATTTAATTAAAAACAATTCCCTCGCAACTATAAATTCAGACGGATTAGTTGGAAGTATGGTTTTAAATATTTTACCTACCAATCAGGCTCCATCTCCCACAATTCAGGAAGGCGATACACTTGCTTCAATTAGCCAGGTAGCGACTGCCGATATGCTAAATACGCTGAATAAAACCAATGAAAATGCCGCACTTTTAACCGAAGACCTATTGAAAATCACCAATAGTATAAATTCCGGAGAAGGCGTTTTAGGCGATTTACTCAAAGATAAAATCCTGGCCAAAAATGTACAGGAAAGTGTTGAAAATTTAAATGAAACAACCAGAGCTGCCAGATCGGGAATGACTAAACTAAATGGTATTTTAAATAAAGTAGATTACGAAAACTCTGTGGCCGGTTTGCTTCTTAGCGACTCAAGTGCACAAAATAGTTTCCGAATAATAATTGCAGATCTGCAGACTGCATCTACACAAATAAAGGAAATTAGTGCCGATTTAGGACAGTTTTCTAATAACCTTAACTCAGAAAAAGGCGCGCTTAATTATGTGGTAAAAGACACCAGCTTTGTAAACCAACTCGACCAAAGTATGGAAAATATTGAAGAAGCTACGCATCGCTTTAACCAGAATATGGAAGCATTAAAGCATAATATCTTATTCCGTGGATATTTTAGAAAATTGGAGCGCCAAAAAGCCAGAGAAGAAAAACAAAATTGAAAAAATTTTAAACAGGTTATTATGAAACTGGAACATTTGAAAGAGCGCATCAATGAATATAAAAGTTCGATAAAAATAGTGGTAAACAAACGTATTATCTGGGAAAACAGCACTAAAAAGCTAATTGTTGAAACTTTAAAAAAGGCCGAAGCTACCTATCCAATAGGATGGAAAGTACAGGAATTAAAATGGATACACACCAACGAAGCCGTAAATATTACTTTTGACTCATTTCCTGCAGATCTTATAGATTTCACCAATAAAATACCAAACTATCAATTTTTGCAAGGGGGCGCACTCGTTTTTTCTCAATTACACAATGGGGATATAGAAATAATTGTCACTTTCCCTATTCTTGAGAATTGGATTCTTTCAGAAAATGAAATTGTGGAGCTGGGTGTTTTTTCACCCCGGGACATTACTGAAAGGCTGATCGTGGAAAAGATAGATGAATTCCTTAAGGAAATGATTAAATGGGAAGTTCCTATCATAAAAAATAAGATGGGTTTTAAAGCTCAATAATTATGATCCCACCTTGTGTTCTGTCAAAATAAATAGACATATAATACAAAAAAGGCAACAGTATTAATTGTGCATTGCACCTTAGTTCCTGAAATTAAATATGATCCATTCGCCATCTTTTGAGTTCAGGAAGCTTCTTGATGAGTTCCTGTGCTTCTTCCAGGCTAATATCCTCGTGCATTTCGGCCATTTCCAGTAATTTTACCTCTAATTCATGTAAGTTAAGCGATTTATCGGTAAAAGCGCCATCCTGATAGCAATCACGGCAATAATCGGTATTTATCGATTTATCGCGACTGGTACCTCCAGTGGCTTTTGTGAATGGCCATCCACAACTTTGGCAAATTAAAGTTTTCATCAGCTAATTTTTATTAAAATATACGAAAAATTTGATATAATACGTTACAAACCAACTACTTAGAAAGTAGCATTTTTAACTTTGAAAGCATAATGACTTCAGATTTATTTTTTCCCGCAAACGAAGCTGCAATGGCATCTGCAGTTTCCCAGATTAACTGGTTAATTGGCGAAGTAAATAATTCCTCATTATCCTTTTTGTATTGCCTGAATTCGTTAAAAGCCCATTCTGCTTCCGGAGCTTTCTCCTCAAGCCAGTCAAAGATCATTTCAATCTTATAGGCTTCATCGGTTCCAAACTCATCAATTTGATTATCTATTGGTACCCATTTCTTTTGTACCAAATCGTTCAGGGTTTTAATTTCTTCGGTTCGCACCACTTTATCAGAAGCTGCAATGGCGTAGAAAAGCATGCCGATATTCTGATAAAATTCTTCGGTGAAGACATGTTTTTTAGATAGTTCCATAATAAAAGTTTTACTCGAAAATCGAGATTTAATTGAGACGAGGCTGAGCTTGAAATTATAAATTATTTTTTCTTAAGGCTTCGCGACTTCCCGAGGTGATTTACATTTTAAAGATAATCCTAAGAAGCGTAGCTAAAAATGATAAAAATCAGTTTTTATGTGCAAGTATTCTTCTGTATGGCAACTACAAAACAACTAAATGCCTGAATTTCAGTTAAATAAATCAATTTATTCTTCGCCAAATTATAAAAAATAACTTTGTATATTTAGCTGTTGTTTTAAAGCATTTCCCCAAACTTCCCCTCACTGGAATGCCAAACAATCCCCAACTAACATATTTTTAAAATTTAAGTTTTACAGGGATGAAGTGTATTCTTTATATTTCAGATAGAAATTCCGGTCACCCAATACCAGGTGAACTCACGGAGAAACAGGATTATGAATTTATATATTCAAATTCAGCAAGCGATTTAAGAGGCTTATTATTAAAAAATAAACCTGATTTACTGATCTGGGCCAAAAAAAATCCCATTCCTTCTGAACTTCTAGATGAAAATCCGGAGCTTTTAAAGCTTCCTATACTTACAATTACTAAAGCTAAAATTAAAACTCAAAAATCGTTTCATATAAAACATCACTTCTTACCACCCACCGTGTCGGACCAAAAGTTAATGCGGAAAATTGACTTTCTTACCAATGCTAAAAGTGATAATTTTAAAATTATTAAAAATTTTGAGAAAAGTGCGGTTCCTGATATAGAAGCTTTAAAAAGTTATATGGAAATAAAAGGGGAATTGATAAACCTGGATAAGCATACAATTTTATTTCGTGAGAACCGGCATTCCAGCTTTATCTATTTAATAAAACAAGGCCTGGTTAAAACTTCAAGAATGGACCAATTAGGAAAAGAATTAATCACGGGAGTTTATCGTAAAAATGATTTATTAGGATTATATGGGTTTCATAAAAATCCAGTCGCGACAGAAATGGCGACGACCTTAGAACCCTCTGAATTTTATAGAATCTTACATACAGAATTTAGGGAAATACTTCAGAAAAACCAGGAGTTAAGCCTTGATTTAGCTCAATATTTAACCGATACCGTATTGGCGCTAAAATCACAACTTTTAGAAATGGCTTATGCTTCGGTATTAAAGAAAACCTCCAATACTATTCTTCAATTTAAAGATGAATTACAAAACCCGGAATTTAAAGGACTTAATATCTCCAGGACCGATTTAGCCAGTATGGCTGGGATTTCTACAGAAAGTTTTATACGTAGTCTTTCCAGCCTTAAAAAAGAAGGAATTATCGCTATAAAGGGTAAAAAGATAAACATCCTGAAACCGGACAAGCTACAGGAGATCCTATAATCCTAATTTTTTGTTAAATACTGATTTTCTGACATTTGTCATTTTTTTGAACAATGTTTTCTTCTATTTTTAAAAGCATAAAATTATCTATATATAAATCCAGTAATTTGTTTTTCCTAACTCCCAGAGTTGGAAATCAAATTAGAAGATATCAAAGGTATTTTTTAACCGGATATACAAATTTTACTTCGTGTAAGATCACTGATATCAAACCAGAGTTAAAGAGTAAACTTAATATCTTCTTAAGGAACAGGAGGCAATGGTCTCCTGTTTCTGTTTTTAGACTTGACTCTTTTTTTAAAATTCTAAAAATGAAATCTTATAATTCTTCATCTAAAGCTAATTTTTCATTGTAAAAGCTTAAAATTCAATTACAAACTGATTTTCCTCATAGTTTAAACTTCGCTGTTATCTTAACTTTATTATTCAAAGTTTTAGAAGATGAGAAAGATAATTTTACCCACCGATTTTTCAGAAAATGCTTATAACGCATTGCGATTTGCCTGCCAGCTTTTTAAGTATGAAAAGAGCGAAATAATTCTTTTAAATACTTATGCAGAAAAGGTTTATACCGATGAGAGACTGCTAAGCAAAGAATTGATAGATGAGCTTAAAGCGGTTACCAAAGCAAAGGCAGAAATGGCCTTAAATGAAATTAGCTCTAAAATTCACGACGAATTTTGCAACCCCAGGCATAAACTTAGATCTATAGCGGCCTTTGGCGATTTGGTAGATGAGGTGAACAGCCTGGTGAATTCAGAAAATGCCGATCTCGTTATTATGGGAACCCGCGGGGCTACAAATGACAGGGAACTTGGTTTTGGAAGCAACACCTTACTCGTCTTAAAATATGTGCAGTCTCCCGTTTTGGCCATTCCCGCTAATTTTAGTTATCAGGAACCGAAAAATATTTTATTCCCTACTAATTTTTTAATTCCGTATCAAAAACGGGAATTAAAGGTTGTGGGTGAAATTGCTCGCGATTTTAAATCTGTTATACACTTCCTGTATCTCTCTAAATATAAGGCAACTTCTGCAAGGCAAAGAGATAACCTAGAGTTTTTACAAGAGCAATTCTACAATATCCGCTTAGAAAAACATCAAAGTGAAGAATTGCAAAAGGAAAAGGCCATAGAAGAGTTTATAGCTGAAAATAAAATAGATCTTTTGGTGATGGTGAATTCCCGTCACACTTATTTAGAAGATATGCTCCTTACCTCTACCATAGACAAAGTGGGTTTACATCCTAAAGTTCCCCTACTGGTGTTACAAAATTTCAATAGGGAATACATTTAAAATTTAGAAATTATGAAAAAAATACTCTTACCCACAGATTTTTCAGAAAACGCGTATAACGCGATTTCATATGCCATTAAAGCCTTTATAGATGAAAAATGTACTTTTTATCTTCTAAATACATATACCCCGGTTTTATATGATTCTGAATATATTTTATACAACAGTACACAGCCAAATCTCGCTGAAGTATATAAAAAAAATTCTATCTCCGGATTACGAAAAGTAGAACGAAAAATTAATCGTGATTTTAATAATCCAAATCATCAATTCGAGAAAATTTCGTCCTTCAATCTTTTAATAGATGAAATGAAAGAGCAGGTGAAATCAAAAGAAATAGACCTGGTAATTATGGGAACTCAGGGTGCAACCGGTGCTGAAGAAATTTTAATCGGGACCAATAGTGTGCACGCGCTTAATAAGCTAAAAGTGCCATTATTAATGATTCCTTCAGGTTATGAATATCAGTCTCCTGTTAACATTCTATTTCCTACAGATTTTGAATTAAATTTTAGCCCTGCTCAACTAGAACCAATTTTAAATTTGGCCGAAAAACATACTTCCAGGCTTAATATTTTACACGTTTATTTTGGTAAAGACCTGGACGAAAACCAGGAAAAAAGCAAAAGAAACCTCAGTAAAATCCTGGAAGACACTCCGCATCAATTTTATACAATTGAAGACAAAAGTGTACCCAAAGCCATAAAAAAATACCAGGAACAGCATGAGGTAGATTTACTTTTTATGGTAAATAACAAACGTAGCTTCTTTGAAAACCTGCTATTTAGGCCGGTAGTGAATAAAATAGGTTTTCATATTAAAGTGCCTTTTATGGTGATCCAATCAGGAAAATTCAATTAGTTATGAAAAATATACTCATCCCGACCGATTTTTCGGCTAATGCCTGGAAAGCTACAGTTTACGCCTTTAGTTTATTTCAGAATGAGCTATGTAATTTCTATTTTTTAAATGCGTGTAAACCTGAATTTTATACTCCAGATATTAATGGAGATAGTTTAGCACAGGCTAAAAGCGAAAATAAAATCTTGATGAATAAGTTGCTGAAAGAAGTAACTACAATAAATAAGAATCAAAATCATAGGTTTAAACCTGTAATTATTGAATCCTGGCTAAACGATGCAGTTGTTGAAATTCAAGATGAAATAATTTTTGATCTCATAGTAATGGGAACAAAAGGTGAAACCGAACCAGACGACAGGATTTTTGGCACCAATAGTATGAACGTGATTGAAACCGTAGACCATATGCCGGTTTTACTTATTCCAGATAATTGTGTATATGTACCCGAAGTAAAAAAAGAACTGGTGCTTGCCACCAGGTTCGATAAATCATTTTCAGATTATGAAATAAACTTTTTAATAGATATGGCTAAGAAATTTAAAGCCAGTATTAGGATTCTTTATATTCAGGACACTGAAAATTTATCTGAAGAACAGAAAAATACTAAAGAAGGACTGCACGACTATTTCAAGGATGTTTCTCATAGTTTTCACACGCTAACCAATATTGAAGTTACCAAGGGAATTCACAGTTTTATTCAAAGCAGGAATAGTGATGTGCTGGTTTTAAACCATAAAAAAAGAGGTTTTTTTCAAAATCTTTTTTCAAAATCCTTACTTAAAGAATTAGGTAAGAAGCCCCAAATCCCTATGCTTTTTATGCCTTCAGATTTATAAAAATTAAAACCGAATAATCCTGGAAAAACCTACTACAATGGATATCTCTAAGTTACAAATTATAAAAGCTTCTGGCGAGAAAGCTAAATTTTCTATAGACAGGGTTGCAGAATCTCTAAGGAGATCTGGTGCCAATGAAGAATTGATTCAGGCAACCCTGGAAAAACTAAAAACCGAGCTTTACGAAGGTATTACCACCAAAGAAATTTACAACCGTGCTTTTAATTTGCTGAAAACGGGGAATAAAACCAGTGCTTCAAAGTATAAATTAAAAACCGCTATTTATGAATTGGGGCCAACTGGTTTTCCATTTGAAAAATTTATTGCTGCGCTTTTAAGTCATAGTGGTTATAAAACCCAAATCGGACAATTCTACCAGGGAAAATGTGTAACCCACGAAATTGATGTTGAAGCAAGAACCGATTCAAAACTGGTTTTAATTGAATGTAAATTTCATAATGCCGGAAGAAATTGTGATGTGAAAATTCCGCTTTATATAGATTCCAGGTTTCAGGATATAAAAAACTTTAGAAATAACGGAGAAAATAAACTGCACTTTGAAGAAGGTTGGGTGGTCACCAATACAAGGTTTACATCTGATGCGGTAAAATATGCGAAATGTGCAAATCTTAAATTATTGAGCTGGGATTATCCAAAAGGCGAAGGACTTAAAGATAGAATAGACCAGTTAGGTTTGTATCCTATAACCGTTTCTACCCTGCTTTCAGAAAGAGAAAAGAATTTTTTATTAAGTCGGGACGTGGTGTTGTGCAAGGAACTAATAAACGACAACTTTTTCCTGGACCATTTAGGCATCAACAATCCTCGAAAAAAGAGAATACTTGAAGAAATGAAAGATCTCTGCAAACATTAAAATTATGGAAAATCAAGTAAAAATTCATTTCCTGGGAGGTTCGGGAACAGTTACCGGATCAAAATTTCTCATAGAAACCCCCGAATTAAATTTATTAATAGATTGCGGGCTCTTCCAGGGAGTTAAAAGCTTACGGGAACTAAACTGGAAAGATTTCCCGTTTGATCCTAAAAATATAGATTTAATATTTCTTACACACGCACACCTGGATCACACGGGTTACCTCCCCAGATTGGTAAAACAGGGTTATAAAAAACCTATTCTTGGTACTCCTCCAACTTTAGGAATTGCCGGAGTAATCTTAAGGGACAGTGCCAAAATTCAGGAAGAAGACGCAGAAAGAGCCAATAAAGAAGAATATAGTAAGCATCAACCTGCCTTGCCACTGTACACCTCGAGTGATGCCGAAAAAACTATAGGTTTATTCAAAAGTATTAAGCTGAATGAGTGGCATAGAATTTCTGAAAATATTAAATATCGTTACCAGACCAACGGCCATATTTTAGGTTCCACTTTTATTGAATTTGAGATTTTTGAAAAATATTTTGTATTCTCGGGCGATGTTGGTAGGGAAAAGGATTTGCTTTTAGAAGCACCCAATAGACCTGAATGGGCAGATTATTTATTTTTAGAAAGTACTTACGGCGACCGGCTTCATCCAGAAGATGATTCAGATGAAATTCTTATTGAAACTATTAAGGAAACAATCAACCAAAAAGGAAACCTTATTATTCCAAGCTTCGCCGTAGAGCGATTACAGGGAATTATGTACAAGCTTTATCTTTTAATAAAAAAGAACAAAATCCCGGAAATCCCTATTTACATAGATAGCCCAATGGGAAATGAAGTCCTGGGATTGTTTGAAGGTTTTAGCAAGTGGCATAAAGTAGAGCCGGATGAATTTAGAAAAATGCTTTCCTATTTTAAGATTATCACTTCATACCGAGATACCTGGAAAACCATAGATGAAAACATGTCTAAAATTGTAATAGCCAGCAGCGGAATGGTAACCGGTGGCCGTGTTCTTACTTATCTACGATATTTAATAGGTAAACCTGAAACCACGGTTTTATTAGCGGGGTATCAGGCTGAAGGAACAAGAGGCAGACAGCTGGAAAACGGAGCGTCAGAAGTAAAGATTTTCGGAAAATATTGCCCGGTTAAAGCAAAAATATTGAAAATGGAAAGTCTTTCTGCGCACGCCGATCAGCAGGAATTGCTGGATTGGATTTCAGAAATTAAAAATATCCCTGAAAAGATATTTTTAATTCACGGGGAGCCCACCGCTTTGGATTCCTTAAGAGTAAAAATAAAAGATCGTTATAAATACCCGGTAAGCATTCCTGCAATTAATGATGTAATAACTTTAAAGCTATAAATTCCCAATAAGCTAACGAAAACCTTTTCGTTCAATTTAGCACCCTTTTTCTGCAATAATGGCAGTAAAAATGGCAGATTTCTCGCGGAATATAATTTAAATAAAAAATTAGGTTTTATTCTATTACAGTCAAAGCGATAGGTAAAAACTTACTATATACTATATTCTTAACGTTTTTCATATTTTTTATTATCTCAAAAGCTAATAAAGAAAGGTCTTCAATCTACCTAATTATAAAGGCCTAAGCGCTATCAAAATTTATTAAAAACCTCTGAACTACGTGTTTTTAGATTAGTTTAACCTAAAATTTTCTTTGTTGCGGTCAAAATAATTTAATTTAATCCTGGCTTTTGGCAGGCAAGTTCGGTTTTATTGGGAAACATTGCATGGTCTTTGTTCTTAATGGCCCGGACTTGAATGTCTGGAAAGTTGAAATAAATTAATTAACCAAAAAATAAAGAATGAAAGTATTAGTAATTGGAGCAGGAAATATGGGACTTACATACGCCGAAGGAATGGCGAAGTCTAGTTTTCTTAATCACCGAAATCTTATGATTTTCGATAAATCGGCTGAAGTAATTACCACGCTGAGTAAAATAGATCATTTTGATGTATATGATGATATAGAAGAATGTCTTCCAAAGGCAGACATCGTATTTCTGGCTGTAAAACCATATCACTGCGATGCTTTATTTGAAGAAATTAAACCTCTAGTAAACGATCAGCAAATTTTTGTTTCCTTGATGGCGGGAGTAACTATCGATAAAATACAAGAGGGATTAGGTGTTAAAAAAGTAGTTCGTTCTATGCCTAACCTTCCTGCACAGGTTGGAAAGGGAGTTACTTCTTTTACAGAAGCTAAGGAAATATCCAGAGTAGAACTTCTAATGGTAAGAAACTTATTAGATACTACTGGAGCTTCGATTCACGTGGAGACAGAAAAATTTATTGATGCCTCTACAGGTATTTCCGGAAGTGGGCCAGCTTACGTTTTTTACTTTATGAACTCTATGATGGAAGCCGCTTTAAAAATGGGCTTTTCCAAAAACGATTCTAAGGTATTGGTAAGCCAAACATTTGAAGGTGCTGTAAAACTTTTTAATGAATCAGATCTTTCCCCAACAACCTGGATGGATCGCGTTGCTTCTAAAGGAGGAACAACTCGTGCAGCTTTAGATTCTATGGACGATAATAACGTTGAAGAATTAATTAAGGATGCGGCTTACGCGGCATTTGACAGAGCTGTAGAACTGGGAAAAGAGTAATCTAAATCTAAAAAAGAAGTTTAAATATAACTTTATAAAATGGAAAAAAAGAGAATCGTAGTTAAGGTCGGAACTAATGTAATGACCAATAAAGATAACAGGATTTTAGGCCCTGTACTAAAACATCTTGTAGAACAAATAGCTACACTTTATGAAGAAGATATTATGGTAGTTCTTGTTTCTTCGGGATCGGCAATTGCCGGTAAAGAAGTTCTTGGAGATGTTGATATAAAAGATGCTTCTAAAAGAAGACAGGTTTTTTCTGCAGTGGGACAACCTCGTATGATGCGTCACTACTATAGTATTTTTCACGATTACGGAATGCGTTGTGCGCAGGTTCTGGCTACCAAAAGAGATTTTAGCCCGGGGATTCACCGCGAAAATATGATTAACTGTTACGAATCTTTATTATCTGAAGGAATTATCCCAATTGCCAATGAAGATGATGCAGTATCAGTAACAATGTCTATGTTCTCTGATAACGACGAACTTGCCAGCCTTGTCGCTGAACTGATAAATGCAGATTCCCTGATTATTCTAAGTGATACCGATGGCCTCTACACCGGTCATCCCGGAGACGACGAATCCGAAAAACTTAATAAAGTAACCGTTGATGAAAACGTTGAAAAATACGTTCAGGAATCTGGAAAAGGAGAAGGCGAAGGCCGGGGAGGTATGGAGTCTAAAATTAAGATTGCCAAAGGAACTGCTGCTAAAAACATTACCACTTATATAGCAAATGGTAAACAACATAATGTGATCCTTGATATCGTAGCCGGAAAACCGGTGGGTACCAAATTTACCGCCTAAAAGGCCAAAAAAATTGAAGTTTAATCAAACTAAAAATAAATCGAGTAATGAAATTATTAGATTCAAAAACCAAAAATAACGTTTTACAATCCATGATTAATATCCTGGATAAAAGACGTGAGGAAATAGTAGCCGCAAATAAAAAAGATCTTGACGCTTTTGGCGAAGGAGATCAGGCTATGCGTGACAGGTTGGTAGTAAACAATGCCAAGGTAGATGATATGATACGCTCTGTAAAAGAAGTTATGGATCAGGAAGATCCTGTGGGCCAAACTATAGAGCATAGAAGATTGGATACCGGATTGGACATTACTAATAAAACCGCACCATTTGGAACGATTATGATTATTTATGAATCCCGTCCCGATGTTACAATTGAAGCCGCGGTACTTGCGTTCAAGGCAAATAATAAGATTTATCTAAAAGGTGGTAAGGAAGCAAACCATTCTAATAGAATACTTGAGGAATGCTGGCACGAAGCGCTTAAGGAAAATGGTTTAGAAAAGGACTGGATCGAGCTATTGCAAATGAATAGAACGGAAACCCAGGAATTCCTTAAAAATCCGCCACAACATATAGATTTAGTAGTGCCAAGAGGTGGAGAAAAGCTTATCGCTTTTGTAAAAGAGCATTCTACTGGTGCTGTTTTAGTGAGCGGACGAGGAAATAATTTCCTTTATGTTTCTAAAAACGCCGATTTTAATACCGCGAAAAAAGTAATGCTGAATGCTAAAATCGATAAGATTTCAGGGTGTAATGCATTAGATAAGGTATTAATCGATAAAAATCTGCCAGACTTTGAAAAAAGAGTAAAAGAACTTTACGATATGTTTACTGAAAATAAAGTGCATATCCAGGTAGACGATGATATTGCAAAGGTACTTCCAAATGAAGAAAAAATACCTTCAGAAGATACCTGGTATGAAGAGTTCCTGGCAATGAGAATTGTGTTGGGTGCTGTAGATGGTAACGATGCCGCAATGGATAAGATCAATAAATATTCTGGTGGGCATTCAGCCGTAATTATCACTAAAGATAAGGAAGAAGCCGCCAACTTTATGGAGCAGGTAGACAGTGCTGCTGTATATCATAACGCTTCAACCAGATTTACCGATGGCGGTCAAATGGGAGTTGGTGCAGAACTTGCAATTAGTACCGATAAACTTCACCACCGTGGACCACTTGGTTTAAAACAATTGGTTACCAATAAATACTATGTATTAGGTGAAGGTCATATTAGAGAGTAGTTACTCTTTTAATAAAGAAACTGATAAGTTTTTAAAATCGTCATCCTGAATTTATTTCTGGGTCCAGAAGGTGAATCAATTCCGAAACTCCGGGACAGCTTGACGATAAATAACTTAAAAAACCGCTGAGAAATTCAGCGGTTTTTTTATACTCCACTTTTTATAAAACAAAATTCTTTCTTTCATAAATGTAACTTTTACGCACTTTTTGAGTCTTATACAAAAAGAACCGTTTATCAATGAAAAAAGCCATTTATACGCTGGCCTTTATTGGCGCACTTTACAGCTGTAAAACCACACAAACCTCAAAGAAAGATCAACCTGTTGTTGCAAGCATAGACCTTGTTAATGTTGAAGAAGACAAAGTTTCGGTAACAGTAGACCCCGATAAGTTCACTTCTGAAAATACTAGCTTTTATATTCCTAAAACCGTTCCCGGCACCTACTCTACCGATAATTACGGAAAGTTTATCGAAAATTTTAAAGCCCTGGATTACGAAGGAAATGAACTGGAATTTGAAAAAATTGACGATAATTCCTGGACTATCCCAAACGCTGAAAATTTAGATAAGGTAAGCTACCAGGTAAACGATACTTATGATATTGAAGGCGAAGAAGGTGTTTTTTCACCCTCGGGAACTAATATTGAAGCAGGAGAAAATTTTATGCTTAATCTCCACGGCTTTGTAGGTTATTTTGAAAATGAACAGGAAGAACCTTACCGTCTGGAAATTAAAAGACCACAAGGTTTAATTCCAGGTACGGCTTTAAGTAAAACGGTCGCTGCTTCAGAAGATATGTCGTTCAAAGAAGATATTTATTCTTTAGGTCGTTATTTTGAAGTTATAGACAACCCGATTATGTACGCAAAACCCGATACCACCAGTTTTATGGTTGAAGGTATGGAAGTGTTGATCAATGTATATTCTCCAAATGAAATATATACTTCAGAAAGTATAAAACCGGGGATTGAAGAAATGATTAGTGCTCAAAAACGCTTCTTAGGTGAAGTAGACAACACCGGGAAATATGCGATTCTGTTATATCTATCAGATAGTGAAAAACAGGACGCTCGTGGTTTTGGTGCTTTAGAACACCACACTTCTACCGTAGTTGTACTTCCTGAATCTATGCAGCCTGAACAACTACAAAAAACAATGACCGATGTAGTTTCGCACGAATTTTTCCACATTCTTACCCCGTTAAATGTTCATTCAGAAGAAGTTCATTATTTTGATTATAACGATCCTAAAATGTCTCAGCATTTATGGATGTACGAAGGCGTAACCGAATATTTCGCGAACCTTTTCCAGATAAATCAGGAGCTTATAGAAAAACAAGATTTTTACGATAGAATTTCAGATAAAATAAAGTCGGCGCAACAATTTGATGATACGATGCCATTTACGGAAATGAGCCAAAACATCCTGGAAGATCCTTATAAAGACAGTTATTACAACGTGTACCAAAAAGGAGCCTTAATCGGGATGGCTTTAGATATTCGTTTAAGGGAGTTAAGCGATGGCACCATGGGAATTCTAGACCTTATGAAAGCACTTAGTGATAAATATGGAATGGATAAACCTTTTGTAGACGATGAATTATTTGATGATATCATTGAACTTACTTATCCTGAAATAAGAACTTTCTTGGAAACTTATGTGAGCGGTACCACACCAATTCCTTACAATGAATTTTTCGCAAAAGTAGGTCTTGAAGAAACTGAAACCGAAGTTAATACCGGTTATTTTATAAAAGGCCAAACGCCTTATATAGATGGGGATCCTGCTAAAGGTGAACTGTTTTTTAGAAAAAATATTCAGTTTAATTCCTTTTTAAAGAAACTTGGTGTAGAAGGTGGCGATATAATTAAATCTGTAAACGGTGAGGAATATAATATTCAGAATGTTTATAATCTAATTATGAAAGCAGAATCATGGGAAGAAGGTGAAGAAGTGAGTTTTGTAGTAACGCGAGACGGTGAAGAGTTGGAACTTACGGCCACTACTGCCCAACCAACTGATACCGATACCACAATTAAGGAAAAAGATCTGCCCGAAAGCAGCGAAGAAGTAAAACTTAGAAATGCTTGGTTAAAAGGTTAATAGATTTTAATTTAAGTATTTTTTGCGGCGGGAATTCCCGCCGCTTTTTTATTTCCATAATCGGGTTTTATCTTTTAAATTGGAACACTTAACCAACTTGAAGATTATTTTATGGAAATTCCTATTTTACAGGATATTGTTATTATCCTGGGGCTCTCAATATTGATAATTCTTTTATTTCAAAAGATAAAAGTGCCATCAATCCTGGGATTTCTTCTCGCTGGTATAATTGCAGGCCCTCATGCCTTTAATCTTATAAGTTCTTCTCACGAGGTAGAATTACTTTCAGAAATTGGTATTATTTTCCTGCTTTTCGTTATTGGAATTGAACTCTCTATAAAAGAACTTATTTCTATGAAAAATACCGTCTTAATTGGCGGTGGTCTCCAGGTGGGCGGGACTATTTTATTTACTACAATTGTCGCCTATTTTTTTGGATTACCTTTAAATTCTGCTATTTTCCTCGGGTTCTTATTCTCTTTAAGTAGTACGGCAATTGTTTTAAAACTCATCCAGGAACGCGGAGAAATTACCGCTCCGCACGGTCGGGTTGCCCTTGGTATTCTAATTTTTCAGGATATCATTGTGGTTCCCATGATGTTGCTCACCCCAATTCTAGCGGGTGACGGCGGCGATCTCCTTACTACCCTGTTAATTCTTATTATTAAAATTGTTGGGGTTGGACTGGTTATCTATTTACTGGCACGATATATTGTACCCCGAATTTTTAGTATGGTGGTAAAAACCAAAAGTAAAGAGCTTTTTATTTTAACTACCGTAGTTTTTTGTTTTGCCATTGCCTGGCTCACATCTTCGGTAGGATTATCCCTTGCTTTAGGTGCTTTTTTCGCTGGACTCATTATTTCTGAATCTGAATACAGCCACCAGGCTACGGTAAATGTTTTACCATTTAGAGAGATTTTTATCAGTTTCTTTTTTATCTCGGTAGGTTCTCTGCTCAATTTAGAATTTTTTATCAATAATATTTTAATGATCCTTTTACTGGTTATCGGGGTTGTATTTTTAAAAATGTTGGTAGTTGGTGCTACGGTGATGTTGCTAAAATATCCGCCGAGAACAGTTTTATTAAGTTTATTTAGTTTATTCCAGGTAGGTGAATTCTCCTTATTGCTTTCAGGAGTAGGATTAGATAATAATATTATACCCGATAGTATTTATCAATATTTCCTTGCGATTTCAATTATTACCATGGGACTTACGCCATTTCTAATTGCAGCTGCACCAAAGATCACATATTCAATACTAAAAGCCAGGGTGCCATCTTCGGTAAGGCATAGACTGGAAAGTTTAAATAAACTTAAAACTACCGAAGAAACCGCTGAACCTAAAAAACTGGACGATCACTTAATTATTATTGGCTACGGAATTAATGGTGAAAATATTGCAAAAGCAGCCCGAAACGCTGAAATTCCATATATAATTTTAGATACCGATCCTGTAACTTTTAAAAAGGCAAAAAATAATAATGAGCCTATTATTTTTGGAGATGCCACAAACTCACTAATCTTAAAACATCTCCATGTCCAGGAAGCACGGGTTGTTGTTATTGCAATTTCGGACCCCGGAGCTACCAAAAAGATTATTAGTAATGTGCGTTTATATTCCAAAACAGCTTTTATTATTGTAAGAACTCGCTACGTTAGGGAAATTGAAGAAAATATTAAACTGGGAGCTGATGAAGTGATTCCAGAAGAATTTGAAACTTCAATAGAGATCTTTAACCGCGTACTTAAAAAATACCTGGTTCCTTATAACGAAATAATGGATTTTACCGCCAGCATTCGTTCTTCCGATTACGAGATGTTGACTTCGGTAAAAGGCAGGCCGCATAAACCATCGCTACAGCATTTACATATCCCCAACCGGGAAATTGTAACCTTGAGTGTTCAGCATAATAACAGAGATATTGTTGGAAAAAGTATTCAAACTTCCGGAATTGGAAAAAACTTTAGAGTTACCGTTTTAGCTATAAAAAGAGACACACAGTACATTACAGAAATTCTCCCCAACACAAAAATTAAACAAGGCGATTTGTTGTATATTTTTGGAAATCCTATAAATATTAATAAACTAAATGAAGCACTTTCTTACTAGGAAATCATTGCAGGGTTAAATAATTCAGAGAATTCAATTTTTCCATTTTCACGATTAAAAAAGGCAGTGGCCAATCCTAATTTACCCTGCGATATTCGTTCCTTTAAATATGTATTTTGCTTTATAATACGCTGTTGTGATTCTTTTACACTCCAGCGTGTGATAAGATCGGCATAAGTATATAAATCTTTTTCTTCAAATTTAGCCGGGATTTGCTTCGCTTTTAATGCTTCAGCAATAAGGGAATCGGGATTTTGGTATCCGTTTTTCATATATTCATTTAAAGCTTCCAGGTAAATTTTATTCGAAGAATTTCCCATAAGGAGTATAAAACGAGCGCCCTGCTGTTTACACGCAATCTCTATACTTTTAATAATATGGCTATCTACAAGGTTCCCGGCGGCTCTAATAGGAATTAAATCGCCAATCCCGGTATTCATCATTACATTTAAAGGTTCCCTTAAATCTATACAATTTACCACCGTAGCCAGTGGTGGGGAATTAATAAAATCCATTAATTCTTTATTCCGAAGACGCCGGGAGACTAATTTTCCATCTACATATCGGGAATTTCCATCTTTTAAATATTCCAGAATCTCCTGCGGCGTAGATTTTTCTTTAGATTCTTCAATATCTTCTCGAACAAAGTCCAGTTCTTTCCCTGCCGAATATTTGTCTTTAAGCCCAATTACACTGACGTTAATATTATTTTCTTCAGCAAAAGTAGATTTAAAATCTTCAAAAATTTCCAGGATATCGTGGTCTATATAACTGGCAAATGTAGCATCAATAATAACGTTAGAATTCTGCGGAACATTCCAAAGGCTATTTTTTATAGAAGCTTTATTAAAAAATGAAACCTCATTAGAAAGCTCCAACCGTATAGTTTCCCCTTTAAAAATCCTGGTATTTTCAATAAAAAATGCGTTGTGATAATTACTGCGGAGTAAAAAGAAAATACTAACCAGGGAACCAATAAAAATTCCTATTAATAAATCGGTTAAAATAATAGCCACAACGGTAACTACAAAAGGAATAAATTGGTTCCATCCCTTTTTATACATGGTGCTAATTACATCCCAGGAAGCCAGTTTATAACCCACAACCAATAAAATTACCGCAAGGCTGGAGAGCGGAATAAGATTTAAAATGGAACTCAAAAACAAAACGCTTAAAAGCAGGAAAATTCCGTGTAAAATAGTGGAAAGCTTGGTTTCGGCCCCGGCATTAATATTTACCGAGCTTCTTACAATTACTGAAGTTAATGGAATTCCTCCTACGAGACCTGCAATAGTATTTCCAACTCCCTGGGCAACCAATTCCCGGTTTGGAGGCGTTTTTCGCTTATGCGGATCTATTTCATCTGCAGCTTCAATTGCAAGTAAACTGGCAATAGAGGCAATAAGTGTTATTGTAATTGCAACACCCCAAACTTCAGGATTGGTGATTGATGCAAAATCAGGAAAAGTTACAAGTTCACTTACACGATCAATTTTTGGAATATTCACCAGGTACTCTTCCCCCAAATGCAGCACCGGAACGGTATATTTAAACAGCAGGTTTAAAAATACACCTAAGATTACCACAATTAAAGAAGGTGGTAAAAGTTTGAAATTCTTAAGCGGACTCTTCTCCCAGAAAATAATAATGGCCAGTGAAATTAACGACAAAACTACCGCCCCGGGATGAAGCGAATAAAAGAAATTTTTAAACATAGCGGTAGCCTGTTCAAACAAATTTTCCCTGGCTCCAAAATTTGCTCCTGAATCTTCTATAAACCCAATAGCGTAAGGAAGTTGAGCGATGATTAAAATAATTCCTATCGCGGCAAGCAAACCTTTAATAATATTTGAAGGCATATAATCGGCGATAAGTCCGGCTTTAAGAATTCCCAGGATAAACTGAAAAATTCCTCCAAGCACCACCGCCATTAAAAACACGTCAAAACTACCTAGAGAAGCTATAGAAGCTAAAACCACCGCCGTTAAGCTCGCAGCAGGACCACTAACACTTACAGAAGAATGGCTTACACTTCCTATTACAATTCCGCCTATAATCCCCGAAATTAATCCAGAAACCAATGGAGCGCCGCTGGCAAGTGCTATTCCAAGGCATAAAGGAAGAGCTACCAGAAACACTACAATACTGGAAGGAATATCCTTATCCAGGCGGGAGAATAATGGTTTGCTTAAAGCAGCCTGATCTACCCTTTCCTTAAAATTAAAATTGCCGTTTTTGCTCACTAAATTGGAGTATGATAAATAATTAGAATTAATTGCTGAAAAATAGGAAATTTAGTGATTAACTAGCCAATTTCTTTAAACATTCAAAAGGTTTCTTAAATAATACCAAAAAAACCGACGGCATTTCGGTACATATTGGTGGTATAATTTTAAATAGATATCTTTAAAAAACTAAATAACCTAACAACCATTAATCTTATGTCTGTACTTCCCGACGATCTTTTGCGTTACCAGAAATTTATAGGCTTTATGCTAAAATACTGGAACAGCGATTTATTTGCCAATACCGCGTCCCAGGCAATGGATGTAAAATCAGATAAAGATAATTCCCAAAATACATACGATCAAACCCCTGATGAATTAGTCGAAGATTTAAAAAATATGGGGCCTACCTATATTAAAATGGGGCAGCTGCTTTCTACCCGGCCAGATCTTCTTCCAGATGCTTATTTAAAAGCTCTGGCCACTTTACAGGATGATGTTCCGCCAATTTCTTACGAGGAAGTACACCGCATTGTTGAAGAAGAAATTGGAACCAGGATTTCCAAAGCTTTCGGTAGTTTTGATGAAGAACCTTTGGCCAGTGCTTCCATAGGGCAGGTACACAGGGCTACATTAAGATCGGGAAAACCGGTAGCCGTAAAAATTCAGCGGCCTGGGATTAAAAAACAATTCCTTTCAGATTTAGATACATTGAAAGAACTTGCAGACCTGGCTGTAAAACATAGTACAACCGCCAAAAAATATGCCTTTGATGATGTTTTAACCGAGCTCAGACGTATTTTATTACAGGAACTAGATTACCACCGTGAGGCGCAGAATCTAATCACCCTGGGAGATAATTTAAAGGGTTTTAAATATCTTATTGTCCCGCAACCCATTCGGGATTATTCTGCGGCCAAAGTTCTTACCATGGAATATATTGAAGGCCAAAAAATCACTTCAATATCTCCGCTTAAACAAATTGAAGTAGATTATTCGCCGCTGGTAGATGAATTGGTTAATGCCTACTTGCAGCAGGTTATTAACGATGGATTTGTACACGCTGATCCGCATCCGGGGAATATTAAATTTACAAAAGATGATAAAATTGCCCTGATAGATCTTGGTATGGTGGCCAAGTTTAATCCCGCAATTAAACAATATATTTTAGAACTTTTATTAGCTATTAGTAATAATAATGGAGAAGAAACCGCTCGGGTTTTATTAAGTATGAGTGAGGTTACAGAAGATGCTAACTTAAAATTCTTCAAAAAGACCATAACTGATATTATTATGGATAGCGAGCATAGTACGGCCAAAGACATGCAAACCGGCCGGCTTCTTATTCAGTTAAACCGGCTCGCAGCGGAGAGCGGAATTCATCTTCCGGTAGAAGTAAATATCCTGGGAAAGATCCTTTTAAATATGGATCAGATAATCGCAGTTTTAGATCCCGAATTTGATCTTAGAGATGCCATTAAAAGACATTCCACCAAAATAATGAGCGATAAGATGTATGAAGAATTAAAGCCTGAAAACTTTTTCTCTTCATTGCTGGCATCAAAGAAATTTTTGGAATACTTACCCGATCGCTTAAATACAATTTCAAAAAATCTATCAGAGAACGAGTTTAAAATTAAGATTGATGCCATAGATGAAAAACGGGTAACCGATGGTTTTCAAAAAGTAGCTAACCGTATAACGCTGGGCTTAATTATCGCGGCAATGATAATTGGGGCTTCTATGCTAATGCAGGTTCCTTCAGATTTTACCATTTTTGGATACCCGGGGCTTGCCATGCTTTTCTTTTTACTTGCAGCAGTTGGTGGAATTATTCTTAGTTATATCATTATTTTCCGGGACGAAAATCTCAATAATAAAGATTAGCCTGTTTGGGGAATTGTGTATTTCAGTGTATTTTTCGGTTCTAAAAATTAGAACCACATGAAAAACATTTTTACCCCTCTCTTTTTACTCGTTTTTATAACTACGGCCTGGAGCCAGAAAGTTGAAATTCCGGTAGATACTACGGTCACAACCAACCACTCTGTGACTATTAATTCAGAAAATATAGATTATACCGCTACTACGGGAATGCAGCCGCTTTGGAATAATGATGGTGAACCAATTGCCAGTTTATTTTATACTTATTATAAAAGAAGCGATGTAAAAAATACCGAAAACCGTCCGTTGGTTATTTCTTTCAATGGTGGGCCGGGATCTGCTTCAGTTTGGATGCACGTTGCTTATACAGGACCACGTGTTTTAAAAATTGATGATGAAGGATACCCAATTCAACCTTACGGAATTAAAGAAAATCCTCATTCTATTCTGGATGTTGCCGATATTGTTTATGTAAATCCGGTAAATACCGGCTACTCCCGCCCTATTCCAGATGAAGACGGAAAAGTAGATAGAAAAAAGTTCTTTGGCGTACAAGCCGATATTAAATATTTAGCCGAATGGTTAAATACTTTTGTAAGCAGAAACAAACGCTGGTTATCGCCAAAATACCTTATTGGTGAAAGTTACGGAACTACCCGTGTTTCCGGTTTGGCGTTAGAACTGCAAAACAGCCAATGGATGTACCTTAACGGAGTAATTTTAGTTTCTCCAACTGAAATTGGTATAGATCGCGATGGCCCTGTGGGCATAGCAAACAGGTTACCATATTTCGCAGCGGCAGCCTGGTATCACGATGCCTTACCGGCAGACCTTCAAAATAGGGAATTAGAAGATTTGCTGGAAGAAGTAGAAAGTTATACTATTAATGAATTAACACCGGTTCTTGTAAAAGGTGGTTTTACTGAAACTGCCAAAAAAGAAGAAGCAGCCGAAAAAATGGCTTACTATTCGGGGATTTCCAAAGAGGTAATTCTTCAAAATAACCTTGACGTAGATTATCGTTTTTTCTGGAAAGAACTAAAACGTAAAGACGGTGTTACCGTTGGCCGACTTGACTCCAGGTATCTTGGTATTGATGCCAAAGAAGCAGGAGATTCTCCAGATTATAATGCTGAACTGACTTCCTGGTTACACTCGTTTACGCCGGCAATAAATCATTACCTAAGACAGGACCTTAATTTTGAAACAGATTTGAAATATTATATGTTTGGCCCTGTACATCCCTGGGATCGCAGTGGTGATAATAGCGGCGAGAACCTCAGACAGGCAATGGCACAAAATCCGAACTTAGATGTTATGATTCAATCGGGTTATTTTGATGGTGCTACTACTTATTTCAATGCAAAATACACAATGTGGCAAATGGATCCCAGCGGTAAAATGAAAGACCGTTTAAGTTTTAAAGGTTATGAAAGTGGTCATATGATGTACTTAAGAGCAGAAGATCTTAAAAATGCCAATGATGATATTCGGGAGTTTATAGAAAAAAGTCTCCCAAAAGAAGGCGCTCCTGCTAAATATTAAAAAATTCTTACGCCACCTTTTCAACTTTATTGCAACTAATAGATGTAACCTCTAAAACTTAGTTATAAAAAGATTATTTGCAATCATGAGTATTTTGATTTTTTTATCGTGCTATGTGGATGATGAAAGTGTGACAGATCCAGAGAGAATATTGAGGGCGTTTGGGAAAAAATCAATGAAATAGATTCTGAAGATTTTCCAGACCTGGATGACGAAAATTATGAATCTGTTTTACAATTTAAATTCTTGAGTAATAATAAAATTCTAATACTGAAGCTTCAGGTTTTGAAGACCTTGATGAATTAATATTGGTTCAGGAAAATGTTGAGTGGAGCTTTGGTTTTTTAGTAAATAATGATGAATTAATGTTTGATTTCGACCCCTGTGGACCTTTGGAAAATTGTGTGGACGAGTTAAATCTTAAACGGGTCTAAAAAAATAAACCCCGGCAGGCTTGATCTGCTGGGGTTTTACATTCTTTTAGTTGAACATAATCTTCAATTCCTTTTAGAGCTCAGTTAATGTAAGCTGCATAATTATTAACTAGACCCTGAAAAGGCTTCCAATCAATTCTATAAAAACTATTGCATTAAATATTCTTTCAATTCAGAGTAATCTGAAATTTCAATGGATTTTTTCTCTTTATTCATCGCTTCTTTAATTGAAGCTGGAATTCCCACTTTCTCCTCAATCACATCTTCTACCGTTTTCAGAAATTTTACCGGATGTGCTGTTTCCAAAAATGTGCCGTAATAATCATTATTTTCGATTAAAAATTGCTGAAGTCCAAGATAACCAACTGCCCCATGAGGGTCCATTACATAATTATATTTGTCCTTTACCTCCTTTATGGCTTTTCTGGTTTCTACATCAGAAAAACTATAAGAAGAAAGCTGCTGTGACAACGGGTTAAATTCGCCCTTGAATAATTCGAGAATTCTTACAAAATTACTGGGATTTCCAACATCCATTGCGTTAGAAATAGTCTGTACGCTAGGTTTCGGACTATATTCCTGCGATTGTAAATAGCGAGTTACCACATTATTTTCGTTATTTGAAGCGATAAAATGGTCTATTGGAAGTCCCATTTTTTTGGCCAACATCCCCGCACAAATATTCCCAAAATTACCGCTTGGAACTGAAAAAGCCAGTTTTTGCTGTTTTCCAGCTAATTGTTTATACGCAAAAAAGTAATAAAACATTTGCGGTAACCAACGCGCTACATTGATAGAATTGGCTGAAGTTAATTGGCGTTTGTCGCTGATATCCTCATCAGAAAAAGCTTTTTTCACCATATCCTGGCAATCGTCAAAATTCCCATTGACTTCCAAAGCTGTAATATTTTGACCAAGGGTGGTTAGCTGTTTTTCCTGAATTTCACTTACTTTTCCTTTAGGATATAAAATTACAACATCTATCCCTTCTACTCCAAGAAATCCGTTAGCCACTGCTCCCCCGGTATCTCCGGAAGTAGCAACCAACACAGTGATTTTTCCTAAATTTCCTTTCTTTACAAAATGCCCAAGGCAGCCCGCCATAAATCCTGCGCCCACATCTTTAAATGCCAGCGTAGGTCCGTGAAATAATTCCAGGGTACCAATAGTTTCAGAAATTTGTACCACCGGAAATTCGAAATCTAAAGTCTTCTTTAGAATTTCCTGAAGTCCGTTTTTATCAATTTCTTCACCAACAAATGGTTGAATCGCTTCAAAAGCAATTTCCTCTTTAGGAAGTTTATTCAATTTTTGAAAGAAAGCCTTGGGTAAATCCGGGATTTCTTCCGGAAAATAAAGTGCTTTCCCCGGTGCAAGTCCGCGAACAACCGCATCTTCGAAGGAAACCTTATGATTTTTATCGTTTAAGCTGAAATATTTCATTAGTTAAGTATTTTTATTCCTTCTGGGTTGATTTTAGACAAATGCAGATCGAAATCTATATTTTTATCCTGGTAAAATTCCTGAAATTCGGCTTTCACTTTTTCTGCAACGGCATCGCCTTTACACATAGCAAAAACGGAAGGTCCTGAACCTGAAATCCCAAACCCAAGTGCTCCATTCTTTGCCGCGAGATCCTTTAATTCATCAAAATAAGGGATTAAAATTGAACGCACCGGTTCTATAATTTCATCTTTTAAACTTCTGCCTAAAAGTTCATAATCCTGGGTATACAGCGCACTTACCAAAGCGGCTAAATTCCCCCATTGGCTAATTGCCTTTGTTAGTTCTACATTATGCCTGATAACCGATCTTGAATCCCGGGTTTTAAGCTCGATTAAGGGATGTAATATCAACATTCGTAATTCAGGTAAACTTGGTAAACTAATTATTTCAAGCGGGTCATAGCTTTTTACGAGGCTAAAATCACCCAACAAGGCCGGCGCCACATTATCGGCATGGGCATTCCCACTGGCAAGTCGTTCCCCTTCCATCGCAAATTTTATTAATTCATTTGCTGAAAAAGGTTCTCCCAATAATTTATTGATCCCGAAAACGGTACCGGCGGCACTTGCTGCGCTACTCCCAATTCCGCTACCGGCTTTGATATTTTTTTTTATTTCAATATTAAAACCCTGTTTTTCGTCTAATTCGGTTAACATCGCTTTTGCCGAAACCCCGGCCACGTTTTCCTCAATATTTAAAGGCAAATCCTGACCCGTGATTTTAGTTATTCTAAGTTTTTGATCTGAATTTTTTGAAATTATCATTTCATCACCAACGCCGTCTAAACAACAACCCAAAACGTCGAATCCGCAGGAAAGGTTAGCCACCGTTGCCGGGGCAAATAGTTTTATTTTATCCATCACCTATTTCTTTCCTATTCTTATTACGTCCGCAAATATTCCCGAAGCCGTAACCTCTGCCCCTGCACCGGCTCCTTTTACAATTAGTGGTTGCTCCGGGTAACGCTCCGTAAAGAATAATACAATATTATCGCTTCCACTTAAATTATAAAATGGATGTTGAGAATCTACCGATTGTAAACCTACCACAGCTTTTCCATCTTCCAGTTGCGCAACGTATTTTAATTGTTCTCCTTTTTTCGCAGCAGATCTGTAGATTTCCTGAAATTTAGGTTCATCTTTTTTCAGCAGCTCGAAAAAGTCTTCATTATTGGTAGTTGCCAAACTTTCCTGTGATAGAAAATCTTCACTCTCAATATCTTCCAGTTCCATCTCGTAACCACTCTCGCGAGCAAGGATTAAAATTTTACGCGCCACATCCACTCCACTTAAATCTATCTTAGGATCTGGTTCTGTATAACCTTCTTCCATCGCCATTTCTACCGTTTTATAAAAAGGGTCTTCAGCTTTATAAGTATTAAATACAAAATTTAAACTTCCGGAAAGCACCGCTTGAATTTTAGTAACTCTATCTCCCGAAGCTACAAGATTCTTCAGAGTATCTATAATAGGCAAACCGGCTCCCACATTGGTTTCATATAAAAATGAAGCACCATATTCCCGGGCTAGGTTTTGTAATTCCTGGTAATTTTCAAAACTATCTGCGCAGGCAATTTTGTTACAGGTTACCACCGAAACTGAATTTGCTAAATATTCTTTATACCAGGCTGAAATCTCAGGACTGGCTGTATTATCTACAAAAATGCTGTTTCGAAGATTAAACTCATCAACTTTTTTAAAGAATTCAGCTTTATCAGCCTTTTCTCCTTTTTCAAGAACCTCTTCCCAATTTTGAAGGTCGATGCCATTTTCATCAAAAAGCATTTTTCGGGAATTGGATAAGCCGTGTACTCTTACTTTTAATCGGAGTTTTTCCAGTAAGAATTTTTCCTGTTTTTTTAACTGATTTAATAATTTACTACCCACATTTCCCACACCGGTAATAAATAAGTTGAGTTCTTTAGATGGTACTTCAAAAAACTGTTCGTGCAAGGTATTGAGCGCCTTTTTTACATCTTTCTTAGAAATAACTGCAGAAATATTACGCTCTGAAGATCCCTGTGCGATTGCCCGAATATTTATGTTATTATTCCCCAGGGCACTAAACATTTTTCCACTTAACCCATGATGGCTCTTCATCCTGTCTCCGACAAGCGCTACAATGGCCACATTATCTTCAATCTCTACCGGTTTGATCTTTTTATACTGAATTTCAACTTCAAAAGCTTCATCTAAAGCTTCTTTAGCAAGTTCAGCTTCATCATCTTTTACGGCGATACAGATACTGTGTTCTGAAGATGCCTGCGTAATTAAAACAACATTTATATTTTCCTGAAAAAGAACTTCAAAAAATCTTTTGGAAAAGCCCGGAATACCAACCATCCCGCTTCCTTCAATATTCAGAAGTTTTATGGAATCAATATGGGTAATCCCGGTAACCCAACGGAAATTCTTCTCTGAAGATTTTGAAATAAGCGTGCCCGTTTCATCGGGTTTAAAGGTGTTTTTAATAAGGATATTTATTTGTTTATCCAGTAAGGGTTGAAGCGTTGGCGGATAAAGTACTTTTGCACCAAAATGCGATAATTCCATAGCTTCCTGGTAGGAAATATCCTTTAGCGGATAAGCGTGGGGCACAATTTGCGGATTGGCCGTGTACATCCCATTTACATCGGTATAGATCAGCACTTCTTTTACATCTAAAGCAGCACCGTAAAGGGCCGCCGTAAAATCTGAGCCACCACGGCCAAGCGTACTGGGAACACCTTGTTCGTTCCTGGAAACAAAACCTGGTGCGATATATAAAGAAGCATCTTTTGCTTCAAAATATTTTTCAATATTCGCATTGGTTTGCGCATAATTAACCTGGACTTTTTCATTTGTATTTTTACAAACAATTAGTTCACGAGAATCGATATATTGAGAATTTATGCCAAGATTCTTGAAATATTCAGCAATAATTAGTGAAGACAAAACTTCCCCAAAACCAGCAACTACGTGGCGGGTTTTATTAGAAAGTTCGTTGAGTAAATAAACACCTTCATACAAAGTTTCAAGGCGGTTAAGCTCGGTTTTAACTTTGCTTAAAATACTGCTTTGGGCATTTACCGGAATTAACTCACGAACTGCTTCAAGATGCCTTTTTTCATTTTTTATAAGAATTTCTTTATATGCAAGATCTTCACGGGAAGCGAGATCTGCCATTTCCAGCAAATCGTTAGTAACTCCGCCAAAAGCGGAAAAAACCACCAGGGTTTTATCTTCTTTTAAATGTTTTTGAACAGTTTTAGCTACGAGTTTTATTCGTTCTGGAGAGGCCAAAGAGGTTCCTCCGAATTTTAGGACTTTCATAAGTCAGATTGGTTAAATTAGAATGATTTTGTTTTAAAAAAACAGGCGTGTACTGAAGTGCTATGTAGAATTATACCCCAAAAGGGGTAATACGAATAATCGTCATGCCAGAAATGCCCACGTTGAAAACGCTTTTTGAAGTGCTGAAATTATTGCTTTCTGTAATCTTCATTTTTGACTTTATTCTGGTGATAAAAGTATATATTTTTAAGTGTAATAAAAACAAAAATGACACTTTGGGACAAGAATTATGATTTTCTTTTTATTCAACAAAAAAAATACCCGATTAATAATTTAACCGGGTATTTCTTCGTTTTATTTTAATAATCATTTAAAGATCACTTATATAACTTCCGTAAAGATCTTTAAATTGAACCCCCGTGGCAAACCGATGTTTACTTAGTTTCTTGTATTCTACCAGGGCCCAGAGCAAAAATTCTTTTAAAAAGTAAGAATCCTTCTCTGAAGTTTCCGGTTGATATTTTTTAATTAATTCATTTAATGGTGCGACAGAATCCAGTTTTTCTTTGTATTCAGCATCAGAAAGATCATCGGGTAGCTCAAACCCACTTTGTTCAAAAAACCATTCTACCAAATCGTCGTAAGGCGTGGTTTCATCCGGTTTTTGCAACTTTTCTATCTTAGGAAAATACTGCGGGAATAAAGTTTTCACTGAATCACCTATTAACTGAAGTGCTACGCTTGCTGCACCTTCTTCTTCCCCTTCATAGACCAGTTCCACTTTTCCTGTTATGGAAGGAACTACCCCGAGAAAATCACCAAACCTCAACAAGGTTTTGTCATCCCCTGATTTTAACGAACGTCTTTCTGCAGTACTTAAAAGATTTTCATAGGCTGTAATACTAAGCCTGGCGCTAATTCCGCTTTTTTCATCTATAAATTCACTTTCCCTGGCTTCAAAACTAATTTGTTCCAGGAGGTCTTTGGCGAGTTCAGGCACATAAACCAAATCGCTTTGTCTTTTGTCCAGTTTAGCTTCCTGGGCGGTAATTGTTTTTGCAATCTTAATACTGTCGGGATAATGTGTAAGAATTTGAGAGCCAATTCTATCTTTTAAAGGAGTTACAATACTACCACGGTTTGTATAATCTTCGGGGTTAGCGGTAAAGACAAACTGAAGATCTAGCGGTAACCTTAACTTAAATCCGCGGATTTGAATATCGCCTTCCTGAAGAATATTAAATAATGCTACCTGAATACGCGCTTGTAAATCGGGAAGTTCGTTTATTACAAAAATACTTCGGTTGGCTCTCGGAATCATCCCGAAGTGAATTACACGATCATCGGCATAACTCAATTTTAGATTTGCAGCTTTAATTGGATCAACATCTCCAATAAGATCGGCCACAGTTACATCTGGTGTAGCCAGTTTTTCAAAAAATCGTTCTTCTCTATGCACCCAGCTAATTGGGGTTTCTTCTCCTTTTTCTTTTACCAGTTCTATAGCATAACGGGAAATTGGATCTAAAGGATCATCATTAATTTCTGAGCCCTGAACTACGGGCATATATTCATCCAGTAAATTTACCATTAGGCGCGCAAGACGGGTCTTTGCCTGCCCTCTTAAACCTAGTAAATTAATATTATGGCGGGATAAAATGGCTCTTTCCATTTCCGGAATCACGCTGTCTTCATACCCGTGAATTCCCGGGAATGTAGGTTCATTTTTCTTTATTTTTTCAATTAAATTTTCCCTGAGTTCTTCTTTAATCCCGCGACTTTTATACCCGGATTTCTTTAATTCACCCAGTGTGTTTATATTTTCTATTTTCATATTGTTTATTTTTAATTTCTTTTCAACCCATTTTTTACTTCAGGCTGTCACAAAACTTAGTGATTGTTTCAGCTTTTATATGCATTGATTTCTCACATCTTAGATCCTGAAATAAATTCAGGATGACGGATATTTATAAGAGTTAATTACTTTAAAAACCAAAACAGGGAGTTTGGATTATTTAATTCCCCCTAATTCTCTTTTTCCTGTTCGTTTCGTAATCTTCAAAAATCATTTCACCCAGGCCTTTTAAACCGGTGTAAAAAGCTTTCCCTTGATTGGCATAAGTAAATTCCCTTACGAACTGCATTAAATAAGGATCTTGTGCGATCATAAATGTAGTTATGGGAATATGTAATTTCCTTGCCTGCCGGGCCATTGTATAGCACTTTCCTAAAATATAGGGATCCAGTCCCATACTGTTTTTATAATAGGAGCCGTCGCGTTCTCGCAGACAACTCGGTTTTCCATCGGTTATCATAAAAATTTGACGGTTGGTGCTTCTTTTTCTTCTAAGAATATCCATAGCCAGTTTTAATCCTGCCACGGTATTTGTATGGTATGGTCCTACTTTAAGATAAGGAAGATCTGCTATAGAAACCGGCCAGGCGTCGTCACCAAAAACGATGATATCCAGGCTGTCTTTTGGATATCTTGTGGTGATTAATTCTGCCAAAGCCATCGCAACCTTTTTCGCCGGGGTGATACGGTCTTCTCCATATAAAATCATACTATGGCTAAGGTCTATCATTAGCACCGTACTCATCCTGGATTTGTAATGAGTTTCCTCTACCACTAAATCCTCTTCGGTCATATTAAAGTTCCCGATACCGTGATTAATTTGGGCATTTCTTAAACTTTCGGTTACCGAAATCTTATCAGGCGAATCCCCAAATTGAAAATTCCTGAAATCGCCGGTATGCTCATCACCCCTACCAACGTGATTGGTTCTGTGACTTCCCGAGGCACTTTTCTTCAGTTTTCCAAATATCTGGTCTAAGGCCTGTTTTCTAATAGCGCGTTCGGTTTTAGCTGTAATTGCCATACCGCCGCCCTGGTCTTCGGTTTCTTCTTTTATATAACCTTTCTTTTTAAGATCTTCTACAAAATCATCCAGAGTATAATCTTCAGTGGTTAATTTGTACTCGTCATCTAGCTGCTTAAGCCAATCCAAGGCTTCATCCAAATCTCCTGAAGTATGGGTGATTAATTCCTTGAAAACTTCAAATAACCTGTCAAACGGTGATTTTTCAGGCTCTTCAAACTTATTAAAAACAAATCCTTTTCCCTGTCTATAATCTTTCTTCTTCATATTCTAAAATTACGGTATTTTATATAGAATTAGAAAATCTTTAGCTGTAACAGGAATTAAACTTATGTTAATCTATGAATTTGCTTATCTTATATTTGGGAGGCTAGTATTGTTATTCTTTTCTTAAATACTTCAGTGTTTACAATGTAGTTAAGAGATTTGAAAATAATTAAACCTGAATAATAAATTAATGAAAAAATTACTTTTACTTAGTTTTTGTTTCGTTCTTAGTTATAATAGTTTTTCCCAGAATTCTCCCTATAAAACTGATGGGTGGAAAGATGGCGCCTATATTGCCGGTACCGTAGGTTTAAATGTATTAGGATTCACTTTTATCCAGAATAAAGATGCACTTACTGAAGCTGAAATTACTGCTTTAGATAAAAATGATATTTGGGGAATAGATCGCTGGGCAGCAGGAAATTATTCTGAAAAAGCTGATTCATTTAGTTATATCCCGTTTTATGCAGCCCTGGCAGCTCCACTGGCTTTTTTACCCGGTGAGGCAGGGCGAAATAATTTTGGACAAATAAGTATTTTATTTGTAGAAACTATGGCCACCACCGGTGTCTTTTATACTATGACTGCCGGTTTGATAGATAAAAGCCGACCCCTTGTTTATAACGAAAATCTGCCTTTCGACGAGCGTGCCAGTGGGGGTGCACAACGCTCGTTTATCGCAGGGCACACGGCCGTTGCTGCTGCCGGTAGTTTTTTTGCTGCCAAAATCTTTAATGATTTTCATCCCGAATCTAAAGCAGTTCCCTATGTGTGGGGAGGGGCAACAGGTATTTCGGTATTAATGGGATATTTGAGAACAAAAGCCGGAAAACACTTTCTGACCGATAATATTATAGGTGCAGTTGTAGGTGCGGCGAGTGGAATATTAATCCCTGAATTACATAAAAAAGGCAAAGAAAATATTGATCTTTATCCTACCGCTAATTTCAATATTAACGGTACTGGAATTAACACTAAAGGCCTGGCGCTTTCTTATAAGTTTTAGATAAGCTACTTCGGATGTGACTTACGGTGCATTTTTTAATAACCATTGTTTAATTTTCGAGATAAACCTCGAAGTATTTAAAACCTCGATTACCGAGTAAACTCTATGGAAATTTCAGAAATTATAATGCTTGTATTTTGCGGAATACTCCTGATTCCAAGCCTGGCTTCTGCCACACGTTTTGACCACTGGTGGATTCGTGCTTTCGATTTTCCTCGTATTCAAATTTCATTACTTATTAGCGCGGTTATAATTATTGCTATTATTGTTTTTGATTTTTCTGAAACTATTCATTTTATAGCTATTGCCTTACTTATTTTAAGTCTTATTTATCAACTTCATAAAATTTTTCCCTACACCTGGCTCGCTAAAAAAGAAGTAATGCAATTTGAAGACGGTGATCCCAGTGATAATATTTCCATTTTAGTCAGTAATGTGCTTACTCCAAATACGAAATATCATAAACTTCTTGAAATTGTAAACAGGCGGCAACCGGATATTCTTCTTACCCTGGAATCTGATAAAAAATGGGAAGAAGCCCTGGAAGAATTGGAAGAAGATTATAAATACACTGTAAAAGTTCCTATGGATAATCTCTACGGAATGCATTTATACTCTAAACTGAAATTAGAAGAAACCGAAATTAGATATTTAGTGAAAGGTGATATTCCTTCTATTCACGGCTTTGTACGCTTAGATGATAATACCAAGGTTAGAATACATTGTATGCACCCAAGACCTCCCAGCCCTTCTGAAGCTGATACATCTACCAACCGCGACGCTGAATTATTAATGCTGGGAAGAGATGTTAGAGAACAGGACGAAAGTGTTTTGGTATTTGGAGATTTAAATGATGTAGCCTGGTCCCGGACCACAAGGTTATTTCAGCAAATGAGCGGATTATTAGATCCCAGGATTGGAAGGGGCTTTTTTAATACTTTTCACGCCGATTATCGCTTTTTTAGATGGCCCTTGGATCATGTTTTTCATAGCAATGATTTTACTTTAATAGAAATTGCACGCGAAAAACCAATGGGATCAGATCATTTTCCTATGTATATTAATTTGAATTTTGAACGCCGGGCCGAAGAGCAACAGGAAAAACCTAAGGCAGATGAGGAAGAAAAGGAATGGGCGCAAGAAAAAATTGACGATGCAGAACCCAGGGAAAACGGTGTTTAAGCCGGTTTGAAAAAATGACTTATTTCTGAAATTTCTTTTATCTTCTCGCAATCTGAAGCAGAGATAGGTTTTTCTATAAAAGAGCGTACCGTACTATAATTCTCAGCTTCTTTTTTGTCTTTTACATCTATAGAAGAAGTTACCATAATAACGTGGTACCTGGATTTTTGAGGGTGACCTTCTAGACACTTTAAAAAATCCCAACCATTCATATTAGGCATATTAATGTCTAAGAGAATAAGAAAATCCCTCTGTTGGGGGTGTTTTTGGTCTTCTACAAGATAACTTAAAGCATCTGCCGCTTTACTAAAGCTAATAGGATTTTGGGCGATCTCGTGGTTGTTTATCATTTTTTTCTGAATAAATACCACTATTTGATCGTCATCTACGATAAGTACTTCAAGCATTTGAAAGAATTTAGGGACCGAGCTTAGAATTCTTCTTCAGTCTTAATCGTGATCTTTCTAATCACTTTATCAAGCTCTTCAGACGAATTTAAGATATTATCTATAATCTCCTCAATATTATCCAGGTTATTTCGTTGATTTTTCAACAATTCTATCAATCCCATAATTCTTGCTAAAGGCGCCCGCACTACATGAGATTGTGTCCATGCAATTTCACGTAACCTTTCGTTACTGCGTTCTATGGCGTTAATATATTTTCTCCTTTCGGTAATATCCTGCATAGAGCCAATTATTCGCGAAGGTTTTCCGATAGCATCGGTTATTACATAACTACGATCAAGAATATATTTATACTCACCGTTGGCACACCTAAAGCGGTATTCTATTCCAAGAATTTTCTGCCCATGCTCGTATATTCCTTTAGCAGCTTCTATAACACGTTGTTTATCTTCAGGGTGAATTCTATCCTGCCACCACTCTTTAGAGGGTGCTAATCCTTCCTGCGAATAACCAAAAATATCATAAATAGCATTACTGTATTGAAATTCATTCTTTTCAACATCAAAATCTGTAATAAGATCACTAGTGGCCTTAGCAACAATATCGTAACGTTCCAGGCTTTCCCTTAATTGCTGCTCCTGAACTTTGGATTTGGTAATATCCCTGGAGTTTGCAATTAACCCGTTAACAGCGGGGTCATCGCGTAAATCACTAATTATAGTTTCAAGCCAGCGCCATTCTCCTTTTCCATCTTTATATCTGTAAGACGGTAACTGAAAGGATTTTCTCCTGCCCAAATATTGGATTTTCCCTTCAATTTTATCACGGTCTTCCCTATGAATAAAGTCGAATACATTTCTACCCTCAATCTTTTCCGGATCTACTCCTAAAATATGCTTTACACTGGGGCTTACATAAGCATAATGAAAGTTTTCATCTATAATACTTATAAGGTCACTGCCATCTTGTACTAAGGCTTTAAAACGCTCCTGGCTATGCCTTAGTTTTTCTTCAGCTTTTATCTTTTCGGTTATATTGTGAGCCTGAGTTACCCTGGCTTCCCGACCGCCGAATAAAATAGGATTACTCTGCACATCTATATAAAGCAGGTTTCTATTTTTAGTATAATGCTTAACTTTTATATTAAAAAAATCGTGCAAATTTTCTTCTACTGTTTCTTCAATTCTCGCTTCATCATCTGCCCATAAATCTCTGACAGACATTTGCATAAATTCCTCGCGAGTATATCCGTATAAATTTACTGCAGCCTGATTCACACTTAGAAACTCAAGGGAATTTCTATCTAAAACCCACATTGGCAGCGGACTTGAATCAAATAGAGTTCGATATTTTTCTTCAGATTCGTAAAGCTGGTGCTGTACTTTATTACGTTCCATACTGTAATGGATACTTTTAGAAAGAATAGAAGCATTTATTTCATCTTTCAATAGATAATCTGAAACTCCCCATGACAGGGTTTTTACGCCATAATCTTTATTGGTATAACCTGTAAGTACCACAACCGGCGTCTCATTTGAAAATGAAAGGATTTCCTTTACAAGTAATTCGGTATTATTAATATCTGGAAGTGATAAATCGAGTAAAACTGTATCAAAATCTGAGGTTTTTTTGAGAATTGCTTTAGCTATTTTAAAATTTTCGGCACGCTGAATTTCCAGGGCATGGTGTTCTTCAGACAGGTAATCTTCAATAAGTATAAAATCACCTGGGTTGTCTTCAATAACCAAAATTTTTAATTCCCCGGAATCTTTCGTCATCTAAAATAATTTTAAACACTAAGTAATTAAGAAGCTAACTTCTAAAAAATATTTTTCAATCTATAAATTGATAAGACCGATAATCAGGATAAGCAACAAAGAATTTTAAGGTAAAATGGATAAGTAAACTTCATTGGAGCAAGCTCACGAAGCACTCTTTGAGAACCATTGTTTAATTTTTCGAAGCAAGCCATGAAGCATTTAATCTCGATTATCGAGTAAATATACTAAAATTGGTTTGGGATTGTAAAATAAAAGCCACTACCCTTACCGTACGCTGATTCTACCCAAATCTCACCACCAAAATGATCTACAATTTTTTTACAAATTGCTAATCCTATTCCCGTGCCTTCATATTCTTCGCGTTGATGTAAACGTTGGAAGATTACAAATATCTTTTCCTGGAATTCCTTCTCAATTCCTATACCATTATCGGTTACTTTAAATTCCCAGAAAGTTTCTTTTTCTTCAGCTGAAATTTCTATTACCGGCCGGCGAACTTTAGAATGATATTTTAAAGCATTTCCTATTAAATTAGAAAATAACTGTCTTAAAGGAGTCTCTTCAACTTTTAAATTTGGTAATTCCCCTAGTTTAATTTCAGCATTTTTCGCTTCGATGCATCTTTTTTGAAGTAGTAAAACTTCGGAAACTAAATTGTTTGTATTTACATCAATAACTTTATATTCTCCTCTTCCTATCCTGGAATACTCCAATAAATCTAAAATTATTTGTCGCATTCTGGTAGCACCGTCGTGTGCAAAATAAATATACTGTTGTGCTTTTTCATCAAGCTGATCACTATACTTTTTCTTAAGCTGAGTAAGAAAACTAGTCACCATTCTAAGTGGCTCCTGAAGATCGTGAGAAGCGATATAAGCAAATTGTTCCAGTTCTTTGTTAGATAATGCGAGCTCTTCAGTATGCTTTTTCAATTCCTGGTTTAATAATTCCAGGGCTTCTTCTTTTTGTTTTATTTCTGTAATATTCCTGGAAATCCCCACCAGGCCTTTTTTATTGTCTCCAAACTTAAAGGGCACTTTGGTTAAAAGCGTATATTCAATTTTATTATTAAAATCGCTAATAATTTCCTCGCGATTTAGAATAGGGACACCCGAATTCATAACTCGCGAATTATCTTCTATTATTTCTAAAGCTTCTTCTTTTGGAAAATAATCTATAGGAGTTAGTCCCAGGCTGTTTTCTTCAATTTCAGCCCCAAAATATTTTTTGTAAAAACTATTATTGGTTAAGATTGTTTCGTGGTTTTGATTTACCACAAATATATGGTCTGGAATATAATCTATAATTGCCCGGAACATATTACGCTCTTCCCTTAGTTTCTGCTCAATTTCAACCTGTTTGGTAATATCTTTACCTATGCCATAAACCCCAGTAATTTTTTTATTCACATAAATAGGAAAATTAGTTACTTGCAAAAGCTTTTTTTTACCCTTAAGACTGATGAAACCAGTCTCATAATGCTGAATTTCTCCAGCAACAGCTTTAGTAAAATGGTCCATGACCTTTGCTTTATCCTCGGCTGGAATTAAAGATAAAAAGTTGGTCTTTAGCGCCACCTCCCTCGTTCCTTCACCCAGTTTTAAAGCACTATCGTTAATACTTAAAAAGTTTCCTTTTAAATCGAAAGAATACACCGCATCCGGATTATGATCGAATAAAGACTGGAAAGCCAGTTTACTGTTTTCAGCAATTAATTCCTGATTTTTCCTGGCTGAAATATCTATGATCGCCGTACTGGTTCTCTTCTCTCCATTATGATTAGTATAAATAACTGAATGGACTTCGCAAGGAAAAGTTTCTGCGTTTTTCTTTATTCCTGTTAATTCATATCTTAATTCTCCCGCCAAAATCCTTTGGTTAAGCGCACTTTTTAATTCTGCATTATTAAGTATAATATCTTCTCTATTTAGATGCTTAAATTCTTCATAAGTATAACCAAACATTCTACAAGCAGCTTTATTGACTTGTATAACAGGTCCTTTGGGATCTGAAAGGAAAATCGCCATTGAAGAATTTTCTACGATATTCTTTGCCTGGATTATATTCTCAGGAGATACAGACTCCTTTTTAGGAACTAATTTTAAACATATAGAAAAGGCTTCTAGGTTTCCATCTCCGTCTAAGCATGGACTACAGAATATTTCTAAGTTTTCTGATTTTGAAAAAGAATATGGCTTATGAAAAAAACTCTCTGAAAAAAAATCACTTTTAAATTGTGTAGATATTTCTGAAGGAAAAACTTTTAAAATACTAAGTTGAGTTTCTAAACTTTCACTGAAATTAAGCTTTACAAAACCTTCGGCAGAAGAATTCCAGGATATAATCCTATACGCTTCGTTTATTTTTACTACAGGCGTAGTTATTTTCTTCATTGGGGGGAAGTTTAAAGTTGCAGGTGCTTTTATAAAAAGGATTTGGAAACAGAAATACCTGCACCGAAGTTAGGTCCTTCAATTTCATTGAAATCAGCCCCCAATTGAAGATTCAGATTCACTATATTTTGAAAAAGATTTAAATCTAAATAAGTAGAAAGTAGATGATGCTCCTCAATATTTTCGCCACCCTTTGCTCCATAATTTTGCCTAAAACTTCCTAAAAACCTGTAAGGAACCTTTTTAAAAGCCATTCCGTTTAAGCCTATATGATGCGCAACAACCTTATTGTTATTTATTCTAAACCGATCCGGACCAAGCGTGATGAAAGGTAGTCCCAGTACCCGGTTTTCGTAGGTCCAGCCGGAACGGTATAGGTTATTATTAAAATAATTATCCTGACCATCTGTGGTTGGTGTGTTTTTACTTTGATTTTTGGTATAATAAAACTCATACATCACCGCCTGAAACCAGGAATCTACAGCGGCTGTAGGATCTTCAATAAAAATTCCATAGCGACCATCAGGGGTATTTCTAAGAACACTTCCCGAGCCGTCTTCGAATAAATGATTATAAATAATTTCAACATTATACTGGGCCAGAATAGTCTTAATATTAATCTCGTAACTTCCCAAATGATTCCCTAAGCCGTTAATTTCCTGTTCTGAAACTCCTTCCCCTGTATCATCTGACACTCCTCTTCCGGTTACAACTCTGGTGTAAGCCTCAAAATCTGAAGGTAAATCACCAAATTCGGGATGTGTGCCACCCCACTGAACAAAATGTCTTAAACCTGCGGAAATTTGGAATCGAGGTGAAGATTTATAAACTAAATGAAAACTTTTATGGTGTAGCCTTGTGTCCTCAACATAGCGCTCATCATCCATAAAATATTCCTCGAGCGAAGCTTCAAAACCGAGCCCGCGATTGTCTTTAAAAAATATAGGTTGTTTTGTAAAAAATCTTATTCCGGGCAATGGCCTCGCATTTAAAGACCATAGAATACTTTGATTTGTAGCGCTAAGTCCTCTATATAATTCTTTACGCTGTTTTCGTCCCGCCACAATTCCCAACCAGGAATTATTAAAAGCCAGGTAAGCTTCGTCTAACTGTAATTTATCTGTATACCCATCTTGATAAAGTACTCCCAAACCTCCTTCTAAATTGGCATTTTCAGAAAACCTGTAAATTCCAGAAACATTTGCGAACCCTGAGAAATTAGTGAGTTCGTCTATTCGCCCTCGCTGGTTGGTATGTAACCAGAAAGGAGAATTGTCTTCACTAAATAACAGTCCGGTAGTATTTACATTACCCTGTAAGTCTATTTGCTGGGCATTAACCGATAAAAACAGTAATAAAAATAAAAATGTAAGATAAAAGTGTTTCATAAGAAGGCTTTAGGACATTATAAATATGCTTAATTTGATTTAAAAATATGTAATTTTATGCTTCTAAAACTTAGAAATGCTATCCATTTTTCAGAAAAAAATATTCTTAGCCGATTTATTGGAAGGTTTTACCGATTTCCATAACCATTTATTACCGGGAATAGACGATGGGGCCAAAGAACTTGATGATTCTTTAGCAATGATCAGAAAGTTTAATGAATTTGGAATCACTAACTTTGTGGCGAGCCCCCACGTAATGGGAGAGTTTTATCCAAATACACCCCAAACCATTTTACCGGCTTTAGAAGAAGTGAAAAAAGCTTTACCCAAAGGAAATTCAATAAAAGCTGCCGGAGAATATATGATGGATCAATTTTTAATAGATCAGCTTGAAGACGAAAATGTTTTAAATGTAGTTACCAATTATGTTTTAGTAGAAATGTCTTATTTCCAGGCGCCAATTAATTTAGCTGAAATTCTTTTTAAAATTCAAAATAAAAATCTGAAACCTATTTTGGCACATCCGGAGCGATATGCATTTTATCATGGAAACAGCCTCAATAAATATGAAGATTTAAAAGCAAGAGGTTGCAAGTTCCAGCTGAATATGCTTTCCTTAAGTACTCATTATGGCACCGGAATTCATAAAAAAGCATTACAATTACTGGAAAATGGAATGATAGATTTCATTAGTAGTGATGCACACCGTATGGAACACCTTGAAAAAATTCAACAATTAAAATTGAAGAAAACCCAGGTAAAGTTGATTGAACCCGTAATTGAAAAATCCAAAGCTTTGTTTAATTAGACAAAGCTTTGGATTATATTTTTTCAACGTTAAACCATAGTAGTTTATTATTTCTTACCGAACATTCTGTTTTTAATGCGTTGCCAGCGTGATTCTTTATCCACACCGTAGCCATAACCATAGCCATAAGAATAACCATATTTAGCTCCGTAGGAAAATTTAGAGTAATCCACATCGTTTAAAATAATCGCCGGACTCTTAATTTTTCCCTGTTGTTTGAGTTCTTTTGGGAAATCTAGCATTTTCTTATCGGTAAGATCTGCGCGTACTACGTAAAGGGTGGTATCAGCCAGAGGACTAATAAGTAAGGTATCGGTTACGATCATTGTTGGTGCCGTATCTACAAGTACATAATCATACATTTTGGAAGCGTACTTAACAAGTTGTTCCATACGGTCGTTCATTAGGAGCTCAGCAGGATTGGGAGGGATTGGTCCTGAAAGCACCATGTCCATTTTTATACTCCCGCTTTGATCTCTTGAAATAATTTGTTCCTCACTCACTTCAAAATCATACAGATAATCCGATAAACCTTTTTCACCCATAGTAACATCAGCGTACCTATGTAATTTCGGGTTTCTAATATCAGCTCCAATCAGAAGGACTTTTTTTCCTGTACTTCCTAAAGTCCGGGCCATATTATAGGATACAAAAGTTTTTCCTTCCCCTTTAATGGTAGAAGTAATAAAGATAATTTCTCCTCTATCTTTATCTTTATTTTGAATTAAATAAGCAAGGTTCGTTCTTAAAATTCTAAATGACTCCGCTAAAGGAGAGCGGTCGTTGAGTTCAATTTGTTCACTTTGTTCATTGGCTATCCTTGGAACCTCTCCTATAAAAGGTATATGTTTTATTAAGCTTTGTAATTCCCCTTTATGGTGAACTTTGGTGTCCAACATATTTTTCAGGAAAATAATCAGGATTGGAATAATTAAACCAATAACAAATCCCCCTATTAAAATCAACCAGGGTTTTGGTTCTACGGGCCAGTTATTTGTAAATGCATCATCGATCACTCTAGCCACCGAAGCAGTAGCGGCAAAGGAAATAGCAGCTTCCTCCCTTCTTTGTAGAAGAAAAAGATATAGCTGTTCTTTAATTTGCTGTTGGCGTTCAATGCTCCTCATTCCCTTTTCTAAACCAGGGAAATTGCTAAATTGCCCCTGGGCTACATTTTCCCGCTGACTTAGTTCTCTTAACTGTACGTTAAGAGAACGTCTTGTACTTTCTATATTTTCATAAAGATTCTCACGTAAACTATCAAGTTGTTCGGTTAATGTCTCTACAAGTGGATTTTTCTCCGTTCCACCCTTTAAATACATATTACGCTCCATTACAAGCGTATTATAAGAAGTTATGAGACCAGAAACTCCACCTTTGCTTATCCCTACCTCAGGTAATAATTCATAATTACCTTGATTTCGTAATACCTCTTCTATAGATTCAAGAAGAGAAAGTTCCGTTTCAAGAGCAAAAATTTCTTGTTCGGCTTCAGAAAATTTTGACTGAAATTCTGAGGCGCCACTAGAGATATCCATCAAACGATTCTCCCGTTTAAATTCGGCTATACCAACTTCTACCGAATCCAATTCGGTAGTGATCATTTCCAGCCTATCCTGGATAAATTTTGTAGTATTTTCTGCTACCTCTTGTTTATCTTTTACACCTTCTTCATTAAAACGCTCCATTAATTTATTCAGAAAATCTTCTGAACGTTCACTACTCTCCTGCACTATACTAAGAGAAAGTATATCCTTTGCCTGCCCCTTCTGGGTAATTTGAAGTTGGTTAATATAATGATTAGCTACAGTGGTCACTGGATAAAGGCGAATATTTACGGCTTTGGTTTTCTCCAAAGTTCCCGACTCCCCACCTTTTCTCGGAAGTATAGTGAATTTTAAACCCTGTAGTTCAATAATTTCGCCAATTTCATGAATCTTATTATAGTCCATATCTTCAACCTCCAATCGAAAGGAAGTTTCGGAGGTTGGGGTCACTAGTAAATTGCCTGTTACCTGATCAACAAGGGAGTCCTCACTAATAAATTGCATAACTATTGGACTCGACTTATACGCTTCGACGGTAATTATATTCCCCTCTATATAATAAAGAATATTATGGTCCAATTCCGCTACTACAGATTCTACTAATTGTTTTGATTTTAATTTTTCAATATGGTTTTGAATACCATCATCGCTAAGAGAAAAAATAGCGCCTCCCCCTGATGGGGTTGCGTTCATAGCATTTTTTTCCTGATCGTCCACGATTATCATGCTGGCCGATGTATTGTATTTAGGAATTGTATATCTATTATATAAATATGCCAATAATCCACCAATCAGAAAACCTAAAAGAATCCATTTCCAATAAGCTAAATACTTATATATCTCCGCTTTTAAATCAAAACTTGATTCTTCCTTTTCTTCATTGAAGTCGTTTAGCTCTTCCATTTAAAGACTATTAATTAAAAAGTAAAGACTAATTATTGTTGTACCCACAGATATAATACCCTGGTAACTGGTAAAAAACCCGGCTGATTTCACAGCTCTATATGTAGGCTCTACATAGACAAGGTCATTCTGTTTAAGGTAAAAAAATGGACTATCAAATAAATCTGATTCTGTCATATCGATATGTCCAACAGTTTTAACACCGTTCACTTCCCGAATAATCTTAATATTTTCACGCCTGCCATTATATGTAATATCCCCACTCATAGCAATCAGCTCCGGCATAGTAATACGTCCATCAGTAATTTGTACTCTACCGGGGGAACCCACTTCTCCTAAAATCGTAACACTAAAGTTAACGATTCTAACATCCACAACGGGATCCCTTACATATTCTGAAATCTGATCTTCTAATTTTTGCTGAATTGCGGTTCTAGTTAGGCCTTCTACCTCCACAGGCCCAAGTACTGGAAAATTAATAGTCCCCTGGGGATTTACCAGGTAACCCGTCAAAGATAGGTTCTGTCCACCTCCACCACCGCCGCTGCCCTGGCCTTGCTGATTCATACGAAACGGTTCTACAATCTCTTCATTCACAGAAGAGGAAGAAACATTAATACGTAACACATCGTTTGCCTCAATACGTGGCTCGTAATCCAAAAGGTTTTCTTTGCCTTCAAGACTTTCTGATCCATCAAAATAAACCACATCATCTTTAGTGGCGCAACTTGAAATTATAATACTCGAAATAAGAAACAATCCCAGTCTCCTAATTGATTTAAACATGCAATTATATTTATTTACTTATTACTTCTTCTTTATTATCCAGGCTTTCGAACATAGAATTATTGCTTTTAAACTCCGGAATAAGGGTTTTTAATTTCTTAACCATCTTATCGGCTTTTAAAGTGTTGGCCGATTTGATAATACTTTCAATTCTTTCACTAATGTGTTCATAATCTCTCACAACTTCCTGGCCTATCATTATTTTTTTATGATGAGTTGGAACTGTCTTACATTCATCGTTCAACAGTTCTTCATATAGCTTTTCCCCGGGTCTTAATCCAGTAATTTTCACTTTAATATTTTTATTAGGATCGTAACCGGCAAGTTTAATCATTTTAATGGCTAAATCCATTATTTTTACCGGTTCTCCCATATCAAAAATAAAGATCTCTCCTCCTTTACCCATAGCACCGGCCTCTAAAACCAATTGACAGGCTTCCGGAATCGTCATGAAATATCTTATTATATCAGGATGGGTTATAGTTACCGGACCACCTTTCTCAATCTGTTTTTTAAATAATGGAACTACAGAACCATTAGAACCTAAAACATTTCCGAAACGGGTAGTAATAAATTTGGTGGTATCAAGATTTTCCTTTGCATGAAAGTGGTAAAGCGATTGCACGTACATTTCAGCAGCTCTTTTAGATGCCCCCATGACGTTACTTGGATTCACAGCTTTATCAGTAGAAACCATAACAAAATGAGAAACCCGGTATTTTAAGGATAGATCGGCCAGGTTTTTTGTTCCTTGAATATTTACAAAAACTGCTTCATGCGGATTCTCCTCCATTAGCGGAACGTGTTTATATGCCGCTGCATGATATACTACATCAATTCCCTGGTTTTGAAACATTAATTCCAGTCGTTTAAAATTACCTACATCACAAATAATAAATTTGCAATTAAGTTCCGGAAATTTTGCCTGTATTTCCAGGCTTAAAGAGTGCAGGGGTGTTTCAGCCTGGTCCAGAATAATTAATTTCTTAGGATTATATTTGGCAACCTGCCTTACAATTTCACTCCCTATAGAACCTGCTCCCCCGGTTACTAAAATTGTTTTCCCGGTTAATTGTTCAATTTTATTTTCAGGATTAAGACGAATGGGTTCCCGTTCTAAAAGATCTTCAATTTGAAGGGATTTTACTTTTTTCGCTATAGGCAAGGTATCCTCTCCCCATGTCGCAACAATAGGGGCATTAAAAACTTTAATATTATTCTCTAAACAATCTTCAACGAAATTAAATTTCTCCTCAGCAGTAAAATTATTTTCAGAAAGAATAATCGCTTGTGCATTCACTGATTCAACCGCTTTATGAATTTCAGCGGAATAATTTATTACCGGTTTATCAAGAAGCCTGATGCTCTTATTATGCCTTTCATTAGTTAAAAAACCTACAATTTTAAACCTTCTTGGAATTTCAATATCCAGAGCGCCGGCAATAGAAATCGCATTTTCATCAGCACCGAGTATCACCGCATTTAAAATATCTTCGTCCCTGCTAACTAATTTAAAGTATTCATAAATCTGTTTTACACCCAGTCTAAAAAGAAAAAGCAAAGAGAATGAAATACACAAATTAATTAATAAGCCACCCACCAAAAATACTTTTTGGCCAACGATGAAAAAAGTAACATAGTTAATAATCAACAAGGTAATAAATGAGCTAATGGTAGCTAATAGCAATTTTAGGGCATCAATATTAGAAGAGTACCTAATAATTCCCGCGTAAGTTTTAAATACATAAAAATAAAAGGTATGCACACCAATTACGATAAATGCTTTATTATAAAAACTAAGGAATGTATAGTAGTTTGGCGTAAGATCTACTATAATTAAAACAGTAAACAATGTAGAAATGGCTACTAAAGAAAGATCTATTAAATATACAGCCCATCTTGGGAGGTATTTAATATTTCTTAAATCCAGGGCGTTATCGGTACCTGATAAAATATTCCTTAGCGCCTTATTAACTTTATTGCCCATAATTCTATTAACTTCTGTTATTAAAGCAGGATAAAATACCGGCTTTAATTCGGGTTCGCTCTTTTTCAGTTAAATTTGAGCCCGAAGGTAAGCAGAGCCCGTTTTCAAATAGTTGCTCTGCAACCCCTGTTCCATAGAAAGCTGCATTTTCAAAAACCGGCTGCATATGCATTGGCTTCCACAAAGGCCTGCTTTCAATATTTAGTTTTTCAAGATATAGACGTAACTCTTCACGATTTACTCCTCCTGTCTTTTTTTCATCAACAGTAATTACGCTTAACCAATGATTAGCAAAATAATCTTTATTAGGAGCTTCAAAAACCTTAACTCCCTCTATTTCAGAAAACAAATTTACATAAAATTGGTGCATTTGCCTTCTTGCACTTACCCTGTTATCTATAACCTCCATTTGTCCGCGTCCAATTCCTGCCGAAATATTACTTAGTCTATAATTATACCCAATTTCACTATGTTGATAATGTGGTGCATCATCCCTTGCCTGGGTCGCTAAAAAAACTGCTTTTTCTTTCTTTGTTTGTGATATAGCCACTAAGGCTCCACCTCCTGAAGTAGTAATAATCTTATTTCCGTTAAAAGAAAGAATTGCATATTCGGCAAATGTTCCACACTTCTCGCCTTTATAAGTACTCCCCAAAGCTTCAGCAGCATCTTCTATTACAGGAATATCAAATTCCCTTGCTATTTCATTTATTTTTTCAACCTGATAAGGCATACCGTATAAATGTACGGCAATTATTGCTTTTGGTTTTTTTCCTTTTGAAATTCTATCCTCAATAGCTATCCTAAGTTGTTTTGGACAAAGGTTTAAGGTTTCTTCTTCACTATCAATAAATACCGGTGTTGCGCCTAAATAAGCAATAGGATTAGCTGAAGCAGCAAAAGTCATACTCTGGCAGATTACTTCATCTCCGGCTTTTACTCCTAACATAATTAAAGCCAGGTGTAAGGCGGCGGTTCCCGAACTTAAGGCAGCCACACTGCCTTCCTTCCCGGAATCTTTGAACAAATAATTTCTTATATCCTCTTCAAAGCCATTTACGTTAGGGCCTAAAGGCGCGACCCAATTTTGTTCAAAAGCTTCATTGACGAATTTTTGCTCATTTCCGCCCATGTGGGGAGATGACAACCAAATTTTATCTCTATTCATTTAAATATTTTATTATTTTTCCGGGATTACCAACAACTACTGCAAAATCTGGTATATCCTCAATAATTACTGTTCCGGCTCCAATAGCAGCCCATTTGCCTATTTTTATTCCGGGGATAATTGATGCCCCGGTTCCAACCTGGGTTCCTTCCCCAACGCTGACATTCCCCGTTAATACGGCGTTTGGCGCTATATGCACGAAATTCTCCAGGCGTACGTCGTGTTCAACAACTGCACCAGAATTAATAATACAATGTTTCCCAATTTTTGAACCTGCATTAATTATAGCTCCGGGCATCACAACACTGCCATCTCCCAGCTCTATTTCTTTAGAAAGTATTGCTGAAGAATGACTTACCGCTTCAGCTATTAATCCGGTGAATCTTCGGGCGACTTGCTTTCTAATTGTGTTATTACCAATAGCCAGGATTGAAGGAGCTTTAAGCTGGTGCTCATTAGGTTCATGAGTTACTTTAAAACCAAGAAATTCTTCAATTTCTGTATTGTCATCAAAAACTGAATCTACCTGGATATTCCTGCTACTCAAGATATCAAAAACAACTTTTCCGTGACCGCTGGCTCCGTAAATATTCATTCTAATTTTTTCCATTAAAAGCTTCAGTAGTCGCCATATTGGCGGTATTTATTCCTTCAGAAATAACAACCTTCTTAATTGTCTTAAAGATAATACTTACATCTAAACCAAAAGATAGGTTTTCTACATACCACACATCATATTCAAACTTTTTTGTCCAGCTTATTGCATTTCTTCCATTAACCTGTGCCCAACCGGTAATTCCAGGTTTTACCTCGTGCCGTTTTTTTTGTCTTTCAGAATATAATGACAAATACTGAGGCAATAAAGGCCTGGGACCTATTAAGCTCATATCTCCCTTTAATACATTAATTAACTGGGGAATTTCATCTATAGATGTTTTCCTAACAAATTTACCTACCGAGGTTAATCTTTTATCATCGGGAAGCAGATTTCCATTCTTATCCTTTTCATCAGTCATTGTTTTAAACTTGATAATATTGAATATGCGCTCATTTTTTCCCGGTCTATTCTGAAAGAAGAAGGGATTCCCACGATTCGCCAAAGCTAATAAAACTACGATTGGGATAATTAACGGACTAAGCACTAATAATGCCATAAAAGCAATAAAAAAATCCAGTAAGTTTTTAAAAAAGTGCCTGTACATAGGTGTATTTGGGAATTGATACTCTAAAAAATTGGCCTGCCCAAAATTAAGATTTTATATACTCCTGTTCTAAGCTTTTGTATTCCTTTAACAGTAATTGCCAATATTCCTTGCGTTCGTAATATTTACAAATTTCATCACGGGCGTTTGAAGATAATCTTTCGGTGTAATTTTTATTTTCAACAAATAATTTCAAAGCGGTAAATAAGGCTGAAGTGTCTTTAACCGGAATAATAACCCCGTTAATACCCTCAACAATAATTTCGTTGCAACCATTAATATTACTGACTATTGCAGGTAAGTTCATCGCCCCAGCCTGCATCACTACATTAGGAAAACCTTCCCGGTAACTGGGAAAAGCCAGGGCGTTTGAAATAGCTAAATAAGGCCTAACATCTTCCTGGTAACCGGTAGTAAAAACTTTTTCGTGTTTTTGAATGGTTTTAAAAGTTTCCTCTTTTAAAGGATCCAGCTCTTTTTCAAAGGGTCCTACCAACAGCAGGGAAATATTTTTATTTTCGGCTTGTAAACTTTTAAAAGCTTCCACCAGTTCGTTTATTCCTTTTTCGCTAACCAGCCTCCCGATAAAAATGAAGATGAAATCTTCCTGTGGAATTCCAAGCAAGTGTCTTTTATTTCTCTTCTGGATTTCATCAAATTGAGAAGGGTTAAAATACCCTGTGTCTATTCCGTTGGAGCTTCCTTTACCCAGAACTTTTAGTTTAGATTGGTTTGCAAATTCTTCCTTCAGAATAATATCTTGTAGCCCCCTTGAATTGGGATAAACTTTAGTTGCTAATTTATAAGTGAACTTTTCAACGGCATTTAAAACTTTTCGTTTGTTTCCGGTAGTTTCCAAAAGAGGTAATCCGGCCACGGTGTGCAAACGCACAGGGACTCCGGCCATCTTTGCTGCTAACATCCCAACAATGCCTGCCTTTGGTGTATGAGTATGTACAATGTCCGGTTCTTCCTTTTTAAAATAATTGTATAATTTCCAGACCGCTTTAATATCTTTAATGGGTGTTATAGCCCTGGTCATCTCCACCCAAAAAGTTTTTACTCCATTTTTTCTCCCATATTTTTCCAAACGATCTTTTTCCGCGGCTACGGCGGTCACCTCATAATAATGGTTCATATAAGTAAGTTGACCTTCCAGAAGTTTTTCAAGGGAAAGTGGTATGGTAGTTATGCGTATTAGTTTCTTGGGCATAAAGAAATCTTTAATGTGCAAAAATAGTTTTTTTAAATACCTTTACCGATACTTTATATAATTTCAATGGACTTTACAGAATTTAAATCCAGGTTTCAAAGGGAACAAGTGGAAGAATACCCAAATGAAGTAGACCCAAAGCCCTTAGTTTCCATTCTGGTTCTTACTTATAACCATGTCGCCTTCCTTCCTCAATGCCTGGACAGTATATTAGGACAAAAGGTGAATTTTAAATTGGAAATTTTATTGGCTGATGATGAATCGGTAGATGGCACGCAGGAAATCTGCCTCCAATATGCAAAAAAATATCCTGGGTTAATAAGGTTCTTTCAACACAAGAAAATTAATAATATTCAGATTAATAAATTAGATACCGGGATTTTTAATGCTTTGTATAGCTTATACCAGGCAAAGGGTGAATATATCGCATATTGTGATGGAGATGACTTATGGGGGGATAAAACTAAAATACATAGGCAGGTAAATTTTTTACAACAAAATCCTGATTATATATTAAGCTATCATCCAGTTATTTATTTTAACGATCAAAGTAGTTTGCCCATAAAAAATAAAAACATTTTAAATAAAGATTTAAGTTCTGAAGAATTAAAAAAAGTAATTCAACAACCCTTACTAAACACAGTATGTTTTAGAAACAATATGAAAAATTACCCAGCTGAAATTACTACAATCTTAAACAGCGATAATTTTTTGATTAGCCTTCTTGGGCATTTTGGTAAGGGTAAGTATTTAGAATCTATTAAACCATCAACCTACAGAATACATTCGGGAGGAATCTGGAGTATGATATCAAAAGAAAAAAAGTTTTTATCAAAAATTCAAAGCTTAAAGACAATAGCTCATTACTATGGTCAGAATAACCAGAAGGAACTAAGTAAATATTTTACAACAGAAGTATACATGTATCAAAAGAGTCTAATATTTATAAATTGGAAGAATAAAACTTACATAAAAATGTTAAAAAATCTTTTAGATTATTCAATATATTCCATAGCTAATTCACCCATACTTCTTGATTTAAAACCATACTTATCGCGTAAGATGCAGTAATAATCTAATATTAATTTAAGTTCCTCTAAGTTTTGAAGAGGATTATTTCCAAAATTATGTGGATGCCACCACAAGTGATAATTTTCTTTATTTTTAGCCGCATATTCCATTTCCCAATAAATTCTTTTCAATTTTAAGTTATCAAGAACCTTTCTACCTGAATAGGATCTTAACAACCTACTTGCTTTTTGTCCTGTAAGCTGGGAAGAAAGCCTGTGAATTTGAGAAGACTTATAAGTTTTATCCTGAGCACCAAAATAAGCATCTCCAGTTCTAAAAATTTTATGAAATATACTGTCTTTTTGAGTGTTCTGCCAATACCAATTTTCAGGATTTGTTCTAACAGTATTTAATCCTGATTTTTCACAAATTTCGAGATATGCTGAGTTATACTGATTTCTTGGAAAAACTAGAGATTTTAAATCAATTCCCATAATTGACGCCAGTTCAATAGCTTTTTCTATATCTGCTTTAAAAGCTAAAGAGTCCTGCCCAGGCTCGAGGCAGTAATAATGTGAATATGTATGGGTGCCAATTTCCTGGCCTTTTGTATTTTTAATCTTCTTAATTAAGTTGGGTGCAAAACAAAGTTTTTCTGTTTTTTTTGACTGAATTGATTTTCCGTATGTATAAGCTGAAAGGTTCTGATTCTTATAATTAGGTAAATTAGCCGGGATATTTGCATTCCAATCATCCCAGTTGCTGTTAAAAAGCATTCCTACAGTTGCCCAGGTACAGTGTATCTTATATTTTTCAAAAACTTGAAGAAGAGAAGGAATCAATTGCCTGGTATTTTCAAAATAATCTATTTTTTTATTGTAATCAACCTTATCAAAAACTCCCCACAATAATTCAAAATCCAGTGAAATCACTAAAGATCCATTTTCCATAACTTTTTAATATATATACAAACTAATTCACAATTGAAACAAGCAATGATTTCTAAAAAAAATCACTTTCATAGAAATCTAAATAAGTAGATTCTATAATTAATAATCTTAGGTTAACAGGGAGAAAAATTAATTATGCATTTACAACTTCTTCATACTCAAATTTTCTCCTTAGCATAGCTTTTCTTTTTTTCTTTAACTTAATAATCCTATCATATTTTTTTTGTGCTAAATAATAATAAATTACAAAAAAAAGAAAATACATCACCATTGACTTTTGTCTCATTATTATTCCAAGATTAGACATTACGAAGGTTAAGGCAAAAGAGGAAAGAAAGAAAACTACTAAACTCATCTTTACAGAGATAGGAGAATTTTTTAAAAAGGAAATAAAATCTTTCTTAAGAATTTTAATAAATAGCAATAAATAAAGCAAATTCTCGACCGAGACTATTAATCCTAAAATGCCCGGAGCATCAAAAAATAGGGGTCTAAACCAAAATGTAAAAAGCTTTAAAGGTAAAGGATAATCTGAAATGGCAACACCAGATCCAGATTCACTCAAACCTTGAGAACGATCTTCGGAAAAATTATCAAAATCTGACACAAGGTTATCAGAGTTTTCTAAACCTGCCATCCCTAGAATTTGATCCTGAACCAGTACTAACCCACCAATCATTCCAACATAAATAAGTAATTTCTTACCGAAAGAAATTTTTTCTTTGCCTGTCATATATCCTAAAACGGTACCGACTGCTACAAATAGAAATACATGTGGGCGAATAAAATAAATTATAGCGGACCCTATTAGTAATGTTACAAGCCTAGACTTTGGGTTCTTTAGGGCATAAGCAAACATCATTAGTCCTAAAAAAATGGGAGCACCCTTCCCTAAAGATGCTGTCCAAAAATGCATATTAGGCAAAAAAAGGGTTAGAATTAAAAGATCGAAATTTTTAAAAACCTTAATCTTAATAGGTATGTTTTCGCGAAAAAACATATAGGCATACACAAAGCCCAAGTATCCCAGCCAGGCAAAAAGAACCATCATCATCTCGTAAGAGAAACCAAACAAATTAATAAACGGCCAGGATAGAAAATCAATAAAAGTAGTACTGGTACCAAAATAATAGAACCAATCATCATTCAATTGAGGTCTCTCATAATAGGCTTTGGAATCCGAATTATTGAAAGAAGCATAAGTATAATAAACGCCAAAGAAGAATAAATGATAGAAGTACAATTTATTCATTAGATCCTTGGAAAACCATTTATGCTTTGAGGAATAAGCATTAAAAATTGCTTGGTTTATACCAAAAAGAAATAATATTAAAACTAATGCTCCTATCATCTAAAACAATTCAAGATCTCCTAAACTATAAGCCCAGTTTTCTATATTATAGACCTTAGTATCAATTTCACAACCATCTAAATCCTTAAAAGTTAAAACCGGACCAAATTTACCCGAGAGCTTCATTCTAAAAATACTTAAATCTAGTGGATAATTTAAACTTATAAAATGAACTCCATATTGTTTAGCCCACTTTCGAATTAGTGCCCGACAAGTTTCTTTATACTTCGGATCAACCAGAATTAATTCTGAAATTCTTAATTCTTTAAAATTATTATGCTGTTTCACATATCCAGCTATAAAATAATCCTTCGTCGATTCTATTCTATATTCTTGTAATGGATTATTTATATAACGCCATTCAAGATAGTCTTTTGTTTTTGGTGTATATAAATTTGAAGAATGTTCTAATTTACTATTCCACGAGCTTAGCAAAGCTAAACATAGATCTATGCTGCTTGTGGCATATTTCTGAAAAGTATTTGAGTTCCAAAAAATAGGAAGCACAGGAATAATTTGAGTATTCAGTTGGCTAATTTCTTTCCATCCCATTTTAAGATAACCGGGCTTGCTTTGCTGATTAGGTGTGTTAAATACAAAATGATCCCCTCTTTCTTTTCCCAGTTCTAAAGCTTTCAAAGTGAGCTTTTTAAAAACACCCTTTCCTTGGTGCGCAGGAAGGGTTGCTGTATCGACAGCCCTGAATGCTGAAAAAATATTTTTCCCCAATTGCCACTGCCATCTCATAAAAGCCCGGACACCAATTATAACATCATTTTCTTCTGCAATAAGTACTAAAGATTCACCAAAGGGATTATCTATATGTTTATATCGCCAAACCTGTTCCGTTTTTTTCGATGAAGTTTCACCAAGGCTAGCCTTTAGCACCTTAAGTATCTCTGGAATATCTTTATGACTTGCTTCTCTAATTATCATCTAGTCTAAAATCTCTCAAGTTATAAAAAACAAAAATCTAATCGATTGGTTTCCCTAATTCTTTAAAATATATTGGATTTATAAAGTAGTTTAGTAATTTATTTTACTAAAAAAAACAACTATAGGAGAATACTAATATTATTTAGCATTCACCAAATTCAATGTAATTGAAAGAAGTACAATAGTTTGCTACACCAACGTCGGGTGCATAACAATATGTATGCCTTGAATTGTTATTAAATACTTTACCTTTATTAGAATCAAAGAAATAAAGAACTATCTATCCTATCTTCTGCTGAAGAGATTTTATCACTTATTATTAGATTCAAAAGGATTACACCTTCTTAAATTTACTATAATAAACTTCTAATTCACCAACCATTCTTTTGAGGCTAAAAGAATTAACAACCCTTTCTCTCGCCGCAAGTTTATATTTTTTTAATTCATTAGGTTCATCTATTAAGCTTTGACATAAATGCGAAAGTTGGGCCCAATTACTAGTTGGACAGATAAGACCATCCTTCTTATCTCTAATAACTTCCTTAATTCCCCCAGCATCTGTTGAAACCACCGCACACTCCATACTCATAGCCTCTAATAAAGCAATTGGTAAGCCTTCAAAAGAAGAAGACATCATAAAAATATCCATAGCTTCAAAATAAGGCTTTACATTAGTTTGTAAACCGGCAAAGAATACTATTCCTTCCAGATTAAGTCTTTCCCATTCAGTTTTGATTTCATCCTCTAAAGGTCCTGCTCCCACGATTATACCATAAACATTATCATTACTCTTTCTTAGATTATCAATAATCTTTAGCCATTCTACTAAACGTTTTTGGAAACGAAATACCGCCACATTTCCAATTACAATAGTATTTTCCGGGATTCCCAGTTTTTTTCTGACTAAAAAACTTTCTTGCCTAACAAATGAACCAGTATTTACTCCATTTAGAAGTGTCATAACCGGAATATTTGGATTTATGTTATTCTTAATAGAACTAGTCACATCATTTGAAACCCCAAAAGCAAAGCTCTGGGAATTAAAGCTAAGTTTGTTAATGGTTTTTGTAACTATATGATAGCGTTCCTGCATATTATGTTCTGTATATAAGACTGGAATTCCCAGTTTTTTAAAAACCAACCTTCCAACAAAGCCAGCCCAGGGTAAATGGCAGTGAATTAATGAAATTTGATGAGCTTCACAATAGGTTACAATCTTTTTGTATTGAAGGATCAATCGTATGTTATCTCTAGCCTCAAAACAAGTGACCTTCCCTCCGGCTTCTTTTAAAGCTTCAACCATCTGATCTTTCCAGGGAAGAAAATAAATAAAATGAAATTCAAATTTCTCCTTATCATGAATTTTGAGCGTTTCGGGAAGTAACATCTCAGCTCCTCCACGCCCTAAGGACTTTATTATATGTAAGACTTTAATTTTTGCCATAAGCATAATTACGGAACAGAGCCCTATTAAATTTTTTCAATAAATTAATTCAAAATCTCTTCATAACACGTTTCAAACCGTTTAGCTATTTGGTTATTCAAAAAGGAATTATTAACCAGTTTTTTGGCTTCAACCACTTCCGGTAACTTTTTATCACTTTCAATTTGTGACAAAATATCATATAGGGACTCAATAAATTGTTGATTGGATCCTTTATTTATTAACCATCCAGTTTTATTGGTTTCAACAACTTCTCCCACACCACCAACATTATAAGCAACTACAGGAGTTTCACAATACATAGCTTCTAAAATAACTCCAGGTAGCCCTTCAATTAAACTGGGAAGGACAAAAATTGAAGAAAAGGATAAAATTTCCAAAACATCATTTCTGTATCCGAGAAAATGAACTGAATCCTCAAGATTTAACTTTCTGACTTCATCTTTAATTTCATTTTCCAACCGGCCTTTACCTATCAATAATAATTGAATATTTGGAAATTGAATTTTTAGTTCATTAAAAATCTCTAATAAACCTGAATGATTTTTCTCCGGGGCAAAACCGCCAATATGAGATAAAACATAACCTTTCTGAAAAATTCTCTGCAAATCAGCGGGAACATTGCCAATTTTTTTTTCTTCTACTCCAATTTCAATCGTTGAAATGTTTTCTGATGGCCATAAAAAAGTCTTTTCAAAATCTTTTTGGCATTCTTTACTTACAGAAATAACGTGGGAGATCTTTTTGAGATAAAATCTATTTAAATAAAATTTCAAAGTTGAATCTATGAAATCTCCCATTTTATTTGCATTACGAAAAACAATAGGAACGTTCCAGGAATAAACAATTTTGGAACTAACTGCAAATTTCAAGGTATCTGCGGCATTAGCCTGTATAATATCCGGCTTAAATTCTTTTATTACTTCATCTAATTCTTTCCAGCCTTTCAGGTCAAAAAATCTTTTTGACAATGATCTATTCAGATGTATAATCTTTCCTGAAAAAGGTAAATCTGAATCGCCTTTAAATATTGTAAGTACTAATACTTCATGTCCTAATTTTATAAGATGGTTTGATAACTGACAGGCAAATATTTCGGCTCCTCGAAGTTGAGGTTTTTGTATTATCTGGAGAATTTTCATCAATTCTTTAATTTTTGTATATAAATATGCAAAATTCCATCTTGTTATCTAATAAAAATGCACATTTTAAAACTATTAAATATATTTATATTATTCTCAAGTACTTATACCGAAATAGTCTTCTATCATTCGAATTTGTTTTAAAATACCCATCTCAGTAATTGCATAGCTTTTTGCTTTCTCGCCTGCTGAAATTCTTGCCGTTCGATCTTTTTCGATTTTTCCTATCATTTCGGTTATAGCTTCTTTAGAACCTGGTCGCACTAACCAGCCACCATGACTCTCCCTGACCACCGTTTCTACATCACCAACAGCTGATGCAATCACGGGTACGCCAGCAGCAAAAAATTCACGAAGTTTTAAGGGTGAATAATGAAATCCTTCATTGGATTGAGAAGGTAAGACAGCCAAGTCAAAACTACTTATATAAGAATGTATTTCGTTATGAGGTACATTCCCGGAGAATATTACTCGATCGTGTAAACCGTAATTTTCTACCTTTTCTTGCAAACGTAGACGTTCAGGTCCTTCCCCAACTAACAATAATTTTGCTTCCGGCATCGTAGACGAAACATCTAAAAAGGCTTCAACTAATAAATCCAGGCTATGGAATTTACGAAAACTACCAACCCATCCTATTACAAAATTATTGGTTAATCCAAGAGATTCACGTACCACACTACCTTTTGCCTTATCAAACATTTTCTGTGAAACCGTACATGGCGTGATAAGAATACGACTTTCAGGAATCCCTAGATCCATAACCGCACGTTTTACATCTTCGCTTACAACCAGAATAAGGTCAGCCTTTTTGCAAGGATGCGCGTCTCCCCGACGTTTGGCAAACCACTCCCAGCCTAGTCGGTGCACTCCCCACTTTTTGGACTCCCAAACATATGGAGCATCAACAAACAGGACTGATGGGACTCCTAATTTTTTTGCTAGCTTTAATCCTCTTGTTTGAAAAAGATCATGATGCTGCCACACAAATGGTGCATTCTTGAATCGCTCTAGGTCTATGGAAAAGGTTTTTTGTTCTTCATGATACCAGCGTAAATCCTTTGCAAACATTTCAAAAAGCTTCGCTAGATATGTATGGCGAAACCAATTTGGTTTGCTCTTTTTTGCTTTTCCAATATCGGCCGGAAAACACCTTGCCCTAATCTGGCCTGCTGAATACGAAGATTCGCCTGCTAGAACTTCCGCACTTCCATAATGATCATCAAAGCCATCTGCCCAGTTAGCTATCGTTACCCATACAGCATCTGCGCGTAATCGATTAAAACCTGGAGCTACAAGTGGGACTGACACCATTTTAGTCATTTTTATTATTTTTTTCTACGATATCCAGGGCATTAGAAACTTTAGCCTCAATATTTGACTTATCATTACCTATATAAAAAATAGCTTCCTGCTCTGACTCAAAGCAGTCTATGTAATTCCCAATCTTCCTGTAATGATTATCAAGTAATACCTGTGGTTTTCCTAATAGCGTGGAAACGATGTGTCCATGTAACCTATCTGTCAAAACAATTTTACCCCTACATAAGATTCGAGTACCTCTATTAAACCTTCTTTTGGCAAGTAAGTCGAAAGAAGCTGCATTTATACTCCAGAAATGATCCCGAATTAATTCGGACTTACGAAAAACACCTTGAATAAAGCGTCGAACCCGAACTGTAAACTTTGGACTGAATCTAGAATAGAACCTCCCAGGTTCTCCTTTAAGCCAATCTAATTTTTCTGTTTTAAAATTAAAATTTTCTCTTTTTTCACCTGCCGATTCATGGTCGGTCCTAGATAGCCAAACAACATCCACAACAGGCTTACCGCTCTGTGCTACAGGCCCCATAGCCAAAGCCATATCTGGACAAAGTTCTACGTTCAAATCCAGTTCTTTTAAAGTATTTAGGCTAGCATGGTCACGCATAAGTATATGAAGATCTTTATGAGCTCTTGCTATTTGTCCAAATTTCTCTTTTTTAGAATCATCATCAAAATGGACACTTTGGGGTAATTGAATAATCTTCATGTCTGAAAATAATTTAATTATCCGTTCTCGAAACAATTGGTGTTCCGGCCACACGGAACCTAGATTACCACCACCGTGAAGCAAAACAACTCCCTCATTGCCTAAACGCTTTCGAAGCGCTTTCTCAGAAAAGCCGTATATATCGCATTGATATACAATATCAACTCCAATTTCCCTTAAAGCAGCTTTTTCACCCAACCAAATTGCATTATCACCCACATTATTATGGTTTGGAAAATCAAGTAAGGCTACTTTTGTCCCCTTATTCAACAAACGACCGAGGCAAGCGAAAAGTAATTTCTGCTGATCTTTTATATTACTTATAAAAATATTCTTCTCATTCATATTACTACATTTTTAATATTGGAAAAGTATTATCTGGTTCTTACCCCCTATACTTTCAAATTAGAAAATCATGGATTTTACAGGTTATAAATTAGGAAAGATACATTTCGTATAATTTTAAATTTTCTTTACTTTCTTTATTAACTCTGGAGAATCAAACTTTAATATATCGTAAAGTTTCTCATCGACGGATATTCTTTTAATGGGAGACTTTTTTACTAGCTTAAGAAAATACTCATATTCCAAATCTGGATTATGAAGACCTTGATTTTGTATATGCATTTTATTAGCCTTCACGTCTCGTATGTTATCTCTATAGCCTTCTGCATAAGGTGTTTTAAAGAAAGTAAAACCGGTAATAAATACCTCCTCGCATTGAGAAGTCAATGCTGAATAAAGAACATAAAAACCCCTTGTGGGATGATATTCATCAAATAATTTTGATATTTTTTTATAGTCGGAATACGGAAGCATATATATAGCATTATTCGTATTTAAATACTTTTTAAAGTAGTTGAACATCCATTGCCACCCATTTTTATCGAAGCGAGGTTGAATAAGGTATTGAACCCCAAACTTGTTAAATAAATTCCAATCTAATGGGCCGCCGCCTCCGGAATCCATATTTTCATGAAAATTATGGAATAAAATATCGGTTTTGGAGCCCAGATATTTCTCATTTTTGGGATTCCAGGTAACTAAAGCTTTATTCATACGAATTACATAATCATAAGTATCAATGATAGGTCCATTCTCTTGGTCATAAGCCGAATCTGCCGGTCCTACAACCGCTACACTTTTATTGTAAAATATTTTTTTCGGTTTAAAAATCCGAATTCTAAAAGGCATGATCAATAGTCCAAAAAATGCTCTGAAAATTTTCATAATACACTGAATGAATTAATATACGATCTTCCCTTATCCTGGATTGAAGGATTATTATACCCTAAAAAATCTATATCACTAGCCACAGCAGCTTCATAATCATTTATAGAGTCTCCAATTAATGCAGTCTCATCTGTTTTATACCTGAACTCCATTAAAAGTTCTTCTACTAATTTTTTCTTTGGAGTTGGAGATCCATTAATACTTATGAAAAAAGAATCAAGCTTTAATTTCTTACATAAAAAACGTAATTCTTCCTGATCTGATCCAGAAACAATATGCATCTCAAAATTATTATAATTCCTCTTTATAAAGTTACAAGTGTCCTCTATTAAAAGTTTTTTATTTAAAAGTTCACGCTTCATCACCTCAGAAAATCTTGAAGCCCATACAGTAACCTCTTCTTCTGATATTTTTTCTTTTCTAATTTCTTCAAAAAAATACCTAAACTTTACATAGCGAGATAAACCTCCATTTTTGAGATGAAACTTCATTAATTCTTGAACTTGTTCCTGAGGATAATCCTTTAAAACCAGCTCAAAACCCTTATTTCTCACAGGCATGGAATCCATGATCACACCGTCAAAATCCCAAAGAATATTTTTTTTATTTTTTAATTGTATCATAGACTGCTTCCGCAATTTTAAAATCATCTTCCCAATCTACATCTAAGGAAGTCAGTTTATTCATCTCAAATAAATAAGGTTTCTCACCTACCCTATCGCCTTTTTTCTCATATATATCCTTAGGAGTAATAAAAATTGCACTATTTATCTCGTAAAGCAATTCAAGTTCCTGTGTTTTTGGCCAACGTTCATTCCCTACTCTATTAATAATATCATTAAGTTCTTTTTTCCATAAAAAATTCTGAAAAGTCGTTACAGACATTAAAGAATCAAACCCTTTCTTAAGGCCCGTATAAAAACTTTTTATAGAATTTTCATAAGTTTCGGCAGTTACCATTGGTGAGGTCACGTGCGTCCAAAGTACATATTCACTATTGGTTATTGTAGGAACGTAGGCAATTAAATCACTTAAACTTGTAGTACTTAAGGCTAAATAATCAGGACGTAAATCTATTTTAAGTTTAGGAAAATCTTTTTTAAAATTTCTAGCAACGGCTATAGATTCATCATCGTTTGTAGAAAGTATTACTTCATCTACATCTAAATTCGATAACTGATGTAACTTCAGTTCCAACAAGCCTCCTTCAAAATTCGAGAATTTTCTGGTATTCTTATTTTTAACACGTTCACTACCCTTACGGGTAGGTAAAAAAATTGAAATGGACATAAAATTTTAAATTAAAGCAAATACCGATTGAGACTCTAAGCTATCATACAGAGTTGGGGTAATAGAAAGTGGGATATAACTGCTGTTTTCCCGTAGACGCTCAAAAATATATTCATTTTCATTGAACAATTCCAGTTCCTGGGTTTTGATCTCTCCTGAATACCCGTCATAACCAGCAAAATAAAATTTTTCAACCCCTAACTTGAGTGCCGTTTCTATTGCTAAAGAAGTTACCGATTCATGAAATTTATCGGTAAATTTTATTGCCTGTAGCTGGAATGCCACCTCCTTTAAACTTTCAGGTATATATGTTCCCATCGTTCTTGGATAAGGAGGTAATATAACCAGTTTATCCTTAATATTCATTTCATTATAACTATCTTCTAAACGATGACCTTCATTTCCTGCCAGGCAATGGATTTGTAAGGTATGTACATCTTTAAATTCCTGGGAATTTTTAGAACTGGAATGGATAAGGCAAATATCTTCCTGTCGTTTTATAAATTCATTAATTGCTTTGGAATGTTTTTTCCCACTAGGACCACCGCCAATTATTAATGCCGATTTAAATTTTTTCTCTTCTTCTAAATTATTTAGATCTATATTGTCTTCAATTCCTTTTGACTGATTAGAAAGTGCTCTTATAATACTGTTTAAAGAATAATAACGTTTTGTAACCCAAGACATTACCTCCTTTTGTGGAAGGGAATTCGCACCTGAAACCATATATGGAAGGTTTGTTCCCCAATCATGCGCTCTTCTTAAATCTTCAAAAGGATCTACTACTTTGCTTAAAGCATTAAAATCAAGGTCCAACTCACCTTTTCCATTAAGCGCGGTTAACAGTAATTCGGTCTGCAAATTTCCCGCGCCCCTACCCATTCCTGTAACTGTAGCATCTACGATAGAGACACCGCATTCTATAGCTGTTAGTGTGTTTATAAGAGCTAGTTGTAAATTATTATGTCCATGAAAACCAATTTTTGTATTGGTTTGATTTCTAACAATGTCAAAGGTTTTCTTTACATCTTCAGGATACACCCCTCCAAAAGAATCTACCATATAAAAATAATCTGCAATCCCGTTAACTTCTTTAATCTGTCCCAGAAATTCCTTTTCATTTTCCCAGTTAGACATATACATAACGTTAAAACCAACTTCAAAACCAAGTTTCTTAACGGCTGCTGCTAGATCCAATGCCCTTTTAAAGTTTTTAGGATCTATAGCTATTCTTACCATAGAAATATAGCCTACACAAGGTTCTAAGAGGTTTGGAACATGCTCTGCTCTTACATCTTTCTCATTTAATATAATAACAAGTTTTTTTGAGCTTAATTCTTTAGACTCTTCCAGAACATACTGCGGGCAGTAAAAATACTCCCCTAGATAAGAATTCATCGGGTTAGAACGATATCCTATTTCAAGATAATCAATAGGGAGACTATTAAAAGCATTAAAGTATTTTTTTACCAATATTTTATCAAAATCCCAATTCGTATAATAACCACCATCACGTAGGGTGCAATCTAAAATTTTTATATTCATAGCTTTATTTATTCAAATATTGTTCCTTTTCTATACTCATGCCCTGGAGAGAAATCATTTCTCTGAACTTGTCCGATTTTTCCAAAAGTTCCATAAATGTTCCTATTGCTTCTATCACTCCATTGTTCAATAATATAATTCTGTCAGCATTAATAATCGTAGACAACCTATGGGCAATCATAAAAATGGTATATTTTCCTTTTAAATTATCTATATTCTGCTGGATCGCCCTTTCAGTTTCCCCATCAAGGGCCGAGGTTGCTTCATCCATAAATAGGAAATCAACGTCTTTAAACAATTCCCTGGCAATAGATAAACGTTGCCTTTGACCACCACTGATATTAATTCCATTATTACCTAAAAACTCCTCCTCCTTATTTTCCAGGTCATAAACAAAATCATAAATAGCCGCCTGCTTCAAAACTCTATTAAATTTTTGAATATTTTCCTCAGTTTTTTCAGCCCAAAGTGATACATTATTATATACGGTATCATTAAAAATAGGAGCCTCTTGTGAGATATATCCTATTCTTTTCCTGTAATCATAAAGATCCAAATTCCTGGTAGAAACGCCATCGATTAAGAGCTCACCTTTTTCGGGGAGTATCAAACCTGCTAAAACATTCATAAGCGTGGTTTTTCCCGAACCGCTTTCACCTATAATAGCAATACTTTCATTCTTTGCCACCTCAAAGTTTATATTTCTTAATATTGGGGTAGAATTATAATAAAAATCCACATTGTTTAATTTAAGGCCTTGCTTTAAATTAGCAAATTTCGTTTTTCCATTTTTTTCCTTATTTTTCCTTAATTCATTTGTGAAGTCTTTCATATTCTCAAGGGATGCCGATGCTCCAAGAAACTTATTCCAATGCTCTTGTAAGGACATTAAGTAAGTCATTGCCCTATATAAAAAAAGCAAACTTAAAATTATCAATCCAATATCAGAATTAAAATATGTAACTTGAATTAATATGGCTACAATTACAACCAACATTGTAATTGGCTCTCGCATGGCCTTTAAGGTGGAGTCTACAATCCCCAGTCTCCTTTGTAAATTTTCTAAATCATTTATTTGATATTTTAATTTTCCTCCATAATATTTATTGATTCCAGTAGCTTTTAAATATTTATAAATAGCAACGTGTTGTATAAGAAAACCCTGAAACCTATGGGCACTAACGGTATACTTTCGGGAGAGATATTTGGTTTTTTTAAAAAGCCATTTAAACAAATAGTTACTTAGTGCACCTCCAACGGCTACTATAATTGCAAATTCAGCGTTTGCTGAAAATGCCAATAACAGATAGACTGTAATAAGAACCCCATATTCAATTGCTTTAAAATAGCTTCTATAAGCTATATTAACCCTTCCAACTTCTGAGCTGAATGTATTTTGAATCATCCCAGGATCAGATTTGAGGAATGATTTAAAAGAATAAGTGTTTAACAAATTAATATTTGTAATTCTTATTTCCCTCATAAAAAGTTGTTGATAAACGACCCTATAATAGCCTTCGATAAAAGTAACAATACCTTTTAAACAGAAAAAAACAAGGATTATAAGTAATACACTTACAATATTTAGCGTAATTCCAATAGATTCCAGAAATTCCGGTAAAAAGCTTAGTTTACCCAGCTCCTCTCCTCCATTCGCAGCGGTTGTCTCGTTATCGGTATTAGACATTCTTAGTAATGGAATGAACATAGCCAAACCAAAACCGTCCAGGGTACCTTTTAATATACTTAGAAAAAAGGCAATAAATATTCTATATCTAAGGAAACCATAGAAATAGAAAAAATATTCAAAATTATTTTTTATAATCTTTTTTAGTTTATCCATTTATTATATATCTACCATTAAGTGAATTTTAATCTTTTTCTAAAGAAATAAAATTTACGTCGTAAAGCAACAATTTGTTTTTTTATTAAATTTTTTAAATTATAATCTGGAAATTTATAATTTTTAAATTCGGATATTCTTAAGTACTTCAAATACTCCCCTTTTTGAGGATGAAAAGACATATATAGCCATGGTTTTTCAGGCCCACTGTAATGTATTAGATAGGAAATATTCTTTTCATATACTTCCATTTTTTTGTAAACTTTTTCTTTACCATCCAGTACTATTTTATTTAAAATACGCGGATTCCATAAAGGAGAAATCTCTTTCCAGTTTCCTTTAATCACATAATTAAATGCGTCTTGATCATGGTAAGGAGTTAAATTCCATTTTTCTAATGCAAATTTTAAAGATTTTTTAGAGATGTCATCTGCTCGCCATTTATTTAAATTAACCAGCATTACTCCTGTATTAAAATACTGATGAGCATTTATTCCGAGGGTCTTTTTGGCTTCTTCAGAAAAATTTTCAAACACCTGATCTCTCACTGCTGCAACATAATTTTCATCCAGATTCTCGTCAAAAATTATAGCCGGGTCTTTCTGCAGGACTATATCTGCATCGAAGAACACGACTTTAGTTATATGGGAGGGAACTCTGTCGTAAATTAATATTTTATCATAAATTGAAGCATTCAGATGTTTACTCTTTGCTTTTAATTTTGAAGATATATTAAAGTCACATTCTACTAATTGAAAGTTTATATTTTCAGGTAAAAAATTAGTAAGACTCCTATTAAAATTATCCAGAGATTTTTTATCACAATTGGTATAAAAAATAAAAATTTCGTACTCCCGTGTTGCCGAGATTATATTCTTTAAGGACATCAGCATAATACAAGCATGCTGGATATAAAACCCATCGGCGTAAGTGATAATATTTACTTTTCCCATTTAATTTTGCTTCAATAATAATTTTAGAGTTTCTCTATAATCTACCTCTTTTTCAGAAACCAAATTCCGCTTTTGGTCTAAAATATTTCTAATTTTATTCTTAATAATTTGTATATCTTTTTCTTTGCAAGGAAAGGCCCAACCCTCTTCAATAAGATTTTTATAATAATTGATGCCTGTCTCACTGAGTATTAAAGAAAATCGTTGCAATATTGCTGCTTCTGTTATGGAGCCCGATGAAAATGATAAATGTAAATCACATTCTTCAAGTACCAAAGGAAGAGGAGCACTACTGGAGTATTCGATAGTAATATTCTCTAATATCCCCAAGTCTTTAAATTTATCTTCAACAGATTTCTTTTCCATCTCGCTCATTCTTGGGTGAAAACGTAACCACCACTCAAACTCTTCTTTAGTTTCCTCTATCACCTTATATAGATACGATGGAATAATATCATTAATTGGTTGTAGGGTAAATAAAACTACCGGCTTTAGTTTCTGTAACTTTATGTTATTCTTTTTTTTCTGCTTAAGAAATCCAATCCAGGGATTCCCCCCCAAGAGAGTCTTATGAGGCGTATTATTTGTCCAAATATTTATATCCTTATAGCTGGACTTACTCCATACCCAAAAAATATTAGGTAATATATTATAGCCTTCAACTGGTATTTTACTAAAATAATAAGCAGGATGGGCTTTACCCAACCCACCGTGTTGCAGGTCTATACTGCTAACTCCTAGTTTTCGTGCTGCAAGGTTAAATCCATAATGCGCATCTGAGTAATAAACAAGGCTAACTGCATATTTAGGTTTGGTTAACTTTATAATTTTTGTATAAACTTTTTCCCAGGATTTTATAGACAGTATCGTTCGAATTAATTTATTCTTATGGTATCTGGCATCTATGCCTGTTTTTTCATGAACACTTTCTAGAAAAGCTTCGAATTCAGGAAGCTGTTTTAACTCCTCAACATACCTATTTTTATCCCGTGAGCTTGAATATAGTGGTAACATACTGTTTATATCTACAATACGATCAGGACGATTGGCGCAGTTCTCTTTTACCACGGGATATTCTAAAAAATAAGAATTTTCTCCCTCTCCTTCAAGGTAGTCCATTAAAGGTTCTATAAATCTATTGAATTCTTTATTCTTATATATAATACGTTGTTCATAGATACTGCTAAAAAGAAAAGTAGCCTCTTCCAGCTTCAGTTTTTTAATATAAACCCATGCTTTTACAAGCTTTCTTACTTTATTAAAGATCTTACTATATATTAGTGAAGGCCTTTTAGTTTGGCCAACACCCTTAACTAATGTTATGAAAAAAATTTTCTTTTTTATAATAGGCCATACGTGTACCCCTCCTACTTCCCAGGTTTCTACTGGATATTGTTTTTCCCATTCCGCAAAAAAGATTGATAAATTAGTGAGATCTATTTTACTTTTGGCCATGTTCTATCAAATCTAGATTGAATGCTGTACCCTTTTCTACGTTTTTATTGATTCTTTTTCCCAGAATATCAATTAAATATTTTGGATGCAACCCAAATCCAGGTCTAATACTTCTTACGTTTTTCTCTGTGATCTTTTCTCCAACTTTAATATCTTCTACCACATAAAGGGAACGGCTAAAATCCCTTCCTTTCTTCTGTTTTTCTGTCAGTGTATAGTCAACCTTTCCTACAGCTTTTTCTGCCTCCCTAACTGCCTTTACCATTTCGGTAAATTCCTCTTCATCCATAGAAAAAGAAGCATCGGGCCCACCTATGCTTTTATCCAATATAAAATGCTTTTCAATTATTTTAGCCCCCATAGCGGCAGCGACAATAGGCACCGTACTTCCCATAGTATGGTCTGATAATCCGGAAATAACATCATAACGCTCAGCAAGGTCTTTTATCATGACCATATTGGCCTCTTCTATAGGAGCCGGATAGGAAGAAGTACATTTTAATAAGGCAATATCATTATTACCCATTCTTCTACAAGCATCTAAAGCTAGTTCAATGTCCTCCTGCCCTGCAATGCCGGTAGAGATAATTATAGGTTTAGCTTTGGAAGCAACATACTCAATCAATGGGATATCTGTGATCTCAAACGAAGCAATTTTATAAGCCGGAACATTTAAATCCTCCAGGAAATCTACGGCGGTTTTATCAAATGGAGAGGAAAAGCATATCAAACCTTCTTCATCAGCAGCCTCGAAAATTGCTTTATGCCACTCCCAGGGCGTATAGGCTTGTTCATATAGATTATAAAGATTTTTTCCCTCCCAGATCGTACCTTTTATTATAAAGTCCTTTTTTGTTGAATTAATGGTAATTGTATCAGGGGTGTAAGTTTGTAATTTAATACAATCAGCACCAGCTCTTTTGGCAGCCTTAATTGTTTTCAAAGCTGTTTCAATACTGCCATTATGGTTAGCAGATAACTCTGCAATAATAAATACAGGTTCAGGTTCACCTATTACTTTATTTCCTATTTTCATTATATAAATTTTTCAAATTTTAATTCTGATGCATTTTTGGAAATTTCTTTAAAAGATAATTTTTTAAATATTTTAATCGAAGGAATATTTTCTTTTAATACATAACCATAGACAACTTGCACTAAGGGTCTGTTTTCTATTAAAAATTGTATCCCGTTTTCCAATAGATAAGTTCCCAATCCCTTTCCAGTAAATTTTGGATCCAGAAGATAATTAATTTTAGCTATACTTTCCTTCTCTAGATCAAACCTAATTGAACCAGCCGCAACTCCTTGAACTTCTAAAAGGTAATATTCAAAATTTGTATTTTCCAATTTGGAAAAGAACCAATTCGCATGCTCTTTTAAAGTGATTTTATCTTTATTAAAAGAAAATTCCCTCACTTTTTGATTATTCGCCCAGGAATATGTCAAATAGAAGTCAGAAATTTCCACATGTCGTAATTCGTTTTTTTTATTAAACTTAGAATGAATTTTAACATCAATATATTTCTGTTGAAAAAAACAATGCTCTTTTAAATCCAATTCAAAACCAAACCCAGCTTGCCCAAGGGCATTATATAGTCTTGGTCTTAAATCAAAGGCATAGGTATAAATTTTATGAAGATTAATCTCATTGAATGCAACCTTTTCCAGTAATTTCAAATAATTGACCCAATGAAATTCAAAATATTCTTTTTCCAGACTAGTATTCATTATAAAGGATATCTCAGCATTCTTATCTGTCCACTTAATATGGACTAGTCCTCCATAGCCTATACATTCTTCGTCTTTTAAATAAGAAAAAAGAATTTGGGAGGGTTTGTCTAGTTCAAATAGATTAGATATTACAGACTCGAAATAAATATCCTGCTTCTCTTTTGTAAGAGGCTCATTTTGTCGTAAATGATACATTTGCTCATTACGCCATTTCATAATATCATAACGATCCTCCATACGAATCGGAACTATAGAATACTCTCCTGAGGAAAATACTTGTTGATCTAATATTTTATAAACACTCATACAAATTTAGCTTTTAGAAAGCTTCAAGAAATATTTCGCCATTTCTAAATCTTCATATTCATCTATATCTATAGCCTTAATCCAATGAAGTGGGAAAAATGAATAATTTGGACCATAAAAACTCTTTGTATTAATAAGGGCTTCTTTTTTTGCTATCCAGATCGCCCCTGTGGGACAATATAGATCTGGTTGGTCTTGAGACCTTTTCATTCTCTCCTTCTCATCAAACACGGGAGTGGCTTTTCCCGAAGGATCTAATTTATGGGCCCACCACGGGTTCATCCAGCCGTATTTAAAACAGCTAATTTGATACTCTACATCATTATTAAAAAAATGTTCAAGAGCTTCATCTATATCATTATTATCTCTTAAGGGGCAATTGGCCATTAACTGCACTACCACTTCATGTGATTGCATACCCGTTTCTTCCCACTGATTAAGTGCTTTAATAGTCGCCAGACTTATGGGGGAATGGTCATCTGCATTTTCATTTCTTAAAAAAGGAACTTTTGCACCATATTTCCTTCCTACCTCGGCAATTTCTTCATCATCGGTACTCACTAACACCTCATTTATATATTTAGATTTAAGAGCAGCTTCAATTGTCCAGGCCAACATTGGCTTACCATTTATTTCTAAAATATTCTTTTTAGGAATTCTTTTAGAACCACCTCTTGCAGGTATAACTGCAATGATCTTTTTATTTACCAAATTGTCCATCCTCCATCAACTTTTAAATTATGACCCGTCATATTTGTAGAGCTTTTAGAAATTAAAAAATCTACAGGACCTATCACGTCTTCTTCTTCCAACATTCTTTGTTGGGGAGTAAGTTTTTTATACCTATTCTCGAAGTGCTCGTCAGTTCTCCCTTTTATACCTCCAAAACTTACACAGTTCACCCTAATTTCAGGAGCCAACCGCACTGCTAGTTCTTTGGTAAGGTGAATTTGAGCTGCTTTGGAAACACCATAATGAATGGCAGATGAATTCTCAAAATCATCATAGAGCGCCGGGGTTGGTGCTACCACTCCATACATAGAGGAAATAAAAATAATATTCTGTAATTTATGGAACATTTGATTTTTAACCGCCATGGAGAGCTGATAAGGAAAAACTACATCCATATAAAACTCACCAGAAAAATTTTCATTGGAGATTGTTTTGTCGTCTTCTAATTTTAAAAAATTTAAGGAACGTGCATTGTGGATTATATCAGTTAGTACAATATTATGAAGTTGTAGATATTCTAAAATAATATTTTTGGCGTTTTCTGTATTAAAATCAACCTCAATAACATGTAGAGCTTCAAGCTTATAATGAGATAATTCCTTTTCCTTATTATCAAGAAATCGCTCTTTATCCGTAGATGAAGTAATAACTGTAAACCTTTTTTTTAGAAAATGCTTTACTAGTTGAAATCCTACTTTTCCACTTCCTCCTGTGATTAAAATACTTTTCATTTCCTCCCTTTTTCCAAGATTTTAATTATTTCAAGGGTTTCTTCCCTTTTAATATTTTCTTCTTCTTTATTTATGACTTTGACAAATTTATGTAGCGAATTCTTAAAACAGGTATAGGAATCACTAAATTCTTTTGTTACACAACCTTTCTCCCCATAGAAATTTAGACTTACAGTGATCGGTATAGTTCCGGTTACTTTTAAATAAGCCGTGGTATTTTCCCATTTAACAATGCAATTAGTAATAGCAACGCTTTGTAAACATTTAACACCCAACAGCTTTCCCCTATGAGGAAGGCGTGCGATAATAGGCTCTATAATATGGATAGCATAAGTATCCCATTTTTTCGGTATTGCCGCTTCAACATGAACTATTTCACCTATTTGATCTTTTTCTTTCTCTGTTAAGTCTAGTTCTTTAGCAAAACGAATGGAGGAACAGGAAAAAACTTGGTTTTCATATTGCTGTTCCTTTAAAATTTTATTAGCTTCTTTTACCGATAAAGCTAAAGGCTTATCAATAAATATAGGTATCCCGGCTTTTAAAAACGGAAATGCCATTTTATAATGGTTTTTGGCATCATCCCGTGCCAATAGAACCGCATCAACCTTACCAAGCATATCCTCTAGATTTTCTACTACAACTTCAATTTTTGCAGAAGCTGCAATATGTTTTGAAGTCGCTATATCCTGGGTCCAAATATGGGTAACCACACCAAATTTACCCAAACCATCTTCTGGAAAATTCTGTTTTGCCAAATATTCAGAAATAATAGGAAAAGGGCAGTATTTCATTTTTTCCTTATCATACCCATTAAATATAGCACTCCAGGAATAAGGATGACCGTTACCTTCACTCATTCCTATAATTCCTATTTTTAATTTTTCGGCCATCTGGATGGTATTAAGATGTTATCAGTTATTCTATTTTCTAACTCAGGTAATGAATCCGCTTTCGTTAGGCTTTTAATATTCTCCTTCAGTTGTAATTCGCTTTCCACTCCTATAATTACTTTATCAACAAATTGCTTATCCAGAACAAACTTTAAAAGCGTTCCGTTTAAGGGAATATTTTTCTGAAGTTGACTTATAAGGGGTTTTACTTCTTCGAAAAAACCGTCGAGTTGCTGAGGATCCATAAAAAACAGGCCTTGTAAAAAAGCAGATCTGGCATGAATTTCACACCCCCCGGACTTAAGGATTTTCATAGCGTTTTCAAATCTTCGGTCGAAATAATTGTAAGGAACTTGAACTAGGTCTGGAAAATATCCCTTTTCTAGAAGCAACTCTAATTCCTCTGGTTCATTCAGAGAAAAACCGATTTTATTTATTTTTGCCTCTGATTTAAATTCTATTAATTCCTCCCAATGCTCCGAGTGCCCTATAAGTTCTATAGGGCGATGAGCTAGATATCCATAAAAAGATTGGACACCTAATTTTTTTAAACTATCCTCAAGCTGAATAGAAATAGATTCACCTTTGGAAGGCGGGAGGAATTTCGAAACCATTTTAAAAGCAGAAAGATCATTTTCCCCAAGTACATCTTCAGAACTCCCATAGGCAGATGCAGAATCCAAAACATCTATTTTATAAGATTTGGCAGTTTCTAGAATTTTAACAACTTCCTCCGCCGTGGTTTGCCCACTGTTATTGGAAATACCATAGGGAAGACCAAACTGAACAGTTCCTAAACCAAGTTTCTCGCTAATCTTCATAAAATGAATTAATCTTCTCTATTACGTACTCCTGTTCTTCTTTCAGCAAAGTAGGGTAAATCGGTAAACTTATACAGGTTTTGTAATATTTCTCTGCAACTGGAAGATCTCCTTCCTTCCAGCCGAATTCACGATAATAGGGCATTAAATGACAGGGAATGTAATGAATTTGGGAAAAAATTTGGTTTTCCCGTAAATAATTATAAAGCCCTAACCTATCTTCCACTTCAAGAACGTATAAATGATAGGCATGCCCATCGATCACCCCAGATTGTCCTTTTATAAAATATTTATTTTTAAATGCTTCCTGGTATCTTGAAGCAATCACACTACGCTTTTCAAGTCCCTCATCGGCTCGCTTTAATTGGCTGCTTGCCAATGCGGCCTGAAAATCGGTTAACCGGTAATTATAACCTAAATCATGCATTTCCATGTACCACGCGGGATAGGTCTCGTCTACGCTCGAATTGACAGTAAAACCATTGGCGAAATCGGGAGTATTTATATATTTATTATCATCCTTTACAATGCCATGCGTTCTTAATTGAAGTAGTTTTTCATATAGTTTCTTATCATTGGTGGTAATCATCCCGCCTTCCCCACTGGCAATATGTTTAACCGGATGAAAGGAAAAAATGGCTAGATCAGCGAATTCCCCATTACCGCACAATTGTTTTTGGTCTTTGGAGTCAATAAAATATCCTCCGGGTGCGTGACAGGAATCTTCAATAATCCATAAATCATATTCTTCTGCAAGCTGCTTAAATTCTTGTAGATTTACCGCCCTCCCGGCAAAGTCTACGGGAATTACACCTTTATAGGTTCCTTGCGGGGCATTTTCAAGTAATTCCCTAACCTTGTTTATATCCAGTAAGTATGTTTCCGGGTCAATATCTGCAAAAACCACTTCGCCACCACAATAGCGAACACAATTAGCTGAAGCTGCAAAGGTAATTGATGTGGTTATTACTTTATCACCTGGCCGAATATTCAGCGCAATTGCACAAAGATGTAAGGCTGCAGTACCGTTAGAAACAGCTACCGCATATTTGCTACCAACATAATCTGAAAAGTCGTCTTCAAATTCGGCAATCCGTGGACCCTGGGTAAGGTAATCAGATTTCAGGGTGTTTACCACTGCCTCAATATCCTCTTCTGTAATATTTTGACGACCGTATGGAATTGGGTTCTTCATAAACTATACTTCAAATGTTGGGTCTACATGTTCTTTAATTAATTTCCTAAGGTCTTCCACCGTTTCCCACTCTTCATTTTCACCTGAATTATACTGGAAGCCAGGAGTTACTTTTTTTGCATTAAATTTTTTTACAAAGTCTTCTAATTTCCATTTATGCGTAGCAGGTAGAATAGTATAGTATTTGCCCAAATCATAGGTGTAATAAGAATCTGAATCAGTAATCATTTCTTCGTGGATTTTTTCACCCGGTCGGATGCCAACTACCGGTTTTTCACATTCCGGACCAATAGCCTCAGCAATATCCATAATTTTATAAGAAGGGATTTTTGGCACAAAAATCTCACCTCCCCAGGCATTTTCTAGTGCGTGCATTACCATATCTACGCCACCTCGAAGCGAAATATTAAATCTTGTCATGGTAGGTTCAGTAATTGGCAACACTCCTTCCTTCTTCTTTTTAAGAAAAAAAGGTATAACAGAACCATTAGATCCCATTACATTCCCATACCGTACTACAGAAAATTTAATCGGGTTCCAACCAGTTATATTGTTAGCCGCAACAAATAATTTATCTGAAGCCAATTTAGTTGCTCCATATAGATTAATTGGAGCGGCAGCTTTATCCGTAGAAAGTGCTACTACACGTTCTACGCTGGTTTCGAGGCAGGCATTAATTATATTTTCCGCCCCCATGATATTTGTTTTTACACATTCCATAGGGTTATATTCTGCGATTGGCACATGTTTCATTGCCGCCGCATGTATCACATAATCTATTCCTTTCAAGGCTCTTTTTACCCTGGCTTCGTCCCTAACATCTCCAATAAAAAAGCGTACTTGGGGGAAGTCTTTAGAAGGATAGTCCTGAGCCATCTCAAACTGCTTTTGTTCGTCCCTGGAAAATATAACGAGTTTTTTAACTTCTGGAAAATTAGTCAGTATGTGTGAGGTTAAGGCTTTTCCAAGTGATCCGGTGCCCCCGGTAATTAAGATTGATTTATCTTTTAATATATGCATTTTTTAACTTATTATTTAATTGGATTGGAGTAAAATATCAGCCATTAATTAAATGAACAAATATAAAAGATAGATGAACAAATGAACCTACTATAATCTTAAAAAATATATAAAGTAATATAATCTGAATTAATTTCTCTAATTTTATGAATTCTGATAAACGCCCAAGAGAAACATCTTCATGATAAGAATTAATAAGAAAAAATGGATTTCTAATAATATTAATTTAATTCCTGATTTTATTATAAGTGGAGCAATGAAATCAGCTACCACCACAATCCATGAGGTTCTTTCATATCATCCTGATATATTTATTCCTCGTAGCGAAATTCGGTTTTTTGAATTAGATAACATATTGCAACATCCCCGATTCCATTCATTTGACAAGAATACAAAATCCTGGACAGGGAGATTGGATGGAAAGAAATTAGAAGAATCTTGGAATTGGTACCACAATCTTTATAAAGGGAATGAGTCCAAGATAAAAGGAGAGGATTCTACATCCTACTTAGCGTCTAGAACAGCAGCTCAAAGAATTGCCTCCCAAAATAAAAATATAAAAATGATATTTTTATTACGTCAGCCCAGCTTAAGAGCATTTTCTCAATATCTTCACATGCTTAGAAGCGGTACTGCTATGTGGAGTTTTGAAGATACATTGGTTCATAATCCTTACAGTGTACTTACAAGAAGTTTATATAAAGAACAATTACAACATTACTATGATGTTTTGCCATCCAATCAAATCAAAGTGATTTTATTTGAAGATTTGGTTTCTGATCCTGAAAGGGTATTAATTAATCTATCTACTTTTTTGAAAATAGATTTCAACTTATTTCCAAAGGATATTTTTAATACTCACGCTAACAGAGCAAAATTGCCAAAATTTCCCGAACTCCAAATGCAGGGGAATAAAATAATAGAGAATTTAGGGCCTAGGTATATTAACGATTTACAAAACAGAAAATACCAACCGATAAGCCATAAAGTATTTGAAAAAATTTATGATAATTTTAATCCCAGTATCGCGAAAGCTGCACCTAAAATAAATCGATCTACAAAAGATTATCTGGATTCTTATTTTTATAAAGAATTATTTGAGATTGAGGAATTGGTCGGCCAAAAAATACTAACAAAGTGGTTTAATTAAAACTCTCAATCCATCAGAGACCGAAAAATAAAATCTTATAACCCCTCAACTATTTGTAAAATGAATAAAATCAAAAAAAAATTAAGGAATTTACTAACTAAAAATAATGATGAAGAAATAGCATCAAGTTCACTCGAATATTTATATGATATTATCCAATCTAGTGCATTGGACAAAATGCAGCATATGGATATTAACGATTTATCATTTTTATCTATTGAATATAACAATCTAGAGAATCAATTTGAGCAAGCTACGAGCATTTTAAAAAATTACGGGATAGTATTAATTAAAAATGCAATTTCTGAAAAATTATCTGATGATGTTTTTGAAAATTTTAAAAAGATTCAGAAGGATTTCAAATCTTCTGACAGATTAATTAGAGATCAAGTTACCGAAACGTATTACATAGATAGTGAAGGGCTTAAATTCAAAACTTATCAGGAAAAAGCTAATTATTCTAAAACAATTTTCAGCATCAGAAATGGAGCTGATAAAGGAATGATTGATGTATTCAATTACGACTATATTGACAAAAAAAATAGCAGTAATTTAAGAAAGGTCTATGAAAATCCTCGAATTGTTGATTTAATTAATTCAGCATCAGAAAAAAAATATTCGCCCAAAAATTTAAATATTTATTATAATCAGGATATTCAAAATACAAGAGGTTTTCACGTGGATGCCTACTCTAAAGGAAAAATAAAAGCATTTATATATTTGACAGATGTCAAAGATATCTCATATGGTCCCTATAGTTACGTTATTAAATCTAATACCGATTCAGAAGCAGAGAAATTAAATAAAACGTTTGCTAAGCTAAGCGACAAAAAACACACGGAAGCATTTTGTTTTAAAATTGAAAATGCATACCCAATCCTGGGAACTAAAGGTACCCTCGTTATTTCTGATCAGGCTGGTATTCATCGAGGTCATCCTCAAGCGAAAGAAAGAGAAAGAATGGTCGCCGTAATGAATTATGAATATGAAAAAGAATAGTATTTATTTTTTAAACCAAGGTCAAGGTTGATTAATTATAAAAGAACTTAATCGAATCAATATTGAGCAAGTAAGCTTAATAATTTCACCGAGTTGACCACCGGTAATAATATCATGTGAGAAATTAGCTGTTTTGTCTAAAATTAATTGACATCAATATCTTATAAGAATCAGAATTTCTGACCACCACTAAAATATTCTCTCTTAATAGATTTATAAGGAATAAAAATTGGCTAGAGAGATTACCATAATAACCTCAATGACCATTAATTTTTTCATAAACACAAAAGTAAAATCAATCCATTTTATTTCTAAAAACGCTAAAAAAGGATGAAAAATAACCTTATATCTTTATTCTAATGTCACTTGTTTTATTATAATGAGGAAAACTTTCCAGATGGGTCTTTCTGCTTAAAAAATTTGCTAATTTTTTAAAACCCTTTTTGTCCCCAATGTTTAAAACAATCAGATCTTCACCTATACGGTCTTTAAAATATGACAGGACAAATTCGTTATGTTTTAAATATTCTTTATATAAAGCTTCAACATCCAGATGTTTCCCAAATTTTTTATATCCCCAATTTTTCATAGATTTCTTCCAGCTTTCCTCATCTCGAGTTAAATAAATGAATTTACTTCCGGGAAAGGTATAATCCAAAATTGGAATTAAATCAGTTTTCGACCAAGGCATATCATCAAAAGAGTCAAATTTAGAAGTGTAATCAATAATTTTGGATATATTTCGATTCTTTTTATAGTGTTTGAGATAAAGTGTATGATCAAAGGAACTATGATTATACCCAAGTATTTCTAAAGATTTCCCGAGCGTGGTCGTACCAGTCTTTTGAAAACCTATACAAAAAACTTTACTATTGTATTGAGGTTTTAAAGTTTTTAAAACTATTTTTTTTTTTATTTTAAGGTATTTTCTGTATATATATATAATAAATGATGACCGAGAGAGGAAGCGATAAACTGTATACTTATTCATAAACAAAAAACTAAGACATTATTCCGTGAAGTGTGTAAATTTTAAATAAATTATTTATTCTGATCCAGCCTTTATTTAAATAATCATTCCCGCCGCAACTGTTTCGTTAGTGTTTTCATCAATTAAAATAATACTCCCGGTGTTTCGATTATCTCTGTACGAATCCAGCATTAATCTTCTGGTCGTACGAATTTTCACTCTGGCGATGTCATTCATTTCTAAAGTAGCATCTTCACTATCCCGCTCAAAAGTGTTGATATTCATTTTATAAACCACCTCTTTTACCATTGCCCTTTCTTCATTTGAAGTGTGCATTATCGTATACTTAGCACGGGGTTTAATGGGGTCGTTATTTAACCAGCATAACATAACATCAAATTCCTGCTCCTGCTCAGGCTGATTGTTTTGTTTCACAATCATATTCCCCCGGCTTACATCAATGTCATCTTCAAGGGTAATGGAAACTGACATCGGAGCATAAGCTTCCTTAACTTCTTTTTCCCCGGCATTGATAGATTTGATTTTTGACTGAAATCCTGATGGCAATACAGCAACTTCATCTCCCACCCGGTAAATTCCGCTAGCGATTCGCCCGGCATAACCACGGTAATCCCTGAAATCTTCATTTTGAGGCCTTAAAACAGTTTGCACGGCAAAACGAGCATCTATTTTATTTATATCACTGCTAATATGAAGTTTTTCCAACGTGCTTAGCAAAGTTCCTTCCTGGTACCAATCCATATTTTTTGAACGGTTTACCACATTATCTCCCAATAGTGCACTAATAGGGATAAAGCGAACATCTTTCATCAAAAGTTTAGAAGAAAATTCTTCAAACTGTCCAATAATATTATTATAAACCTCCTCTGAATAATCTACCAGATCCATTTTATTGATACATACAATAAGATGCGGAATATTTAATAAAGAAGCGATAAAGGAATGCCGCTTAGTTTGTTCTATTACTCCGTGACGGGCATCAATTAAGATAACCGCGGCATTGGCGGTAGAAGCTCCCGTAACCATATTTCTGGTATACTGAATATGACCAGGAGTATCAGCGATAATAAATTTTCGCTTAGGTGTGGTAAAATACCGGTAGGCTACATCTATAGTAATTCCCTGTTCTCTTTCATCCTTTAATCCATCGGTAAAAAGTGCAAGATCTACCCCATCGTGCCCTTTTTTTGCACTGGTATTGCTTACAGACTCTAATTGATCTTCAAAAATAGATTTTGAGTCGAATAAAAGTCTACCGATTAAAGTACTTTTTCCATCATCTACACTACCGGCGGTTGTAAATCTTAAAAGTTGGTTGTTATTTATTTCCATGTTTCATTTTCTTTGTCTTACAGCGAAGCGATCTTTATTCTTTTCTCTTTAGGCGCAGCGGTCTATTTAAAAATATCCTTGTTTTTTTCTGTCTTCCATTGCCGTTTCGGAACGTTTATCATCAGACCGATCCCCTCGTTCTGTTTTACGCATTGCAGAAACTTCCAGTGCTATTTTTTCAAGGGTATCAGCATCAGATTCTATTCCGCCGGTAATAGTAATATCTCCAAGTGTTCTAAACCTGATTTTCTTTTTTTCAACTTTTTCACCCTCTTCCAGTTTTAGATATTCGGAAACGGGAATCCAGGAATTACTTCTAAAAACTACTTCTCGTTCGTGAGCATAGTACAGTGAAGGTATACTGATATTTTCTCTCTTTATATAATTCCACACATCCATTTCGGTCCAGTTGCTTATAGGAAATGCCCTAAAATGTTCCCCTTCAAAATGTTTTCCATTTAGCAAGTTCCAAAGTTCAGGTCGCTGATTTTTAGGATCCCACTGTCCAAAATCATCGCGGTGACTAAAAAAGCGTTCTTTAGCCCGTGCTTTTTCTTCATCACGTCTTCCTCCACCAATGGCGCAGTCTACTTTATTAGTTTCAATTGCGTCAAGTAAAGTGGTAATTTGAAGTGCATTTCGGGTAGCATTTTTACCTTTTTCTTCGGCTACTCTTCCCTGGTCTATTGAATCCTGTACAGAACCCACAATTAATTTTACGCCAAGCTTTTCAACCAAATCGTTTCGGAACTGGATGGTTTCAGGGAAATTATGCCCGGTATCTACATGCATTAATGCAAAAGGGATTTTGCTTGGGTAAAAAGCTTTTTTTGCTAAATGGGTTACCAGAATAGAATCTTTTCCTCCGGAAAACAGGATTACAGGATTCTCAAACTGCGCCCAAACCTCTCTTAATATATAGATGGCTTCCGACTCTAACTCGTCTAAATAATTTAAATAATATTTGCTCATGTTACTGAAATTTTCAGTTTATCTTCAAGGTGTAAAACTATCCTTTTTAATGCATCTTCCAAATTTTCTTCTTCTGTTTTTATTTCTAAATCAGGGTTTTCTGGCTTTTCATAAGGAGCATCAATCCCCGTAAAATTTTTAATTTCTCCCGCCCGGGCTTTTTTATACAATCCTTTTACATCTCTACGTTCACATTCATCCAGTGAAGTGTTCACAAAAACCTCTATAAAATTTTGTCTCCCGATAGTTTTTTTTAGGTATTCTCTATCCTTTTTTAAAGGTGAAATAAACGAAGCTATAACTACAGTCCCAGATTCTATAAAAAGTTTAGCTACTTCAGCTATTCTTCGCAGGTTCTCTTTTCGATCATCGGCTGAGAATCTCAAGTCTTTATTTAATCCAGATCTTATGTTATCACCATCTAGAGAAAAAGTTTTAATCCCGGTTTCAAATAATTTTTTTTCCACCAGGTTAGCGAGAGTAGATTTTCCTGATCCCGAGAGACCAGTAAACCATACCACAAAAGAATTATGACCATTCAATTTGTTTCGCTCCTCTTTATCAATATGAAAGTTTTGCGGGATTATATTTTCCATAATCAAAATTATTGATATACTATGTTTCTCTTTTTTCTCTTCGTCTTTTCTCTAAACCAAAATCTATTTTATACCAAGCTCTTTCGTGAAAATAATATAAAATCATTTTAGTAACTACTTCTGCCGCTCCAACTTGCAAGCCAATCATTGGATCTCCAGAGATAAGCCACGCTAAAATCATGGTATCTATAGTTCCTACAACCCGCCAGGTTACCGTTTTGGCGATATGCCGTTTCTTACTATCACCATTTTTAGTTACTCCTGCTCTAATTTTAAACCAAATTCTTTCGTGGACATAATAAAATAACATTTTAGTAACTACTTCTGCTAAACCAATTTGCATTCCCGTATAGGGATCTCCCGAAATTAACCAGGATAGCAAAATTGTATCTATGGTACCTATAATCCTCCAGGTTATGGATTTGGCAATATGTCGCTTATAACTCTTATCCAAGGTTGGATACTAAAAAATAATTATTTAGTAAGTTTTTGCGATTGTATTCCATAGACGTGCCTGTTTGTTTATCAATCACTTCCAACCCAACCGCATTACAGATAGCCTGGCCTGCAGCAGTATCCCACTCCATTGTAGGAGCATATCGGGGATAAACATCTGCTTTTCCTTCAGCAACGAGACAAAATTTCAAAGAACTTCCTTTTGAAACTATCTCCACTTCTTTGTTAAATTGAGTTTTTAAAATCTCAATATAGTCCAGTGTTGCCTGATTCATATGGGAGCGACTTCCGACAACCTTTATTTTTTCTCCAACGGACGTAGGATGAATTTCCCGAAAATCAGACTGTCGAAATTCAAATTTTTCCTCCTTAATAACACCTTTAAAACTTTTCTTATTCAGCACATCTCCAAAGTAAAGTTCGTTCTTGGCAGGGACATAGATTACCCCAAAGACAGGCTTATTATTATCTATAAGAGCTATATTCACAGTAAACTCGTCATTTTTTTTTATAAACTCTTTGGTGCCATCTAATGGATCTACAATCCAGCAATTCCTCCATTTCTTTCTTTCAGAAAAATCAAGCTGCTTATTCTCCTCACTGATAATAGGAATATCGGTTGGTAATAGGTATTTATTTATAATATCATTCGCTTTTTTATCAGCTATTGTTAAGGGTGAATCATCCTCCTTATTCTCAATCTGAAAATCATTATCATTATAAATTTCCATGATTTTTTTTCCACCTTCAATTGCTGCTGCTATAGCTATATTAAATATTTCTTTCATGCAAGACCTGAATTAACTTTAAAAAATGAGAGAATACTAACAGGTATATTATTAACTTCCTATAGCATAAAATTCAAACCCAATGGCCTCCTTTGTTTCTCTTTGCAATAATCTTCTCCCGTCAAACAGAAAAGCCGGTTTTAGCATTTCATCATATACTTTTTGCCAGTCTAAATCCTTAAACTCATCCCATTCCGTTAATATCGCTACGGCGTGAGAATCCTTTGTGGCTTCGTATGGGGTGTTAACCACTTTTGCCCTGGCGCGGTTTTCCTCAGAAGAACGGGAGTTCAGATAATCAAGATCTGTATAGATTTGCTCGGTGCTAACCTTAGGATCGTAAACCACAATTTCTGCCTGTTCGTTTAAGAGATAATCGGCCACATAAATTGCGGCAGATTCGCGGGTATCATTGGTATCCTTTTTAAAGGCCCATCCTAATAAGGCAATCTTCTTACCTGAAACTGTATTAAAAAGGGTTTGCACAATTTTTGCAGCAAATCTTCTCTTTTGATGATCATTCATTAGTATCACCTGTTCCCAATAATCAGCAACTTCATGTAATCCAAAAGATTTGGAAATATACACAAGATTTAAAATATCCTTCTGAAAACAAGAACCGCCAAAACCTACAGACGATTTTAAGAATTTTGATCCTATCCTGGAATCCATTCCAACGGCCTTTGATACTTCATTCACATCTGCTCCGGTTTTCTCGCATAATTCACTCATCGCATTAATACTTGAAACCCTTTGAGCTAAAAAAGCATTCGCCGTTAATTTAGAAAGTTCTGATGACCATACGTTAGTAGTTAATAACCTCTCCCGAGGCACCCAATGGGCGTAAACATCTACTAAAGCTTCTACAGCCTCCTTTCCTACAGGGGTCTCGATATCTCCACCTATAAGTACCCTATCAGGATTCATAAGATCATCAACCGCCGTTCCTTCAGCTAAAAACTCAGGATTGGAGAGAATCTGATAATTAACTCCGTTTCCGGTATTATCCAAAATATTCTTTAAAGCTTCTGCAGTACGAACCGGTAAAGTAGACTTCTCTACTACAATTTTATCATCTTTAGAAACCCTAGCGATTTGCCTCGCACAAAGTTCGATAAACTTAAGGTCGGCAGCCATACCTTTTCCTATACCATAGGTTTTGGTAGGGGTATTAACTGAAATAAATATCATATCAGCTTTATCAATCGCAGCATCAACATCGGTAGAAAAGAATAAATTTCTACCACGAGCTTCCTGAACCACCGCCGATAAGCCGGGTTCATAAATTGGGATATTTTCTACATCCTCATCATTCCAGGCTGCGATTCTTTGATCGTTGATATCTACAACGGTAACATTAATTTCCGGACATTTTTGAGCGATAACTGCCATTGTGGGTCCTCCTACGTAACCTGCGCCGATGCAGCAAATATTTTTTATTTTCATGTAAGTTAAGCTTCAATTTTATCCTTAACGGATTTAATAGATTATAATTAGTTTACCTAATCAGTTTTAGGATTTAAAATAATATCTAATTAAAGTTTTTTATCACACCTATCCCCAAGCACTCCTTTTACATCATAAATAACAGTATTTCCATTCTTCAATTGATCAAGGTCCATTTCAAGAAATTCACTATGCGCCACTGCTAAAACAACGGCATCATATTTCTCCCCTGGTAGCTCTCTTACCGTTTTTAGCCCGTATTCATGATTTACTTCTTCCGGATTCGCAAGCGGATCATAGATCGTAACATTAGTACCATATTCTTTAAGGTTCTTAATTACATCTACCACTTTAGTATTTCTAACATCCGGACAATTTTCTTTAAAGGTGATGCCCATTATAAGGATATTAGCACCTTTTACTTTCTGATCATTTTGCAACATTAATTTCACGACTTCTGAAGCTACATATTGCCCCATAGAATCGTTCATCCTCCTACCGGCTAGAATAATTTCGGGATGGTAACCAATCTCCTGGGCCTTTTGAGCAAGATAATATGGATCTACACCAATACAATGCCCACCAACCAAACCAGGTTTAAAGGGAAGGAAATTCCATTTTGTTGCCGCGGCTTCTAAAACATCCTGTGTATCTATCCCCATCATATTGAAAATCTTTGCCAACTCATTTACGAAAGCAATATTGATATCTCTTTGAGAATTCTCAATAACTTTTGCAGCTTCGGCAACTTTAATAGTGGGTGCTAAATGAGTGCCAGCGGTAATAACTTCGGCATAAAGTGCGTCAACCTTCTTTCCGATTTCCGGAGTAGAGCCTGCCGTTACTTTTAAGATCTTATCTACCGTATGTTCTTTGTCTCCCGGATTGATTCTTTCAGGTGAATAACCTACAAAGAAATCTTTGTTAAAAGTAAGTCCGCTATGCTTTTCCAGTACGGGTACGCACTCATCTTCGGTAACACCGGGATAAACAGTCGATTCGTAAATTACTATATCTCCTTTTTTCAGGACTTTAGCAACGGTTTCGCTACTTTTATAAAGCGGAGTAAGATCGGGGCGATTATTTTTATCTACCGGGGTTGGAACTGTAATAATATAATAATTACAATCTAAAATATCTTCTAAATCAGCCGAGCAAAATAAACCCTTGCCGTTTTTAAAGCCATCTTTCTGAACCAAAGCTGATTGAAGCACATCATCTTCTACCTCTAAAGTAGAATCATGCCCACTCATTAACTCTTTTACTCTTGCTTTATTTATATCAAACCCAATTACCGGATATTTAGTGGCGAATAATCTTGCCAAAGGTAATCCTACATATCCAAGGCCAATAACAGCTAATTTTTTATTTTTCATTACTAAAGTTTAATTCTTTTTCCAAAGATGGTAGACGAATTGAGGTTCTTGTGGAATCAACCCAAAACGTTCAAATACCTTTAATGCTTTTGTATTTAATTGTTGAGTTCCGCTATAAAAAAAATTACAGCCTCTCTCCTGGAGTACATACATCATAGCTCTTAATAACGCAAAGGAAATACCTTTGCCTTCAAATTCGGGATAAACTGCCAAAAGACCTCCAAATCCACTTTCCCCTTCTATTTTAAAAGTTATCATACCTACTATTTCGTTATCAATTTTATAAATTAAAACTGGTTCTTTATTTAACAAGGAATTTTCGATCCAACTTTTAAAAACACCTTCACAGGAACTTTTTGGAATTTTCTTATCCTTACCAAACCGCCCTTTTAAACCAGCCAAAACAGCAAGCTCCTTTAAAGATTCATTAACATTATCTTCATTATAAAAACTGATTTTAGGATGAAAATCAAATTTCCTATTTAATTTCATTATCAAAGGGATGCGCGTAACAATATGATCAAAAGAATAATGCTTATTAAATTTCAAAACATCAATTGGCTTACTAGAATAACAATAAATTAGGTGAACATTCTCTTGTTTTAAATGCCAAAAAAAATCTTCAGGATCTGTTGTTTTATTCTTAAAAACCTGCTCTTCTATTTTAGCGACTTTAAACCCAAAAAAATCAGAATCCCATTTTAATATTTCATAATTCCCCATCATCACTCTGCTACCTAAGATTCTCCCAATACCAAGCCACTGCTTCTTTTAAACCATCATCAATTCGATGGCTTGGCTCGTAACCCAATAATTCTTTAGCCTTCTCAACCGAAGCTAAAGAATGTGGAATATCCCCTGCTCTGTTAGACCCATGTTTTACTTCAACAGCCGAAATTTTAGTATCAAATTCAGAAAGATGTTTTTTCAGCAATTGAGTTAATTCAACTAAATTAGTTCTGTCTCCTACAGCTGTATTATAAATCTCATTTACCGCATCTTCATTTCCTGTGGTAAGAGCTAGTAAATTCATTTGAATTACATTGTCTATATAGGTGAAATCACGGGAATAAGTTCCGTCGCCATTAATCACCGGACTTTCATGTTTCATAAACTGCATCACAAACTTTGGAATAACAGCTGCATATGCTCCATTTGGGTCCTGTTTTCTTCCGAAAACATTAAAATATCTTAAACCAATAGTATCTAATTGATAAGCATCCTGAAAAATATCAGCATAGAGCTCATTTACATATTTGGTAATTGCGTAAGGAGACAGCGGTTTTCCGATTTCATTTTCAACTTTTGGTAGTTTTTGAGAATCTCCATAAGTGGAAGAACTCGCGGCGTATACAAAACGCTTTACTCCGGCATCCCGCGCCGCAACAAGCATATTTAAAAACCCGGAGATATTGACTTCATTACTGGTTATAGGATCGGCAAGCGAACGTGGCACGGAACCTAAAGCAGCCTCATGTAAAACATAATCCACCCCTTCACACGCTTTGTGACAAGTTTCGAGATTCCGTATATCTCCTTCTATTAACATAAAATTTTTGTGCCTTTTAAAAGCATCAAGATTATGTTTATATCCCGTAGCAAAGTTATCTAAACAAACCACCTCAGCATTTAAATTTATCAAGGTTTCACATAGGTTGGAACCTATAAAACCCGCGCCTCCGGTCACTAATATTTTTTTATTTTCTAATCTCTGTTGAAATTCAGTCATTTGAGAAATTAAATTACCTTTTTATCGGCCGCAAAGATAGAATTTCTTTATGAGGCTATTGCTAAAGAAACCTTAAAGCTTTAAAAACGTTAAGAATCCTTTTAACTTTGGTGAGATCAAATTTCATCCTTTTCCAGATACTTTATCTTTGACTAAGGTCTTCACCTTTTATAGAAAAGGTACGTGTTTGTACAATAAAAAAACCGGAAGTGTTTGGGATAAATTAATCCATGTAGAAAAAAGAAATGAAAAACTGAGAACAGTGAAAGGATTACCTGTCCAAAGCTACCTTATCAAACCCAACAAATACCTCCCATATTCACTTTTCTCTAATTCTGTAGCCAATTCTTGTAATTGATCTTTTCCTATATATTTTTTTCTAAAAGCGATTTCTTCAGGACAGGCAATTTTTAAGCCCTGTCTTTTTTCTATGGTTTGTACAAAATTAGAAGCTTCTAACATTGACTCGTGCGTACCGGTATCCAGCCAGGCATAGCCACGTCCCATAATCTCAACCTTTAATTCTTTCTGATTTAAATATTCTTGATTGATACTGGTAATTTCTAATTCTCCCCGGGCACTGGGCTCACATTTTTTTGCAATTTCTATGACTGAATTTGGGTAAAAGTAAAGTCCGGTTACCGCAAAATGACTTTTAGGTTTTTCAGGCTTTTCTTCAATACTAAGAGCATTCCCAGATGCATCAAAATCTACAACTCCATAACGCTTAGGATCATTTACATAATAACCAAATACAGTGGCCTGACCGGCTTCTTTGCAGTTTCTTACTGCATTTTCAAGCAGCCCGCTAAAACCCTGACCGTAAAAAATATTATCGCCTAAAACAAGGCATACATCATCATTTTCAATAAATTCTTCCCCTATAATAAAAGCTTCCGCTAATCCATTGGGTCTAGGCTGTTCAGCATAAGACAAATTTAATCCCCAGGCTTTTCCGTCACCCAATAGTTTCTGAAAATTAGGAAGGTCTTCAGGTGTAGAAATGATAAGAATCTCTCTGATACCGGCTAACATTAATACCGATAAAGGATAATAGATCATAGGTTTATCATAAACCGCCAGTAATTGTTTGGAAACGCTTTTGGTAAGTGGAAATAGGCGTGAACCAGTCCCCCCAGCTAAAATTATTCCTTTCATAAATACTGCTCTTTATAATATTCCTTATAACTTCCAGAAACTATAGCTTCTATCCATTGTGGGTTGTTTAAATACCAATCCACTGTTTTCATTAAACCCTCTTCGAAAGTAACTGAGGGTTCCCAGCCAAGTTCCTTATTAATTTTATTGGCATCAATGGCGTAACGTTTATCATGGCCCGGGCGATCTTTTATGAAAGTAATAAGTGCTTCAGATTCGCCTTTTCTTCTATCCAGTTTCCCATCCATAATTTTACATAGCAACTTTATTAGATCAATATTTTGCCATTCATTAAATCCGCCGATATTGTAGGTCTCTTTATTTTTACCTTTATGGAATACTAGATCTATCGCTGTGGCGTGGTCCATAACATATAACCAATCCCGTGTATATTTTCCGTCACCATAGACCGGCAAATCTTTATTCCCAATAATATTATTAATAAATAGCGGAATAAGTTTCTCCGGAAATTGATTAGGTCCGTAGTTATTAGAGCAATTAGAAATTATATAAGGTAAATTATATGTTTCTCCATAGGCTCTCACAAAATGATCTGAAGCGGCTTTAGACGCCGAATAAGGGGAGTTTGGTGCGTACGATGAAGTTTCAGTAAATAATCCTGTTTCTCCCAGGGTACCGTATACTTCGTCGGTACTTACATGGTAGAATAATTTACCTTCCAGGTTTTCTTTCCAAATTCCTAAGGCGGCTTCCATTAAATTCATGGTACCGGTAACATTGGTTTCCACGAATATTTTAGGATTGGAAATTGATCTGTCTACGTGCGATTCTGCTGCAAGATGAATTACACTATCAAATTTATATTCCTGGAATAGCGCTTTTATTTTATCAGCATCAGTGATATCGGCTTTTAGGAAATTATAATTTTCGGCATTCTCAATATCTTTAATGTTTTCAAGATTGCCGGCATAGGTTAAAGCATCTAAATTGAATATCTGATAATCGGGATACTTATTTACAAACAGTCGAATAACGTGAGAGCCGATAAAGCCCGCTCCACCGGTAATAAGAATATTTCTTTTCAAAGATTTCATTTAAAAAATATAGATTTCTTTTCAAAGATAGTTTTTCTAATCTCTTTTTAAACTTTCTTTAAACCTGTTTTTAATTCTCAACCTCAAAGCATTTGAATATCGAGTAAAGTTTAAAAATCTGTAGATTCTAAATGAATTAACTTCGTATTAATCGTTTTATTTATTGGCTGTTTTCCGGCGATGCGATTTTCTATTCTGTTGACTAACAAATCAACTGCTTCCTCGCCAATTTCCTCCGGAAATTGCTCTACATAACTTATAGATGGGGTTAAAAAACGCGCAACATCAGCATTTAAAAATCCAATAACCTTTAAGTCTCTGGGTATACTAATTTTATTCTCGTAAGCCAATCTATAAACCATCATCGTACTTACGAAATCGGTACATAAAACCGCTTCTACCTTATCCTCAACCAAAAGTTGCTGTGTCTTTTCCCTTAAGGTATCTGGTTTTGAAGAATTCGCTATGTAGAAATCTTCTTCGTTTTTCAATGCATTTCGATAACCGGTAATTCTGAGTTTACCAACGCCAAGATGATGTATAGAACTTGCAACCCCTATCTTTTTGATACCTTTTGTCTGTAACAAGCGTGTCGCTATTTCTAGACTTTGCTCATCGTCAACACCAATTTTATCTACCGCAAGATCTATATTGATTCTGTCATATAAGACCACCGGAATATCGTAATCTACCAGGTTAAAAAGATGATCATATTCCTTTTTACGTTGTGTTTCTTCTGAAATCGCTATAAGTACTCCATCTACAAAACCCGAGGTTAGCATTTCAGCAATTTGTTGTTCCCGTTCCAGTTTTTCATTAGAAATATAGGTGATAACCTGTAATCCGCTTTTCTGTGCCCTCGCCTCGATACCCAAAAGTACATTCGCAAAAAAGGTGTTTGAGATATTGGGAATAATCACTCCAATAGTTCCGCTTTTACTGCTTTTTAAATTTACCGCTACGGGGTTTGGGCGGTAATTATGTAATTTAGCAAGTTCTTTAACGCGCTCTGCTGTTTTGGGACTAATTTCAGGGCTATCGTGTAAAGCTTTTGAAACCGTAGAAACCGAAACATTAAGTAATTTTGCCAGTTCCTTTAAAGTGATCTTGTTTTTCATTTTGCTGAATTCTTAATAATGGAATACTTTTCCTTTATTTTATTTTAACGAAATCGCTAATTTGCAAATATCCAATAAATTCATGAGTTAAAGAAACCCCCACTTCATAAAATATTTTTTTGAAGTTAGAAAGGTTTATAAAAATATTATAAAATGTAGATATAATTATCAAAAACCGATTTATGATCGCATCATATTATAAATTTGTCCCTCATAATTTAATTTTCAATATATGAAATTCCGGAAATCTTATTGGCTTTATATAATTGCCGCTATTATTACTATTGTAGGCTTGGTAACCGGCTGGTATTTCTTTCTTTTATTAGTCTTTCCCCTCGGTTTTTTCAGCTTCGGAAATAATAAAAATGAAGAGAATAATTAATAGGCATTTAAGCTTTTAGATCAAAGATAGAAATTCGGCTAAAGCCTTTAAAAATAAGGCTTCATAAGGAGTTAAACTTATCCTAAACAGCATTTTTAATTTGCATATCAGGGGCTGTAAACGTAATTTAACATTATTAATCAATCAAACAATTTAAGATGAAAGATTACGGAACGCTTTCCCAGGCGATAAACAAATTAAAATTAGAAGAGGGTTATGAACACGATTTCAACCTTCTGGATGAGGAAATAGAACTTAAATCCAAAAAAGAAACCTTTGGAGTTGAAGATTTTGATGTAGATAAAGTACTTCGCTTTGAAGGAATGAGTAATCCAGACGATAATGCCATTCTCTATGCAATAACTACCTCTAAAGGTTACAAAGGAGTTTTGGTTGACGGCTACGGAATTTCCAGCGGCCAGGTTTCTAAAGAAATGATGGCAAAGCTGGATTTAAAGGATAATCGCCCCATAAATTAGGCTTCGTTAAACTTCTATTAAATCAGTCGATCTTGTTGGCTGATCATTCAAACTATTATATTTTTGTATTGAATTTTTAAAAACCATAAATTAAAACTATGAGCTATTTAGGACTCGATAAAGAAAAAACAAGCAAAACTGTAGACGAATTAAATGTTCTTCTGGCAGATTACCACTTATATTATCAAAAACTCAGAAATTTTCACTGGAATGTAATCGGAAAAAATTTCTTCGATCTACATGAGAAATTTGAAGAATTATACGATGATGCTAAATTGAAAGTTGATGAGATTGCTGAACGTATTCTTACTTTAAGATATACGCCAATTAGTAATTTAACCGATTATCTTAAAACTTCTAACCTAAAAGAATCTAAAGCAGATTTAACCGATTATGAAATGATCGAGACCCTGCTTAAAGATCACGGTACCTTATTGAAGCAAATGCGTTCTGTCGTGGAAACAGCAGATAAAGCAGGTGATGAAGGTACTATAGACCTTATTGGAGCTTACATAAGAGAGCTTGAAAAAACAAGTTGGATGTTAGATGCCTGGAAAATGAAAACTACAGACTCTCATAAGTCCAGCAAATAAATAAAGATTGGAAGACGAATTTAACCTTAGAGAATCCCTTGAAGGGATCACCGCAAAGTTAGTTAGTTGGCTTGATGCATTAATTCTAAATTTACCCAACTTCTTACTTGCAATCCTTGTTTTTATAATATTTATTTTTCTGGCCAAATATACCGGCCAGTTACTAAGTAAACTGCTGGGAAAACAGGTTAAACAAGATTCTATAAGACAAATAGCCGTTAAGGTGAGCAAGGCAATTGTGATCCTTATCGGTTTTTTTATTGCCCTCGGAATTTTAGATCTTAACAAAGTCCTTACATCCGTTCTTGCAGGTGCAGGTGTTGTTGGTTTAGCTATAGGTCTTGCCCTCCAGGGAACTTTAAACAATACATTTTCGGGAATTATTTTAAGTTTTTTACCCGAGCTTCAAATTGGCGATTGGATAGAAACTAATAGTTATGCGGGGGAAGTTACCGAAATAAATCTCCGCAATATTGTGGTAAAACAAGCTGATAATAATTATGTGATAATTCCCAATTCTAAAATTGTGGAAGAACCATTTAAGAATTTTTCCAGGACCAATCGTTCTCGAGTAATGCTAAATTGTGGTGTAGCCTATTCTTCTAACCTGGAAAAGGTAAAAGAAATAACTATTGAAACCATTTCAAAACATTTCCCATCCCGTGGAAATGAGCAGGTAGAATTTATGTTTACCGAATTTGGTGATAGTTCTATTAATTTTGTAATTAGATTTTGGGCTGATGCAACAAAAAATAGAGATCTATTAATTGCCCGCGACATCGCCATTATTGAAATTAAGAAGATTTTTGATAAAAATGGCATCAACATCCCATTCCCTATTCGAACTATCGACTTCTCTAATACTCTAAATATGAAGAAACCGGATTAATCCTGGAAGTTTAATTTCAGCGTCTATTCACTCTTTTTTTCAATTTCATTTACTCCAAACAACAATCTAAGGAAATAGATGAAGCTTTTAATTTCTCTATCATCCTACAACTATTTTTTTTCTTCGGAAAGTTCTAATTCCCTACTGAATTACTTTTTCTCGATAATCGAGATTTAAATGATGATCCCAGACGTTCCTGGCAAATTAAACCATTGTTCTCAAATAAATGCCACGGGAGCTTGATCTCAGGTAGTTTAACTAAACCTGGATTACTCTTTTCTTAGTTGAGTTAACACCTTCAGATATCAAGATCAGATAGCCGAGTTATAAATCTAAGAATTCACAAAACGGTAATGGAATTAAAAAAAGCTGCCGGGAAGAAATTTCCTGGCAGCTTTTTAGATTTTATTCTTTGAAATATTTCTAGAACTGGAATCCGAAGCCAAAGGCGAATCTATAGCCATCGTCACTTCTAAACAGGCTAAAGGTTCCGTTAACGGCTTCAGCGCTATTTACCCAGAAGCCAACACCGTAGCTGTCGTGCCATTGGTTACTGTCTTCAAAGTCGGCCCAAACCCTACCTAAATCATAACCTCCGAAAACCCCAATTTGTAAGGGTAAAAACCTGGTAGTAAATTGATCAAATCCATATCTAAGATCTGCACCGGTTGCAAACGCACTTTTACCAGCAAAACGTTGTAAACGGTATCCTCTCAATCCACTTTCGCCACCTAAATGAGCAGCCTGATAAAACTCATAGTCGTCACCCATATTTAAATGAGCCTGCACTCTTGTTTTTAGAACCAGTTTCCGGTTGGTGGTAAGGGCATTATAAAAACCCCAGTAAGGTTTAAAATATCCATAAACCTGATCGGGATCTGTGGTATTCATTTGGCCACCCAAATTCAGTTCAAACTTCATCCCCCTGCTTGGATTCAGGTTGTTATCATAACTTTCGTATCGATATAAAGCATCTAATCCTGCAAAATATTTTCTATCGAAGAACTCCGGATCATCTGTTTCAAATTCTTCAGTAATAAACCTTCCTTCTGTGGCTTCTACTTTATTGCCTTCAAAAGTGGCCATATATCTAAATAAACTACCAAAAGGCGTTGCATTTTCAAATCCCGCCTTTACTCCAAACCGACTTATTTTTACACGGTTGTAATCAAAATCTAAATCACCATCAAAATTTGGCGTTTGGTTTCCGAAGCCAAAAAAGTTTCTTGCAAAATTTGGGCTGGCATAATCGGCCCCAACTTTTAGGTTATAATTTCCAAGAATATTAGCAAATTCACCTTCGTAATAAAGATCAAAACCATTGGTGGCAAAATAATACCCTCCACCAAAGGTATGTTGTGCAGTAAATGGGTTTCGTTTAAAGGCGTTTTTGGTACTTACTACTTCAAGCCCAATTTTAAATCCGTCATCGGGGTTAAATCCAAAACCGGGTAAAATAGATCCTGTTGTAAAATTCTTTTTATCCTTATCATAAGTATTAATTTCATAATCATCGGTAAATCTAAACTTTGCACCACCCCCTTCTTCTATGGTATTCGGTTTAGATTTGTGATCGTAAATTTTAAGCCGGTTATTATTATTTATGGTGTAAATATCATTATTCTGACCACCAATTATTCTTAAGAAAATATAATTATCGCCTTCCCCATCTACCTGAATTTTATCATCATCATCCAGGGCATATAACCAAATTTCATCAGTATCTTCTTTATGATAAATTTTATCACTTAAAACATCAGCTCTTTCGCCTCCTTTGTTTCTGCTAATTTTAATCCGGGTTTTTCCATCTTTCATCCTGGTAACATCTACAAAATCGTCTTTATCTGTTCCCGTAACAATAGCTAAATCGGCAAAATGATCGTAATAACGCATTGCGATATCTACAATATTATCCCGTCGTGCTTTTACCTTTTTGATTAATTCTTTCGTAGTATCATCGTAAGTTTCAGACGGAAGTTTTGAAAAAGCTTCTTCAATAACCGCATCGGTCATATTTTCCTGAATGTATTCAGCTTGCTCTCTCCAGGTTTCTTTTCCCACATTTTGAAGCAGGGAACGATCTAAACCGGTTGCGGAAACATTGAACCATTCTACATCATTAATATCTTCACCGTAAACCGCAAATTGCGACGCAAAACCGGTTAGGGCTCGTAAAGTTCCAAAAAAGGCGCCATCAAAATTAGAAAACACCTGGTCTCTATCTCTTGGAATTGGTTCAAATAAACGGTTCCCTTCTTCATCTTCAATTTCGGCCCAGCGCCATTGATCCTGGTGTCTATCCCAATCGCCAATAAGCATATCAAATATCCTGGCTTTTACATAAGCCGGTTCATCTAAAGAGTATTTTTCGTCCCGACGCAGACGATCAAACATACCAGCGGTACTTTGAATATCGTGATTGGGAGATCCAAAACTCTCGACACCCAACCAGTGATCTTCGGGACGCTCTTCGATCATATAAATTGCATCTCCGTGCTCTTCGTTATATTTCCCTAATCTTGGTTGTTTGGGTAAATAATAAATTTCGGGATTTGTGTGGTGTACGCCTATAGCATCTGCCATAGTAGGGATAGCCAGAAATGCATATGGATGCGCCGCAGTATAAAAATCTGAAATTATATCTTCGGCTACAGTATTTTCCAATTGAGTTTCAATAGGCGTATTTTTAAAAGCAACCGTTTGTAAAAATTGAACGGCCTTCTTTTTAATTCTCCTGAAATTATATTCACGATCCAGACTATCTTTCATTCTAATAGAAATAGTTTGGTGACCACCACCGGCCCTCATTGGCGTTAAACCGCCGTAAAGTGTCTCGAGATCTGCTACTTCTAAAGTTATATCTGTTCCATATAGTTCTCGATATCGCTCACCCCAAACCGATCTATGCACAGATCCCTTATCGGTTTCATCTTCAGGATAAACCGAGGTGGTTATTGTTTCATCAAATTCCTGAGGAAATTCTGAAACATCAAATTCTTTGGGAGCTTCAAATATTTCTTTCTGAAATAATAGGTTGGGTTTGTTTTCTTTATTTCCATAAAAGCTAACCCAGGTTGAGCCATCTTTGAACACATCATAAACTGCAAAACCTTGTTCAGGGTAAGCAAAAACCCCATCGTTACTTAAAGTTGCATAAGTTGCTTTTGAAGTTGAACCTGAAACAATTTGTTTAATTTTTCCGTGTTCTATATACTGCAAAGAGTGCTCATGACCACTTACAAACATTAATCTGTCAGATTTTTGACCTAAGGTTTCCAGGCGTTTTACCAAAGATTTATAACGTTCGTTTTGCGCATCCTGAATTGAAACACCACCGGTTGTTCTAATTAAAGTGGCCAAGGATCCTAAAATTGGTACTGGAATTTTCTTTTGCGAAGGATAAATGTGTCGGTTAAAATTATACTGACCACCGTGAATTCCATTGGTAAATAAAGGGTGGTGAAGCGCTACAATAATATTTTTGTTCTGGCTTTTTTTAAATTCGGTTTCTATTTCAAGAAACATCGCTTCCCGGGTTTTAATTTCGGCACAATCGTCGTTTATCGTAGGACTTTTATCCCAGTCTTCAAGATACCACTGTGAGTCTATTACTATTAACGTGATTTCGTCACCAATATCCATAATTTCCAGACCGCAACCTGTTTTTGGGCTCCATAATAGATCTTCACCAAACTTTTCTTTTAAATATTTCTCTTCTCTTTCCAGACCATCAATCCGTTCATTATACCAATCGTGGTTACCGGGAATAAAAAGTACATTCCCATCATAATCTTCAATGGCATCTAACTGGGCATCTATTCTATACTCTGCAGCTTCTCTATCGGGATGGCCTTCTTCAGGCATTCCATCTGGATAAATATTATCGCCAAGGAAAATTGTATAATTATCTGATTGTTTTACAGAGTCTAAATAACTTTTAAAAGCGATAAGTCCTTCAGAACTCCCGCCTATTGGGGAATAACCACCATCTCCTAATAAGTAAAAAGACTTTTCAATTTCTTTATCATAGGGATATCCAAAATTAGAAGTAGCTTCTCCTTCACGGTATTTAGGATCTGATGAGACACACGAAAAAATCACTAACAGGGCAGTTAGTGACATAAAGATGTTAGTTTTTTTCATAAATGATATTGAACATTTTTTGTACTTTGGCGAAACAAAAACAAGCTAAAATATATGAATAATCTCATTGAGAAAGCAGATGATTTTGTTTTAAATCTTTTCAAAGAAAAATTACCGAACACGTACATATACCATAATTACAAGCATACAGAACGGGTGGTTAAAAGTACTAAAGAATTAATTGCCAATTCTGAAATTAATGTTAAACAAGAAGAGGCGCTGTTGCTTGCAGCCTGGCTCCATGACACTGGTTACACTCGCACTTTTAAGGGTCACGAAGATGAAAGTATAAAAATTGCCGAAGATTTTTTAAAACAGAACAATGCTACACCAGAGCTCATTGAAGATGTTCTAAATTATATAAATGCCACAAAATTTGACTCTAAACCGGAAAGCCTTCCGGAGAAAATTATAAAGGATGCAGACTCTTCTCATTTTGCTAAAGAATATTTTGAAGAAACCAGCGAACTTCTAAGGCAGGAGTTAGAACTTCATAATATCAAGAATTTTACTACCCGTGAGTGGATCCAGGAAAACATTCGGGTGTTCACCGAAAAGCATCAATTTTATACCGATTATGCTATTGAAGAATGGGAGCCGAAAAAGGAAGAAAACCTGTTAGAGCTTATTGGGGATAAGAATAAACAAGAAAAGAAATTAAAAAAAGAAGAAGCTAAAGCGCGCATGAAAGCGCGTTATAAAAATGATAATCCTGAAAGAAGTATTCAAACGCTTTTTAGGGTAACACTCAGGAATCACATAAAATTAAGTGATATTGCCGATACCAAGGCAAATATCTTGCTTTCGGTAAATGCGATTATTATTTCCCTGGCACTGGCTAATATGATTCCAAAATTAGATGCGGCCAGTAACAAACACCTACTTATTCCTACCCTCATCCTAATTTTGTTTAGTGTTGCTTCAATAATACTTTCGGTATTATCTACCAGGCCGCAAGTAACCAGTGGAGAATTCACAAAAGAACAGGTAAAAAACCGGGAAGTAAATCTTCTTTTCTTTGGAAACAGTCATAAAATGCCTTTTGAGCAGTTTAAATGGGGAATGAAGGAAATAATCAAGGATAAAGATTACGTCTACGAATCTTTAATGTTAGACCTTCATCTCCTGGGTAAAGTCTTACATAGAAAGTATAAAATTCTTAGAATAACTTATACAGTATTTATGATTGGGATTATTGTTTCGGTAATTGCTTTTGTAGGTGCTTTCTACTTAATGTAATTCTTCCATTAAATTTTCATAAGTAATAGTTCTATCGGGTTCATTGGTATCTGGCGTATATAAAACGTTTATCCGGATAGCTTTGAGCCCAACTACTCCCTGAACATCTTCCAGTTCCAGTAATTCAAGGTCTTCACCCAAATAATTCTTGGTTTGCAGGTATTTTATATACCTTAAATATTCCTTTTCGTCGCCTCGCTGGCTATATACAATAGCTATTTTTCCTTTTTGGGTAATGCGCTCTTCGGTTCCTTTTATAAAAGATTTATCTATTCGTTTTTTAATAATTTCATAGCGCGCATTATAAGTTCCATCTACATCAAATTTCTTTTCATCCATTCTGTACCTAATAGACATAGTAGAATTATAAACCAGGATTAACGAAGCCGCATCAAGTTTAATTGGCGTGGTTTGCTGCAATTGATAAAATCGGTTTTCCATTTCACACATGGTGCTCAATTGCCAGAGTCTTAGGTTGTATAAATACACCTTATTAAAAGGCCTGTCTTTAACCATAGAAGCACCAATATAAATATTGTGGTCTACACCATCGGTTTTGTAGCGTTCAAAGTAATGCGGATAAATCTTTTGTGCGGCAATTTGTTTTCTGTCTAAAAATCGAGACATGGTGCGGTTAATTTGCTGCACAGTTTCATCGTATTTTTTGCGATGGTCGTAAATAATACCGGTTTCAGGATTTAGCTGATTTTGATATTCTTCAACTGCTTTTTTTAATTCTGAAGATTGCTTGCTTAAATGGCTCATAATAGGATTTACCTCCTTCTGAAGCAAATTAAACACCTTCTGTTCACTGGAAGCATTCAGGCTACTTTCCAGCTCTTCCATAAAATCGGAAATTCTAAATTTCACCTGTTCGTAAATAGGAAGTTCTTCTATGTTATAAGCTTTATCAATTATAGATTGAATTATTTTTAATTGATGAAGCAAATCTTTTTGAATGGCATCATTTCTCGCATCAGAAGAGGCCACGACATCGATTTGCCCGTATAAAGGATAAATATCCTTAAAAACGATATCCTTAAACGAGGCCAGCCCGTCATCATCATAATCTTTTATATACTTCTTAGCTTCTTTTTCAAAAACCCAGAGTACACTGGGGTGTATAGATGTACATTCACTCTGGATTACGGCTTTCACCCTATTTTCAAAATCGCTACGATTTCTATCTACCGCTGTAGCGATGTAAGGCAGAATTTCATCTAACTTTATGGTGTTAATACTGTTAAGCTGATTTTTCTCCTTCGCCACCAATTCCAAGATCCCCAGTAGGCGATTATTTTTAACCACCGGCGCCAGAATACAACTTTTTACGTCCCCTTCTTTTAACCTCCGGGAAAGTATATTATTTTCGGTTTTTTTGGCATATTCATCTACGTTGGCAATGCTAAAAAAACTGTGATTTTTGAAGATATTGTTGAAACCTTCTTCGCAAACTCCCTCTCTACATTCACCCACCAATTCGTCATTTAAAATATAACTATTGGCTTCTTTATATTCCATCTTTTCGAACATTTCGTCCTGCGGATTATAAATGGTAAAACCTACCCGAAGGTCCGGGATTTTGTAAATAGACCTAAAGATCTCTTCCAATTTCTGAAGTTCATCTTTTTCTGAAGATTTCTCGAAAAGCAAAGCAGTTTTTAATTCAGATATAGCATCATCCATTGTAACATCAGTAAGGTTTACAATGGTAAACCCTTTAAACACCCAACTATTTGGGGGGAATTTTTTACGCCATAAATCTATATCTTCAACATTTTGAAGCAATTCATCTACATCTTCATCAGTAATCTTCTTAGCATTTTCTTTGGGATAGATATCTATAAAATCTCCGTTTAAAGCAATGCGATACCGTCTTACTATACCCTGTTCATCGGGTATATCAAAATATAAGGGCCGGGAATAATCTATTTTATAACCGTAATAATCGTTTAAAATATTAATGCACTCCTGCACATACACCGTTTTGTTATCAAGGTTTCTAATTTCGAGTGCAAAATCATCTGGAGTAGCCTCCATAATTTTTTTTAAACGCTTAGATCTATTAAACAGGAAATTTTGAAAGGGTATGGAAGCTGCCTTAATTTCGTTATTGGTAAGTACATTGGGGAAAAGATCGTCCAGTAAAACCCTTACCGGCTCTTTATAATTTTTTAATTCTTCAAAATCTTTAATTCCTTCAGTTAAAGCAGGAAAGGCTTCTACATGCTCCAGAATACTTTTTATATAATTTCGGGAAATTTCATTTTCTTCACATTCCAGCTGTTTTTTATACTGCTCAACAACTTTATGAAAACTAATTTGAATCTCAAAAGGTAAATTTTGTTTCTGTTCTTTCATAAATAAGTAATATCAGTTAAAATTACATATTCCGCAATGCTTACAAACCTACTGTATTTAAATTAACAATTTTTTATATTATATGGAAGGTATTGCCATCCCAGATGCTTATTTTTGCTTTAAACAAATCAAATTTTATGCGTAAAATTATAGTAATGCTGGCGGTTGCAACCGTATTTGCCTCCTGCCAGGAAGATAAAGGATATTTTATTTCGGGAAGTGTTCCAGACATGGAAAACGGGAAGATGGTCTATGTTTCTGAAATTGACGAAAACACCAATCGTCCTAAAAGAATTGATTCTACCACGCTGGAAGATGGTGAATTTGAGTTAGATCTTGAAGATCCTGAAACTCCAAATTTAAGTTTTCTTGAATTTGAAGGCCTACAGGGTAATGTGATTTATATTGCTGAAAATGAAAAAATAAACTTCAAAGTTTATAAAGATAGCCTGAGAACTTCTGAAGTAAACGGCGGAAAAGAAAACCGTTTATTATATGACTATTTAGGTCATCTTAAAAATGTGAATGAAGAGGTAACAAAAGGTCGTTCCGAAATGCAATCGGCTTTTCAGGAACAAGACAGTACTAAACTTGCTACGCTTCAGGAAACTGAAACTGAAATAATAGATAACGACAAAGTATATAAGAAAAAGATCGTTAAAGAAAATCCCGATTCATTTGTTTCTATAATGGTGATTAGCGATATGCTTAGAATGAAATCGTACCCGGCAAATGAAATAAAAGAGATGTTTGACGGACTTTCTGAAGAGGTGAAAAATACTGCAATTGGAAAGCAAATTGCTCAAAACCTTGAAAAGGAAAATAAGGTAGCGGTGGGTAGCAAAGCTCCTAACTTTACTGCTCCTACTCCGGATGGCGACGAACTTTCTTTAAAAGAAGCAATGGGAAAAGTAACGGTTATTGATTTTTGGGCAGCCTGGTGTAAACCCTGTCGTGTAGAAAATCCTAACCTAGTTAGAACTTATAATAAATACAAAGACGATGGTTTAAGCGTTATTGGTGTTTCTTTAGACCGTCCCGGCCAAAAAGACCGCTGGATACAAGCTATCGAAGAAGATGGATTGCCATGGCACCAGGTTTCTAATCTTAAATTCTGGCAGGATCCTGTTGCTCAACTCTACCGCATTCAAGCCATTCCCGCAGCTTTTGTTCTGGATGAGAAAGGAACAATTGTAGCAAGAGATCTAAGAGGTGACGATTTAGATAATAAAATTGGAGAGTTACTTAATAAAGGATAATATTTTCAGTTTTTAACTCAAAAAAAGCGCCCTAGTGGCGCTTTTTTATTTAGCAGTTTATTGCCATTTTATTCCATAAGTAACTGAAAAGCTACATTTACTTCTATACTTATTTCCATTTCCCCGGGAGCAATAGTTTCTTGGTTTGAAGCCTGGTCTGAAGAAGCTTTCATTTCCATAGCGCGGTATACGGGTTGATTATTATTACTACTTCCTTCGCTAATTTTAAAAGCTTTTCCTACTGTTTGTCCTAAAGGTTCAGCAAGAGCTTCAGCTTTTTCTTTTGCATTTAATACGGCTTTTCTTCTGGCTTCAGCCTTATGCTTATCAATTTCTGAAGATTCAAATTCAATTCCGTTTATTCCGTTGAGACCATTTTCCAGCAAACCTTTCATAATAGATTCATATTTACTGATATCTTCCAACGTAATTGAAATTGCCTGATTAGCTACATAAGTGTATGTTTTATCATTATAATTATATCGTTTGTTCAAATTGATATAATTAGTATTGATATTTTTTTCAGCTATTCCTTCAGATTTTAAATATTTAATCACTTTATCTACCACTTCATCGTTTTGAGATTTTACAGAGGTAGCACTTTGGCCTTCGTGTTCAATTTGGGATTTTATAGTCACTTTATCGGGCGCTACTTTTACCACTCCTTCACCTGTAACATGAATTCCGGTATTGTTGTTTTCAGTTTGAGCTTGCATTCCAAAGCCGGTAACCACGGCAATAAGTAAAATTAATTTTTTCATAGGTGATTTTATATTAGTTGATAATCACTAATACAAGAAGAGTACCAAATTAGATTTTTCCCATTTTTTGAAGCACAAATAAGAAAACTATGGGAAGAGCCAGTAATAAAACCATTAGTAAATGCTCTTCAAAAACCCAACTGGCCAGTAAAAGGGTTAATAAATAGCCGCCAACCGCACCGCCAAAATGGGCATCGTGACCAATATTGCCCACCTGGCGTTTCATACCGTAAATTGTATAAAACAAATAGCCTATCCCAAAAATATAAGCCGGTATAGGAATAATGAAGAATAAGCCCAGCATCATATCTGGTCTTAACAGGATGGCCGAATACAACACGCCCATCACCGCACCACTTGCTCCAACCGCAGTATAATGCATGTCTTTTTTATGAAAATAATAAGACAGTAAATTGCCTAAAACCAAACTCGCGAGGTAAACAATTATAAAGCCTACTGTTCCCAGAAAAAAGATCACTGAATTGGCGAAAAAATAAAGCGTCAGCATATTTACCAAAAGATGCGTGGTATTTACGTGTAAAAATCCCGAAGTCAGGATTTGATATTTAGCACCGCGATTTATATCGGCAATGTTAAATTTATATTTCTGAAAAAAAGAATCGTCTTTAAATCCTTTGAATGAAACCAATACATTTACACCAATAATTATAAGGGTAACCAGGTTTAATTCTCCCATAGTAGCTTTAGTTTAGTGCCAAATATACCATATATTTGCTGAAAATTATTTTATGCAGGCTGTAGTTTTTTGGTTGGCTTACCCGCTACTTTGGCTTATTTCCATACTTCCTTTTCCTCTTTTCTACCTGGTTTCAGATGTGGTTTATTTTATTGTGTATCACATTATAGGTTATAGAAAAAAAACCGTAACCAATAATTTAAAACTTGTTTTTCCTGAAAAGTCTGATGAAGAAATTAGTAAAATCAGAAAGAAATTCTATTCACATATGTGTGATATGTTTCTGGAAATGATAAAAAGTATTTCTATCTCTGAAGAGGAATTAAAAAAACGTTTTGTTTACACCAATCTCGAAGAACTTAGGCGTATAGAAAAACTGGATAAAAGCATTATGCTTATGTGCGGACATTATGCCAGTTTTGAGTGGCTTTTTGCATTACAACTCCACGATCTTAAACACAGCGCTTTTGGTATTTATAAAAAAATTAGAAATCCCGGTTTTGACAAACTAATTAATGACATTAGACAGCGTTTTGGTGCCGAACTTGTACAAAATTCTAAAGCCAGTGTGCGAATAGCTCAAAATGAAAAACAAGGTGTTCGAGGCGCTTATGCCATGATTGCTGACCAGTCTCCTAAAACACCCAGTTATAAATTCTGGACCGATTTTATGGGGAAGAAAGTTCCTTTTTACACCGGTTCTGAAAGAATAGCAACAGAATTTGATATGGTGGTCCTTTACCTTCACGTAGAAAAAGTAAAAAGAGGCCATTATAAGGCCTCTTTAATTAATATTGCTGATAATCCTGCTGAAACTAAAAACAATCAAATAACCTTAGATTACATTCAGCATTTGGAAAAACAAATTCGGGAAAAACCTGAACTTTATCTCTGGACGCATAAGCGCTGGAAACACGTTGGTAAAGAAATCCCCACAAATGCGGTTGTTCGTTAGGCTATTATTTTCTTTATTTCCTTAATCATATCCTCAGCTAATTCATTGGCTTTCTCCTGACTTTTAGCTTCGGTATAAATTCGAATAATAGGCTCGGTGTTCGATTTTCTTAAATGAACCCAGTTTTCCGGAAAATCTATTTTCACTCCGTCTACGGTTGAAACCTTTTCATTTTTATATTTTTCTTCCATAGCCTTTAATATACTGTCCACATCAATTTCAGGAGTCAACTGAATTTTATTTTTGCTCATAAAATAAGCAGTATATTCTTTTCGCAATTCAGAAACACTTATGTTTTTTTCAGCTAAATGGGTTAAAAACAATCCAACTCCAACAAGACTATCACGTCCATAATGAGATTCAGGATAAATAATTCCACCGTTTCCTTCCCCACCAATTACCGCATTAGAATCTTTCATAAGTTTTACAACATTCACTTCACCTACCGCGCTGGCCTTATATTCCCCGCCATGTTTTTTAGTAACATCACTAAGGGCCCTGGATGACGATAAATTACTTACTGTATTCCCCGGAGTTTTAGATAAAACATAATCGGCACAAGCCACCAGCGTGTATTCTTCGCCAAACATTTCGCCGTTTTCATCTATAAAGGCTAGCCTGTCTACATCGGGATCCACCACAATTCCAAAATGGGCATTTTCCTTTTTTACCAATTCACAAATATCGGAAAGGTGTTCTTTTAAAGGTTCGGGATTATGCGGAAAATGACCATTTGGTTCACAATAAAGTTCTACCACTTCAACACCCATTTTTTTCAAAAGATTTGGAATAACTATTCCGCCACTTGAATTCACACCATCAACAACAACTTTAAAACCGGCTTTTTTAATTTTCTCCGCATGCACAAGTTTAAGTTTCAACACTTCCTCTATATGCAGATCCATATAATTATCTTTTCGGGTAATGGAACCAAGATCATCAACTTCAGAGAAATTAAAATTATCCTGCTCTGCATATTCCAGAATTTTAGCTCCTTCCGCCCCATCCAGGAATTCGCCTTTACTATTTAATAATTTAAGCGCATTCCATTGCTTTGGGTTATGGCTGGCGGTTAAGATAATTCCTCCATCAGCATTTTCTAAAGGCACGGCAATTTCTACCGTCGGTGTTGTTGAAAGGTCTATATCTATAACGTCTATTCCCAAACCGGTGAGCGTATTCATCGTTAAATCCTGGACCATTTTTCCAGAAATCCTAGCGTCGCGACCTACGACTACCTTTAATTTTTTATCTTCTGAATTATTTTTTAACCAGGTTCCGTAAGCGGCGGCAAATTTCACCGTGTCTATTGGTGTAAGGTTATCACCCGTTTTTCCTCCAATTGTACCTCGTATTCCTGAAATTGATTTTATTAAACTCATGCGATTATTTTATATTGAATAAATCTGTTTTTAAAAATTTTAACAAATATACAAGCCGCAGGCAGGTAGCGCCAAAACTTAACAAAAATTAAACAGGAAACTATGGGATTTACGTAACTTTCAAACATGAATTTCTTAGCACACATATATCTTTCAGGCGACAATAAGCATTTAAAAATCGGGAATTTTATTGCAGATTCAGTGAAAGGCAAACAATATTTAGATTATCCCCCGGAAATTCAAAAAGGAATAATATTGCACCGTGCCATTGATACTTTTACAGACACCCATCCTATTGTAAGTAAAAGTGTAGAGCGTTTATTTGAACGTTACGGCCATTACAGCCGGGTAATCGTAGATATTTTATATGACCATTTTCTCGCTGCAAACTGGGAAGAATATTGTGAAATTCCATTGAAAGAATATACCGAAGATTTCTATAAACTTTTGCAGGATAATTTTGAAGTCTTACCTAAACCGGTACAAAATTTCCTTCCATATATGGTTACCGATAACTGGCTATATAACTACCGAAAAATAGAAGGGATAGAGAAAATTCTTTTCCAAATGAACCGAAGAATTAAATATCGGGCCAAAATGCACCTGGCAGTAGAAGAACTCAGAGAGTTTTATGAAGAATTTGAAAATGAATTCAGGATGTTTTTTGAAGAGTTAAGGAGTTATGTGAAATCTGAAATTAATGCATAAAAAAGAAGAGCCCAAATTGGGCTCTTCAAATTTAAATAATATTTAAATATTAGTTTAGTTTGCTGGATTAATATTATCTGCCGATAAACCACCTAATATAGCAGGATCGTTAGATAAGGTTATATCATCCATAGCAAAATCATTACCAGAATTAGCATCTTCAACGTCTCTAACTCTCATAATCATTTGGCCGTCTGCCTTTGCTTCCATAATGAAACCAACTTCTTTCCAACCTTGTGGATCACTTCCACCGTCTAAGTCGGTAATAGTAAACTGAGTTAATACCACTCCATTTGGGTCATCTTCAGATTGGTAGTTAATACTTAATCTAGCATTATTAACATCTGGTTGACTAAGGTCTCTCAATCTCATGGTCACAAAATAGGTTGCTCCCGCACAAAGTTCCGGAGTTCTAACGGTATAATAAGCTCTATCAGCATAGCCTTCTGGTGAACCATCTAGAACAAGCATCATTCCGTCATCATCTGCGTGTGAAGTAAAAGGACCATACAGGTCGCTAGGTGTTTCAGTAATTAAATAAGAACCATAAGGATTGTTAGGATCAAATATGTCATAATCAGTATCATCTTCAAAACTTATAGAGTTAATAAAATCACCGCTTTCAAAATCGTTTTCTACGGTAACATATTCTGAAAATAAGCAAGGATCTGAATCATCCTGATTACCACATTCTCCTTCTCTGAAGTGATAGTAATTACTACCGCTGTCATAACCTTCTGGCACCTCAGAAAGATCTAAAGTTTCAACATCATCCTGACTGAATGCTCCTAAACGAATAACTTCCCATTCGCCTTCTTCATTCTGCATAGATAGCTCTCCATAATATACATTCTCATCTTCCTCTCCTCTTGCAGGTAAGGCTACACATAGTGGTCTCGCATAAGCATCGCCATTTTCATATACCCCTGTTTCATTAACATCGCGATAAAGTAAGTTATCGTCACTTGTATCAGGAATGGTATTTTCAGTATAATTCCATACTGAAAATTGAAATTCAGCAGGAGTGTGTCTACCATCTTCATCACAGTAGTTACCAAATAAACATAGATAAACGATATCTACTTCAGTAAAATCGAAGAATAAATAACCGTATTCCTGAACATAGTGTTCATCATAACAAAGCACTTCTACATCAATATATTTTTTCACACCATTTTGAAGTACAATATTTTCAATTGGTAATGCATCACTTACAAAATTTTGATATTCTGCTGGGCCGTAGTCATCATTTTCCCGTGGTGCTATATAGATAGGATTTCCATCGCTATCAACCACATCAAAGTATTCAAGAGAATAGGTACCGGCTAAAAGTTCCAATTCATCATTAGATCCTTCATCGGTAATCCAATTTGTGTCACCTTCTTCTCCGGGCACTACTGGTATCTCAATAAAATCTTCTTCTCCATCTCGATCCAATACCCAATTACCATCACTGTCTTGTAACGCTACCCTTACCATGGCAGGTTGCTCGTCTGAACAAGCCGGAATGGCATCCTCTCCTTCATTTCCAGGATTTGCTTGTTTTGTTGCCATAGCTCGGTCAAAATCTTCCAAAAGGGCGGTAAAGCCTAGAGTTGCCATCTCATCTCCAGCCGGTCCATCGGGACTGTCTGGATTGTCTTCCTTACTACAGGAAGTCATTACCATCGCTAAAAGAGCGACATAAGCTAAATAAATTTTAAAGTTTTTCATAATAAAAAATTTAGATTAATTAATAAAAGGTTTGATTATAATAAGCCTGTAAAAGAACCACCCAATGACAGGCTTATGAGTTTAATACTTTATTCTAATTTGGAACAGGACATAACAATCCTCCTTCTGCACTTTCTCCCGAAATAATTTCAAAATTACCTACTACGAATCCGGGAACGACGTTTTCATCTGAACAGCTAGTATGAATATGTATCTCTTCGTTATGTCCTTCCTTAATGTAGATATCTGTCCATAAAGTCTTAGGCTGGTTACCTTGACTAAAATCACCTATTACAGTAAAAGTATCTCCACTATTTACTATTTCACTAAAAATTTCCATCCTGTTGTTGCCATTTGTCTTCTGATGAACTCGAATATTAGGATCGCCACTTCCCAAATATTTAAATGTCAATTTGCTGATTTTTCCTTTGCATTCCTCACAATCTCCAGGCTCTTCCGGATCCTGGGGTTCTTCTTCACATTCTCCTTCGTTTTCGGTTAAATCATTTAATAATTCAGAATTATCTTCTTCTCCACAACAAGCTTCTCTAAAGTGGTAGTAATAATGTTCCTGTTCTTCCTGGTACACGTTAGTAAGATCTTCAGCATTAAAATTCCCTTCTCTTATTAAACTTTCGGTTTCGTCCTCTATGAGCCATATTTTCGCATAGTATTCTTCTATTTCGGGAAGTGGGAAACAGAGTGCATCAGCATAATAATGAGTTCCATTATCATCATTAAAGGTATTTCTTTCGTTTTGGGCAACTACCAGAAGGTCACCATCATTGGAATCTTCCCATACTTTCATTTTGAACTGAGCAGGCATATGTCTTTGATCTTCTTCACATACATTACCGTATGTGCACAGGTATATTAAGTTGGTTGTATTAAAATCGAAGAATAAATAACCAAAAGCAAAAGCATAGTGCTCTTCATAACATAGGACTTCTACAGGCTGGTAATATTTTACCCCGGGACGTATCTTAATTTCTATTGGTAATGGTTTATCAACAAAATTGTGATATTGAATACTCTGGCTATAATCTAAATCTCCTTTAGGAACTCTAGGAGCCATATAAATTATGTCGCTTTGATTGTTACCTGCAGCAGCGGCTATCGCAAAATATTCTATTCTATACTCCCCTTCTTCAAGTTCCAAATCTGCAGATTCCTGCGTAAACCAGGCATCTAAATTACCATCGTTATCCAAATCGGTTCCATTGGGATTAACTTCAATTTCTATCTTATCCTGGTGAGAATTTTTATACCAAATCCAATTACCACTTTCATCTTTCACCTTAATTGCAACTCTAACAAACAGTGGGTTTTCATCTGAACATTGCGGAATATCATAAGAATCAGGGGTAGCTTGTTTAAATAGTTTGTTTCGGTTAGTCAAATCGCTTAGTACACTTCCAAAAGAGAGTTTCCCAACCGCATGGGATTCCTCCAATTCCTTACCTACTTCTTCCTTAGTGCAGGAAATAACACAAAATAGTATTAAAATTATTCCCAGGCTAAAACGTATATTTTTTTTCATGGCCTAAATTGTTTAGTTATCTAACCTGAATTAAATCAGGTGTATTTTAGTATAAAGTGTAGGGGTAAAATGGTTGGGGGGAAGATTTCTGGCTGATAGGAAATTGCCTTAAAATCTTAACACGAATTTATGATGAGGAGTAGAACTAGTGAATGGGGGAAATCCTGTAAGACTAACCAAATTAGACCTTAATAATTATTAGTCTTTTTCTTACAAGAATATATAAAATAGGAAAAACAGGTATCATTTCTTTTTATCACTCACTTATAATAGAGATGAATTACAATTAAATTCGATAAACTTGAATAATGAATATTCTTCCGAAAAGCGCAGAAACCCATAAAAAAGAGAGAATTGAAGAATAATTCGGGAAGAAGAAATTAAAGGTGAAAGAATTAGAAAAATAAAATTTCAAAAAAAAATTGCGTAGGCTTGGAATATGTATTGTTTAAATAGTAAGAATTGTGGAAATTAACCTCAGTTGTTGTGGAAATTAAATCTACACTTTTGGAGCACATAAATCTTAAAATACAAAACCCGGAGGATATCCCCCGGGTTTTGTATTTTAATCAATAAAATTATACAAAGAACCAGTAACCATATTTAATTTCTACTTCTTTCCAGCCCCATTTGGAATTATAATACCATCTATCATAATTTCTAAGTACCGTTAATCCGTTAAGTGTATAATATTCACCGTTTACATACTTCGGTTCTGAACCATCGTCGGTATACATACTTTTAATACCTGAAATATCCCCCGAAGAAAGTGCTGAACGTTGAACCTGATAGGTACTGCCATTTGTTCTGGTAATAGTTGGCTCTCCATTCTTAGAAAAAGAATAAGCACCATACATCATTATAGATTCAAAATCCAGACTTGTAGTATACTCATCACCATCAAAGCCGCTGGCTTCATAGGTATGAAAATTATGCTCAGTACCGCTTCTTACATTATCCAAGTGTACCGTAATATAATTACTTCTATCCACCCGGCTTTGTTCGTGCCATAATCCAACGGCGTGACCAATTTCGTGAATAGTATTCCCCGTGCTGCAGTAATCAGATAGGGTTATGTTCTGTCTCCCACCAATCATCCCAACATAGGAAGAACAGCCAGAGCCTGTAGTAAAGTATATGTAATTAGATTGTCCTGATCTTTCTACGAACTTTAATGGGGTTTTATTCTCCCAATGAAGTATAGCATCGTGAATCCTGTTTTTATCTGGTAGACTGGAGTTTATAGAGTAATAAACGGTATTATCCGGCCACATTCCTGAAGTACGCCCTGTACTCTTTTCCTGCGGAATAGCCTCCTTATTTTTATAAACAATAGATTGGGGGGATTTGCTTGATTGATTTTTAGGAATCAAAATATCGCCCTGGTAAACATAATCATCACCATGGTCTTCAACAGGCATCTTTTGACCGGCATAGTAAATTTGGGAAACAGAACCCAGATCGTTAGGAAAAGCCATTTCGGATTGTTGATCTGAGATTTCTTCTGGTTTGAGTTGCGTTTCTGATTCTTGATTTTCGGAAATTGGATCTTTACTACATGCCAGAATCGCCAAAACAGGTAGTAACAAAAATTTGCTTTTTTTCATAAGTAGGGTTTTTACTTTTTATGATTTAATTAATAAAAATTTTGATTCTGGATTTACAAAGGTCATTCCAAAAAAAACGGGCTTCTATATCGCTAAGATTTTAATAGTCAGATTCCTACAAGGATGAGTTTTTTTAAGTTTTAAAACAATTTTGGAATTCCTAAAACTTAAATAAGAATATTTCTCACTTATCCTTGAGGGCTGTTTTTACTACCATTTTAGTTAGTTTCAAAAAAAAATTGAATTGTAAATACTCAGAAATTTACGCCAACATACAGACTTAATTTTGATTTGTTAATTTCTTTAACAAAAAAGCTGTGCGAAATTTTCGCACAGCCTCTTTTGCAATCTTCAAGAATGAGGATTACAAAAACCCAGTGAATTAGTCACCCCCCGGTTATAAATTTACTGGGTAATTTCTATTCTAAGTATCAGATCTTGAACAAACATTTGCTGAGAAGCGTACATACACGGTTCCCGAGAAATCTCCTGTAACTTCCATATCAACATCAGCTTCATTAGTATCTTCCGGTGCAATGAGATTATCTTCATAAACACAGGTGATCGTTTCGCCCAATTCGTCTACAATTTCCAGCTTGTAATCTTTTAAATAAAAAGTGGTATTTGTATTTATAAGTAACCTATCTCCATCGGCATCAAAAGAAATCAAGCCTAATGCTACGGTAGGATTATCGCTTATAAAAAGTGGTAACGGCTCAGAATCTGTTACTGCTATCCAGTCCGTAAGATCTGAAATATCTGTACCAGCCACATAAACTCTTTCACAATCGCCAGATGATGGTAAAGTAGGACACTCTGCCACGTCCTCCCCACAGGTTGGGTCTGGATCTCTTACACAGCCAGGATTTTCATTTTCATTTAAAATATCATCCCCATCAATGTCTGGATCACAAACATCTCCTACTCCATCTTCATCCAAATCTGCCTGATCTGTATTGGAAGTGCTTGGACAATTATCCTGACCATTAGGTATGGTATCGTTATCACAATCAGCAGCAGGATCGTCCAGGTCACACTCTTCTCCATTTCCATTACCTGGATCATCATCACAGAATAAGATATGGAAATAATCTATTGTGCCATCTTCACGAACACTTTCCATTATGTCTGACCAGGAAAGATTAAGGACAATTTCTTCCTCTGCAGGAGTTGGATAATTTCCTTGCCAATCTGATAAAGTTGCAATTATTCTTATATAATCTGTAGTACTGTTTTCCTCAAACATAGGTGCTGGAACTGCAAAACAGAAAGGATCTGCATAATAATCCCCGCTTTCTTCATCAAATCCATAGCTATCTTCTGGTAGGTCCATGCTGGTGTATAATGTTCTATCTTGATCTCCACCGGTATATATAACCTCAAGGCTGTAATTGGCTGTATAATGCCTTCCATCATCATCGCAGTAGTTTGCAAAAATACATACTTCGTGAAGTACTTCAGGTACCAGATCAAAGAATTGATAACCGTATAAATTCACCTCTTGATCATCAAAACACAGAACCTCAATATCAACATATTTTTTAGAACCTGCTCTTATTGGAAAATCATATGGAAGCCCCTGGTTTACGAAAGCTCCATATTCACTTGTAGTTGCTGGTGCAACCCAAATTACGGCAGAGCCTTCATTATCCGGATCTCCATCATATACCAGGAAGGTAGTGACTGAAACTGTAGCTGTTTTATCATCGGCATTTGCTACAGGAATTTTTAAATCTTCGTCATAATCGGTGTAAAAGCTTCCGTCTTCGCTTAAAACAGGAACATTTAGATTGATAACACCTTCCAGGTCTGTACCTGCATTATGTGTTAATTCTATATGTGCATAGGCCGGAGTTTCAGATGAACAGTCGGGAAGGCTTTGTTTAAGCGCTGCACGGTTTACAAAGTCATTGAGGGTTGCCCCCAGGCTTAATTCAGCAAAACTCTCTGAACCTGGATCGTTATTTAAGGTTCCGTCCTCATCTTTTGTACACGAGGTAAAAAAGAGGGAAAAAACGGCCACAAGGGCCAGATATTTTCTTAGAAGTTTCATAATTAAAGTTTTTGGATTAAATAATTAGAATGGTTAATAAGAACTACCAGATGTATTGAAACTCCGGTAGTTAATTTTCATTTTAGTAACAAGCTACGGCGTGAATAATAATATAGAAATCCTCACTATAGCCTCTCTCCCACGTATATGTAAGGGTGTTTACATCTACCTCATCATTAAGATTATATTGACCGGGTGCAAATACATCATTTCCAGAAGGAGCATTTTCACTTAAATTAATATGAAGATCATTTAAGCTCACACCTGGATTAAGTGTAATTTCTAAAGTGATTTCATCATCATCTACAGAAATTTCCGCTGTTCCAATCTGGTCTCCCTTCGAAGTATCATTTTGACCAGCACCGGCCCAAATATCAAATGTTTTATTAGTTCCATCTGTATCGATTTGGTAGTGTTCTGCCCAACCCCAACGATTAGAATTTGCAAGGGTATTAAGTTCTGTGTCACCCTCCATATATGCAGTTTGACAGGTATCTCCTCCATCTTCAGGACATCCGTTATTTGATTCCGGCCCAGCCTGGTAAGGACATTCATCTTCACAATCATTTAATCCATCACTATCCGCATCTCCAGTACAGTCATCAATAGGGCAACCACCGTCTAAAGGGTCACCGGCTTCTTCAGGACATTGATCACATCCATCTGGAACACCGTCTTCATCCATATCTTCATCATCATCGTAGCCTTCACATAAATCATCTTCATTAGGCACACAGTCACCATCGGTATCCTCTTCGGTTACCGGACAGTCCAGTATAGGGTCATCTCCACAGTTAAAGAATATATGTTCATAATCTATAGTGTCATTATCACCAAAATATGATTGTACATCGTTCCAGCTTAAATAGATTACCTCGGGCTCTTCTGGTTCAGGTGAACCATAATTATCATCCCACTCAGCTAAAGTTACCGTAACACGTAAATAATTATCAGTGTCCAACTCGTCATACATTGGAGAAGGAATTGCTAAACATAAAGGTTCAGCATACCAATCACCTGAATTATCATCTTCGGTATTTCCGGTTTCAGGAGACTTATTGGTGTATAAATTAATATCATCTTCCCCTTCTCTTATATAATCTATATTTACATTATAGTTTGCAGTATAATGTCTTCCATTATCTGTACAATAGTTGGCAAATACACAGAACTTATACAATTCTATTGGAATAAGGTCAAAGAACTGGTAACCATAAAGATTTACTTCCCGATCATCAAAACATAAGACTTCAACATCTAAATATTTTTTAGATCCTGCTCTTAAATCAAAATTGATAGGTAAGGCATCATTAACAAAGTTCTTATATTCACCTTCATCTGTTGGTGCTACCCATATAGGTGAAACACCTTCTCCGGGTTCTTCAGCATATACCATAAAAGTAGTTAGGCTTACTGCGGTTGTGGTTTGGTCTACCGGAATCGAGATTTCCAAATCCTCGTCATAATCGGTGAAATAAGTTTCACCGTCAAAAAGGATAGGCATTACTACATCCTCGGTTCCTAATTCGTGGGTAAGTACAACCCAGGCATACATTGGAGTATCATCAGAACATGCCGGGATTTCATCTGAGATTGCCTGACGATTATCATCCACAAGATCATTGAGAATAGCACCTATCGAGATACTACCCATTTCCTCATTTCCAGCGGGCTCATTAGTCTCTTCTTTACTACAGGATGAAAATAGCATCCCCGTAGCCACGAAAATGGCCAGAATTAATTTTAAACTCTTCATTGTTTCTATGTTTTAAAAGGAATTAAAAAGGTGCCCCCCGTTGAGGGACACCTTTAAAAGAGTTTTAATACTCTTCAAACTCTCCACAAGCTAGTGGTGTCATATCTGACTCGTGCAGTACTGCGGTTCTAAAATCTAAATTAGCAGCTGCTACCTGAGCAGGAGTTAAAGTAAAAGTCCTGGTATAGAATAAGTTTCCAGCTCCATCTGCTTCAGGCCAAACATCTCCTGTGTAATCAAGATCCCAAATTGGCGAACCATAATCTGCACAGGTTGCATTTTCATGAATGTGTTGTGGCACATCTCCTGGAGTAAGTTCAGTAGCTGCTGTAGTAGCAGTTAATTGATTTCCTTGTAACTTCAGGTATGCAAATCCTACAGCATTTGAATCACCTAAATTCTTTAAACAGGCTTTATAACGTTTAGCTTCTGTTCTTGGGTCATCAAATGGTGGAGGGTTATCATTTCCACATCCATAATTAAAGTGGTAGTAATCCATTGTTGAATCGTCGTCTTCACTATAGAACATTTTAATTTCATCATCAGTGATTGGACCGGCAAGAATTACTTCTCCTGCATCGTCTGAACTATACTCATCGGTATTATCCAATGTAATTTCAAAATAGTAAGTATCAGTTTCATCAGTATCAGGCAACCAGAAACATAATGGATCTGAATAGTAATCACCAGTAGCATCGTCTTCATCTACAACATTAGATTCAGTGTAAATTGGATCTCCAACGGGCGCATCACCTTGCCATACATTTACTGTATAACCGGCTACATAGTGTCTACCGTCTTCTGAAGGACAGAAGTTTCCGAATAAACAGAATTTAATCATCGGAATTGGAATAAGATCAAAGAATTGATATCCGTATAAGTTTACATCTCTATCATCGAAACATAATACTTCTACATCAACATATTTCTTTGAGCCGGCTCTAAGTTCAAAGTTCATTGGAAGCGGGTCATTCACAAAATTCTCATACTCACTTCCTTCTTTTGGAGCTACCCAAATTGGCAAAGTACTTTCACCCGGTTCTTCAGAATAAACCCAGAAATCGGATACACTAATTGAAGTGGTAGTTTCACCGGCGGGGATTGGAATTGCCAGTTCCTCATCATAATCTGTAAAATAAGTGGTTCCGTCAAAATTAACTGGAACAACTACATCTTCTTCTCCTAAATCATGGGTAAGAACAACTCTTACATACATAGGTGCATCTTCTGAACACTCAGGAATCGCCTGTTTTAATAGTCCCTGTCTATCCAGGTCATTTAAAACTGCTCCCAGCGAAATACTCGCCATTTCTCCATCGGTTCCCACATTGTTTGTGGACTCATCTTTACTACAAGATGTAAATAGCATCGCGACAATCACGAGACTTGAAAGGTAATTTTTTAGGTTTTTCATAACACTAAAGTTTTGGTTAATAAATATTTAGAATGGTTAAAACAATATATATATAATATGACTCCATAAAGAGCATCTTGATATATCAATACTACTGTTGGGGCGGTAAAATAAATAGGCTGAGGTAAAAACTAGTGAAGTGGGGTGACTAGTAATTCATATGATAAATGTAGTCTAATTCTTTCCTATCATGCCATAGGGGTTTTCCCCTATTTCAGCGAAAAGGCTTTTCTTAAACTTTTTGATAATCTATAAGTTTATGATTAATGGCATAAATTATACTCTCCAAAATAGTATCAGAATTTGTTCTCTTTATTATATTAGAACGATGTTTTTCTATAGTCTTTGGAGAAATAAACAAAGCTTCAGATATATCTTTGGTTTTATATCCTTTAATAAGTAATTCAATGATTTCTTTTTCTCTATTGGTAAACTTAAAGTCGGTTAGTTGGCTATTTTGTTTGAAACAATCTTCTACTTCTTCTGAAGCAGTTCCTATCCTGTCATTAATTACATCATTCTCTTCCATGAGATCTATAAACATGACAAACTGATGTCCAAAATTCCTGTTTAATTTTGAAAAATTAATTCGGGCATTTCTCACTTTATCATTCCTTAATAATAACGCAGTTTTGGTGGAGGCTTTTATATGTTTACCCCGTGCAAAATTTCTTAAACTATCTTTAACCTTCTGTATATTTTCGCATTTCACGAAGTCGGTGAGTTTTAAACCCTTTTTATCTCTCACATCAAAACTTTGCTTAAAAGCATCGTTCATGGCTACAATTTCGTTTTGGTCCAACAGCACTACCGGTTGGGAAATAATGTTAAACATTCCCATAAAAGCGTCTTTCCAAAAGTTGGAAAGTGAACGATTGCTGTATACAAGTTTTATAATCTTTCCACAAAGCGCTTCTATAGTAGGAGAGTATAAAAACTCATCTACCACTTTTCTAAACCTGCTCTCAGCTTCAGCCCTGTAGCGTTCTTCGGCATAAACCACGAGCCAGGCTTTAGTAAGAAAATGATTTGATTTAAAATTAGCGATATTCTTAAAATTCCGGCCCGATCTAAAAGAAGAATAATCTAATAAAATTACATCGGGTAATAAATTAAGTGCCATGTTAAAGCCAGTATGTAAAGAATTCGCGTGAGCTACTTCAAATTGCATACTAACCCCCTCCTGAACACAGTCTACCATACTTTGTTTGTTGGTAATAAGCAGTAACTGCTTTTTTTCTGTTATCATAATACATCAATTTTGCGGCTTCTTAGCCAGTTAGTAAAAACCGTGGAGTAGGTCCACATAAATTAATTGATAGATTTAAAACACCGCAATAGAAGGGTTTGGATCTTTTAAATCTTTCGTGGGGGGATCAAAAATAAAGGGGCAAAATTGATGGGGCTTAAATTACCTACTTGTAGGTTGGTTACCTTTCCGGGGGGTGGAAAAAATTTAATATGTAGATTTGGTATCTCAAATATAGGGGATTAACCTTATTTTACGCAAAAAAATAAAGTAATATTATACTGACAATCAGCACAATAAATACAAGGTGAAAGGAAGAAGAAATACGACAAACTCAAATTAATTTTTGGATCTAATAAATTTGTATTAATCCAACCCTATTCTTCCCAAAGCTTAACGCTAATTCCTTTTTTAAACTTTAAACCATAATTAACACTACTGGAAACTTCCTTTCTTTTTAGTTAGCAACACTTTAAGTACCTTTGCCCCCTTGATAAAAAATATGGCTAAAACCGAAGAATTTATAGAAGTATTAGGGGCTCGCGTCCATAATCTTAAAAATATAGATGTTAATATTCCAAGAGAAAAACTGGTGGTAATTACCGGACTTTCTGGTTCAGGAAAATCATCCCTGGCTTTTGATACTATTTATGCCGAGGGACAGCGCCGTTACATAGAAACATTTTCGGCCTATGCAAGGCAGTTTTTAGGAGGCCTGGAGCGACCAGATGTAGATAAAATTGAAGGACTCTCCCCTGTTATTGCAATAGAGCAAAAAACCACCAGTAAGAATCCACGAAGTACGGTTGGGACTATTACAGAGATTTACGATTTCTTACGCTTACTTTATGCACGCGCCGGTGAAGCTTATAGTTATAAGACCGGTGAAAAAATGGTTAGTTATACCGATAGCCAGATAAAAGATCTCATTTTAAAAGATTTTAAAGGAAAAAAAGTAAGTGTTTTGGCCCCTGTGGTAAAATCCAGAAAAGGGCATTACCGCGAATTATTTGAACAAATAGCCAAGCAGGGTTTTCTGAAAGCAAGGGTTAATGGTGAAGTTAGGGATCTGGTAAAAGGTATGAAACTGGACCGCTACAAAACCCACGATATAGAAATTGTAATAGATCGCTTAAAAATAGATGATAAGACCGATGCGCAAAAGCGTTTGGACGAAACTATAAAAACCGCAATGTATCATGGCAGCGATACGCTTATGATACTTGATCAGGAAACTGAGAGTGTTCGTTATTTCAGTAGGAATTTAATGTGCCCTACTACCGGGATCTCTTATCCTAATCCTGAGCCTAACACGTTTTCATTTAATTCACCCAAAGGTGCCTGCCCAAGTTGTAACGGAATTGGCACTTTATACCAGGTGAATACTGATAGAATTATTCCAGATAGTTCAAAATCAATAAAAAATGGAGCGTTAGCTCCTCACGGTCCGCAAAAAAAGAACTGGGTTTTTTCTCAGCTGGAATTAATAGCTGAGCGCTGGGACTTTAAACTTACAGATCCTGTTTCTAAAATACCAGATGCCGCAATGAAGTTTATTCTTCACGGAGGCAAAGAGACTTTTACTAAAGAATCCAAAAGTCTGGGCATAACCCGAGAATTTAAGATCAATTTTGAAGGCGTAGCCACTTTTATTGAAACTACTTTTAATAATAATGATTCTACTTCTTTAAGACGCTGGGCCAAAGAATATATGGATAAAGTTGAATGTCCCGTTTGTGAAGGCAGCCGACTTAAAAAAGAATCGCTTTATTTCAGAATTAGCGAAAAAAATATAGCCGAACTTTCTTTAATGGATATTGAAGACCTGGCTAAATGGTTCGTTGGGTTAGAGAAAAAACTAAGCGAAAAACAAAACCAGATTGCCTCCGAAGTTATTAAGGAAATTAGAACAAGAATTGGATTTCTTGTAGACGTTGGGCTCACCTACCTTTCCCTTAATCGTGGTTCAAAATCACTTTCTGGCGGAGAAGCACAGCGAATAAGATTAGCCACACAAATTGGTTCACAATTGGTTGGCGTTCTTTATATTTTAGACGAACCGAGTATTGGTTTGCATCAGCGTGATAACGAAAAACTTATTAATTCCCTTATTGCTCTAAGAGATATTGGCAATTCTGTGATTGTGGTAGAACACGATAAAGATATGATAGAACGTGCTGATTATGTGATTGATATTGGTCCAAGAGCCGGAAAACACGGTGGGGAAATTATAAGTGAAGGTCCACCTTCAGAATTATTAAAACACGATACGCTTACTGCTTCATATTTAAACGGAAGCAAAGAAATTGCAATTCCTAAAGAAAGAAGAAAAGGAAACGGAAAACATATAGAACTAAAAGGAGCAACCGGAAATAACCTTAAAAATGTTTCGATTAAAATTCCGTTGGGACAAATGATTGCGGTTACTGGAGTTTCCGGTAGTGGGAAATCCACACTTATCAATGAGACTCTTTATCCTATTATGAATGCCCATTATTTTAATGGCGTAAAAGAGCCCAAACCATACAAAACTATTAAAGGACTGGATAATGCTGATAAGGTAATTGATATTAACCAGACGCCTATTGGCAGAACTCCAAGGTCTAACCCGGCTACCTATACTGGCGTATTTTCAGAAATTAGGAGTCTTTTTGCTAAAACCCCTGAGTCGCTAATTCGTGGTTATAAACCCGGAAGATTCAGCTTTAACGTAAAAGGCGGGAGATGCGAAACCTGTAGAGGTGGCGGATTACGGGTTATTGAAATGAATTTCCTTCCGGACGTTTACGTAGAATGTGAAACCTGCCAGGGAAAACGCTTCAATCGTGAAACTCTGGAAATTCGGTACAAAGGAAAGTCGATTGCTGATGTTTTAGAAATGACCATTAACGATGCAACAACTTTCTTCGAGCCTATTCCAAAGATATATAGAAAATTAAAAACCATAAAAGATGTTGGTTTAGGTTATATCACACTTGGCCAGCAAAGTACCACACTTTCGGGAGGAGAAGCCCAACGAATTAAACTTGCTACCGAGCTTTCAAAACGCGATACGGGAAATACTTTCTATATCTTAGATGAGCCTACCACCGGCCTACACTTTGAAGATATTAGGGTATTGATGGATGTATTAAACGAATTGACCAACAAAGGAAACACCGTCCTTATTATAGAACACAATATGGATGTAATAAAAATGGCCGATTATATAATTGATATAGGCCCTGAAGGTGGTAAAAATGGCGGTAAAGTAATCGCTAAAGGTACCCCTGAAGAAGTAGCCAAATCAAAAAAGAGTTATACTGCCGGTTTCCTTAAAAAAGAATTACACTAACAATACTAATTATAATATGAATAAAAATTTAAAAAATAAAGCCTGGAACGAAATTAAAACAAACGATTCCTGGGCGATCTTTAAAATAATGGGTGAATTTGTAAATGGCTACGAAAAGCTAAGTCAAATTGGTCCCTGTGTTTCAATTTTCGGTTCAGCCAGAACCAAACCCGACCAAAAATACTACAAGCTAGCCGAAAAAATATCTAAAAAAATTGTTGAAAACGGTTACGGAGTAATCACCGGGGGTGGCCCGGGAATTATGGAAGCGGGTAATAAAGGTGCTCATCTTGGCGGCGGAACTTCTGTAGGATTAAATATTGATCTCCCTTTTGAGCAACACGACAATCCATATATTGACAACGATAAAAGCCTGGATTTTGATTATTTCTTTGTTAGAAAAGTAATGTTTGTAAAATACTCTCAGGGATTTGTAGTAATGCCGGGTGGTTTTGGAACTTTAGACGAACTTTTTGAAGCCATCACGCTAATTCAAACTCATAAAATAGACAAATTTCCTATTATTTTAGTAGGAAAAGATTTTTGGGGAGGGCTTGTAGACTGGGTGCAAAAAACACTTTTAGATACTTTTCAAAACATTAGTGCACCAGATATGGACTTGGTTCAGGTAGTAGATACCGAAGATGAAGTTATTGAAATTCTAAACGAATTCTACGGAGAATATAATCTTAGTCCTAACTTTTAAGCAAATCTTGAGAAGGGAAAAAAACTTTGATTATATTTAGCTCGAATTCTGTGTTACGTTAAATATATTCCCCTTGAGATTTTATCTGTTTTATTTATTTTTTTTTGTGGGAATTGGATGGGGTTTTACACAAAACTCCATTGCTTTACAAGCTCACTTAAACGATAGTACCCATACTTTTACTATAGAGCAGGAATTGGTTTATACCAACTCCAGTAAGGATACACTTACCCAAATTTACCTTAACGACTGGGCTAATGCCTTTAGCGCCAAAGACACTCCCCTGGCAAAACGTTTTGCTGAAGAATTTGCAAGGCGCTTCCGCTTTGCTAAAGATGAAGAACGCGGAGCTACCCATATTAATAAGCTCACCAATACCGAAAACGAATCCCTAATTTGGGAACGCCCTTACCTGGCCCAGGATCTTATTAGGGTCAAACTTTATAAACCTTTACTACCAGGTAAAAGCATCACCATAAATTTAGATTACCAGGTAAAAATTCCCATAGATAAATTTACACGTTACGGGGTAGATTCAAATAATAATTACAAACTCAGGTATTGGTATATTACTCCCGGCGTTTACAAAAACGGAAATTGGGAAGTTTTTAGCCATAAGGATTTAGGCGATCAATATAATGCAATGCATAATGTTGAAATCACTCTTACCACTCCACCAAAATACTACGTGGGGACGGCGCTGGATTTTGAAAGTGTTAGTACCAGAAATGGTTTTAAAACCGTAAAACTTTCAGGTAAAGATCAATTAGACACTAAATTATATCTTACCAATTCATTTATTTTTGAGTCGATTAGAACGGAAAATCACGAAATATTGACAAATGTAGATGATGAGGACCTTCAACCGGAAATTAAAAGAATTTTATTAGAGCGTATTTTAAAATACTACAACAAGAGACTTGGGGAATATCCTCACCATAATATTTTCGTAACCCAGGACGATTATTTAAGTAGTCCTATTTATGGTTTAAACCAATTGCCAGGTTTTATTCGCCCGTTTCCAGATGGTTTTCAATACGATATTAAACAGTTTAAAACCATCACCAATAATTTACTGAAAAATTCGGTGCACATTAATCCGCGTAAAGAGCAATGGGTACACGATGCTATTCTGGTTTCTTTGATGATAGATTATGTAAATGAGTATTATCCTAAGATGAAACTTTTAGGAAATCTCAGCGATATTATTGGTATACGATGGTTTCACGCGGCAGATCTGGAATTTAACGACCAGTACCAGTTTCTGTATATGAACATGGCGCGTATGAATTTAGACCAACCCCTTAGGACAGCTCAGGATTCCCTGGTGAAATTCAATAAAAACATCGCTAATGCCTATAAAGCCGGCGTGGGTTTAAAATATCTTGAAGATTACCTGGAAAACAGTAAGGTTAAAGATGCAGTTAAAGATTTCTATCAGGAAAATAATATGCGTCCAACCACGGCTGAAGATTTTGAACAGAATTTAAAAAATCATGCAACAAAAGACATTTCATGGTTCTTTCAGGATTATGTTGGCTCAAATAAAAAGATAGATTTTACGATTCACAGGTTACGCAAAACAAAAGATTCGCTGCGCGTTACCATTAAAAACAAAAGAAAAACAGACTTCCCGGTTTCTTTATATGGTTTAAAAGACGGCGAAATAATCTTTAAAAAATGGGTGGAAAATATAGATAAAACCAAAACAATAGAAATTGCGCGGCAGGATGTAGACAGGCTTGCATTAAATTATGAGCAAAAAATTCCCGAATTTAATCAACGGGATAATTATAAGGCGGTAACCAAACTTTTTAACAAACCGCTTCAGTTTAGATTACTTCAGGATATTGAAGATCCCAAATATAACCAGTTATTTTTTATGCCTGAATTCAGTTATAACCTGTACGATGGTATTTCTATTGGGCCCAAATTGTATAATAAAACAGTTCTTTCAAAAACCTTCAATTTTAATATTTCACCTAAATATGGTTTTAATAGTGAAACCATAGTTGGTTCGGCTTCTTTTAGCAATACACACCAGTTTGAAAATAAGGAACTCTACAAAATTTCTTACGGCCTCGGAGGAACGCGCTATTCGTATGGCTACAATCTCTTTTATGAAAAATATACACCATTTTTAAATTTTTCATTCCGAGATAAATATTTACGGGATAACGAGCGTCAAAATTTATTAATAAGAAATATAAACGTAAGACGGGATAGCGACCCCGATAAAACTTTAGATGAACCTAATTACAATGTTTTCAATATTAATTACAGGTACAGCAAGCCTCATTTGGTAGATTATTACAGCGCTTCTTTTGATTTTCAACTGGCAGAAAAATTCAGTAAAATTTCTATGAGCCTGGAATATCGAAAACTATTTAGAAATAATCGCCAGATCAACCTTAGGTTCTTTACCGGTACATTTTTATACAGTGATAATATGGAAACCGATTATTTCAGTTTTGCCTTAGATCGCCCTACCGATTATCTCTTTGATTACAATTACTACGGAAGAAGCCAGGGTTCTGGTTTATTCAGTCAGCAAATTATCGTTGCAGAGGGTGGATTTAAATCCCAGCTACAACCCGAATATGCTAACCAATGGTTAACTACGTTAAATGGTAGTACTAACCTTTACAAATGGTTTTTTATATATGGAGATGTTGGTTTAGTAAAAAATCAGCATCAAAATGCGCGTTTTTTATACGACTCAGGGGTACGGTTGAGTTTAGTTGACGACTATTTTGAAGTTTTCTTTCCTGTTTATTCTAATTTAGGCTGGGAAGTAGCCCAGGAAAATTATGATCAGAAAATAAGATTTATCGTTTCCTTAGATTTAAATACATTAATCAGGTTATTTACCCGTCGCTGGTATTAACAAATATTTAAATGCTTAGGTAATTCTTATTATTCTTCATTACAATTACGTATTAATCAGCATTTCCTATTAAATATGATATTTCTTTTCGGTAAATACAATAAAAATCCTTTAAAATACACTTTTCTTAAAATATTTTGATTTTAATGAATTGTGTACAATCTAAGTTTTCGTTACATTTGTTATTATTCATAAATTACGTTCATGCAAAGCGAAACAAAAACTAAAGATTCAATTTCATTTGAAGATTTCAAGACCGAGGTGCTGGCAGATTATAAAATTGCCGTCACCAGCCGGGAATGTAGCCTTTTAGGAAGACGCGAAGTGCTCACCGGAAAGGCTAAATTCGGAATCTTTGGCGATGGAAAAGAAGTGCCACAGCTTGCTATGGCAAAAGCTTTTAAAAATGGAGATTTTAGGTCTGGTTACTATCGTGATCAAACTTTTATGATGGCCATTAATCAATTTAGCATAGAACAATTTTTTTCCGGTTTGTATGCCGATTCTAACCTGGAAAACGAGCCCATGTCTGGCGGAAGGCAAATGGGCGGACACTTTACCACCCACAGTCTTAATGAAGACGGCAGCTGGAAAAATCTGATGGAACAGAAAAATTCCAGTGCAGATATCTCCCCTACTGCCAGCCAAATGCCAAGACTTTTAGGGCTTGCTCAGGCTTCAAAAATTTATAGAAACGTAGAAGGATTATCGGCCGAGAATTTTTCAGAAAATGGAAATGAAATCGCCTGGGGAACTATTGGAAACGCCAGTACCAGCGAAGGCCATTTTTGGGAAACCCTAAATGCTGCCGGCGTGATGCAGGTACCTATGGTATTAAGCGTATGGGACGATGAATATGGAATTTCGGTACACGCAAGACACCAAACAACAAAAGAAAATATTTCTGAAATCATAAAGGGTTTCCAAAGAGATGAAGAAAATAAAGGCTACGAAATAATCGTGGTGAATGGCTGGGATTATGTAGCGCTTATTGAAGCCTACGAAAAAGCCGAAAAAATAGCCCGAAAAGAACATTGTCCGGTGCTTATCCACGTGGTAGAACTTACGCAACCACAAGGGCACTCTACTTCCGGCTCTCACGAGCGTTACAAAAATGAGCAACGCCTTTCCTGGGAGCGTGAGTATGACTGCAATGTAAAATTTAGAGAATGGATTCTGGAAAACAATATTAGCACAGACGAAGAGCTGCAAAGTATTGAAAAGGAAATAAAACGCGAGGTAAGAGAAGGTAAGAAGGTAGCCTGGAATAAATATGCCGAACCTACTAAAGCCAAACAAAAAGAATTACTCGCTGTACTTTCTAAACTAGCAAAGAATACCGAAGAAAAAGAGACCGTTATTAACCTGGCAAAAGATCTTAATTCAAATAAAGAACCGCTTAAAAAAGATCTGGCTGTAGCAGCAAGAAAAACTTTAAGAGCCATTAGAAGGGAAAATTCTGAAGAAAAGTCTCAATTACTAAATTGGCTTAAGGATTTTAATAAAGATATGGCTGATGATTATAACAGCCATTTATATATCAAATCTAATGGGATTCAATCTGAAGTTTTACCGGAGTACGATGAAGGTTCAACTGAAGTAGACGGAAGAATTATTCTGCGTGATAACTTTGACCAGATTTTTGGCAATATCCCAGAAACGCTAATCTTTGGTGAAGATGCCGGTGAAATTGGTGATGTTAACCAGGGACTGGAAGGTCTTCAAAAAAAATATGGAAAACAACGCGTTGCCGATGTTGGAATTCGTGAAGCAACAATCCTTGGACAGGGAATTGGAATGGCAATGAGAGGTCTAAGACCAATTGCTGAGATTCAATACCTGGATTATGTAATGTACGCTCTACAGGGAATGAGTGACGACCTTGCAACGCTGCAGTACCGTACCAAAGGAAAACAAAAAGCCCCGCTAATTATAAGAACCCGTGGCCACCGTTTAGAAGGTATTTGGCATAGTGGTTCACAAATGGGTGGAATTTTAAACCTGGTTCGCGGTATGTACGTTTTAGTACCCAGAAATATGACCAAAGCTGCAGGTTTTTATAATACTCTACTGGAGCAGGACACTCCTGCATTATTAGTAGAGTGTTTAAACGGTTACCGATTAAAAGAAAAAAGACCAAGCAACCTACCTGAACTTAGAACGCCGATTGGTAAAGTGGAAACTGTAAGAGAAGGAACAGATATTACCTTAATTTCTTATGGTTCTACTTTAAGAATTGTGTGTCAAACTGCTGAAGAACTAAGTGAATATGGGATTAATTCCGAAGTGATTGATGTACAATCGCTACTTCCTTTTGATTTAGATCACGATATTGTAAAAAGTGTTGAAAAAACCAACCGACTTCTGGTGATAGACGAGGATGTTCCGGGAGGGGCTTCAGCCTTTATTTTAGATAAGGTTTTAAACGAGCAAAACGCCTGGAGATACCTGGATAGCAAACCGCAAACACTAACCGCAAAAGAACACCGTCCGGCTTATGGGACCGATGGAGATTATTTCAGTAAACCTTCAGCAGAAGATATTTTTGAAAAGGTTTATGCGATTTTTAACGAAGTAAATCCAGAGGAATATCCGGCGATACGATAAATCTTGTTTATTGTTTAAAGTGAGAATCCCCAGTCTAAAATTAGATTGGGGATTTTTTGTTTTAGCTTACATCCAGTGTTTTGAACTAACCTCAGCTTTATATAGTACATAATTTACGTACTGTATAATACCGGTCTCCACCGCGTAAAACCTAAGATCTCCCCCGGCGGTATGAAAAACCACATTAACCAGGTTTTTTCTACGATACCAAATAGGCTGCTTCACACTTATAGACTGAATTTTAAACAATTCCAGGGTTTCTTCGGTTTTGTTCCAGAAACCGGTTTTCTTTTGTAAAAATTCTTCCGTAATTATGAGTTTTCGGGCTCTAAAGGCAAGTATTTGCAAAGTTAAAGCTGCAAAAGTATATACTCCTGCTATGGCTAAAACAGCACCTAATTTTAGGTTTATAAAATCTAAAAAATACCAAATTGCAAGAAAGATCATTACCGGTAACATTGCCAGTGAAATTTTCCGGAATAATAATAATTTATCCGGCTTAAAGATTGTACAGAAACTGGATTTAGAAGATTCTGGATATAAAAAATATTTTATTTTTTTTATGATTTCTTTTCCCAGTCCCGGAATCTTTATTTTATTTTTCTGAAGTTCATTTTCGCTGCTTGACAAAGAGATTTGAGCTTCATAAAGATTTAAACGCTCCTGAACCGGGTTTGTTTTAATTCGCATTAACTGAAGCCGTCTGGGTTGCAGGGAAACCTTGGTATTGGTTTTCAACCCCATCTCCACCTCCATCTTATCCCTATTCTGCTGAATAGTCAAACCATAATATTTGATGAAAACTTCAATAATGGTAATACTTATGCTTAAAAGTAGGAGCAACACAAAAAGTAATGCTAAAAACCCGAGGGATTGTAATACCCCGGAAAACTGATCAAAATAAACCTCCACATCTTCCACCTGATCTTTAAAATAGGTATTTACCCTGTTGTAAATAGTCATTACAAAAGCAAAAACTAACGAAAGGCCGCGTAAATAATTGGTACTAATCCCAATTTTAAGAAGGGTGAGAAATCCTACTTTATGAGTCCAGAAAACCTCCTTGTTTTCCTCTGCTTCTTCAGATTCTTCTTTTAATGAATCTTTTTCGGTATTTTCAGCCTTCGCTTTTAATAAGATTTTCGAAAGTATATTGGCATCTTCTTCTGACACCGCTTTTATTTCAACTTCTTTAAGATTGCTTCCAGCGGTTTCTATTACCAGGCTGTAAACCTTAATTATACGTTGCAGTATAGAACGTTTAAAATAAACCTGCTGAATTTTATCAAAAGGAATTGCAGTATTTTCGGTAGAAAAAATCCCTTTTTCCAATACAAATTCCTCCCGTTTATAATCTATATAAAAAATAAATTTGCGATAGTACAGGTAGCTATAGATAAGGGTTAAGAACCCAATTAAAAGCAATGCAAGACCAATATAAAGTAAAGTAGTCCTGCTAGGTCCGCTAACCAACAAATACGCACCAATCGCCCAGAAAGATCTAAATAATTTATAAATGCTGGAAATAAAAATAAGAAGAACACCGGCTATTGATTGGCGCTGCGGTTTGCTGTAGACTTCAGGATTCATCATTAGAAATCTTAAGTGCAATAGCCTCTTTTAATTGCACAGCCTTGTCGGGTTCTAAACCGGGAATAGAAATATCACTTGCGCCCCCTCCGGCAGTAAAAATGTTAAGGCTGGAAATTCCTAAAAGCTTATCCCAAATCCCACGTGAAATCGATGCGTGCTGCACTCGGTTAAATGGAATTACTGTTGTTTTACTAAAAATGAATCCTCTTTTATAAATAATATCTTTTTCCCTGATCGCATACCCTAAACTTTGAAGCAACTTATAATTATTCCAAAATCTAAAAATAAAGGCGACAAATACAAAACCAAAAATAATCCCAGATTGGATATAATTTAGCTGAAAAAACCAAAACACGCCAAGCGCAATAGTCAGAACGAGCATAAAAATACCCGTTTGAATATTCATTTTTATAAGATATTTAGACGAAACTGAAGAAAAAGCTACCGACTCATATTTGGGAAGGGAAGCTAAATCTATTTGTTCGTTGCTAAAATCTTTGGCTACGGGATCCATTTTTTATCAAAATTTGGTTTTCTTTTTTCGAGAAAAGCATCACGGCCCTCTTTGGCTTCATCGGTCATATAGGCAAGTCGGGTAACTTCTCCTGCAAAAACCTGCTGACCAACCATTCCGTCGTCGGTCATGTTCATAGCGAATTTCAGCATTTTAATGGAAGTTGGTGATTTTGCCATAATTTCCTGCGCCCACTCATAAGCAGTATCTTCCAGCTCATCGTGCGGAATTACCGCATTTACCATTCCCATTTCATAAGCTTCCTGCGCTGAATAATTCCTTCCGAGGAAAAAGATTTCCCGGGCTTTCTTCTGCCCTACCATTTTCGCCAAATAAGCTGAACCATAACCGGCATCAAAGCTGGTTACATCAGCATCGGTTTGTTTAAAAATCGCGTGTTCTTTACTGGCAAGGGTTAAATCGCAAACCACGTGCAAACTATGCCCGCCTCCTACTGCCCAACCCGGAACTACGCAAATTACAGCTTTAGGCATAAACCTGATTAAACGTTGAACTTCCAGAATATTCAGTCTATGGTAGCCATCTTCACCGACATAGCCCTGGTGACCACGTGCTTTTTGATCGCCACCGCTACAAAATGCCCATTTCCCGTCTTTAGAAGAGGGGCCTTCAGCAGAAAGTAAAACGCAACCTACTTCAGTATCTTCGTGTGCATCGTGAAAGGCATCTAAGAGTTCTGAGGTTGTTTTTGGCCTGAAAGCATTGCGAACATCAGGTCGGTTAAAGGCAATTCGTGCAACACCGCCTGATTTCTTATAAGTTATATCTTCGTATTCTTTTACAGTTTTCCAGTTGATTTCACTCATAGGTCTTTATTTTATTCAAAAATAAGCTTTTCAATTTATCTTAATATCTTTGCTAAACAAATAGATTTGCATTGTTTTTGCTATATTAAAGACAAAAGCCCTAAAAATGAAATTTCGCTTGCTATTTCTTAGTCTGTTTTTATTCAGCATAACTTCAGTTTCTGCCCAGGAATACTGGGATGTTGCCGATTTTGAAATTAGCAATTACAGTATAGAGCCTTCCTGGAGCGACCTTAGTTTTGGACAACAATTCTTTAAAGGGGATTTTGATCTTCCCAGCGGCGAATTTATAAATGTAGATGATGGAAAACGCGCCAGCGTAGATATGGTTGGTATTCTTGAAAGCCAACGTAATATGAAAAAACGCACTGTAGATATCGGGTCGCCGTTACCTACAACAAATCAAAAGAAGAAAGCTTTCGAAATTTCAAACAATTACAGACTTAGGGATAATGACGAGGTATATAATGATGCTTTAAACTCTAATCCTTATTATCAGAACCAGCGAATTTATCAAAACGCACTTCACAGGCAAACCCAGCGAAGAATGTATTACGGTTCCCAATATTATTCCCCCCGGGGAAGCTACTTTTACTAATCTTCTTTCAGGTAAATTCCGTCCTCTTTAATATCAATTTTTCTTTGCTTATAAAGATTCCCGGCAGCACGCTTAAAACTCTTTTTGCTAATTCCTAACTGACTGTGAATAGCTTCTGGAGAAGATTTATCGGTAAGGTTCAAATAACCTTCGTTTTTCTTTAATTTATTGAGAATAAGCTCGGCATTTGGTTCAATACTCCGGTAACCGGGCCTTTGTAAACTCACATCAATTTTTCCATCGGGACGCGTTTTAGTAATAAATCCGCGCATTTCATCACCCACGTTTATTTCCTGAAAAACATCGTCGTGATAGATCAAACCTAAATGCAATTGATTAATAATCACATTATAACCCAAATCACTTTTATTACTAATTATAAGGTCTACTTCTTCAAAAGGCTCTATGGTAAGTTCAGAATTATCTAAAAAAGCATGAACCTTGCTTGAAGCAACCAATCGATCGGTTTCTTCGTCTAAATAGCAAAAAATAAGATAACGGCCGCCTTTTTTCATTGGGTAAGCCTGCTCCTTAAACGGAACAAATAAATGTTTCTCCAATCCCCAATCTAAAAAAGCTCCAAATTCAGTTACCTCAACACATTTTAGAAATGCAAATTCATCTAGCTTTACCAGGGGTTCTAAAGTGGTTGAAACCGGTCTTTCTTCGTGATCCAGGTAAACAAAAACCTCAATCTCGTCTCCTATTTCAAAAGTTTCGGGGATATATTTATTCGGAAGCAAAACTTCATTTCCTTCAGTATCTGTTAAGAAAAGTCCGGGTTCGGTTTCTCTAACAATATTAAGCGTGTGATTTTCGCCAATTCTAAGCATAATCTATATTTTGAAGTGCAAAGATACTTTATATTTTACGGCTTTTCTATAAAACAGGAAAATCCGTCTTTCACCCTCGTGAAACGGATTTTTAAAATATTTAGCCTATTCATTTTATTTAAAAACACTTTCTTTTTTAAAGTATTTTGTTAGTAAATAGTAGACTACCGCGCGAAATTTATTTCTATTGGATTTACCATATTTTTCCATTACGGCATTCAAACCTACATCCAGTTTTTCGTCATCCTTGAGACCTAATTTTTTAATTAAGAAGTTCCGTTTTACGGTTTCCATTTCAGATTCTGAAGAGCTGGAAACGGTTTCAGCGTCATTTCTAAAAATACTGGGGCCGCAAGATTCGGTTACTTTTCTAAGCAACCCAACATCGGGTTCGTCTCCCGTTTTGTCTTTTACATCCTGAATGTATTTACCTACTTTTTCATCGGTTTTTGTACTCATAATTAAGATTTTTTGGTTTATTTCTCACCAAGATACTTAAATGAGTGTTTATCTACGAATTAAGAATCTTAAGATTTCATAAAATTGAAGTATTCCAGCAGCACTTCGTCGTTAATTTTTCTAGGTGTAAAAATTTCCAAAATTTTTGGTTGAACTGTATCGCTGAAAAAAAATTTCAATTGCTCATTTATTTCTTCGGAAGTTTTAGCAGAACAATATTCAAATCCATACATTTCACTTAAAGATTTCGCCTGAAGCTGATGCGTGGTTTCAAAATAAGTTTCAAAATTTTCTGTATGTTTATTTCCTGGGAGAATCCTAAAAATACCGCCGCCGTTATTATTCAAAATTATTATCCTGAAATTCTTCGGAATATAATTATTCCAAAGGGCATTGCTATCATAGAAAAAACTTAAATCACCTGCAATCATTAACGTGGGCTCCCCATTTAAGCAAGCCGCGCCAACTGCAGTAGAAATACTACCATCAATCCCGCTTGTACCACGATTACAAAAAATACGCAAGCTTTCTTTCCATTTAAACAATTGAGCGTAGCGAATGGTTGAACTATTCCCAAGATGCACAATGTAATTTTCTGGTACGCTGGGAATAATTTCCTGCATCGCTTTTAGATCTGAATACGGAATCTTATCCATATATTCCTCGTGCCGAACCTGGCGCTTGCTTTTTACCTCTTTCCAGAATTTTCCATAATCACTTTTGGACTTTTGAGTAAGGGGAAAGAAATGAGTGAAAAATGAATTTACAGTGGTTTCAAAATGTTTGTTTAAGCAGAAGAAAGTATTGTAGGCTTTTTTAGGATCAATATGCCAGTGTTGCTGTGGCTGGTAATTTCTTAAAAATGCTTTGATTTTTTTGGAAACAATCATTCCGCCGAAAGTCAGCAAAATTTCCGGTTGAAGTGTCTTGAATAATTCTTCCCTGTTTTCGTCTTTTTCGATTGGCCCTATCAGGGTATCAATTCTGGTGAAAAACTCGGGATGATTTAAATTGGAGGTAGTTTCCGTCAATACAATAACCGAATCGTCCGTGGCCAGTTTTTCGAGAAATTCCTGTTCTACCACGTTTGGGTGCGCGACCCCAACAATTACCATTTTTCGCTTTGCTTTATTCCAGAGATCGGCGTAAGCTCCTAATTGATTTTCGGAATAGGTACGTTCTTTAATTTCCGGCAAAATTTGGATGGGTTTTACCTCAACATTTTCTACAAGATCATATAAAGGTTCGTAAAATGGCACATTAATATGAACCGGCCCTTTCCCTTCTATCGCTTTATTTAATGCAAGGTTTACTTCCCTCTCGTTATGTTTTTGCGATTCAAATTGTTTTTGCTGAAGTTTCTTATCGGTCGCCTCAGAATCCAGAACTAATTCTGAATGTAAGTTTGCCGAATATAAAATATGGTTTTCAAATACGTTTTTCTGTCTAATCGTTTGTCCGTCGCCAATATCTATTCGTTCAACAGGACGGTCTGCTGAAATAATCACCAGCGGAATATCGCTATAAAAAGCTTCGGCAATCGCCGGATAATAATTAAGCAAGGCTGAACCCGAAGTACAAACCAGCGCTACCGGTTTCTGTAATTGTTGCGCCAATCCCAATGCATAAAAAGCCGCACAGCGTTCATCTACAATACTGTAAGGTTTAATCTCGGGATGATGTGTAAAACCAATTGTAAGTGGCGCATTTCTCGATCCAGGGGAAATCACCACGTGATTTATATTTTTGGCAACGCAAAGCGCTACAATAGATCTGGCAACAGGTATTTTGGAGTATTTCACAAAGTTTATTTTGTAGAGTTGAATCCCAGACCTCACAGGTTTTGAAAACCTGTGAGGTCTATAATTTTAATTTTGATCTAACGTCAACCTGAACTTGTTCCAGGTTCTAAGTTTTATAAAAACTGGAGCCTGAGATATCCCAAAGCATCGGGACATTAGGACGACAGGTAATTTAATTCAAAATTACAATTTCAAAAACATTTCAGAAGCAGGTTTTGACCTTATTTCACAAGTACCGATTTTATGGTATGTGATTTATTTACGGTTTCCTCCCATTCTTCTGCAGGATTGGAATATTTAGTAATCCCTCCACCAATAAACAACCTGGCTTTCCCCTCATTCAGCTTCATACATCGCAGGTTTACAAACAAAGATGTCTGCTTCAGGATGCTTCCATAAGCTTGATTTTCCTGGTTCCTGCGATTACTATTCCGCTTTACTTCCTTCTTCATATTTAATTCCCCTAAAAACCCTGAATAAAATTCACGCTTATAACTTTCATTTTCCGTAATAAATTTTTTCGCTTTTTCCTTTGGAAGTCCGCAAACGGCCGGAGTTGGATGTAAAGCTAAAATCAAGCTTTTAAGACTGGATTTTTCCGGATCTAACATTCCGGTAATATCGGTTTGTAAATGCAACAGATTTCCCGCTTTGGAGGTATAGGGCTCCGATTTATGAATCTTACCTGAAACTTTATGTTCGAGATTTTCTAAAATCGCGTCGGTAACAATTTGTTGTTCCTCAATTTCTTTTTCTCCCCAGTTTACAGATGAAGTTCCTTTAAACGACTGTGTTCCTGCGAGGGCCATTGTTTTGAATTTTTCACGTTCTACATTCAAAAGCGTTTCCGGGGTGGCCCCAAGCCAAATCCCGGTTTTAGGATGAAACCAGAAATACACAAAAGCCGTTTCATATTTTTTAAGTAAGTTCCTGAAAATCACTAGAGCTTCAAGTTGGGTTTGCACATCTTCTTTCCGTGATAAAACCACTTTTTTAAATTCTCCTTTCTCAATTTCTTCAATTCCCTTTTGAACTAATTCTTCGTGTTTAATTTTAGCCTGATTATTGGTATATGCCGGAGGAAAATCCTGGTTTTCTTTCTTTACTTCTTCAGAGTTCTCAGCCGGATATTCTGTAGTAATTAGCTCGGCATTTTCTGAAGGGATTAAAAAAGCATTTTCAGCATTTTCAAAAGGAGCGAAAACAAATCCGTTTTCGGTGAAATTACTGGTTTTATAAGTTTCAGCTGAATCCTGAAGCAAAGCTTTGGTCAACCCGTTTTTAGCGTTAGGGTTTCTATAGACCACAAACGGATTTCCGTTTTGAATTTGAGCATCTAATTTTATGAAAAATTCTTCGCTATTCATCTTCTATTTCTTTTTTGGCAATGCTATGGTAGTAAGTTTTACGATAGAAATGAGGTTTTCATCTTCATCGGTAATCCTGATTTCCCAAAGCTGTGTGGTTCGACCTTTATGAATAAAAGAAGCCCTGGCATAAACAAAACCTTCAGTAATACTTTTTAAATGATTCGCCGAAATTTCAATACCGCGGATAAAAAATTCCTCAGTATCTAAAAAAACATAACTTGCCATACTGCCGACACTTTCAGCCAAAGCCACGCTGGCTCCGCCGTGGAGCACACCATCAGGTTGATGGACTCTAGGCGTTACGGGCATTTTTGCAATTAAATAATCGTCTCCAACTTCAGTAAATTCAATTTCCAGGGTTTCCATTAACGTGTTTTTACATACCTTCTTGGAAAGCGCCAGAATTTCTTCTTTGGTCATCATTAAATTATTGATTATATCGTAAAAGTACAAAACCCTATAATAAAAATAAGTATTGAGAAGAAGGTAAGATTCAAATACAACTTTGCAGGCTTCTATAAAAAAAGCCGCTTTATAGCGGCCTTTTAATTAATTAAAGTTGTAGTTATTAATATCCTGTAGAGGAAGAACCGTTAGGTAATTGTTTAGTTTCTCTAAATTTCGACCTTCTTACCTGTTTAAGCTCACTTATTGGTGCAGTGTCAATTTTTGCTACTCCCCCTAGAACTAAAGTATTTGAAATATCATAAAATAAAGCGAAATCTCCCTCTCCAGGCTCTATTACAGATGCACAGGCAATGGTTAGATCTTCAATACCTGCCATAATTGGATGGTCTCTATTTGAAGCTGGGGGTAACTCGTTATAACCACAATCAACTGCACCACCACTATTGAATAATACGGCTCCCATATTGGCCAGGAATTGATTCTCTACATCAATATTTAAATAAAATACATCATGCTCACCTACAAAAATTATTCTTCCTCCATCGGCTGCAAATTGCTTTAGAGTATTGATTTCCTCAACTGTATATTGCGAAGTTGGCATAACTAACATCACAATTTTAACATCTGAAGGAATATTTGTTAAAGAACCTACACTTGAGAAAATACTCTCCACAGTAAAACCTTCGTCGGCCATAACAGATTCAGTTGTAGCCCATCCTGTTTCGTTACATTCTCCATTACTATAGCATCTTGCATTGCGGCCGCGATCTATCCAAACTACATCTCCACTGTTCCTCACTCCTGTTGTGGTATAATTTACGAGGTTTTGAACAAACCTCACATTATCAGGATCTTCAAGAGCATCATTATCAAATATGTTTATATCGTTTAATACAACCACATCTCTTCCCGGGACCTGGATACTTTCACATCCAACTTCATCTACTTCTACTCCTGGATCTGTACCGGGACATTCATCTATATCATTTGGGACGCCATCCCCATCATCATCTGAACCATTTTCACAGGCATCACCTACTCCATCTTCATTTTCGTCTGCCTGATCTGGGTTAGGTACATTTGGACAATTATCCTCGCTGTCAGGAATTCCATCCTGATCTGAGTCTAATGGTTCTCCATCATCTCCACAACCGAAGAATAAATGCTCGTATTCAACATTATCATCCCCGTCAAAATTAGCTTGAATATCAGCTCTACTTAACGTGCCATCAATAACTATCTCTGAAACCTCGCCATAAACATCTGGCCATCCTTTAAGAGTAACCTCATAATATAGGTATGGTTCATCATCTTCATAATCCTGTAGATTAGGTAAATCAAAACATAACGGATCTGCCCAGGGATCTTCATCTTCAGTAGATTTTACGTTTTCGACACCTGTGTAAAGTGGAGTACCACTATCATCTGTTCCTAACCAAATATCTACGGTATAAGCCGCGGTATAATGTCTTCCGGCTTCATTACAGTAATTTGCGAAAAAGCAATATTCAAATAATTCGGTAGGAATAAGATCAAAAAATAAATAACCGTATTCATTTACAATTCTATCATCAAAACAAACTACTGTTACATCTACGTATTTTTTAACTCCGCTACGAAGATTAATTTCCAATGGTAAAGTATTCTGCAAAAGATCTCCAATTGCCCCTCCTTTGGGCGCAAGCCATATAAGTTCGCCATCAGAATTATATACTGCAAAATGATCTAATGTATACGTTCCCGGTTCAAGTTCAAGTTCAGGACTATATTCAGTATAATTTTCATCAGCAACCAAATCAATGGCAAATGGAGTTTCCGAAGAACCTACAACTTCTTCTTCCCCTTGTAAAAGAATAATTTCTACATAAGAAGGCGTATCATCAGAACACGCCGGGAGTTCAGGAGATTCCTGTTTATTTTGCTGGTTTCGCAGCAAGTCATTAAGAATAGGACTAAAGGACAACGTAGCTTTTTCTGTAACTCCCGGGACGTCTTCTTCCTCACTACAAGAAAAACAAACAACGCACAGGAGAACAGATAAGAATAATCTTCTTATAAAAATTTCCATAATAATTAGTATTAATTAGTTTTGTTGATCACAAATTGTGGGGTGAAATTTATTGCATAACATGAGGGTGTATTGCAATAAGAAAAGGTCACAGGAGCTAAGAATGTTATCTTCGAAGATATTTCAAATTTAATGAGAAAATCCCGCTATTAAACTGAGGGTTTCCCATTAAAAACTACATAAAATCAACTTTATGAGCACTGAAAAGCAGCTTTCTTACCAGATCACCAATACCTACAGCGTTTTAAACGATTTTACGGAAAGAACTCAAACCGTGTGGCTGGTCTGTCACGGAATTGGTTATTTAAGTCGGTATTTCCTGAGGCATTTTCATCATTTAAACTCGGAAGAAAACTATATTATAGCTCCACAGGCGCAGTCTAAATATTACCTTAACAACGAGTATAAACACGTAGGAGCATCTTGGCTCACCAAAGAACGCACTGAAGCTGAAACCGAAAATGTACTCAACTACCTGGATGAAGTTTATAAAACTGAAAACCTTAAAAATGCTCCACGACTTATAGTTCTGGGTTACTCACAGGGCGTTTCGGTAGCAACACGTTGGATTTCGAGACGTAAGATAGAATGCGATGAATTAATTATGCATTCCGGAAAAGTACCTGCAGAATTAAAGCCTGAAGATTTTAAATTCCTGAAAAATACTAACTTTACATTTATTTACGGAACCGAAGATGCATATCTTAAAGACGGGATTATTAAAGTAGAAGAAAAACGCTTAAAAGAAATATTCCCAACCAATTTTAAAATCAAAACCTATAAAGGCGGTCACGAAGTAAATACTAAACTTATTGCTGAATTTGCTTAAATTGACTTCTCGACTGCGCTCGAAGTGACATAACTATATTTTATATCAGGGATTCTAAATGAGGCAAAAATCTACTTCTAAAACATCCATTTTAAAAAGTATTGGACCGGGTTTTCTACTGGCCGGTGCCGCTATTGGAGTTTCTCATTTGGTGCAGGCTACAAGAGCCGGCGCCGATTACGGATTTATCTTAATCTGGGTTTTAATTATAGCCTGTATTTCAAAATATCCATTCCTGGAATTTGGCCCCAGATTTGCCGCAGGCACCGGCAATCATTTAATCACAGGATATAAAAAGCTTGGTAAATTTCCTTATTGGATCTATATTTTTATTACCCTGGGAAGTATGTTTATTATCCAGGCCGCGGTTACCATTGTTACCGCAGGATTGGCTGAACGTTTATTCAATTTTGGCTGGTCGCCATTTCTTTGGAGCGGCATTATTCTTATTTCCTGTATCGCTTTACTTTTAATAGGAAAATATCCAGGCCTAGATAAAAGTATGAAAGTGATTGTTACTTTATTAACGCTGGCCACACTCGCTGCAGTAATTATGGCTTTTGGCGCAGGGACTGTTACCGATGCCGTAACCACTGAACCGCCTTCACTCTGGACCACCGCCAGTTTAGGATTTATAATCGCTTTTATGGGTTGGATGCCTATCCCATTAGATGCCTCGGTGTGGCATTCTATCTGGACCAAAGAAAAAGCGGTTCAGAATAAGCAGAAAATCTCAGTGAAAGGTGCTTTTGCCGATTTTAATGTGGGGTATCTTTCGGCCGCTTTTATCGGATTATTATTCTTTCTTCTTGGCGTTTTAGTGATGTTTGGTAGCGGAACTTCTTTTTCCAATAACAGTGTGGAGTTTTCTAGTCAATTGGTGGAGCTTTACGGAAAAACACTTGGTGAATGGAGCAAACCTTTAATTTCGGTTGCGGCTTTTATCACAATGTTGAGTACAGTTTTAACGGTAACCGATGCTTATCCGAGAGTGATTTCAGAATTAAAAAATCCGGAAAAGGATAACCCTGAAGACAAAAAAGACAAATGGAAAATTTACCGACTTTCCATTTTTATTATCCCGGTGCTTTCGCTTTCTATTTTGTATTTCCTTTCCGGTTCGTTCACCATTTTGGTAGATTTCGCTGCCGGACTTTCATTTTTATCTGCTCCTTTTCTGGCCTGGTTTAATTACAGACTTGTTACCGGCAAACAAATGCCTGAAAAACACCGACCGGGAAGAAATTATAAGATTTTCAGCTTAATTTGTCTTGCGCTTTTGGTAATATTTAATTTTGTGTATTTGTATTATACTTTTTTGGCTTAGATTTTTTTCTGATTATTATCCTCCTTAATTTCTCCTGTTTAATTTTAAAAATACCTACAAGGTTTTGAAAACCTTGTAGGTATTTTATTGTATAAAAAAAGCGCAACCAAATTAATGATTGCGCTTTTAGTTATTTGCTCTAAATTGAGCTTGAGATTTTAAGATCCCGAAACAAGTTCGGGGTAAGCGATTCGCTCATTATTCAAGACGCTGCGCGGCTTGAATAATAGCTCTCTGCTTACTTCACTTCTTCAAAATCAACATCTTCTACATCGTCTCCGCTTTTAGCGTCACCTCCGGCTTGTTCACCACCCTGGGCACCGGTAGCACCTTGTTGTGGTCCTGCCTGGCCACCTTGAGCTTCAGCCTGTGCTTTATACATTTCTTCAGAAGCTGTTTTCCAGGCTTCGTTCAATTTGTCTAAAGCAGGAGTTATTTGATCCAGCTCTTTGGTTTCGTAAGCTTTCTTTAATTCTTCTAAAGCTTCTTCTACCGGCTTTTTCTTATCTTCAGAAATCTTATCTCCAAATTCCTTCAACTGCTTTTCAGTTTGGAAGATCATAGCATCGGCTTCGTTAAGCTTATCTACTTTTTCTTTGGTTTTCTTATCAGCATCAGCATTTGCTTCAGCTTCTTTCTTCATTTTCTCGATTTCTTCTTCGGTTAATCCTGAAGAAGCCTCGATACGAATATCCTGAGATTTTCCGGTTGCTTTATCGGTAGCGCTTACTTTAATGATACCATTGGCATCAATATCAAAAGTCACTTCAATTTGAGGTGTTCCTCTTGGCGCTGGTGGAATTCCGTCTAAGTGGAATCTACCAATTGTTTTGTTGTCTGCCGCCATGGGACGTTCACCCTGCAACACGTGGATTTCTACTGAAGGCTGATTATCGGCAGCAGTAGAGAAAGTCTGTGATTTCTTGGTTGGAATAGTTGTATTTGATTCTATAAGTTTAGTGTTGACTCCTCCCATAGTTTCAATACCTAAAGAAAGTGGAGTAACATCAAGTAACAGTACATCTTTTACATCTCCGGTTAATACACCACCCTGGATAGCTGCACCAATTGCAACCACCTCATCTGGGTTAACCCCTTTAGAAGGTTTTTTACCAAAGAATGCCTCTACCTCTTCCTGAATTTTAGGAATACGTGTAGACCCACCAACAAGAATTACTTCATCTATATCGCTTTTTGAAAGTCCCGCATCGCTAAGTGCTTTTTTCACAGGATCCATTGAGCGTGTTACTAGTTCTGAAGCCAATTGCTCGAACTTAGAACGGCTAATTGTTTCAACAAGGTGTTTTGGTCCGCTTGAAGTTGCCGTTACGTAAGGCAAATTGATTTCAGTTTGCGTTGATGAAGATAACTCGATTTTTGCTTTTTCAGCAGCTTCTTTTAAACGCTGAAGTGCCATTGGATCTTTTCTAAGATCAATATCTTCTGCTTTTTGGAAAGTATCTGCAAGATAATCTATTAATACCTCATCAAAATCATCACCACCAAGGTGAGTATCACCATTTGTAGATAATACTTCAAATACACCATCACCTAACTCAAGGATCGAGATATCAAAAGTACCACCACCAAGGTCATAAACAGCGATCTTCTGATCCTGAGATTTTTTATCAAGTCCGTAAGCAAGTGCTGCTGCGGTTGGTTCGTTTATAATTCGGCTTACTTTTAATCCCGCGATCTCTCCGGCTTCTTTGGTTGCCTGACGTTGAGAATCGTTAAAATAAGCAGGAACGGTAATTACCGCTTCAGTTACATCCTGTCCAAGATAATCTTCTGCGGTTTTCTTCATTTTTTGAAGTACCATTGCAGAAAGTTCCTGCGGAGTATATTTTCTTCCGTCAATTTCTACACGTGGAGTATCATTATCTCCTTTTACTACTTTATAAGGAACTCTTCCTGCTTCTTTCGAAGATTCAGAATATTTGTTCCCCATAAATCTTTTTATAGATGCTACGGTTTTTGTTGGGTTAGTAACAGCCTGTCTTTTTGCAGGGTCACCAACCTTTATCTCACCACCTTCTACAAATGCAATTACAGATGGTGTAGTTCTTTTTCCTTCGGCATTAGGTATTACCGTAGGCTCGTTACCTTCCATTACGGCAACGCAAGAGTTGGTAGTACCTAAGTCAATTCCAATTATTTTACTCATAACTTTATACGTTGAATTTTATATTATTGATTTCAATTGTTCGATGTGTTAAAGTCAATCATTATGCCAGCAGAAAACTTCTGACAGGTTGTCATTCAAACCTGAAACTGCTTGCCAAATCTGCGCTTTACGGATTACGAAATCGTTTTAATATTATTTCAAATCTTAAGGTATCACACTAACAAATCCTTATTTTTGCAGTAAAATAGGAGTTATACAATGCGAAAAATTGAATGTATTAGTGTTTTTGATATGATGAAGGTAGGCGTTGGACCATCCAGTTCTCATACCTTGGGGCCCTGGCGTGCAGCGCAGCGCTGGATTACCGAATTAAAGCAAAAAGGCATCTTTAACGATGTTGAACATATACATATAGATCTTTATGGCTCCCTCTCTTTAACCGGAATTGGCCACGCGACAGATATTGCTACTATTTTAGGCCTTTGCGGGCACGATCCCGTAACTATGGATATTTCTATAATTGATGCCGAAATTGAAAAAATTCGGGAATCAAAAAAACTTCAACTTAACGCTGAACGGGAAATTGATTTCAGCATTGCCGATGATGTAAAATTCAATCGTAAATTCCTTGAATTTCATCCTAACGGAATGACTTTTCGGGCAAGGCTGAAAAACGGCAAAAAAACCTCCTCTTCATTTTATTCTATTGGTGGTGGATTCGTGGTAAAGAAAGAAAGAAAAAACGCCAGCAACAAGATGAAAAGCTTTTTGGAATTTCCTTTTCCCATAGAAAAAGCTACAGAACTCCTCGCCTATTGCAAAGCCGAAAACAAACCTATTTCTGAAATCGTCCTGGAAAACGAAAAATCGCTTAGAAGCGAAGAAGAGATAGATGTCGGTTTAAAGCAAATCTGGGATGTGATGCTGGAATCCATGTACATTGGTTGCCATACCGAAGGAACCCTTCCCGGAGGACTCAATGTTAAGCGACGTTCTTTTGAAATGCACCAACGCCTAATTGGGGACCAGCAGTATAACTCGCCTGAAGAATGGATTAAGGCTATTAGAAGAACCGAAGTAAAATTCAGGCAAATTCTTAAATGGGTAAGCTGTTTTGCAATTAGTGTCAACGAAGTGAACGCATCCCTGGGACGCGTAGTTACCGCTCCAACTAATGGAAGCGCAGGTACCGTACCATCAGTGATGATGTATTATATGGTAATAGAAAATCACGAAGCTACTTTTGAAGATATGAAACGCTTTATGCTCGTAGCCGGTGAAATTGGCAGTCTCTTTAAAAAAGGCGCTACAATTTCGGCCGCAATGGGTGGTTGCCAGGCCGAAATTGGTGTTTCTTCTGCAATGGCTGCCGGCGGATTAACAGAACTCCTCGGCGGAACTCCAGAGCAGGTGCTTATGGCAGCAGAAATCGCGATGGAACACCACCTTGGTTTAACCTGCGATCCTATCGCCGGTTTGGTACAGGTTCCTTGCATTGAAAGAAATGCTATGGGCGCCATTAAAGCAATTAACGCTGCCGAAATTGCACTGGAAAGCGATGCTACAAAAGCAAAAGTTCCACTCGATAAAGTGATTGAAACTATGTGGGACACCGCAAAAGATATGAACTCCAAATACAAAGAAACCTCAGAAGGCGGACTCGCAGTGAAGGTGAATTTGAGTGATTGTTAAAAAAAGTTCCTTTAAATTCTCATTGCGAAGAGCGAAGCGATGTGGCAATCTGTTGCTGATCTGGTCTCCATTGAGGGTTATCAGTTTTGCGTTTTTCGTTCGTGATTTATAGTTTTTGAATTATCGTTTATGGTTTTCCCCTCTCTGTTGGGAGTCACGCGGTATGGCTTGTGAGTTTAAAATTTTAATAGCAATGTTATTCTAAATCTCAAAACCACAAACATCTAACTACAAATAATTTTTTAAAGCCTACCGAGACTGAAACTATTTGTTGACTTCATTTTTTCCCGCTTTTCGGCATTGCGATGGAGAAAAATTTTTTCAATAAAAAATAGGTGAATTCGTGGCTTAAATCAAAGACAGTTTTAAATTGCAGTAATATTTAAAATAAAAATCTTGCAATTCCCTAAAATTCCGCCTAAAGTCAGTAATCTCTTTCGCAACTACTGGTTCATGATAGGAACGTATTTCCTGTTTTTCTTTTTACTGGGATTTCTAAATACCTTTTTACCGGAATTAGACCTGGAAAAATACCAGCAAACCGAATTATTCGATTTAATGCATGAGAGTCCGCTGGCATTTGTGATTATGGCGGTAATCATTGCTCCGTTGCTGGAAGAAAGTATGTTTAGAACCCTAATTAGACCTTCATTTACCGAAATTCACATCTTTACCTGCGCCGTTCTAGCATTTATTGGTTTAGGCTTTATTCCCCAGGAAGCACATTCTTTATTAAAATACGCACTGGTAATTTTATCTGCAATTATCGTATTTCTCTTTTTACAGTCTTTAAAACCTGGCCGGGCAATGCGTAAATTTCGCGTTTTTTTATACCGAAATTATAAGGTGATCTGGCTTCTTTCGGCAGTAATTTTCGGACTGGTGCATATCTGGAATTACGTTGAGGGCTGGCAGTTAGACCTGATTTTATTCATTCTTATTTTTCCAAGGATTATCGCGGGGTATTTCTTCGGAAAGATAAAAATAGAAAACGGAAACCTGCTCTGGCCTATCGCAATGCATGCCATGAACAATGGGATTGTTGTTTTCTTCCTGCTTCCGAAGCTTTTATAATAAGTAAATCAACAATGTATATGATCTTCAGTGGATTTTTAAGTATTTACTACACTTCTTTATCTTTATCTAAAAATTGAATCATGTATTCTTCCTATTTAAGGTTTTTCCTTTTCACATTTCTGATTTCTTCATTTTTGAGTTGTAAAAATGAGGAAAAGAAAACTGCTGAAACTTCTGAAGAAAATATTCAGAAACCAGAAAAGTCCTATCACGAAAAATATATGGAAGAGATTGCTGAAATCGAAGAACGCGCTTCAGTATCAACCGCAGGAATGCTGAAAATTGAAGGAGGGGAATATATGATGGGTGGAAATTCACAACAGGCCAGGCGAGATGAGTTTCCGCAGCATAAAGAGACTATTAAAACACTTTGGGTAGATGAAACTGAAGTCACCAATGCTGAATTTCGGGAATTCGTGGAGGCAACCGGATACGTGACTACGGCAGAACGAAGTTTTGAAATTAATGGAGAAACCTTCCCTCCCGGGGCTATGGTATTTGATGCCGAAAACCCGCAGGCCTGGTGGAAATTTAAGGAAGGGGCCAACTGGAAGCATCCGCAAGGACCTGAAAGTTCCATAGAAGGAAAAGAAGATCATCCCGTGGTACAGGTTTCCTGGTATGATGCTATGGCTTATGCAAAATGGGCCGGAAAACGTTTACCTACCGAGGCCGAATTTGAATACCTCGCCCGGGGCGGAAAAGAAAACCAAATCTACCATTGGGGAAACGATTTTGAAAAAGCTACAGAGTTTGTGAATTTCCACCAGGGAGATTTTCCTGTCTCCAACGCTATCAAAGATAATTTTGAAAAAACCGCCCCGGTAAAAAGTTTTCCGAAAAACGGGTTCGGACTGTATGAAATATCTGGAAATGCCTGGGAATGGGTTTTAGACACTTATTACCCAAATGCCTATTCAAAAATGGATCAGCGCACCGATGGATACTTCAAAGAATACTTTAATTCTGAACAACAAAAAGTAATTCGTGGAGGCTCTTTCTTATGCAGTGAATCTTATTGCACGGGCTATCGCAACGCGACAAGAATGAGCTCTACGCCAGAAAGCGGTTTGGAACATTTAAGTTTCAGGTGCGTAAAAGATGTTGAATAGTTACTTGCAACCCGATTTACTACGCGTATCTACTAAATAAATGATCTTCCATTCTCCCTTCAATTTCATCAGCTGAAAAGTGTTCACACCGCAATGACTTAAATCGTCATTTACATAAAAAGAATAAGGGGTACTAACATTGGCGATCATTCCGTTGATATTAATATCAAAATCGTGTAATTTTTCTTCGAATTTAGTTGAAGTCGGAATTGAAGATATCGACTTCAGAAAATGTGAATACTCTGAAGTCGATAGTTCCGTATTACCCTCAGCATCAATAGCTACAGATTGCATTTTAATATCGGGATGGGCAAAACTCTTTAACCTGGTAGAATCCTGAACGTGAAAAGCTTCAAAGAAATTTTCAATTAAGCTTTGAAGGTTTTCTTTTTCTGTATTTTGGCTCCATCCTGCCGGACCCAAAAGCAAAAAACTAATTATAAATAACTTCTTCATTGAATTCATTTTATTTAAATGCTAATTTAGTATTTTAAAGTTTTCACGCTAACCCATCAAATATGAAAAAAGTCACGATTGTTTTCTGGTGTATATTTTGTAGTTTCCTCTTCAGTAATCATTCAGTTCAGGCCCAGGAAAAGCAGCAAAAAAAGATTATCGGCTATATTATGGGTGATAATGTAGATGATAAGTTTGGTAAAATTTCACCGGATAAACTTACCCACATCAATTACGCTTTTGCCAATATTAATGAAGGAAAAATTATTGAAGGCAATCCAAAAGACAAAGAACGATTAAAGAAATTAAACAGTTTAAAAGAAGAAAATCACGATTTAAAAATTCTGATTTCGGTTGGAGGCTGGACCTGGTCTGGAGGATTTTCTGAAGCAGTTGCTACCAAAACTGACAGGGAAAAATTTGCTAATAGCGGAATTTCATTTCTGCAAAAACACAAGATTGACGGCATAGATTTAGACTGGGAATATCCCGGACTGCCGGGTGCTGGAAATCCTCATACACCTGAAGATAAACAAAACTTCACCTCTATTTTAAAACTTTTTAGGAAGAAATTAGATTCGCTGGGCAAAATAGACCAGCGAAATTATTTACTTACTATCGCAACTGCGGCCACTCAGGAATATTTAGATAACGTAGAATTGGACAAGATTCATCCTTACCTGGATTTTATAAATATTATGAGCTACGATTACCAGGGTGGCTGGAACGATTCTACATCGCATCATACCAATTTATTTGTTTCAGAGACCGATCCTGAAGATTATAAGCAAAGTACCAAAACCGCTGTGAGGGAACATCTGGAAACCGGAGTTCCTTCAGATAAAATTGTTGTAGGCGTGGCTTTCTATGGTCGCGGATGGCACGAAACCGCAAACAAAAACTTTGGCTTACATCAAAAAGCTTCAGGAAATGCTTTCAGTATAAATTACAGGGAATTAAAGGATAGTATAGTAACAGGTGAATATAAACGCCACTGGGATAAAACAGCGAAAGCGCCCTTTCTTTGGCGGGAAGATACCAAAACATTTATTACCTATGATGACCCTGAATCTATAAAGGAAAAAGCTCAATTTATTAAAGAGAATAAGCTTGGTGGCGCGATGTTTTGGCAATACCACGGGGATGATGGAGAGCTTCTTGAAACTTTATATACTGAACTTCAAAAACAATAAAACCGTCTCCTTGCCTGAAAACCCCGCGTTTTTGTACTTTTACCTTCCAAAATTAAAACTATGTCTGTAGCTAAGAAAGAATATAAAAGAGTCACCACCAAGTCCCTTGTAGATATGAAGAAGAATGGTGAGAAGATTGCGATGCTGACTTCCTATGATTTTTCTATGGCAAAAATTGTAGATGGTGCCGGAATTGACGTTATTTTAGTGGGTGATTCTGCCAGTAATGTGATGGCAGGACACGAAACCACGCTTCCCATTACATTAGACCAAATGATATATCACGCCACTAGCGTGGTAAGAGCGATAAATCGCGCCCTCGTGGTAGTAGATCTTCCTTTCGGAAGTTATCAAAGTGATCCAAAAGAAGCTTTGAGGTCGGCTATAAGAATTATGAAAGAAAGCGGCGGACATGCGGTGAAACTTGAAGGCGGAAAAGAGATTAAAGAATCGCTTAAACGAATTTTGCACGCCGGAATTCCGGTGATGGGTCATTTAGGTTTAACCCCGCAATCTATCTATAAATTTGGAACCTATACTGTTCGCGCAAAAGAAGAAGCTGAAGCCGAAAAATTAAAATCTGATGCGATCTTGCTGGAACGTTTGGGCTGTTTTGCCATAGTTTTAGAAAAGGTTCCGGCAAAACTAGCTAAAGAAGTAGCTGAAAGTATAAGTATACCGGTGATAGGAATTGGCGCAGGAAACGGAGTTGACGGCCAGGTTTTAGTAGTGCACGATATGCTTGGAATGACCCACGAATTCAATCCAAGGTTTCTTAGAAGATACGCCGATCTTCATAAAGAAATGACCAAAGCTTTTGAAGACTATCGTGACGACGTAAAAAGTAAGAGTTTCCCGTCTGATGACGAACAATATTAGTTAGTAAGCAGTGAACAGTTGCAGTTGGCAGTACAAATAAAATCTTCTTTTTGGGAAAAATAATTTCAGATAAAAATAACCTCCAGGTACTTTATGAAGACAACCATATCATTGTGGTTAATAAACGACCCGGAGATATTGTTCAGGGTGATAAAACAGGCGACAAACCTTTAAGCGAGGTTGTAAAATCTTATATAAAAGAAAAATATAATAAACCCGGAAATGTTTATTTAGGCGTAGTTCACCGTTTAGACAGACCAACTAGCGGAATTGTTCTTTTTGCTAAAACTTCTAAAGCGCTTCCCCGACTCAATAAACTTTTTCAAGAAAAAGAAGCACAAAAAACATATTGGGCAATTGTAAAAAATGTTCCGTCAAAAAAATCGGATATTTTAATTCATTTTCTGAAGAGAAATTCGAAGCAAAACAAATCTTATGCTCATATTAAAGAAGTTCCTGAAAGTAAAAAAGCTATCCTGGAATATAGAATACTGAAAGAACTCGATAATTATTTTCTCCTTGAAGTAGATTTACATACCGGCCGGCACCATCAAATTAGAAGTCAACTTTCGGCTATTGGCAGCCCGATTAAAGGCGATCTTAAATATGGTTTTGACCGGAGCAATAAAGACGCCAGCATTCATTTGCACGCCAGGGAACTCAAATTTATTCATCCCGTAAAAAAAGAAGAAATCCATATTATTGCATTTCCTCCAGATGAAGTGTTGTGGAATAATTGTTTAAATTAAAACTATCTGAATCACCTATGAAAAATTTTTACTTAAGCTTAATCTTTAGCGGAATTTCAATTTCTGCATTTGCCCAGGATACCATTTATATGGATAAAGATTATCAGGAACTGGACACTAAAGAAAATGCTGAATTTTTTAAAATAATTACTCCAAATGCTGAGGATGCCGATTTTCTTAACACCACCTATTTTATGGATGGAACAAAAAAAGCTGAGCAATCTTATGATCTCAAAGAAGAAAAGAAGGTTTACCAGGGATTACATAAACATTATTATGAATCTGGGGAATTATTTTACCAACTTCCATTTAAAAATGGAAAAAAGCACGGGCATCTCCTGGCGTACTGGGAAAATGGGACAAAAAGACGTCATGATGTTTTTAAAAAAGATGAACTGAAAGAAGGAAAGGTATGGAATGAAGAAGGAGAAGAACTTGATTACTTTGCATATCATATTCCTGCTTCATTCCCCGGCGGACAGGAAAAATTACAGGCCTTCTTAAAAGAAAATATAAATATGCCTCAGGAACAGGAAAGAGGCACTGTGGTAAAGGTAATTTTAAAATTTACCATTAATCCTGAAGGCGATCTTTCAGAAATTCAAATAGTGGAAGGTGCTCCTCATCGCTACAATGCAGAATCGGTTAGGGTTTTAGCCAATATGCCAAAATGGAATCCTAGCATACGCTTTGGAGAACAAGTCGCTACGAGATACTCATTACCAATTATTTTCCGAAAATAGCTAGCGGCTCACCAACGCAACTTTTTCAGCAATAACATCGGCCACAGGGCGGTTTTCTATTTTACTTTCCAGCCAGGAAAGAATATCAAGATAGAGAAACGCCCTGCGTTCGTATGGATGGTCTTCATATTCCTTCAATTTGGAATGCAACTTCATAAACTCATCTTTAATTTTAAGCGGAGAAACTTCGGGTAAATTTCTAAGAAAACGAATCATTTCTTTCTGCACCTCGTGTAAATCGTTCATTTTGATCAAAAACTTATAGGTAGATTTTACCAATCGATCTAAATGATAATCCAGCCCGGCTTCGTAATGGGCAACCAGGCTCAGAATTCGGGCAAAACACATAAGGTCTTCCCGCATTTCCAGCGATTTATTATTGATGATTTTATTAAGAAATTCTATACACTTTTTATTGTTCCCATCACCAAAATAAAGACAGGCAATCTTATAATAAAACACCATAATGTGATGCTCATCAATTCGGTCTTTATATTTTTTAATCCGCTTCTGAATTTTCTCAACCAACTCATCACCATTGGCGAAATTGCCCTGCATAAAGCGTAAATTCAGCTTATTGGAATATAAATACAGGAAAGCCAGAGCCTTGATATTATCATCGTCAGGGATTTTGGCATCTTTCAGCATCCCTTCAAGATTCTTAAGGGTTTTCTCGAATAAATTGGTATGGTTAAGGTAAAATAAAGATTCCAGTAAATAATGATTTCCTTTTAAATAGGAAACCGGGTGAATAGGCACCAAGTGCTTGTTTTCATTAAAAAGGTCTATCCATTTCATAGAATAACGATAGCACGCCAAAAAATCCTGGGTGATAAAACTAAACCATAAATGGGCTTTATAAAGCCAAAGTTTTTCCCTGAAACCAATATTTTTAATTTGATATTCTGGAAGGCTTTGGTAAAAATAGTTCCTGATGCTATCGGCTTCTTCCTGCGTCCTGGCGTAACCCATTTTTAGGAAAATAGCATATAACTGTAAAGATAAATTTGAAAGTTTACTGGAAATTAAATTAAGATCACTCAAATCCCGGGTTTGCTGAATCAGGCTTTCGGCCCGGTTTTCTATACTTCGGGTTATGTATTGTGATTCTATTATTTTCTCAAGTTCCAGAATCTCATAAGCCAGGTTTTTCTCTTCATATTCAAGCGCCTGTACTTTAATCTTATCGAGTAATTTCAGGCTTTGTTTGTATAAACCTTTTCTATAAAGAATATAAGCAAAATCAAACTGTTCCCTAATTTGTACCGGAATACTCTGGTGAGCCGGATTCAGTCTTAAACTAATGAGGATCTGCTTGTATAAATGTGCTTTTACGTTAGATAACTGCTGTTTGCTGATTTTTGTTTTTAGAAGAATTTCCTTCTCATTATACTTCTTCAGCTTGGTCATTACCTTAAATAAATTCAGAAATTTACTATCGGTATTCACACCAATTCTTCCAACATACAATGAAAATTGCCGCTTTTCGGAAGGAGAAAGCGATTTTATCAAAGAAAATAAGTTATCGGTTAAATCATTAGTCATTGTAACAGAATCGTTTATAAATCACTGATTTACAGTGATATTACATCTTATTTTTTAGTTTAATTATCGTAATGACCTAATTAGCAAAGGCCCGGAGTGTATAGATTACAATACTTTAGTTAAAGATAAAGTAAAATAAATCTCTTATGAGCACAGAAAAGGTAGAAATTTTTGACACGACGTTACGAGACGGAGAGCAGGTTCCTGGTTGTAAATTAAATACGGCCCAAAAACTTAAAATTGCTGCACGCCTTGATGAGCTGGGAGTAGATGTTATTGAGGCAGGTTTTCCTGTTTCCAGTCCCGGCGATTTCCAATCGGTTTATGAAATCTCTAAACTGGCAAAGAATGCCGCCGTTTGTGGACTCACTCGTGCTGTTAAAAAAGATATCGAAGTTGCTGCTGAAGCTTTAAAATATGCTAAAAAACCGCGTATTCATACCGGTATTGGTACATCAGATTCTCATATTAAATATAAATTCAATTCTACAAGAGAAGAAATTATTGTGCGTGGTGTAGCCGCGGTTAAACACGCAAAGAATTTTGTAGACGATGTTGAATTTTATGCTGAAGATGCCGGAAGAACAGATAATGAATTTCTTGCACGAGTTTGTACCGAAATGATCAAAGCCGGAGCAACTGTTTTAAATATCCCTGATACTACCGGTTATTGCCTTCCTGATGAATACGGAAGAAAAATAAAATACTTAAAAGATAACGTAAAAGACATTGATAAGGTTAGAATTTCCTGCCATTGTCACAACGATTTAGGCCTTGCTACAGCCAATGCTATTGCAGGTGTGCAGAATGGCGCACGTCAAATAGAATGTACCATTAATGGAATTGGTGAGCGTGCTGGGAATACCGCTTTAGAAGAGGTCGTCATGATCTTAAGACAACACCCAACTTTAAATTTAAACACAAATATAGACCCCAAATTCCTTTTTGACACGAGTTGTATGGTTTCCCGTGAAATGGGAATGTTTGTACAACCAAACAAAGCAATTGTAGGTGCGAATGCCTTTGCACATAGCTCCGGAATTCACCAGGACGGAGTAATTAAAAACCGTGAAACTTACGAAATCATAGATCCCGCAGAAGTTGGTGTAACCGAATCTGCAATTGTTCTTACTGCCAGGAGCGGAAGAGCTGCTTTAGCTTATAAAGCCAAGAAAATGGGATACAATTTAACCAAGCTTCAGTTAGATGAAGTTTATGCCGAATTCCTGAATTATGCTGATGCTAGAAGATGCGTGGAAGACCATGATATTCATGAAATTATGGAAATTTCAGAAAGAAAAATAAGAGCTATAGCCTAATAATCCAGCAAAAAGTTTAATACAAACCAGGATTGAATTTATAAAAATGAAGAAAACTTTATTCGATAAAATTTGGGATGCACACGTGGTAGAATCTATACCCGATGGTCCCGATATTTTGTATATCGATAAGCACCTAATACACGAAGTTACGAGCCCGCAAGCTTTTAATGAGCTTAAGGAACGCGAGATTTCAGTATTTCGTCCAGATCAAATTGTGGCTACCGCAGATCATAATACCCCGACTGAAAATCAGCATTTGCCGGTTAAAGATCTATTGTCCAGAAAACAACTTAAAGAATTAACCCAAAATTGCGAAGAAAATAATATTACACTCTATGGCCTGGGGCATCCTTATAACGGGATTGTTCACGTAATGGCTCCCGAACTTGGGGTTACCCAACCAGGAATGACAATGGTTTGCGGAGACAGTCACACCTCTACTCACGGTGCTTTTGGAACTATTGCCTTCGGAATCGGCACCAGCCAGGTTTCCCAGGTTTTTGCCAGCCAGTGTGTTTTAGTTCAGAAACCCAAAAAATTACGGGTAAATGTAAACGGAAAACTCAAAAAAGGGGTTTTACCTAAAGATGTGATCCTTTATATAATAAGCAAACTCGGGACAAATTCGGGAACCGGATATTTTTGTGAATACGCCGGAAACGTTTTTGAAGAAATGTCTATGGAAGGCCGAATGACGGTTTGTAATATGAGTATTGAAATGGGTGCCCGTGGCGGGTTGATTGCCCCAGACGAAACGACTTTTGAATATGTAAAGGGCAAAGAATTCGCGCCAAAAGGTGAAGAATTTGAAGCTGCAAAAGTTTATTGGAAGACATTAAAAACTGATGAGGACGCAGAGTTTGACCAGGAATATGCTTTTGATGCCGAAGATATTGAACCTATGATCACCTACGGAACAAATCCTGGGATGGGCATAAAAATTACAGGTGCAATCCCGATGGAAGGTGGAAAAAGCGATGCTAAAGCTTTAGCTTATATGGGTTTTAAACCCGGAGAATCACTTTTGGAAAAAACAATTAACTGGATTTTTATTGGTAGTTGTACCAATTCCAGAATTGAAGATTTTCGCCAGGCAGCAGCTTATATAAAAGGCAAACAGAAAGCGGCAAATGTAAATGCGCTAATTGTACCCGGTTCACGCCAGGTTGCCGCCCAAATTGAAGCCGAAGGCTTACGGGAAGTTTTTGAAAACGCCGGTTTTACGCTTAGACAGCCAGGTTGTTCGGCTTGTTTAGCAATGAACGATGATAAAATTCCCGCCGGAGAATATTGCGTATCTACCAGTAACAGGAATTTTGAAGGAAGACAGGGACAGGGTTCCAGAACTATATTAGCAAGTCCGTTAACTGCGGCAGCAACGGCTGTTTCAGGGAAATTAACTGACTTTACAAAACATTTAAATTAAGATGGAAAAGTTTATCACATTAACCGATACGGCGGTTCCTTTAGAAATAGAAAACGTAGATACCGACCAGATTATTCCGGCCAGGTTCTTAAAAGCAACCGATAAGGCTGGGTTTGGAGAAAATCTTTTCCGGGACTGGCGCTTTGATAAAAACGACGAACCAAATCCTGAATTTGCCCTAAACAAACCGGAATATAAAGGTTCTATCCTGGTAGCTGGAGATAATTTTGGATGTGGTTCCAGCCGGGAACACGCGGCCTGGGCTATTAAAGCCTACGGATTCACCGTAGTTGTTTCCAGCTATTTCGCCGATATTTTCAAAGGGAATGCGCTTAACAACGGTTTGCTTCCGGTGCAGGTAAGTCCGGAATTTTTAGATCAGCTATTCGTGGAAATCACTAAAGATCCTTCTGTAGAAATTAAAGTGGATCTGGAAGCTCAAAAAATCGGGATTCCGAAGCAGGATATTTCAGAACATTTTGATATAGATCCGTATAAAAAAACCTGTATGATTAATGGTTTTGACGATATAGATTTTCTGGTAAGCAAACTTGATGCAATAAAAGAATATGAACAGAAAAAATCACAAAAACTACAAGCTTCCACACCCTTGTAGTTTAAAAAATAATTTGACATTAAACGTCATCCTGAACTTGGATCAGGATCTTAGATAATAAAACTTATTAGAAGCTAAAACAAGTTCAGCTGGACGGAAATAAAAAACTTAAAAAAACCACACATAAAGAAGAAGAATAATGAAATTAAAAATAGCAGTCTTGCCCGGAGACGGGATAGGCCCCGAAATTACACAGCAATCAGTGAAAGTTTTAAAAGCTGTAGCAGATCGTTTCGATCACCTCTTTCAATTTGAAGACGCCTTGGTAGGTGCGGCAGCAATAGATTTGCTGGACAATCCGTTACCTGAAGCTACGCTGGAATTGTGCAAGAAATCTGATGCTGTGTTATTTGGGGCAATAGGACATCCAAAATATGATAACAATCCTGACGCAAAAGTAAGGCCTGAACAGGGACTTTTGCAGTTAAGAAAAGGCCTGGGTCTCTTTGCGAACATTAGACCGGTAAAGGCCTACGACAAACTTATAGAACAATCGCCGCTTAAGGCAGATCGTATTGCCGGTGCCGATATGGTAATTTACCGCGAACTAACCGGCGGAATTTATTTTGGTGATAAATTTACCGCTGAAGATGGCCAAAGCGCTACGGATGTTTGCACTTATTCGGTTGAAGAAATTTCCCGTGTAGCTCACTTAGCTTTTAAAGCAGCTGAAAAGCGTTCAAAAAAATTGACCCTTGTTGATAAAGCAAACGTTTTGGAAACTTCCAGGTTATGGCGAAAAACAGTGACCGCAATTGGGAAAGAATATCCCGAAGTAGAGCTGGATTTCCTTTTTGTGGATAACGCCGCAATGCAAATGATCCTGAACCCAACACAGTTCGATGTCATTCTTACTGAAAATATGTTTGGTGATATTCTTTCGGATGAAGCTAGCGTAATTGGTGGTAGCATCGGTTTATTGGCGTCGGCATCAGTAGGAAATGAAAACGCAATGTTTGAACCTATTCATGGTTCATATCCGCAAGCAACCGGAAAAGGAATTGCTAACCCGGTAGCCTCAATTTTATCGGCAGCGATGCTTTTGGAGCATTTCGGACTTATAGAAGAAGCTGAAGCCGTAAAAAAAGCAGTAGAGTTAAGTATCAAACTCAACGTTTGCACCATAGATATTAACAAAGACAACCATTATACCACAGAAAAAGTGGGTGATTTCCTTGAGGGGCTTATCAGTGAAGTTGATAATATTAGTATCAACAACGAAAACCTGAACCTTGGGCAAATGACTATTATTTAAGATTATTTTTCTTCATTTATGTTTTGACCTCTCGCATTTCGTGTGGTTTTGCGGGAGGTTTTTTAGTGATACCCACTAGACAGGCGTTTGGAAAAACGTCTGTCTAGTGCTGGTTGAACTATCCCGACTGAAGTCGGGATCTAATTATTCTTCACTATCAGCTAAATTCAAATATTAAATCTGATCCTTTTTTCTTCTAATTTCCTCCAATGCAAGATTATCCTTACTACCCAAATGTGAATGTTTCTTTCCTTCAGTAGCTTCATAGGTTCCTTCCTGAACCTGCTCCCCGATTATTTGATAGGCTTCTCTAAACGATTTGCCCTGCAGAACCAAATCGTTTATGCTGTCTACTGTAAACAGGTATTTATATTTTTTATCTTGCAAATTGATATCTTTAACTTTAATTAAAGCGATAGAATGGATAAAAACATCCAGGATCTCTTTAATATTCTCAACTGCATAAATGCTATTTTCCTTGATCAATTGGTAATCCCTGTGATAACCACTGGGTAAATTGTTGGTGATTAAGATCATCTCGTTAGCAATACTCTGGAGTTTATTGCATTTCCCACGTATCAGTTCGAAAACATCGGGGTTTTTTTTATGCGGCATTATACTGGAACCTGTGGTAAGCTCATCAGGAAACGCGATGAAATCGAAATTCTGACTCATATACAAACATATATCCATCGCAAACCTGGAAAGCGTATTGGAAACCGAAGCAATATTAGAAGTCACTGTCCGCTCGCATTTTCCACGACCCAATTGCGCTGCCACCACATTATATTTTAAAGTCGAAAAGCCCAATTCTTTTGTGGTAAATTCCCGGTCTATAGGAAATGAAGAACCATAACCCGCTGCAGATCCCAACGGATTCTGGTCTACAACTTTTAATCCGGCTTCTAGTAAATAAAGGTCATCTATTAATAACTCTGCATAAGCCGAAAACCATAAACCAAAACTTGATGGCATCGCTACCTGCAAATGCGTATATCCAGGAAGTAGTTTCTCCTGATGTTCGTAGGCAAGTCCCAAAAGAACATCAACCAATTGTTTTGTTTTCCCTGAAATTTCCTGCAGATTTTCTTTAAAATACAATTGCATGGCCACCAAAACCTGATCGTTCCTGGAGCGCGCGGTATGGATTTTCTTGCCAGTATCTCCTAGCGCTTTGGTTAGTTCAAATTCAATTTTGGAATGTACATCCTCGAAATCTTCTTCAATCTCAAAAGATCCATTTTGAAGTTGTTGCTGAAGATTTGCCAGTTCCCCTTCAATATCCTTTACTTCTTTCGAAGTCAGGATACCGACTTTCCCAAGCATTTTAGCATGTGCTTTTGAAGCTTTTAAATCGTATTCAGCAAGTTGCATATCTAACTCCCGGTCGTTCCCTACCGTGAAGTTTTCAATCTTTTTATCTATAGCTAATCCTTTATCCCAGAGTTTCATAGTTTTAATTTTTTGTCCAAGTCATTTGAAACATGTTATAAGCGTCATCCTGAATTTATTTCAGGATCTAAGGTTTTAGAACCCTAAAGAATTTAGAAGCTGAAACAAGTTCAGTTTGACGAAAATTTACTTCATTAATCAGTCTTATTCCTGGTTATCATCTAAATGCCTTATCAAGCAATTTTATATACTTTTCAATCCCTTCTTCAATTTCCTTTACATAAATAAATTCATCTGCGGAATGTGAACGTGTTGAATCGCCCGGACCCAATTTCAAAGAAGGGCAATCTAACATCGCCTGGTCTGATAACGTGGGGGAGCCATAGGTTTCCATTCCCAACGAAATTCCTGCTTTTACCAATTCGTGGTCTGGAGGGATAGAGGAAGAATTTAATCGAAGTGAACGCGCCGTAATTTCATCTATCGGGGCGTTTTCCTGTAAAATTTGTTCAATTTCTGCATTGGAATAAGCATCATTCACTCTCACATCTATAACCAAATCTACATGTCCCGGTACCACATTGTGCTGGCTTCCGGCATTGATTTGGGTGACGGTAAGCTTTACTTTTCCCAAAGCTACCGATTCCTTTGGGAAATCAAATTCTTCAAACCATTTTAAAACCTCTGCGGTTTTATAAATCGCATTGTTATCATTAGGATGCGCCGCGTGTGAGGGCGTTCCTTTAACTTTTGCATCAAAAACTACCAGGCCTTTTTCGGCAATTGCCAGTTGCATTAAAGTGGGTTCTCCAACAATAGCCACATTAATCTTTGGCATTTTTGGTAACATACAGGCAATCCCGTTTTTCCCGTTAATTTCTTCCTCCCCGGTTCCCGCAAAAATGAGGTTGTATTTCAGGTCTTTCGCTTCATAATACCAGGTAAAAGTTGCGAGCAGGGAAACCAGGCAACCACCTGCATCGTTACTGCCCAAACCATATAATTTACCGTCTTCAATTTTAGCTTCAAAAGGATCTCGGGTATAGGCCGAATTCGGTTTTACCGTATCATGATGTGAATTAAGCAGCAGGCTGGGCTTATTTGGATCAAAGTACTTATTGGTAGCCCAGACATTGTTCAAATGTCGAAAAAAAGCCATCTCATTTTCCCTAAACCAACCTTCCAGCAAATCACCCGTTTTATCTTCTTCTTTCGAAAAAGACTGAGTAGCAATAAGCTTTTTAAGTAATTCTATCGCACCGCTTTGTAATTCTTCGAGCTTCATTAGTTACTGATTTTAGTATAAACAGATTCATTTTTTAAGAGCCTGAAATCTCCCAGGAATATATTCTTTACACCGCCTTCCAGAGCCTGGAAACAATTATGTAGTTTTGGCAACATTCCGTCACTAATTACTTTCTCTTCCAGTAGTTGCTGATATTTTTCCTTATTGATTTTATCAATTACCGAATCATCGTTTTCAGCATCGGCCAGTACTCCTTTCTTTTCAAAACAAAAGTAAAGTTCGGTTTCAAAAATCGAGCTCATGGCTTTGGCTATTTCTGCAGCAACAGAATCGCCATTGGTATTTAAAAGCAGTCCTTCAGCGGTACAGGATATAGCTGAAAAAACCGGCGTAATATTTTGTTTTAAAAGTGAATTTATAAATTCTGAATTCACCTTTTCTACATCCCCAACAAATCCGAAATCAACCTCCTTTAAAGGCCGTTTTTTAGAAACAATACTCATCCCGTCTGCTCCACTTAAACCTATTGCATTGTTCTGAAGCGCCTGAAGTTTGGCAACAATATTTTTATTTATAAAACCACCATATACCATAGTTATCACTTTAATCGAATCGGCATCAGTAATTCTGCGCCCCTCAAACATCTGGGTTTTATAACCGAGTTTTCCGGCGATTTCGGTAGCCAGGTTCCCTCCACCGTGAACCAAAATCTTCGGACCTTCCAAAGCCACAAAATCATTCAGAAATTCAGCGAATTTCACTTCATCCTCAATAAGCTTCCCTCCTATTTTTACAACTTTTAAAACCTCTTTTTTCATTTATAGTATAATATGGAACCCCTAGCGCCAGCCCGAAAGATTTCATTCCGGGGGGCAGTCGAGATGTTAAGCATTTTTCCCTAACTCCGTTTCTTTTACTTTTTCCTCTAAAATTCTTTTTAAAACAGCTTGTGCGGCAAAAGTCCGATTTCCCGCCTGTTGAATAACGACTGAATTTTCAGAATCCAAAACATCATCAGCAATCACCATATTTCGTCTAACCGGCAAACAATGCATCACTTTTGCATTTCTGGTTTTTATTAATTTTTCTGCTGAAAATGTCCAGGTTTTGTCCTCGCTTAATTTCTGTCCATAGGTTTCATAACTGCTCCAGTTTTTTACATATACAAAATCGGCATCTTTTAAAGCTTCACCCTGGTTGTGGATCACAGGAACATTTTTAGTGATTTGAGGATTTAAATCATAGCCTTCAGGATTGGTAATCACAAAATCAACATCCATTGTCTGCATAATTTCAGTAAAGGAATTGGGTACACTTTGCGGCAGGGATTTAGGATGCGGCGCCCAGCTAAGCACCACTTTTGGCCTATTTTTTTTCTTTAATTCTGAAATAGTAATCGCATCGGTAAGCGCCTGAAGTGGATGCCCGGTAGCGCTTTCAAGGTTTACTACTGGAACTGAAGCATATTTTTTAAAACTATTTAAAACCGTTTCAGCTTCATCTTCTTCTTTGTCCTGCAAATCCGGAAAAGCCCTTACCGCGATGATATCGCAATACTGTGAAAGAACTGCCGCTGCTTCTTTTATGTGTTCAGCTTTATCAGCATCCATTACCGCGCCATCTCCAAATTCCAGTTTCCAGCTGTCACTTCCCGCATTCATCACCATAACGTCCATTCCCAATAATTTCCCGGCTTTTTCGGTGCTTAAGCGTGTTCGCAAACTCGGATTAAAAAACAACATTCCCAGAGTTTTCCCTTTTCCAATTTCTAAAGTAGAAGTTGCCTTCTTTAACTCCAGTGCTTCGGTTATTAATTGCTGTAAATCTTCTATATCTGATAATTCGGTGTAATTTTTCATTCTATTTTCTTTCTTTTGAATCAATCTAAAAGTTCTAAATCTCGTCATCCTGAATTTATTTCAGGATCTAACATATTAGAAACTTAAATAAGTTCAGCTTAACGATGTTTTTAGAAAGTGATTCTTTTAATTTTGAAATCACTTAATTAACTAAATCTCGCCTTTGTTCGACTTGCTAGTTGTTCAATTTAAAACAATCTTCAAAGCTTTGAATAACTCATCAAAATGTTCTATTTTAATATTTAAAGGCGGTAAAATCCGTAACAACTTTTTGTTTGCAGAAGCACCGGTAAATATCTGATGTTTAAACAAAAGCTCTTTTCTTAGCTGCGCGATCTCAAAATCGAATTCCAGGCCAATCATTAATCCGCGGCCTTTGATTTTTTTAATCTGAGGAATTTCCGCTGCTTTCTCCTTTACAAATTCAAAAAGTTCAGTGGCATTGGCCAAAAGGTTTTCTTTTTCAATAACTTCCAAAACCGAAATCCCAGCAGCACAGGCCAAATGATTTCCACCAAACGTAGTTCCCAACATTCCAGATTTTGCCTGAATAGATTTATGGATTAAAATCCCGCCAACAGGAAATCCATTACCCATTCCTTTTGCAATGGAAATAATATCAGGACGAATTTCGTGTTTCTGAAAAGCGAAAAAATCGCCCGTTCTTCCATAACCCGATTGCACTTCGTCCGCTATTAAAATCGAATCGTATTTTTTGCACAGTTCGGCCGTTTTTTGATAAAATTGAGTAGAGGCTTCATCCAAACCACCAACGCCCTGGATCACTTCAAAAATAACGGCAGCAACATCGCTCTTTTTTAACTCATTTTCTAAAGCTACAGCATCTTCAAAAGCGATTTTTGTAGCCTTATGGTTTTGGTTAAATGGGGCCTTAATATTTTCATTATCGGTAACTGCAACTACCCCGGAAGTCCTCCCGTGGAAAGCATTTGCGAAATAAATAACCCTATCTTTTCCGGTTTGAAAAGAAGCAACTTTTAAAGCATTTTCGTTCGCTTCAGCCCCCGAATTACACAAAAAAAGGCTATAATTCTTTAGCCCGGAAACATTTTCCAGTTTATCAGCAAGTTCTTCTTGTAGCGGATTTTTAACCGAATTTGAATAAAAACCGAGTTCGCCAACTTGTTTAGAAACTGCATTTACGTAAGCGGGATGCGAATGCCCTATAGAAATTACCGCGTGACCACCGTAGAGGTCTAAATATTTTCTGTTTTCTTTATCGAAAACATAAGCACCATCACCCTTAATCGGGGTAATATCATAAAGCGGATAAACATCAAATAAGTCCATATTTAATCGGTTGTAATCGTGTTTATTTTCTTGAATGAAGCCTGGATCCCCTTTATTAAAGACGAACTCAAGCCGTTATGTTCCATTTCGTTTAATCCTTCAATCGTACAACCACGGGGGGTGGTTACCTTATCGATTTCTTCTTCGGGATGTTTGCCTGATTCTATAAGCAAGCTGGAAGCTCCCAAACAGGTTTGCATCGCCAGTTGGTGTGCATCTTTCGCGTCAAAACCAAGCTGCACCGCACCCTGGGTTGTAGCCCGGATTAGTCGCATCCAGAAAGCAATCCCGCTGGCGCATATAACCGTAGCGGCCTGCATTTTATTTTCCGGAATAATAATACTGGTTCCCAAACGATTAAAAATAGCTTCAGCAATAGCGATGCGTTTTTTACCTTTTTCGTTACTGCAAAGACAGGTCATTGATTTACCAACAGCAATAGCCGTGTTTGGCATTGAGCGGACAATAAACTGTTCCTCCCCAACAATAGCTTCAATAGCAGCGATCTTAAATCCTGTAATTGTAGAAATCAACACATGCTTTTCATGAAGATCGTCTTTTATTTCTTCAAGGATTCGTTGCATTTGAGTGGGTTGTACTGCGAAAATCAGGATATCTGAATTTTTAACTGCTTCACGATTATCACTGGTGACCTTAACCTTTGCATATTCCTCGTACCCCTGAATTTCTTCAGTTTTTCTTTTGGTGAGGTATAAAGTGGTAAACGCATTATTTACAATAAGACCTTTTGCTATGGAAAGTCCCAGGTTCCCGGCTCCTATAATGGCTATTTTCATTGGTTTGGTTTTAGTAGGATCTTAAAAACCTGTTTAGATTTCTAAGAGATTTAGATCCTGGAACAAGTTCAGGATGACGTAAAATTTTATATTTAAAAATAACTCGCTTTTAATTTTAATCCTGAAGTCTCTTCAAAACCAAACATTAGGTTCATATTTTGTACTGCCTGCCCTGAAGCCCCTTTCAGTAAATTATCAATAATACTGGTAATCAAAATTTTATCGCCGAATTTTTGCACTTTTAAGAGGCATTTATTCGTATTTACCACTTGTTTTAAATGCAAATCTTCTTCAACAACAAATGTGAAAGCTGAGTCCTGATAAGTTTCAGCATAGATCGCTTTGGCTTTCTCCAGGCTTCCTTCAAATTTAGTATAAGCCGTAGCATGTATTCCCCTGGAAAAATTTCCCCTATTCGGAATGAAATTTATTTCCGGCAGTTTGTTATGCTGCAAAATTTTCAGACTCTGTCCAATCTCGTTTAAATGCTGATGCTCAAAAGCTTTATAACTGGAAAAATTATTATCCCTCCAGGTAAAATGGGTGGTAGCCGATAGTGATGTCCCGGCACCCGTTGCTCCGGTCACTGCGTTTATATGTACATCTTCTTGCAATAACCCGGCTTTGGCAAGTGGCAGGATTGCCAGGCTAATCGCTGTGGCAAAACAACCCGGATTAGCTATAAAACTGGCTTTTTCTATCTTTTCTATATTGAATTCTGGAAGGCCGTAAACAAAAGAATGTTCACCACTCATTCTATAATCGGTACTTAGATCAACGATTTTTGTGTTTTCTGAAAACTGGTTTTCAGAAAGGAATTTCACAGAATTTCCGTGTCCCAGGCACAAAAAAACTACATCTACATTTTTATTGATCTTTCCGCTAAATTGCAAATCGGTATCACCCAACAAATCCTGATGTATTCCTGCCACCGGTTTTCCGGGTTGGGAAGTACTATATACAAAATCAAGTTCTACTTCGGGATGATGCATTAAAATCCTGATAAGCTCTCCGGCCGTATATCCGGCACCTCCAATAATTCCTGCTTTGATCATTTTTTTCCGTTTACATGTTGATAAATCTTCCCGGCATTAGATGAAATTTTAATAAATCCTTTGGCATCATCTGCCGTCCAGGCTTTATTTTCTTCACCGTAATTTCCGAAGCTGGAATTCATTAAATCATTATCTGATTCAATTCCATCAAGCGTAAATCGGTATGGATGTAGTGTCAAAAAAACCTGTCCGCATACCTGCTGCTGCGAACTTTCTAAAAAAGCTTCTAAATCCCGCATTACGGGTTCTAAATACTGCCCTTCGTGTAAATGTGTGCCGTACCAGTTGGCCAAATAATCTTTATGTTGTAATTGCCATTTACTAAGTGTATGTTTTTCCAGTAAATGGTGAGCTTTAATAGTAATTAGTGCAGCTGCAGCTTCAAAACCAACTCTTCCTTTAATTCCTATAATCGTGTCACCAACGTGAATATCACGGCCAATGGCATATTTTGAAGCAATATTCTCCAAAATTTCGATATTTTTTTCCGGGGAATTTCCTTTTCCGTTTACCGCGGAAAGTTCTCCTTTTGTAAATGTCAAACTAATCTGTTTCGCTTCTTTCTCCCGAAGTTGGGAAGGATAAGCACTTTCAGGTAAAGGTTTTTCTGAAGTCAGCGTTTCTGCTCCGCCAACGCTGGTGCCCCAAAGTCCTTTGTTTACTGAATATTTTGATTTTTCCCAGTTCATTTCCACACCATTCTGTTTCAGGTATTCAATCTCTTCCTGACGGCTAAGTTGCTTATCTCTAATTGGCGTGATAATTTCAATTCCGGGAGCAACAATTTGAAAGATCATATCAAATCTTACCTGGTCGTTTCCTGCTCCTGTGCTACCGTGCGCGATATATTTTGCATCAATACTTTTAGCATAATTCACAATTTCTATGGCCTGTACAATCCTCTCCGCACTTACCGATAGTGGATAAGTATTGTTTTTTAAAACATTTCCAAAGATTAAATATTTCACCACTTTCTGGTAAAATGAAGAAACTGCATCAATGTTTTTGTAGGTCTTAGCCCCAATTTTTTGTGCATTTTCTCCAATTTTCTTCACTTCTTCTTCTGAAAATCCGCCGGTATTTACACTCACGGCGTGGACTTCAAAGTTTTCTTCTTTAGATAAATATTTTGCGCAGTAAGAAGTATCCAAACCTCCACTGTATGCTATCACTACTTTTTTCATTTGATTTATTTTCGATTTTAACGTCATCTTGAAATGGATTCAGTATCTAACTAACTTAGAAGCTGAAAACAATCCCGAAGTTTCAGGACAGGGTGACGATCAATAAATTTAATTTGAACTCCCGTTTTTTTCTTTCTTGTAAAACAAGGTCTGTTTTATATTCTTTAAGCGTTTAAAAGCTTTATCATTTAAACTTTCCTTTTTATCTCCTTTTTTCGCATCTTTTTTTCTTTCAGGATCATACATCATTCCTGTGCAGAGGCACATATTACGTTCGGTCCTGGTTAGGATATCGTAATTCTTACAGGTTTGGCAGCCTTTCCAGAAAGCTTCATCATCGGTAAGTTCAGAAAAGGTTACGGGTTGATAACCCAGTTCGTAATTTATTTTCATCACTGCCAGCCCGGTAGTGATCCCGAAGATCTTAGCATTGGGATACATTTTCCTGGAATGGTTAAAAACCACTTCTTTAATATCTTTGGCCAATCCCTGTTTCCTGAAATCGGGGTGCACAATTAAACCTGAGTTTGCCACATATCTTTCGTGACTCCAGGTTTCTATGTAGCAAAAACCGGCAAATTTTTCACCGTCTAAAGCAATTACCGCATTTCCCTTTTCCATTTTACCAATGATATATTCAGGGGTTCTGCGGGCAATGCCCGTGCCTCGAACCTTTGCAGATTCTTCTATAGTTGTACAAATAATCTCAGCATATTGAGCGTGAGATTTATTAGCAATGACAATCTTCATTTGCTAAGAGATTAGTGAGAAAATAAATTTGATTTGTTCTTTTTGAAAGGGGAACCGGACTCACCTAAGTTCCATTAAATTATACACGCACCAAGGTGCGACGCGGGTAGCGGCGGCGAATAGGTGTAATCTCAGAAGTAATTCTGAAATTTAAATTGGACGGTATATTTTGTGGATCTTTCAAGTTGTAATTAAAATCAAATAATATTAAAAAAAGAATAATGCAATTTACTTCTTACCTGCGGCGGCGCGGGAAGAAGCGAAAAACGGGAAATATTATTTGTCTCATTGAAAGCATATTGTAAAAGTACATAATTATTTTAACCAACAAAATATTTATACCAAATATTGAAACAAATTAGGCTTATCGTTAAGATATTCCCCGTAAAAATTTTTCGCTTTCATCCTGGCTACCAAAGGCTCAAAATCGGCAGGATCGTTTAATTCTATCCCAACTACAGCCGGGGCATTTTCACGATGATGCTTTTTTGAGTATTCAAAATGGGTAATGTCGTCCTTAGGTCCTAGAACCTTTTCCAGAAAATCTTTTAATGCCCCCGCCCGTTGCGGAAAGCTTATAACAAAATAATGTTTAAGTCCCGCATACAACAAAGCTCTTTCTTTGATCTCGGCAGTTCGGGTGATATCGTTATTACTTCCACTAACAATACAAACCACGTTTTTTCCCTTTATTTCTTCAGCAAAAAAATCAAGGGCACTTATAGCCATCGCTCCAGCAGGTTCTACCACAATCGCATCCTGGTTATAAAGATCCAGGATACTTTGGCAAATTTTCCCTTCAGGAACCGTGATCATTTTATCAAGATTTTGCTTACAAATTTCAAAATTTCGGCTCCCGACTTTCTGCACCGCGGCACCATCTACAAAACGCTCAATGGATTTTAATTCTACCAGTTTTCCTTCTTTTAAAGAGGAAGTCATAGAAGGCGCGCCTTCCGGCTCTACACCAATAATTTTAGTATTGGGCGAAAGTTCTTTAAACATAGATGATAATCCGGCAAGAAGTCCGCCACCACCAAGGGGTGCAAAAATATAATCTATAGGTTCAGTGGCCTGTTCCAGGATTTCCAATCCAATAGTGGCCTGGCCTTCAATTACCTTTTCATCATCAAAAGGATGTATAAAAACCAGACCAAATTTATCGGCGTGCTTCATAGAACTTTTAAACGAATCGTCAAAAGTATCACCTTTTAAAACTACCTCAACCCATTCGCCGCCAAACATTTTTGTTTGCTCTACTTTTTGTCTTGGGGTAGTAATTGGCATATAGATCACACCCTTTACCTGCAGTTTATTGCAGGCAAAAGCTACACCCTGTGCGTGATTTCCAGCGCTGGCACAAATAACCCCTTTATCCAGCTGTTCCTGCGGAAGGCTAGAAATCTTATTATAAGCCCCCCGGATTTTATACGAACGAACCTGTTGCAAGTCTTCCCTTTTCAGCATTACATTGGCTGAAAATTTCTTGCTATAAGTAAAAGATTGCATAAGGGGGGTTTTAACCACCACTTTAGAGATGCGCTGAGCCGCTTCTTTTACAGCTTCTAACTGAGGTTTATATATTTTTTTATCTGCCAGCAAAGTATCCATTTTATTCCTGTATTTTTTTCATTGCAGTCATTGCTTTTCTTAGCCTTCCTCCTACTTTTTCAACAGGATGCTGCCTAATTTCATCATTTATCGCAATTAATTGCTGATTGTCCACTCCGGTATAATCGGTCCCAAAAGAATGGCCAATAACCTCTTTGGGCAAGCCGCTTACATAATCTTTAATAAGCGGTTTTGCCGAATGGTCAAATAAATAACAACCGTATTCTGCCGTATCGGAAATAATCCTGTTCATCTCGAACAATTTCTTCCTGGCAATGGTGTTGGCAATTAACGGAGTTTCGTGCAGGGATTCATAATAGGCTGAATCTGCAACAATTCCGGCTTCTACCATAGTTTCAAAAGCCAGTTCTACACCAGATTTTACAAAGGCTACCAATAAAACTCCCTTATCAAAATATTCCTGTTCTTTGATCTCTTCAGAAGTTGCTTCAGATTTTTCAAAAGCGGTTTCCCCGGTGGCTGCACGCCATTCTAACAATTCCTTATCACCGTTTTCCCAGTCTTTCATCATTCTACTACTAAAAGCTCCGGAAATAATATCATCCATATGTTTTTGAAAAAGCGGGCGCATTATTTGTTTTAATTCTTCGGAAATCTCATCGGCTTTGATCTTGGCCGGATTTGAAAGCCTGTCCATCATATTGGTAATTCCACCGTGCTTTAAAGCTTCGGTAATGGTTTCCCAACCATACTGAATCAATTTCGAAGCGTAAGAAGGTTCAACACCTTCGGCTACCATTTTATCAAAACTTAGAATGGAACCTGTTTGAAGCAATCCGCATAATATGGTTTGTTCTCCCATTAAATCAGATTTTACCTCCGCCACAAAAGAAGATTCTAAAACACCAGCTTTATCTCCACCTGTAGCAACGGCATAAGCTTTAGCCCATTCAAACCCAATTCCCTGGGGATCGTTCTCCGGGTGCACAGCTATTAAGGTTGGTACTCCAAATCCACGTTTATATTCTTCCCTAACTTCACTTCCGGGACATTTTGGAGCCACCATAATTACGGTGATATCTTCTCGAATTTTCATTCCTTCCTCCACAATATTAAATCCGTGGGAATAAGAAAGCACCGCGTCTTTTTTAATATGCGGCTGAATGGCTTTTATTACCGAAGTATGTTGTTTATCTGGCGTTAGGTTAATTACCAGATCGGCGGTTGGGATCAATTCTTCGTAGGTCCCTACTTTAAAATTATTTTCTGAAGCGTTTTTAAATGACTGTCGTTTTTCACTTATGGCTCCTTCACGAAGTGCATAAGAAATATCCAAACCACTGTCGCGCATGTTCAAACCCTGGTTAAGGCCTTGAGCACCACAGCCCACAATCACTATTTTTTTTCCTTTTAAAGCAGCCACTCCGTCGCTGAATTCATCACTACCCATAAACCTACAGGTTCCCAGCTGGGCTAATTGTTCACGTAAAGAAAGGCTGTTAAAATAATTCGTCATCACTTTTATTTAATTGGTTGTATCAAATTGTTCTAAAATGTTCGAGATTGGCATTTCGTTTTTGGTCACAGCAATAGTGCCAGAGCGTACAAACTGCATCAATCCATAAGGTTTTAATTTCTCGTAAAGACTATCGGTTTCGTGGCGTTTTCCTGTTTTTTCAATCACAAAAAACTTTGGCGTAACCGTCACGATGCGAGCGTTGGATTCTTTTATGAAATCCTGAATATTAAGATCTTCAACAAAATCCGCTGAATTTATCTTATAAAGCGCGGTTTCCTGGTAGATCATTTCCTCATCGGTATGATAAAAAGCTTTAATTACTTCAATTTGCTTTTCTATTTGTCCAACGATTTTCTTAACCTGGTCTTCGGTAACCTGCACCACGATTATAAAACGCATTACCTCGTTTACTTCACTACGCGAAGCGGTAATACTCTCAATGTTAATATGCCTTTTCTGAAAAATGGCAGCAATTCGGCTCAATAAACCTATATTGTTTTCGGTATACACCGAAACCGTAAAATTTTTCTTTTCCATTACTCTAATCTTATTTCTGAAACTGAAGCCCCGGTAGGCACCATTGGGAATACATTTTCTTCCTGTTCAACTTTTACCTCAAGGAAATAAGCTTCCCTAGACTCCATCATTTCCGTAACTGCCTCTTTTAAATTTTCCCGTTTGCTAACTTGTTTCGCCTTAATGTGATATCCTTTGGCAATAGTTATAAAATCGGGATTTATCATTTCTGTGGAAGCATAGCGTTTCTCAAAAAACAATTGCTGCCATTGGCGTACCATACCTAGGAAGTCATTATTTAACACCACAATTTTGACAGGCACTTTGGTTTGAAAGATAGTTCCCAGTTCCTGGATGGTCATTTGGTAGCCACCATCACCAATCACCGCCACAACATCGCGGTCTGGGGCGCCCATTTTAGCACCAATTGCTGCCGGAAGCGCAAATCCCATTGTTCCCAAACCTCCGGAAGTAACATTACTCCTGGTTTGGTTGAATTTTGAATAGCGGCAGGCCACCATCTGATGCTGCCCCACATCTGAAACAATTACCGCATCGCCTTTAGAGCATTTATTGATTTCATCTATAACCTCGGCCATTCCAATCTTGCCGCGCTGGGCATTTAGATCATTTTTAATGATTTTATCAAATTCAATTTGATAGTAATCCTTGAATTTCTGATGCCAGGCTTCGTGCTTATTCGGTTTTAAAAGCTCTAAAAGAATTTTTAGCGTTTCATTTACATTCCCTAAAACCGGAATATCAGCGTGTACATTTTTATTAATTTCGGCGGGATCAATTTCAAAATGAATCACTTTTGCCTGTTTGGCATATTTCTCCAAATTTCCGGTTACCCGGTCGTCAAAACGCATTCCTATAGCGATCAATACATCGCATTCATTGGTTAAAACATTTGGGCCGTAATTGCCATGCATTCCTACCATTCCAACATTTAGCGGATGATCGGTTGGCATAGCCGAAAGTCCTAAAATGGTCCACGCCGCCGGAATACCCGATTTCTCCACTACCTGTTTAAAAAGTTCTTCGGCACCACCTAAAATAACGCCCTGACCAAAAACAATCATTGGTTTTTTAGCGTTATTTATTGCTTCGGCAGCCTTTTCGACTTCAACTAGATTAATTTCAGGTTTAGGTTTATAACTTCTAATACCGGAGCATTTTTTATATGAAAAATCAAGGGTAGCAAACTGTGCATCTTTGGTAATATCAATCAATACAGGTCCCGGTCTTCCGGAGCGTGCAATAAAAAAAGCTTTCGCCAGAATCTCCGGAATCTCTTCAGCTTTAGTAATTTGGTAATTCCATTTGGTAATTGGCGTGGAAATACCAATAATATCGGTTTCCTGAAAAGCATCACTCCCCAGTAAATGCGAACCTACCTGCCCGGTAATACAAACCATTGGCGTAGAATCTATTTGTGCATCGGCAATTCCTGTGACTAAATTGGTGGCTCCGGGTCCTGAAGTAGCCATCGCAACTCCTACTTTCCCACTAACTCTTGCATAACCCTGTGCCGCGTGTGTAGCGCCTTGTTCGTGGCGCGTGAGGACGTGGTGAATTTGGGTTTGGTATTTGTACAATTCATCGTAAACGGGCATAATTGCTCCGCCGGGATAGCCGTAAAGCGTATCCACACCTTCTTCCAATAAACATTTGATCACCGCCTCAGCACCTGAAACCGTGGTTTTTTTTGGAGAAGATACTTTTTCGAAACTAGCTGTTTTCACTTCCATAATTCACCTTATTAAAATTCGTCGGTAACGCAACCATTGGAGGCCGATGAAACCGTTCTTGCATATTTGTAAAGCACTCCCTTGTTGAATTTTAAAGCGGGGGCTTTCCAGTTTTCTTTTCTTTTCTTTATTTCTTCTGCTGAAAGACGGGCTTCTATTCTATTAGTTTCAGCATTAATGGTAATCTCGTCGCCGTCTTTTAGAAAAGCGAGCAAACCGCCTTCCTGGGCTTCCGGGGTAATGTGCCCGACGACAAATCCGTGGGTACCACCAGAAAATCTTCCATCTGTAATTAAAGCTACATCTTTACCGAGTTTTGCACCCATTATAGCTGAAGTAGGTTTAAGCATTTCCGGCATACCCGGGCCGCCTTTTGGGCCCTCGTACCGAATGACGACGACATCTCCTTTTTTTACTTTTCCTTCTGAAATACCATCATTAGCTTCATATTCGCTATTAAAAACTTTGGCTGTACCGGTAAACTGCAAACCTTCCTTTCCGGTAATTTTTGCTACCGAACCGCCTTCAGCAAGATTTCCGTAGAGAATCCTGATATGCCCAGTTTTCTTAATCGGGTTATCCAAAGGCCTGAAAACATCCTGACCTTCTTCCATTTCGGGAACATCGGCAAGATTTTCGGCTAGCGTTTTTCCGGTTACGGTAAGACAATCGCCGTGAAGCATATCATTTTTCAGCATATATTTTAGAACTGCAGGAATTCCGCCAATTCTATGCACATCTTCCATCGCATATTTCCCGCTTGGTTTTAGATCGGCCAAAAACGGGGTGCTATCACATATTTTTTCAAAATCTGCCAGATCAAAATCAACCTCAGCCGATTTCGCGATGGCCAAAAAGTGCAGTACCGCGTTAGTAGAACCACCTAACACAGTTAAGAGTCTAATCGCATTTTCCAGCGATTTGCGATTAACAATGTCGCGGGGTTTAATATCTTTTTCTATTAGCAAACGTATTGCCTTTCCTGCTTCTTCGCTCTCGGTTTTCTTCTCTTCACCAACTGCAGGGTTTGAAGAGTTATACGGCAAGGCCATTCCCAAAGCTTCAATTGCAGAAGCCATAGTATTCGCCGTGTACATGCCGCCGCAGGCACCTGCACCGGGACAGGCTTTTTCTATAATGCTTTCGTATTCTTCTTTTTCTATATCGCCGGCAGTTTTTGCGCCCCAGGCTTCAAAAGCTGAAACCACGTCCAGTTTTTTCCCATTATGACAACCGGAAGCAATAGTACCACCATAAACTAAGATCGCCGGACGGTTAATTCTTAACATCGCCATAAGTGCACCGGGCATATTTTTATCGCATCCCACCACGGTGATTAGTGCGTCGTAAGACATCGCGTGGATCACGGTTTCCATAGAATCGGCTATTATATCGCGGGATGGCAAAGAATAACGCATTCCAGGAGTCCCCATAGAAATCCCGTCGCTAACCCCGATGGTATTAAAAATTAAACCGACAAGTTCATTTTCGTTGGCTCCCTTTTTAACCAGTTTGGCTAAATCGTTAAGGTGCATATTACACGGATTGCCCTCGTAACCGGTACTGGCAATACCTACAAATGGTTTTTTAAAATCTTCTTTGGTTAGTCCTATGGCGTGCAACATTGCTTGTGATGCCGGTTGCGAATCGCTTTGTGTTAAAACTTTGCTGAATTTATTATGCATTGCTTATTTCTTCTTCGTGTGATTTAAAGAATAAAAGTAAGCGGATAAGTTATCAAGGCTGTATTTAAGAAAGAAAGAGCACTACTTTCGGAATAAAAATAACAGATACAAAGTTCTGAATAACAGTTATTTAACACCTAATAAATTACGATACCTGAAAAGGCTATTTTACAACTGAAAATTTTAGGTTAAAAAAGGGTAGAATTTAAGGAAATCAGGCCGATTGTGGAATTCTTATTTTTTAGACTAAAATTTTAGGATTTTAGTGTTTTGAATTGAATTTGTGAGAATTTGGAAATAGTTCTCGGTTGTAGGATCTCAGATGTGGGTTGTCTGTTATCAATATGTTGTTTGGGTTTTGGGATTTGTTGTTCGTTGCTGGTTTTCCTTGGGACCGTCATTACTAGGACTGCGATAGCCGACGTGGCAACCTGTTTTGAGAACTCATCGGATTACACGGGTTAGATCCTGAAACAAGTTCAGGATGACGTGAGAAACAAACACTTAAAACAACAGATCGCCACGCTCGTTCCTCGTTCGCAATGACGAGTAAAAACTGAAACTGCAAAGTGACAACTAATAACCGAAAAACTAAACCTACTTTTTCTTCTTTAAAGAATACAAATCTTTTCTTCTATCCTTCATATTTCTTACACTACCAAAGGCGTGTAACTCTTTAAGCAAGTCTAAATCTACATCTACCAATAGTGTACTTTCAGTATTTGGGGTGGCTTCGGCTTTAATTCCGTTTACGGGGAAGGCGAAGTCAGATGGTGTTAATACCGCACTTTGCGCATACTGAATATCCATATTATTTACCTTTGGCAAATTCCCTACAGATCCAGCGATGGCTACATAGCATTCGTTTTCTACCGCTCTTGCCTGGGCGCATATTTTTACCCGGGAATATCCGTTTTGAGTATCGGTCATAAACGGAACAAAAAGAATGTTCATTCCCTCTTCGGCTAAAATTCTGCCTACTTCGGGAAATTCTACATCATAGCAAATAAGCACACCAATCTTTCCGCAGTCGGTGTCAAAAGTTTGGAGTTTGCTACCGCCTTTCATACCCCAGGCGGCTTCTTCAGCCGGAGTTATATGTAATTTCTCATAGCGTTCGTAACTTCCATCCCTTCGGCATAAAAAGCCCACATTATACATATGTTCGCCAATCACCATAGGCATACTTCCGGTAATAATATTTATATTATAATTCACCGCAAATTCCTGGAAGGTTTCCAGCAAACGTTCGGTATAGGTTGAAAGTCCGCGGATGGCTTCAGGTTCGGTTAACTCATTGAATTGAGCCATAAGCGGCGCATTGAACAATTCAGGAAAAAGGATAAAATCACTCTGGTAATCACTTACCGCATCCACAAAAAATTCAATTTGCGAAACCAGCGCGTCATAATCCTTAAAAAGTCGCATTTGCCATTGCACCAGGCCAAGCCGTACCACCGTTTTCGGTGTATCTATAAGTTTTGTCGTTTTGGTGTAATAAATATTATTCCACTCCATCAAGACCGCATATTCCTTGCTTTCGGCATCACCGGGCAAATAGCCTTTTATCACTTTTTTTACGTGAAAATCGTTAGAAAGCTGAAAGGATAATACAGGATCGTGAATTTCCTGCAGTTTTACTTTCTCTATATATTTCTTTGGAGTGAGTTCTTTAGAATAAGTCCCGTAATTAGGAATTCGGCCACCAAAAACAATGGATTTTAAATTGAGCTGCTCGCAAACTTCTTTTCGGGCTTCGTATAAACGTCTTCCCAGGCGCATTCCGCGGTAATCTGGATGAATAAAAACATCTATTCCGTATAAAATATCTCCGTTATTGGTATGTGTAGAAAAGTTCTCTCCGCCAATAATTTCATCGTAGGTATGATCTTCATCAAACTTTTTGGAATCTATAATGATAGAAAGCGCGCAGCCTGCTATTTTATTATCAATAATAATACAAAATTGCCCTTCCGGAAATTTATTTACCAGGTTTCTAATTTCATCTTTGCTCCAGTATTCCTCGGGCATTTTCTGGTAACTTTTAATCATAGAAACCTTGAGTTCCTGATAATCTTTAAGCTTTAAATTGCGAAGTTCTATTTTTGGCGTTTCGTTCACGGAAGTCATTATTTATTTTCGCGAAGATACTGTAGAAAATGTTGGTTTGAAAGTCCCTAACATTCAAAGAAGAATTTAACGAAATTCAATTGCAGCTAGAATAGCTCTTATTTTGTAAACTTTTAGTCACGCAAATGTTTGATTTGACCTACCCTTCATTTCTTTTGCTGGTCCAAAAGAAGCGATGCAAAGTAAAAGACGCCTCTTTCAAGGAATTTTCTGACGAAAATACCAAAAACCGTGACCAAAACCCCGCGGATAACCGATTGAAAAATCGGTCATCCTGAATCTCGGGGTTTTATCCACATATTCTGCGAAAAAGGATTAAAAATAAATGATTTTATAAGCCGATTTTTCTATTCGTCATGCTGAACTTGTTTCAGAGCCTAACAACTTTTCATCCTAGATGCTGAAACACGTTCAGCATGACCTTACAATTTCTGCGCAAACTTACAACAACAATATCCTATGTTTAATAGCATAAAGCACCAAACCGGTTCGGCTTTTTACGTTTAGTTTTTGAAACAAACTCTCCCGGTAACCATCTATGGTTTTTGGGCTTAGGTTCATCTCGTTGGCCACCTCTTTGTACGTCATTTCGGTGCAGGCAAGTTCAAGAAATTCTATTTCGCGTTTGGTAAGATTGGTAAATTTTTTCTCCTTGTTCCTGTTTTTAATCGCTTCAGAAACCGCATCAGTATAGAAAAAACCTTCTTTTACCACTTCATCTAAAGCAAATTTAAACTCATCGGGATCTATGTCTTTCAGCAAATAACCGCGGCAGCCGAGTTTTACCATAAAAGTCACGGTTTCCTCATCGTCTTCCATAGTAAGCGCCAGCACTTTTTGATTGGGATGGTTTTCTTTAAGCCAGGCCATAGTTTCGGGCCCATTCATAATAGGCATTCTAATATCCAGCAATACCAAATGGGGTTTTGGCTTATTGGCTTTAAATTGCTCTACCAGTTCCTGTCCGTTTTTATAAATGCCGGAGACCTCGTAATTTTCAAAAGAATTCACCAGGTTTTTTAAAGATTGCGCAAATAAAGTGTGATCGTCTACAATTGCTACGGTATTATTCATCTTGTTGACCCATTAAAGAATAGCGTAAAGATAAAAAAGTTCCAGCGCCCATAGCACTTTCCAGCTTAAACTTTGTTTGTATTAAGGCTGCCCTGCTTTCCATATTAAATAATCCTGAATTCTTCTGTACCTCTTCCAAATCAAATCCCTGTCCGTTATCTTTTGCGGTAATAATGATTTCTTCGGAAGTAAAAGCTATATGAACTTCTAACGCTGAAGCCTTGGCGTGTTTTATCACGTTAGCAAAGAACTCCTGAAGAATCCGGAATAAAATAATACTGTGTTGCTGCGGAATTTCCTGTCTTTCGCCGGTAATTTCCAGCTGGGTTTCAATAACGCCCATTCGCTGAAACCTTTCCAGTTCATTTTCTACGGAAACCACCAAACCGGCATAACCAATAACCTGGTTGTTTAAAGATTTTGAAAGCGAGCGCACTTCCTGAAGCGAGCTGGCCACGGTTTCTTTAATTTCCAAAACTGAAGTTTTCTCGGCCTCAGGCAGGTTTTTTGAAAAGATATTTAGCTGCATATTAGCGACTGAAAGCAGCTGACCAATATTATCGTGCAGCTCCCAACCAACATTTTTTAAGGTTTGTTCCTGCATTTCTAAACGCGACTGGGAAATCTCCCGCTCAAAGCGCTGTTTAGCCTCAAATTTTTCCTCCAAAAGCTTGTTTTTTCGTCTCTGGTAGATCACAAAAAATAGGATCACAAAAGCCGTTAACAGCAGGATCACTAAAACAAAGTAGATAATGAGTAAAATTTCTTCTTTAGAAAGCATTTTTTAGATTCTTAGAAGTTGGTTTTTTCTTATTGGCCAACCATAAAAAGGCAATACTATAGGAACTATACATAAAAATATTCATTGCAATCATAATCAAACTGCTGAACTCCACAAATTCCGGACTTTTATCATTAAAATATTCAAAATAAATGAAAATAGGGCTAGTAGTTAGAAAATAGAGAAGCGCCGCAAAGGAAATATAAAAACTGATTTCCCTTTTTATATTTAAAATTTTAGGACTCAGCAGAATTTCAAAATAATAATAGAAAATAACTCCCAGCAGAAAAAAACTTCCCAATAAATAAGTAACCACTGAATTACTCTTAAAAAATACATCCGAGAATATTAGATTGGCAATACAAATTATTACATATAATAGTAAAGCTTTATCAATAAGTTGCGTTGTTTTATTATTTGAGATATTCCATTTAAAAAAGAGTATATAAACAACAAAACTGATAATCAAATAAGGATTATATAACCAATAAGTTCTGTACAAAAAAGTTTGCTTTAGAAAATGTAATTCTTCATTCCAGTAGATTGCAGCCGGAAATAATCCTATACTTTCAACAAAGAATGTTAGCAATAGAAAATACGAAAAAAACCCAACCGCTTTATCGGCTGGGTTTTTCTGGTAAAAATATAAGCCGCATATGGCTGCAATACCCTCAAGTAAAAATACCAGGAATCTAAAATCTTGCATTAATATTCCATTGGAGGCCAGCCCGAGCCAATTGTATTATATGGCTCAATTTCATAATTATTAGGGTCAGAGTCTTCCTGGGCACTTTCCGTTTCACCCTTAGCTTCTTTGGTGGGCGAGAGAAACATGGTAGTAAAACTTTTTTTCTCTTTGGTTGTGGGATAGGCTCCTAAATAAAACCGAATTCCCGGTTTCTCCACGCCCTGTTCTTTAGATTTCTCCCGAACATAATCCAGGTATTCCTGCAATTCGTCCAGGCTATACCAGAATTCCCGGGTATCTTCATAACCTTCACATTCCCTGATATCTTTTCCACGGGTTTTTACCCATTCGTCCTGTTCCTTACGCGCCTCTTCAACGCTAATACATTTTTTTGGTTTTTTCATTTGTTTTTAGTTGGTTGGTTAAAACTTAATTTTTTGTTAAGGTAAATTTAGAAGAAATATTCTTTTTATCAAATATTTTGTTTTCGATTCTCTGTTTTCAGTTGTCGGTTGTCGGTTGAGTCGGTTCCGAGTTGCGGGGGTTTCTCCACGATTACACGAATAATTTTTGGTATGTCGTTGTGAGAAACCGATAACTGTCGTGGCAATCTGTAATTGGTTTATATTTTATTGTCGGTTGTGTTTCGCCCGAATATTCTATTTCTCTCTCTTACAGGGAATCACCTTTCAAAAAAAAGATCGCTTTACTCGTTCCTCGTTCGCGATCAGGTTAGAAAGAGCCCGACTGAAGTCAGGATAATTCGATCAGCATTATTAATACGCCTTTGGCTTTTAAAAGCGCGATCTCATTAAAAAGGGGTGTTTTTCCCCTTGTCAAAAGCATACTTATCTTCTACTTTTGACATAGTCATTTTAGTTAGCTAAAGTGTTTTGGGGCAAAAGAGTGTCGTCAATGGTGGGAAATCTGATTGGTAGGGTAATCAGGTTTCTCGTAAACCAAGGCGGCACTTTTTTATTTTAATGAGCCTATATTTTAAAAAGGCCTTTGGCCGTATTTAAAAAATCCGATTTTATATCGGGATCTTCTCACAACTCTTAAACCTTTAATCATCCAGTGGTGAGTTCTCAGTTTTAGATCACCAAGAATTCATAAATATTTTTTCATGTCATTGCTAAGACCGGGATAGCAGGGCGTGGCAATCTGTCCTTGAAAAGTATTACTGTTCCTCTCCATCTCTAATTGTTAATTCAAATGGCGATACTAGAGTTAAAAGCTAAAATAATGCGGTATTGAGAAGTGACGGAGAACTCCAAACATAAGATCGCCGCACTCGTTCCTCGCTATGACGAATGAAAGGAAAAATGAAAATTCAAAACTCATATCTGAGAACAGAACTCTAATCTATAAACAACCGACTACTGAAAACTGTATTCTGGAATATTTTCAGAATGCGCCTTTGGCTTTTAAAAAATACGATCTCATTAAAAGGGGATTTTTCCCCTTGTAAAAAGTGTACTTAGCCTCTACTTTTGACATAGTCATTTTAGTTAGCTAAAATGTTTTGGGGCAAAAAAGTGTCGTCATTGGTGAGAAATCTGATTGGTAGGGCAATCAGGTTTCTCGTAAACCAAGGCGGCACTTTTTTATTAGTGAGCCTTAACATCAAGAAGGCCGTCGGCCGAAATGAATATTTTAGCGCGAGCTAATCCTGATTTTACAGGATCTTCTCAACTCAAATGCTCAAACATTCGTCATTCTGAACTTGTTTCAGAATCTAACATATTAGGCTCTGAAACCATTTTAGGGTGAACGAACGGGTAAGTTCACTACTAGCTTACCTATCTAACGACCTAGATGCTGAAGTATCCCGAGGCTTCGGGACAGCATGACGATTAAGGAAAAACTAAAATTTAAACAAAAACCTAATCTTATCTCCCGCTCTTTTCTGTGCCATCATATTAATTCCTTTTTCACTTAGCTGTAAAACCCTTGGATAACCGCCGGTGGTTTGGCAGTCACGCATTAAAACGATCAATTTTCCACCGGGAGTGAGTTGGACGGTTCCCGGCAATACCGGGCCGGTAATAATAGGATCCAGCACATTTTCTAAAATTTCGCTTAGCTGGATCGCCATTCGGTTATTGTTTTTATCAATGCTGAATTTGCTCTGTCTTAAATGACTTTTCAAAGTTTCGTGAAGTTTTTCGTATTCCGGGCCGGGAAAAACTTCAATTTCTTCGGAATTTAAATAGGTGTTATCAAACTTTAATGCAGCGTGAGTCTCGTATTTTTCTTCCTCAGAAGCTTCGTAAAGCAATTTTATACCTTTTTCAAGCTTGCTGTGCTGGGTGATATCTTCGTACCAGCTTCGGCTTCCCAGGACCTTTTCGGTTTTAAAGCCGTCAAGAATTGCTAGATAAGCTCGCATACCAAGCTCGGGCTTTCCAAAAGAAAGCACATCGTCTTTATTAATTTTTACTACTTCGTTATTTTCAATTTCCCTGTCATTTAATTTTGGGGAAAGATAAGCGCCGCTAATCGCGATTTTAGTAGCTGCCGAAAATTTAAGTTTTGGTCCCATTTGGGTGATTTCCATCACCGCGGCATCGGCCTGATTTTGCAAAATTAGGTTCGCGGTTTTTAAAGCAATTCTATCCATCACTCCACTTAATGGAACTCCGTATTTTTGAAATCCGCGACGACCAAAATCCTGGATGGTAGAAAATAATCCCGGATGTATTACTTCAACTTCAGCGTGCATAATTTTCTTTTTTTAGTTGAAATTTTCCTTCTGAAACCTGCGCTGAAATTTCCTCGAATTCAGCTTTGGAAACCGAATAGAATTTCACTTTATCTCCGGCTGAAATTCCACAGGGCGGATCGTTATTTTTGTCGAAAAGTTGTACAGGACAATTGCCTAAAATTTGCCAGCCACCGGGACTGGATTTTGGATAAATTCCGGTTTGATTTTCTCCTATGCCAACAGCCCCTTTTTCTATCTTCATTCGGGGTTGGTTTTTTCGTGAAATTTGTAGCTTTTTATCGAGCCCTCCCAGGTATAAAAATCCGGGCAAAAAACCGGTAAAATAAACCGTATAGAATGGGGCTGTATGAAGCTTAATAATTTCCTCTTTTGATAGTTCTTTTTCTTCAGCAATAAGTTCCAAATCCCAACCAAATTCTTCATCATAACAAACCGGTAGATGAAAAACCTGTTGGTTATTTATTTTTCCTATCTTAGCCTCATCAAACAGCTTTTTAACCGTCAAAATCTCATCATAGAGGTTTTCTATACTAAACATATAACTAATTAATAACGAGTTGTATGTGTTAATTACTTCAACATTTACTTCAGTATAAAATTCTTCTAGTTTATTTTTGTAAAAAAGAAGTTTTTCGAGAAGCTTTTCACTAATTTCCGGTTGAAATTCTATTAGAATTCCACGCTCCCCCATCGGTTTTATTTTAGGAAAATCACTCATTTTGTATTCCTGATTTTGATGTTACTTTCAGCAAATTTTTGCTCTAAAAACTTAATAATTTCAACCGAATTCGGAGTGTCACTATGGAGGCAAAATGTATCAGCTTTTAGGCTTATATTTTTGCCATTTTCAGAAGTGACCTTTTCTTCAGAAAACATAGAATAAAGATGATTAAAAACAGCTTCTTTTTCGGTGATTAATGCGTTAGGTTTTGAACGCGAAACAAGGCTTAAATCAAGTTCATAATTTCGATCGGCAAAAGCTTCAAAAACGACTGGAATCTTGCCCTCTGCAAGTTCAGAAATAACTGAATTTGGAGGACAAAATAAAGCCAGTTTTTGATCGAATTCAAGCACAGAATCGATGATAACCTGAGCTGTTTTTTCATCTTTTGCAGCTTCATTATAAAGCGCTCCATGAGGTTTTACATGAGTAAGTTTTACCCCTTCTGCCTCGGCCAATTGTTTTAAACTTAAAATTTGCGCAACTATAGAACGCTGCAATTCTTCCGCAGAAATATTCATTGGATTTCTTCCAAAATTCTCCTTATCGGGGTAAGAAGGATGTGCCCCTATTTCAATATCATACTCCGCGGCGAGTTTTATGGTTTGTTGCATCGTTTCAAGAGTTCCGGCGTGGCCTCCACAAGCAATATTGCAGGCAGAGATATGCGGCATTAGCTCGGCATCAAAATCGCCGCCTTCGCCTAAATCGCAGTTTATATGGATTTCTTTCATTTTTTTATTTTTAGATATAAAATTAGATACCCGATAGAGACTTTCGGATTTAAAAATAGTGGAAACCTACAAGGTTCTAAAAACCTTGCAGGAAAAATTCTAGTTCCACTGGATTAAAGCCCCTGAACTACGCTTATAATCGATTTTACGCCAAGAAAAATGGCAATGGCGATTACTATTATTCCCAGCAGGTTTTGCAGCTTAGAATTGCGATGTGTGCCTAAAACCGAAGCTTTATTAGCTACCCAAAATAAGAAAATAGCAATAACGGGCAATAAGATTCCGTTGGCAATTTGCGCAAAGCGAATAATTTCAATTGGGTTTATTTGCAGGGAAGAGAAGAAAACTCCTAATATTAGAACTACAGCCCAGGCTGTTTTAAATTTCGCTGATTTCATTCCACCCTTCCAGCCAAAACAGCCTTTTACCACATAAGCTGCCGCTAAAGGTGCCGTAATTGAAGAAGTTATCCCGGCAGCTAAAAGTCCCAGGGACATAAACCAGGTGGCAAATTTTCCAAAAAGCGGCTCAAGGCTTACCGCCATATCTGCAGCTGAATTTACATTTGTTAACCCCGAAGCGGCTGCACTAATTAGAATAGCCATAGAAACTGTACCGCCCAGAATAATAGAAACCACGAGCTCTTTCCTGGCAACAGGTAAATAAGAAGCTTCTTTCCACTTTTCACTTACCAGGGATGCGTGTAAAAATAAATTATAAGGTACTACGGTGGTTCCCACTATAGCCATTACCGTTAACAAACCTGCTGTATTACCGGTGGGAATTAATCCTTTTAAAATTTCTAAGATATTAGGTTTGGTTAATATTGCGGTGAGCACAAAACTAATACTCATAAGAAGAACCAGCCCTATAAATATCTTTTCCAGGGTTTTATAACTTCCGGTAAACAAAAGCAAGAAAGCGACTGCCCCAATTAAAATACTCCATAAATTAAGGGTGAAACTTCCTATTTGCAGGTTCTGAATTCCAAAAATTGCTTCGGCTCCCAGAACCGCCCCGGTAATGTTCCCGGCTTCATAAGCAGCGTTTCCGATAACTATTGCTGAAAAAATAAGAATGATCGCTAAAATCCTGAAAACGGGTTTCCTAATTTCATCCCTAATAACATCGCTTAAACCTTTTTGTGAAACTACGCCCAACCGGGCTGCCATTTCCTGTAAAATGATACACGAAAATATGGAAAGCAATAAAGCCCAAAGCAGACTGTAACCAAATTCAACCCCGGCCAGTGTGCACACCGTAACCGTTCCCGGCCCAATAAATGCAGCCGAAACCAGGATTCCGGGACCAAGATTTTTTAGGAAATTTCGCACTACATATCTTTAGATTCCTGTAGCGCATAAATAGCAAAACTTCCCAGCCAGTGGCCACCTTCATAAGAGTCACCAACTAAATTAGGAAAAGAATAAGCCACGTGCTCATCGGCTATTTCCTGTAGATGCGAGAATTTATCGGGATATTGATTTATAAGCCCGTAGAACACCCAGGCACGGCTAAAATTGAGTCCGTCAAGATGCACCAGTTTTCCATCCGTCCTGTCAGAAACTTCCCCTACTTCCATTTCAAAATCTTCAGTTTTTAACTGCGGAAGAAAATCTTCAAGCCACATTTCAAAAGCATTTTTCGGCAGAACCCGACGCATAATATTTACTTCTTCCAAACAAGGCGATAAGAAATCAAACCCACCCGGTTCCCAAGAGATTGGGCAATCATCATCCTTCAAATAAAAATCTTTTGCCCTATTTGAAATTAACTCCTCTAGGTCCTTATTTTCGGCTGCAACCGCATAATCATACGCAAAACTAAGTCCGAAAGCCGTATTAGCGTGTTCCCCAACTCTAATTGGATAATTTAGCTTTGGAAGGAATTCAAGATATTTATTGACAATAAGATTGGTAAGCGGGTCTAAATTCTGTTTTAATTCTTTGGCCAGAGGATCATTCCAGGTTTCAATTTCTTCGGCAAGTTTTAGTAGCCAGGCCCATCCATAGGTACGCTCAAAAGAATCGCTTTGTTCCCTATTAAAATAAGCCACTTCACCCTGAATATTTTCTTCAGAAAGAGATTCCTTTAATTTCTCTCTAATGGTTTCAGCTTTCTCCATATCTGGAAATTGTTTTAGCAAACTCACCATAGACCAATGCGCGTGAACCGAGGAATGCCAATCGAAACAACCATAAAATGCTGGGTGTAATTCAGAAGGCTCACCTAGTGCTTCTTCATTTTCCAGGGTTTGATTTAGTTTATTAGGATATTCGGTATTAATACAATTTAAAGGAAGTTCGGCTAATCTATTGGCAGCTTCTTTGGTAAATTCCACACGGTTTTCGCCCAATAGATCTCCGGTTAAAGAATTTTCTTCTTCTATAGTGTCGCTTTCTATTTCTGAAACTTCTTTAACTTCAGGTTCACCTTTACACGCAAATACGGAAACAACAATAAGCAGCAATAAACTTTTTTTCATAGTAGTATAGTCTTAGCTAATAAATTATCCCAAAACAAAGTTGCGAGATATCATTCTAATTTAATATAGCAAGTAAATATAATTTTAAAAGTTGACATATTTAAACCTGAATATCATTAGAAAATATCAAATTTGTCTTAAAAAAGCAGAAGATATTAGCCCAACCAGCCATTCCGGTCCAGACTTCTATACTGAATAGCTTCACTAATATGATTTCCTTTCATATTTTCTGAATTTTCTAAATCGGCAATTGTTCTGGAAACTTTAAGAATACGAGCGTAAGTGCGAGCCGATAGGTTTAAACGCACCATCGCCGTTTTTAACAATGCTTTGGAAGCATCATCTCATGCACAAAACTTACGAATTTGCCTCTCGCTCATTTGCGCATGTAACCCGTTTTCTAATTTCTACACTGCTTTCTAAACGGCGTTCTTCGCTTAGCTTTTCAAAAGGAACGGGAGTGACTTCAATATGAATATCTATACTGTCTAACATCGGGCCGCTAATTTTACTCAAATATTCCTGCATTTCTGCCAGAAGAAGTTGCGGGAGCATCGGGATCATTAAAATAACCACTGGGGCTGGGATACATACTCGCTACCAGTATAAAACTGGAAGGATAAGTTACTGTAAACTTAGCCCGGGAAATGGTTACTTCACGATCTTCTAAAGTTTTACACATTACTTCTAAAACACCCCGCTTAAATTCAGGTAATTCATCCAGACACTGGACGCCGTTGTGCGATAAAGAAATTTCTCCCGGTTGCGGATAAGCCCCACCGCCGACTAAAGCGAAGTCTGTTATCGTGATGAATGTAACAGTTGAAGTGAATTCAACGCAATAAAAAACCCTCCTAATAGAGGGCTTCATGTTTTCAATGATTTAGTACCGACTTCTGATGTCTTTGTATAGTCCGTAAAGGATAAAGTATGCAGTACCTGCAGCTGTTATACCTTTAGCTAACTTTTCAAAATCACTTTGTGTTAATTTGTCCATGACATAAAATTTAAATGAATAAAAATTTTTACAAGAACATAAACAACATTAAAAAAATTAAAATTAGCTCCAATAAGAGCTCAAAGCCATGCGGCTTTTACAAAAATAAAAAATTATATCCTTAGATTCCATAAATATTTGTTAATTCAAACTCCAACTAAATTATCATATATGTAGATAATACCCCTATCTAAGAAAATAAGGAAAAACATAACCTCTTGGAAAACCTCATGGATATACCACCGTTAAGAGCATATTGCATAAATCGTAAGGATTTTTTTATATGAGGTTCGAATGATGAGAAATATTCTAATCCTACTCCCTTGAAAGGTGTTATGCGCGGCGGGTTCTATCGCAATCAGCTATGGTCTCTCCACAATCGCATTCTTGACTGTGTTGCGTTTCACTTTCCCAAGCTTTACGTTGGTTTAATAATTGTCTTTTCATTGTTTTTATTTTAAACAGTTAATTAATAAAATATATTATTGTTGGAAATAGTCCATTGTTAATATAACGATTTTTTATTTTTAAAGAGGGTAAAAAAAGTAATAAAAAACGAGGTAAAAAAAGAGAATCAAGACCAACCACCCATTATACTACACTAACATCGGAGATTGTATGGTGCGTACTCCTAAATGGCCTTTAAGACATTAAACCTACGTTTTCTTTTACTCGGCCAACCACACAATGAATTTTAGTAGTTTCCAGGGATTCGTGTAAAGTCATTGGTGTAAAATACTCGGCAGGCGTTTTGCCAGCATCGTTTCCCCGGCTCCCGGCGGACCAATTAAGTTAATATAGTGTCCACCTGCTGCGGCAATTTCCATACAGCGTTTTATAGAACCCTAGTCTTTAACATCGGCAAAATCGTGTTCGGGATGATCCAGGTTTTTGTAGAATTGTTCGCGGGTATTAATTATGGTTTGTTCTATTGCCTCACCCTTATCGAAGAAATTGATAACTTCTGTGATATTTTCTAAGCCATAAACTTCAAGACCGCTTACAATAGCTGTTTATTTGGCGTTCTGCTTCGGACGTATAAATTCTTTAAAACCTCCTTCTTTGGCTTTAATGGCTATGGGCAAAGCGCCCTTTATGGGTTGTAAGCTTCCGTCTAGCGAAAGCTCACCCATAATAATATATTCTGAAATATTTTCAGCTTTAATTTGGCCTGAAGCGGCCAGAATTCCAAGGCTTAAACTAAGATCGTAAGCCGAACCTTTTTTTCTAAAGATCAGCCGGCGCCATATTGACGATTATCTTTTAACCCGGAAATTTATAGCCGTTATAATGTAGCGCGGCTGCAATACTAAAACTACTTTCCCTCACTGCATTACCGGGAAGTCCCATTAAGTGATATCCAATGCAGGTTGCTACATTTACCTCTATGGTAATTGTAGTTGCCTCTACCCCAAATACGGCCCTTTCACAAACCATTATAAACATTTAAGTGTAAATTTCTTAAATGTATTAAAATTTATGAAACACAGTAATTAATTAGGTGCAAGTACATCTTTTCTATAGTATTCTATTAAGGCATCAATTGGTCTACGCACAATATTTCCTATTTCTATCCCGTAAGGCTGGGCTACTGCACGAATAATATCTTCACTAAAATAAGCGATGGTACCAATAAAATGCACCGGTGTATTTTGGGCTTGCTTGTAACACATTACACGGGAATGCATAAAATCTGTAATTCCTTCGTGTACTAATTTGTAGAAATAACCATTGCGTTCGTTAGAGAAAATAAATTCAGCAAAAGAAGCGAGATAGGTATTTGGATTCTCTTTACGATAAAGATTTTTCTTAATCTCGTCGGACTCCATATTGTATAACTTACCAAATTCCTCGGCAAGTTCAGGAGGCATTCTTTTGTAATAATAATCTCTAATTAGTCTTTTTCCGAAGTAATTTCCACTGGCTTCATCCATAAGAATATAACCAAGGGAATGTACGGCCTGGTGGATATCCTTGCCATCAAAATAACAACTATTAGAACCTGTACCAAGAATACATACAATTCCCGGCTCTGTAGTGGCGGCGTAAACCGCGGCTACCATATCTTCCAGAATTATAACTTCTTCTACATTGGTAAAGAAATTTGTAAAAATTCCTTCCAGTAATTTTCTAGGCGTTTCGGTACCACAACCGGCGCCGTAAAAATGCACGCGTTCTACTTTGTCTTTTATTTCTTTTAAATCGGCATTTTCTTCAATGCGTTGTTCCAGTATTACCTCAGGAAATACTGCCGGATTTAATCCTTTGGTGCGGGTTCTAAGTAATTCTTCACCCGTTGCACTAAGTAAAATCCAATCACATTTTGTAGAGCCACCGTCCGCTATTAATATCATGTGTGTGTGAATATGGTTTAATTAAAAAGCCTGAGGAAAGCGCTAAAGATTAAAATAATCTAAGCGTAGCTTTCTTCAGGCTCTAAAATAAAATATTAAATTGAATTAACGTGTGCCGCTAAATCCAAAAGTTTGGCAGAATAACCATATTCGTTATCATACCATGCGATTAATTTGAAAAAATTATCATTAAGTGCGATTCCTGCATCAGCATCAAAGTTACATGTGTGTGCATCTGAGACGAAATCCTGAGAAACCACAGCATCATCAGTATAAGAAATCACTCCTTTGTAAGCTCCTTGAGAAGCTTTTTTGAAGGCTGCTTTAACATCGTCATAACTAACAGACTTTTCAGTCTTAACTGTAAGGTCTACTACAGAAACATCTGCGGTTGGCACTCTAAAGGCCATCCCGGTAAGTTTTCCATCAAGTTTAGGAATTACTTTCCCAACAGCTACGGCTGCACCTGTTGAAGATGGAATAATGTTAAGGAGTGCACTTCTACCACCTCTAAAATCTTTTGCCGAAGGTCCATCTACAGTTAATTGAGTAGCCGTAGTTGCGTGAACGGTTGTCATTAAACCTTCTACAAGACCAAACTCATCGTCTATCACTTTTGCAAGTGGAGCAAGACAGTTTGTAGTACAAGAAGCGTTAGAAACAATAGTATCTTCTGGCTTCACATCTTTATGGTTAACACCCATTACAAACATAGGTGCGGTTTTAGATGGTGCAGAAATCACTACTTTTTTAGCTCCTGCATCAATATGTGCCTGTGCAGAATCTTTTTCTTTAAAGATACCGGTACAGTCTATTACAACATCTACTCCGACATCTCCCCATTTAAGGTCTGCTGGATTTTTTTCTGCTGTAATACGAATGGTATTTCCATTCACTACCAGGTTTCCGTCTTTTACATCAACATCACCTTTAAATTTACCGTGTACAGAGTCATACTTTAGCAAGTATGCCAAATGATCTACATCAAGTAAATCGTTGATTGCTACAACTTCTACATTATCTTTTTCAGCCGCGATTCTAAACGCAATACGTCCAATTCGGCCAAAACCATTAATTCCAATTTTTGTACTCATAATTTAAATTTTAAAAATTTACACTGAAGTGATGTTTGCCACCCTTCTTAATTCCTGATCAAATTCCCTGTCTTCTTTTAAAGCAGTTTCCAAAGGCACGTGTACCACTTTTTGGTGGTGCACGCCTAACATGATATTGGTTTTACCATCGGTTAATGCTTCAACCGCACCAACACCAAGCTTACTGGCCAGAACACGATCAAAACAACTTGGAGAACCTCCTCTTTGAATATGACCCAATACAGAGACTTTAATGTCATATTCTTCGTGGCTTTGCGAAATAAATTCAGCTAACTGAAAAATATTTTTTCCGCTCTTTTCCCCTTCAGCCACCACGATAATGCTGGAGGTTTTTCCGGATTTTTTACTTTTTTCCAAAGAATCCATCATACGCTGAATTCCCTGGTCTTCTTCCGGAAGCAATATTTCTTCGGCTCCTGCACCAATACCACTATTTAAAGCAATATCGCCTGCATCCCGACCCATAACTTCAATTAAGAACAATCGGTTATGAGAACTCGCGGTATCCCGAATTTTATCTATGGCTTCTACCACCGTATTTAAAGCGGTGTCGTAACCAAGGGTATAATCGGTACCGTTAATATCGTTATCTATTGTTGCGGGAATTCCCACAATTGGAAAGTTAAACTCGTTGTTAAAATAAAGGCCACCGGTAAAAGTTCCATCTCCTCCTATTGCAACCAAAGCATCTATACCGGCATCGATAAGATTTTTATGAGCTTTTGCCCTTCCTTCTTTGGTTTTAAATTCTTCAGATCGGGAAGATTTTAAAAAAGTACCTCCTTTATTAATGATGTTTCTAACAGATCTTGCGGTAAGTGGTTCAAAATCTGCTTCTATAAGTCCTTGAAACCCGCGGTAAACACCCACACATTCCAGATTATAATATGAACAGGATCTAACAACCGCCCTTATAGCGGCGTTCATTCCGGGTGCATCACCCCCAGATGTTAAGACTGCAATTTTATTAATTTTTTTCGCCATTAGGCCAAATCTATTTTAATTCTACAATATAACCTAATTTCCTAAAAAACTAAAACGTTTTCGGTTAATAACTAACAAAAACAGCCCTTTCGAGAGGGCTGTTTTTAGTTTTTTAGTAAAAATCTTAGTTATTTATTAAGATAAAGTACTGCCAGGGTTCCAAATCTATATTTTTATCTTCAGAAATTTCTATGGTTTCACCAGATAAATAGTCTTCAAAACTTCCGTTTAACTGAATGCTGAAACTAGTCTTTTCATCGTTCATATTAGCGATGTAAATCAACTCAGCACCATCTTTTTCCCTTTTAAAGGCTAAAACTTTTTCTTCTTCTGAAGTATCAATATTTTCATAAGAAGCAGCTTCCTTTGCACCGTGCAGGGCTTTGTTTTCGTTTTTCAATTTTCCGAGTTTTTCCAGTAAAGGCCAAACTTTTCCTTTTTCCTTCGGAATAGTATCTTTTTCGAAGAATAAAAGTCTTTTATCCATATCATACTCCTGCCCGCTGTAAATTAGCGGCATTCCCGGTAAAGTATAAGTAAGAGCCATCATAGTTTCTGAAGCATCTCCCATTCTTTCCTTCACCGTCCCGTTCCAGGAATTCTCATCGTGGTTGGTTACGAAATTCATTAAATAATCGTCATCTTGATAGGTAGTATCTATTTTCTGCATATACTCATCCCAATCTTCGGCAGTTTGCTTGCCCTGCGCAATTTCGTTCATAATATGGTGGCCTTCCCAATTATAACCCATATCGAAAGCATTTTCAAAAAGATCCTTGTCTTCTGACTCGGCTAACATGAAAACCGGTTTGATATCTTTTAGTTGCGGAACAATACCTTCCCAGAATTCGGTAGGCACTTCCCCGGCAACATCAGCTCTAAAACCGTCTACATCATATTTCTCTACCCAAAACTTCATTTCTTCACCCATAGCTTTGTGAAGCTCTTGGTTTTCAAAATTTAAATGAGCAACATCTGTCCATCCCCAGGATTCTCCGGTTGCAGGGTTTATAGGATCTGTAACTTCCCCGTCTTCATTTTTATGATAATATTCAGGCTTTTCCTCAATCCATTTATGGTCCCAACCGGTATGGTTAGCAACCCAATCCAGGATTACGTACATATCATTTTCATGAGCGGTTTCAACGAGTTCTTCAAAATCTTCAAAGTTCCCGAATTCAGGATTTACTTCGGTATAGTCTGAAATCGCGTAATAACTTCCCAGGTATTTTTTTCGTTCTTCCGGATCTTCAATATCTTCTACTGAAAGATCTCCTGTGGCTTTTCTATTTTTCATAGAAATAGGGTAAATAGGCATCAACCAAATCACTTTTACCCCAAGTTCTTTTAACTGCGGAATATCTTTGGTAAAGGCATCAAAAGTTCCTTCTTGAGAATATTGGCGAATATTAGCTTCATAAATCACCGCCGATTCCAGGGCTTCGTTAGATACAGGATCTATGTTTTGCTTTTCTTCTTGTTCCGGCTGTTCTTGTTTTTCGTTCTCTTTACAGGAAAACAGGGCTGTAAAGGCCAGCAGCATTATTAATGTTTTTTTCATTTGTTTTATTTTAGTTGCTATTTGATTTTTCTGTTAGTCTTTCTTTAAACGTCATCCTAAACTTATCTCAGGATCTAACATGATTAAAATTACATCTCATATTAGAACCCCGAAGTAAATTCGGGATAAAGTCTGAAACAATCCCGAAGTTTCGGGACAGATTGACGAAGACTAGAGTTTTTAATTTTACTGCATTTTAGTAGTAAAAAAGTAAACGCCTTCTTCCGGTAATTCCAAAGAATCCTCCCATTGAAAAGGTTCTTCGGAAATAAGGTTTTTAAAGCTTTTTCCTTCTAAATTTAGTTCGCTGAACCGTTCTAAATCCAGTGTAACCGATTCTTCATTTTTATTAAGAATAAGTACCACAACCTCATCGCCTGATTTTCGACTAATTAAATACGTCCCGTCTTCAGGTGCGAAATGTTTGGTTTCACCGGAGTGGATAGCATCGCTGTTTTTGCGATAATTCATTAATTTTTTAACGAATTCCTGCATACCAGTCTTTTCTTCGGAAAGTCCTTCACCGGTAAATGCATTCACTTCGCTATCGTCCCAACCACCAGGGAATTCAGTTCTAATAAGTCCGTGGTCACCGGGATTTGCGGTATCATCCATTAAGATTTCGGTTCCGTAGTACATCTGGAAAATCCTTGGTAAAACCGACATATAAGCGATGGTCATCTTAGTTTTAGCCACATCTTCTCCAAGTTGGGTATAGATTCGGCTTTTATCGTGATTATCTGGGAAGATCATAATATTTTCAGGATCGGCATAGGCAAAATCATTGGCCAAAGCTTCATAGATTTCAACCAGTCCGGTTCCCCAGGTTTCTTCGGCTTTTAAACCAGTTACAATCTTTTCCTGCATCGCGAAATCCATCGTCGATTTAAGGTTAGAATCATAACCATTATCCACGCCATCCTGCCAGTATCGAATAAGCAACGGGTTCAAACTCCACTCCTCACCTACTATATTAAAGTTTGGGTACTCAGTCATAATTGCGCCGGCCCACTCGCTCATAAATTGCTTATCGGGATAAGGGTAAGTATCTTGCCGAATTCCGCCTAAACCTAGAGTTTCTATCCACCAAATACTATTCTGAATTAGGTATTTGGCCATAAACGGATTTTCCTGATTTAAGTCGGGCATGGTTTCTACAAACCAGCCTTCGGTCATTCCTTTTTTATCAGTTTCTGAAGCGTATAAATCCTGGTTGGTTGTTCTACGGTGGTTGGAATATACCAGATCTTCGCCATTTTCAAACTTCTCCTGAAAGTTGATCCAATTGTCAAAAGGTAAATCGTCCATCCACCAGTGCTCTACGCCTGCGTGGTTAGCTACCTGGTCCATCACCAGTTTTATTCCGCGCTCAGCAGCTTTATCGGCCAGTTCCCTGTATTCTTCTAAAGTTCCAAATCGCGGATCAACTTTATAAAAATCGGTCATTGCGTAACCGTGGTAAGAACCCGATTTCATATCGTTGATCACTAAAGGTGAAGGCCAAATCGCGGTAAAACCCATTTCATCTATATAATCTAAATGACTGATAATGCCTCGAATATCTCCACCATGACGACCATAATCGTCCTGACGATCTATGGTTTTTTCATTTAAGTAATCAAAACTGTCATTAGATTTATCACCGTTGGCAAAACGATCGGGAGTGATTAAATAAATCGCGTCAGAATTGTCGAAACCAACGTATTCTGAAGCAGGTTTTTCTCGTTCTTTCAGCTCATATTTATATACTTCTTCTGAACCATTTTCCAGCTCAAAAGTGATATCAAAAGTTCCAGCTTGGGCCTGCCCGATTTGCAAATCGATAAACAGGTAATTCGGACTATCGGCTTTTTTTACATTTTCAATGCTTACTCCGGGATAATCGATCTTTGGAGTGGCATTTCCAATATGCTCCCCGTAAACCATTAACTGGAGTTCGGATTCTTCAAAACCCGTCCACCAGTTTGGTGGCTCTATGCGTTCAATTTGCGCAAAACCGGTAAAACCGGCAAAGAGCATTAAGGTGATTAGTATTTTTTTCATGATTATTTATTTAAAAAATGATATGTTGAAAATTGTTCGTCAAGCTGAACTTGATTCAGCTTCTAACATTTTTCGATAATTAACTTATTAGATCCTGAATCAAGTTCAAGATGACGGTAAATATCCAAAGCAACGAATTATATCTCCGTATAAATTTCGGAGCAAGCTCTCAAACGATTCTGAAGCTTCGGGACCGATTACCGTAACTACACCGCAAATTCCTGATTCGGATGTACCTCTACAGCTTTTCCTTTCACGTTTATTTCAATGGTATTCTCCCCTTCTAAATGAAACACAGTTTTTTCAGCAGAGACTTTTACTTTTAAAATCTGGTCTCTAAAATTCACTTTAAAGGAATAGGATTTCCAATCTTCAGGAATTGTGGGATTGAATGAAAGCTGATCATTTTTAACTCGCATTCCACCAAAACCTTCAACAATACTCATCCAGGTACCCGCCATACTGGTAATGTGGCAGCCCTGCTCTACTTCTTTATTATAATCGTCCAGATCAAGTCTGGAAGTCCTTAAATAAAAATCGTAAGCCTGTTTTGTTCTTCCTAAAAGTGCCGCCTGAATACTATGAACGCAGGGAGAAAGTGAAGATTCATGAACGGTTATGGGCTCGTAATAATCAAAATGTTTTTCGAGTTCGTTTTTACTAAAATGGTCTTCAAAGAAGTAAAAGCCCTGCAAAACATCGGCTTGCTTTATATAGCAGGAACGTAAAATCCTGTCCCAACTCCATTTCTGATTGATTGGTCGCTGAGATTTGTCTAATTCAGCGATTGGTACGATTTCTTTATCTAAAAATCCGTCCTGCTGAAGGAAAACTTTGTGCTCTTCAGAATAAGGAAAATACATATTTTCGGCAACTTCTTTCCATTTTGCGAGTTCGCCTTCGTTAAGTTTGGTTTTACCCATTATACGCTTATAATCCTCAAAATAGGCGTCTTCAACTTTATCAATCGTTTCTAAACAATACTCAATACACCATTTTGCCAAATAGTTGGTATACCAATTGTTATGCACATTATTTTCGTATTCGTTTGGTCCTGTTACACCCAGCATAACGTATTTATTCCGGTCTTTGCTGAAATTCACCCGTTGCTGCCAGAATCTCGCAATTGCGATCATTACTTCCAGGCCTTTTTCAGGGATATATTCGAAATCGCCGGTATAACGTACGTAGTTATAAATGGCATAAACCATTGCACCGTTTCTATGAATTTCCTCGAAAGTAATCTCCCATTCGTTATGACTTTCTTCACCGTTCATCGTTACCATTGGATAAAGTGCAGCTCCATTTTTAAACCCAAGTTTTTCGGCATTTTCTATGGCTTTATCGAGGTGGTTATATCGATAGGTCAAGAGATTCCTGGCCACCTGCTGGTCTTTGGTTGCCATATAGAAAGGAATACAATAAGCTTCGGTGTCCCAGTAGGTACTTCCGCCGTATTTTTCACCGGTAAAACCTTTCGGGCCAATATTTAATCGCTCGTCTTTTCCTAAATAAGTTTGATTCAGCTGAAAAATATTAAAGCGGATTCCCTGCTGGGCTTTTACATCCCCTTCAATAGTAATATCGGCCATTTCCCAAATTTTCCCCCAGGCTTCTTTTTGCTCCTGAAGCAATTTTGAAAATCCAGTTTTTTTAGCGTAATCTAATACCTTACTCGCCGCTTCATGCAATTCTGAACGTTTATGGTTCATGTCGGTTACATAACCGGCGTATTTTCTAAGGCTTAATTTTTGACTTTTTTCAGCTTTAACTGAGTAGGAAAAAGTAAGTGAATCTTCGGTTTTGGTTTCAGTGAAATCAACATCCTGTTTTTCACCATTCAACAAAACTTCAGAGTGCATATAGGTGTTTACATGAAACTCCGTTTTTAGAGTTTTAGAAAGGACAAAACCTCTATTTCCTTCAGATTTCACTTCTAAAGTTTTCCAAAAACGCTCTTCCCAATTGGCATCGGTATTGGTAATTCCACCATCAAGATATGGATCAAAACGAACCTCAGCATCGCTGTTTAAAACTTCAATTTCAAAATCTATCGCGCCAAGTTCATCTTCAACAATAGATAGAAAACGGGTAGCCTTTACTGAAATTTCAAGCTCGTTTGGTAAAGTAGCTACGAAACTACGGCGGTGAAAACCTTCTTTCATATTAAGCTCTCGCTTAAAATCTTCTACTTTTTTACAGGTAAAAAGATCTAAGGCTTCATCGTTTATAAACACATTGATCCCAATCCAGTTGGGCGCATTGAGCACTTTTGCGAAATATTCGGGATAGCCGTTTTTCCACCAGCCTACTTTGGTTTTATCGGGATAATAAACACCACCAATATAGCTTCCCTGGAAACTTGGCCCTGAATATTGTTCTTCAAAATTGGCTCGCTGACCCATCACGCCGTTACCGATACTAAAAAGGCTTTCAGACGATTTTACTCGTTCTACATCAAATCCTTCTTCCAGAATGGACCACTCGTTAGCTTGTATATAATCTTGGTTCATTGCTTTATTTCTGTCTAATTTCTAATTAATTAACCCCGGGACAGGCCCATAGGTTTAAATTCTAATATTTTAAAAGCCTCACTTAGTGAGTAATTTCTTTATAAAATCTATATCTATTTCCGTGAAATCTTTAAATACATAATCGGCTTCGCCCAATGTTTTTTGTTCCCCAATTCCTATGCTGATCATATTTGCATTATTCGCCGCCTGTACCCCAGCTACGGAATCTTCAAAAACGATACTGTTTTCCGGTTTAATATTTATTTTTTCGGCAGCGATAAGAAATACTTCGGGATCTGGTTTTGCTTTGCTCACATCGTTTCCGTCTACAATGGCATCAAACTTTTCCAGCAAATTGATCTTTTTCAAAATGACACGGGCATTTTTACTCGCGGATCCTAATGCAAACGGAATATTATTTTCAATTAAATAATCGATCAATTTTTGAACGCCGGGAAGAATTTCATCTTCCTCCATTTTGGCAACATAAGAGAGATAATTTTCGTTTTTAAGCGCCATCTGGCGTTTAAATTCTGTTTTTGAAAGTTCCAGTTCTCCCCATTCCAGTATTTTTTTTAGAGATTCTACCCTGCTAACACCTTTAAGTTGCTCGTTTTGAGCTTTGGTGAAGTCGAAACCCAAATCGTTAGCCAGTTTTCTCCAGGCCAAAAAGTGAAATTTCGCGGTATCTACAATCACCCCGTCTAAATCGAATATTACTCCTTTATTTGTTTCCATTATTTTAAATTATCTGGATCTGTTTTTTATTTTATGCTTTTACTGGTTCATCTACATCATCTATTCTAAATGTGAGTATTGCTGCAATTAGGAAAGCAATTCCGCTGGTAACCAACGCGTAAATCGGGTTTCCATCGTAAAGATATTTTACCATTAATCCGCCAACCAGGGCATTTACTATTTGCGGGATCACAATAAAAAAGTTAAAAATCCCCATATAAACCCCCATTTTTTTCGCAGGGATGGAACCTGCAAGAATCGCATAAGGCATCGCTAAAATACTGGCCCAGCCAATTCCAATTCCGAACATAGAAAGCAAGAGCCAATACTCGTTTGGCATAATGTAAATGGAAAGCATACCTAAGGCTCCTATAAACAAGGAAACGATATGCGTACTCTTTCTTCCAATTTTAAGTGCAATTGCCGGAAGGAAAAATGCAAAAACAGCTGAAACAGCATTATAAACCCCGAAAAGTACACCAACCCAATCACCGGCATCCTGGTAGGTTTCACTGCTGTTATCTGATAATGGCAAACCGTAAATATGATGAGCTATGGCGGGAGTAGAAAACACCCACATTCCAAATAGACCGAACCACGAAAAGAATTGAACCCAACTAAGTTGCCGCATGGTATGTGGCATCTTGGCAAAATCTGAAAAAATATCCATTAAACTGGATTTTTCTTTTTCATCGACCGTCTCGGGCACGTGGTCGTCCATTTTCTCGAGTTCTTCAGGAGAATATTCTTTGGTGGTAATTACCGTAACCAGAATACTTCCCACCAAAATGGCCGCCCCGATCACAAAAGAAAGCAGTAAATTCAATGGAACTTCACCTATTACCGCCCTGTTACTAATATCAAACCAGTTGGTTAAAACATAAGGCAACCAGGAACCAATTACGGCCCCAATTCCTATTAAAACGGTTTGTACACTAAAGCCAAGGGTTCTTTGATCTGAAGGTAATTTATCGGCCACCAGGGCGCGAAAAGGTTCCATCGCAACATTAAAGGAAGCATCCATAATAAAGAGCATCCCGGCACCTACCCAAAGGGAAGGTAAAATAGCGATAAACCAATCGGCATTAGGCATTAAAATCAGACCTATGGCTGCTAAAATCGCGCCTGTAAGAAAGAATGGACGCCGACGGCCGAGGCTGGTCCAGGTTCTATCGCTGTAATAGCCAATTATAGGCTGAACGATTAAACCGGTAACCGGCGCAACCAACCAAAACCATGAAAGTTCATGAATATCGGCTCCGAAAATTTGTAAAATTCTACTTGCGTTGGCGTTTTGGAGTGCAAACCCCATCTGGATTCCAAGGAAACCAAAACTCATGTTCCAGATTTCCCAGAAACTTAATCTACGTTTTTGCATATCGTACAATTATCGTTTACGATAAGCATAAGGCTTATCAAAACTTATTTTAGGTAGGAAGTAAAAATATAAGTTCTGATAAATTAACTAAGCTGGGGTAAATATATATAAAATTTTAAAGATGAGAATCCAAAATTACTTGATAATCGAAATTTTAATATTTCAAGGAATATTTCAAGATCAAAAAAATCACCTAATACCCCGTTGACTTGATACGAAGTTGTTTACAATTTGGTTGAATTTCTTTCTATTAAATTGGTTTCTACAATTACTGTTCTGTAAGATTCTTCCTCCTCTGGTTTTCTTTCCAATTTATCTATTAAAAGCCTGGCAGCTTCCGCTCCCATCCGTTCGCCGTGTTGACTTACTGTAGTAAGACTGGGAATAAATCTTTTTGAAAGTTCTCCATCGGTAAATCCAATTACCGAGACATCTTCAGGCACTTTTAAACCTTTCTCCTGTATGGCTTTTATTGCGTAAATAGCGAAATGCTCATTTACTGCGAAAACTGCATCTACTTCATTTTTATCAATAAAGTCTTTAATTTCAGTTTCACTATTATCCATATCCTCTATTTTAAGGATAAGCTTATCATCAATTTCTACATTATTTTCTCTTAAAACTTCAAGATAACCGCGGGTTCTTAACTTCCCTACGCTCACATAATCTACCGTAGAAACCAGTCCGATTTTTTTAGATCCCTTATCCAATAAATATTGAACTGCTTTTTTAGCACCAAGAACATCATCAATAATCACTTTATCGCAATGAATTTCATCTACCACTCTATCAAATAAAACAACCGGCATTCCCTGGTTGGTGACCTCAGTAAGGTGATGATAATCTTCTTTTTGCATAGTTTCCTTTGCCATAGATAGGATAAAACCATCGGTACTGCCGTTGGCCAGCATTTCAAGGTTTAGCACTTCTTTATCAAAAGAATTATTAGACAAGCACACAATTACGTTATATCCCATTTCGTTTGCAACCTGCTCTACACCACTAATCACCGTAGTAAAGAAATAATGAACAATCTCGGGAATAATTATTCCTATAGTTTTTGTTTTTCGGTTTTTAAGACTAAGTGCAATATTATTTGGCCTGTAGTTATATAATTTTGCAAAAGCCTTAATTTTTTTTCGGGTTTCTTCCCCAATTTCAGAACTGTCTCTTAGGGCTTTTGAAACAGTAGAAATAGATACGTCTAATTCTCTTGCAATTTGTTTTAGGGTCAATTTTGGTTTCATAAAAATCTATTATTTAGAAATAACTCAGGGAGAATTTTTAAGATGTCGTAAAAATACTATAAAAATTACGCTATACCCGCAAAATTCAAAAGTTTTCAACACTCAAACGTTTGCGCAAAATACTGGTAAGGGAATGCCTATTTCTTTACATTCTGTTTACATACTTTTAACCTCAGGAAGTAAAAATATAAGCATAATTTTTAGTAAAAATCAATAAAATAATTTATGAAAACACTATTTAAAAGCACGTTGATGTTGCTCTTAATGCTGCCAATGAGCTTTTTTGCGCAGGAGACTGTGAGCGGGGTTGTTAGCGAAAGCGCAACCGGCCTTCCAATTCCCGGTGCAAACGTTATTGTGAAAGGAACAACTAATGGTGCAGTCACAGATTTTGATGGTAATTATACCATTCAAAACGTTAGTGAAGACGATATTCTTGTTTTTTCTTTTCTGGGTTTTGCCAGTGAGGAAATTCCCTATGAAGGGCAGGAAACTTTAGATGTTCAGTTAGACGAAGATCAGGCTACTTTAGAAGAGGTAGTTCTTATTGGTTATGGTAGTACATCTGAACAGGATGCTACAGGATCTGTAGAAAAGATTTCTTCGGAAAGCTTTAACCAGGGAGCAGTAGTTTCACCAGAACAATTAATATCGGGTAAATCGGCCGGGGTTAGAATTACTCCCGGAAGCGGTGAACCAGGTGGTGGTTCTGAAATTAGAATTCGTGGTGGTTCTTCCCTATCGGGTAACAACTCTCCACTTATTGTAGTAGATGGTGTGCCATTAGACCAAAGAGGAGTTCAGGGTGTTAGAAACCAGTTAAACTCTATTAACCCAAACGAGATTGAAGATTTCGTAATATTAAAAGATGCTGCTGCAACCTCTATTTATGGTTCCAGAGCTTCTAACGGGGTGATTTTAATTACTACCAAATCTGGTAAAAAAGACTCTCCGCTTGCGTTAAGTTACGATCTTAAAGTTTCAGCGGGTAGAATTATAGACAAAGTAGATGTGTTGGATGCCGATCAGTTTCGTAATTTAATAAACGATACTCCGGGAACAGATCCTTCTTTATTAGGCGATGCTAATACCGACTGGCAAGACCAAATTTACCAAACTGCTGTAGGAGCAATACATAACTTTACGGCAACTCAAGGTTTCGAGAATTTCTCTTACCGGGTAAATTATAACCATACTTCACAAACAGGAGTTTTAAAGACCGATGTTTACGAAAGAAATGCGCTTAACATTGCACTTAACCAGGATTTATTTGATAATCACCTAAAATTATCTTTAACTTCTAAAGGAATTGTAGATGAAAACCGTTTTGCAGATCAGGGTGCTATTGGCGCAGCTGTAGGCTTTGACCCTACCCAGCCGGTTTATGAGGAAGGAAGCTATTTTGGTGGGTATTATGAACACACACTTTCACCCGGGCAACAACAAATCCAGGCTACACGAAACCCGTTAGCACTCTTAGAGCAATTAGACGGTCGTGGAGTTACTAAAAGAAATATCACAAACCTGAATGCAGAATATAAATTCCATTTTCTACCGGAATTGAAATTTAATGTAAATGCAGGTTTTGATTATTCAGAAAATGATGGTTATAACAGAAGACCATTAACTTCTGCTGCAAACAACCAAGATATTCCTTATTTTGAGGATTATGGTGGTTTCAACAGAAATACACTTCTAGATTTCTATTTCAATTATAAAAATGATATAGATTTTCTGGATACTGAAATTGATTTAACTGCAGGACATTCTTACCAGGAATTTTTTATCACCAGTAAGACAACTGAAACAGTTTCTAATAATATTCTTGAGTCACCACGAGATACCGATCGTAATGCACTGGAATCTTATTTTGGTCGTGCCAGTTTTGACATTGCCAATAAATACCTGATTTCAGGTAGTGTACGTAGAGATGGTTCTTCAAGATTTGGAGGAGATAATAAATGGAGTATTTTCCCCGCATTATCTGTAGGTTGGAAATTGCACAACGAAAATTTCCTTGCAGATTCTAATGTATTGAACCAATTAAAACTTCGTGCAGGATACGGGGTAACCGGGAACCAGGAAATTGGACCAAATTATGGTTACTTCGGAACTTATAACCCAAGTGTTGGTGGAGCGCGCTACCAGTTTGGCAATCAATTCTACAATACTTTACGCCCTGAAGCATACGATTCTGACCTGAAATGGGAAGAATTACAAACCTATAATGTTGGTATAGATTACGGGCTCTTTAATAACAGAATTTCTGGTACCGTAGAAGCTTATTACCGCGAAACCGAAGACCTTTTGGCCACGGTACCGGTACCGGCAGGTGCTAACCTTACAGACCTTTTAGTTACCAACGTAGGTAGCACGGTAAGTAAAGGACTTGAATTTGGGATTAACGGTGCTATTATTCAGCAGGAAGATTTCAACTGGGATATAAATTATAATTTAACTTTCCAGGATTTAGAAATCACGAACCTAACTTTAGGTGACAATCCAAATTTCCAAATTCCACAAGGAGAAATTAGCGGTGGTGTTGGCAACAACATTCAGTTATGGAAAGAAGGTTACGATCCTACAACTTTCAATGTTTTCCGCCAGGTTTACAATGAAGATGGACAACCCATAGAAGGTGCGTATGTAGATGTAAACGGGGATAATGAAATTACAGAAGAAGACAGGGTTGCTTATAAAAAAGCTACACCAGATTACTTTATGGGATTAACTAATACTATGAGGTATAAAAACCTTGATTTCAGCTTTACTTTTAGAGGTAACTTCGGAAATTATATGTATAACAATACCCAATCAAGTAATGGATTTGTTGGCGCAGGTACCGTTACCCCGCAGCCTTACTATTCAAACTTTAACAGCAATGTTTTAGAAAGTAATTTCAACAATAACCAGTTCTTTTCAGACTACTATATTCAGAAGGCTGATTTTGTGAAATTAGATAACATTTCTGTAGGATATTCATTCCCTGGAGAAGAGCTTGATATTAGAACTTCATTAACCGCCACCAATGTATGGACTATAACCGATTATGAAGGTTTAGATCCAGAAATTGCAAACGGTATAGACAACAATTTTTATCCAAGATCTACCACCATTGTACTTGGTTTAAATCTTTCATTTTAAGAAAAAATATATAATAAATTAGTTATGTTAAAAACACTAAAACCATTCTTAATCCTATTTATAAGCGCCGGTTTCTTCTGGTCTTGTGAAGACGATTTAGATTTGCAGCCTGAAGATAACAGGCTCACGGCCGAAACCACCTTTGAAGATCCAGAATCTTACAAACAGTTTTTAGCCAAGCTTTACGCCGGTCTTGCAGTTAGTGGCCAGGAAGGCCCGGCCGGTGATCCAGACCTTATTGGTCTTGACGAAGGTTTCTCCCAGTATTTAAGATTATACTGGTCTATGCAGGAACTTACTACAGATGAAGCTGTAATTGGCTGGAACGATGGTACTATTCAAGACCTGCACGCCCAAAACTGGACAGCAGGAAATGAGTTTATTAGAACTATGTACTCAAGGATTATGTACCAGGTTGCTCTTACTAACGAGTTTTTAAGACAGAGCACTCCCGAGCTTCTAGAATCTCGCGGTCTTGCTTCTGAAGAAAGAGAAAATGTGGCCCGTTACCGAGCTGAAGCAAGGTTTTTAAGAGCTTTACATTATTATCACGCTTTAGATTTATTTGGAAATGTTCCATTTGTAACCGAAGAAGATCCTGTTGGAGCTTTTCTTCCGCAGCAAATTCAGAGACCGGAATTATACGATTTCGTAGAAAGTGAACTTTTAGCTATAGAAAACGACATTGTGGCCGCGAATTCTAATGAATACGGACGTGCTGACCAGGCTGCTGTTTGGATGCTTCTTTCTAAACTTTATCTAAATGCTGAAGTTTATACCGGTGAAGGCCGATATGCAGACGCATTAAATTATTCTGAAAAAGTAATTAACGCCAATTATACCCTGGCAGATAATTACCAGAATTTATTCCTGGCAGATAATGATTCTAATGGAGCTCAAACTGAGGTTATCTTCCCTATCGCTTTTGATGGGCAACAAACCCAATCTTACGGTGGGATGGCTTTTATTATTCACGCTGCTGTTGGTGGTGATATGGAACCTGAGGACTTTGGAGTGAGTAGTGGCTGGGCAGGTTTAAGAACTACCGCTGCCCTGGTTGATAAATTTCCTAATGGAGCAGAATCTGAAGACGAAAGAGCACTTTTCTTTACAGAAGGACAAACCAAAGAGATAGATGAAATTTCCAGCTTTAACGACGGTTTTGCGATTGCTAAATTCAAAAATGTGACCGTGGATGGCGAATGGGGATCTGATGATACAGGGGAATTCCCAGACACAGATTTTCCAATGTTCAGACTTGCTGATGCATATTTAATGTATGCTGAAGCTCACCTAAGAGGTGGCGGTGGTAGCCAATCGGCTGCTTTAGGTTATGTGAATGAATTAAGGGAAAGAGTTGATGCCGATCAAATTGGAGGATCAGACCTAAGCTTAGATTTCATATTAGATGAACGCGCCCGTGAATTATACTGGGAAGCTCATAGAAGAACAGATCTTATAAGGTTTAACCAATTTACTGAAAACGGAATCTGGCCCTGGAAAGGAGATGTTCCGCAGGGAGCAACTACCCAAAGTTACAGAGACCTAATGCCTATACCGGCTTCAGATTTAGGAGTTAACACCAATTTAGAACAAAATCCAGGATATTAATTTTATAAAAGAATTAAAATGAAAAAATTTTCAATTTTATTTTTAGCATTTGTCGCGCTACTAAGTTTTAACGCGTGTACACAAGACGACGATATTGTATTCGTTGCACAACCAGACCCGGAGGGAATTCAGTTTAGCAATTCATTTCAAAACACCTATGTGTTACCGGCCGGAAATCCAGATAATCTTGCCGAAAGATTTGTTTGGAACGAAGTAGATTTCGAGGCTCCTACTACAATTACCTATGAGCTTCAGGGATCTGCAGATGAAGCTTTTGGGGACCTTATGGTAATAGGAAGCACAGATAATAATAATCTAGGTGTAACTATTGGCCAAATGAGAGAACTTGCTGAAGATGCAGGTCTTGATAACGATCCTGAAACCGAAGCGCCAAATACTGGCATGGTTTACTTTAAGGTTCGTGCTTTTGCCGGTGACGGGGAAGGAAATGCTTTAGAAGAATTTTCTGAAACTATCGCTCTTAATGTAGAGTTACCAGAAGCTGAAGAAGAAGGTGAAGCACCAAAAATGGAGCTATTCCTTGTTGGAGATGCTACTGAAGCCGGTTGGGAGCCAGACAATAACAACACTCCTTTATTTAGAGATGGTGAAAATGAGTCTGTTTACTACTTTGAAGGAAGATTTGCCGGAGGCGGAGATACAGAAGGTTTCAAATTTTTACAAACTACAGAGTGGCAACCACAATGGGGGATTTCTAATGGAGAACTTACCAACAGTGAGATCTTAGGTGATGACCCTGATGCTTTCCCGGTAGAAGATGATGCTTACTATTCTTTAATGGTAAATGTTGATGAAATGACTTATACCTGGGAAGAAATTGATGAAAGTTCAGCAACAGTTTATGAAACAGTTGGACTTGTAGGTGAAGGAACCAGTGTTGGCTGGCCAACTGAGGATAATGAAACCCCTGATATTGTAATGAATCAGTCTGAATTCAACCCTCATATCTGGTATGCAGAAGACATTGTGCTTTCTGATGGACCAATTAAATTTAGGGCGGATCTTGCCTGGGATGTAAGTTGGGGTGGTACAACCTTCCCAAGCGGTGAAGCTGCCGGTGATGATATTCAGGCGACAGCAGGAACTTACGATGTTTGGTTTAATACACTGGATGGTCGATATATCTTTATCCCTCAAGGGGAAGAGTAAAAGACTCAATTAACTTAAAGGGCTGCCGCGTGCAGCCCTTTTTTAATTCTTTTTATTATGAAAAAAACTAAACTTTTATTCCCTTTTCTTTTCGGCTTGCTGTTAGTGCTATCCGGCTGTTCTAAAGACGACGATGAAGTTGTTGATGAAACAGATGATATTACCGGCGGTGAAGAAGAGGAAATACCAACTCCGCAGGATCCCGAAGCATTAGATCTTTCGCAATATACAAGCGGGCAAAAAGTAATGATGCAAACTTTTTACTGGGACGTAGAACCTCGCTTTGAGTGGTGGAACAATCTTTCAGATAAAGTTGAAGGCTGGGCAGATGCAGGAATAGACAGGTTATGGCTTCCTGTGGCTACAAAAGGCCAATCTGGCGGATATTCTATGGGTTACGATCCTTCAGATTATTTTGATTTTGGAGAATACGACCAGCACGGAACCGTACCTACCCGTTTTGGAAGCCGTGATGAACTGGAAAATCTTATTTCCAAATCTCACGATTTAGGCCTGGAAGTTATTGCAGATATTGTATTAAATCATAATTCCGGTGGAGGGTTAGAATATAACCCTTATCGCGAGAAAGAAACTTACACCAATTTTGATGAAGAAAATGGAAATGCTTCAGGAATGTTCAATAGAAGTTACGAGCATTTTCATCCAAATGATATAAGCGAGAGTGACGAAGGGGACCTTTTCTTCTCTGAACAGGATCTGGATCACGATGTTCCTTATGTACAGGAGTGGCTTTGGGAGAAAGAAAATTCTGTAGCAAAATATTACAAAAACGAAATGGGCTTTGATGGCTGGCGATTTGATTATGTAAAAGGTTTTGGAACCTGGGTAATTAAAGAATGGATGGATGAAGTTGGCGGATTTGCCGTAGGTGAAAATTTTGATGGTAATCCAGATGTTTTAGTAGACTGGGTAGACGCCACAGGAGTTTCAGCTTTCGATTTTGCCGCTTTCTACAAAATGGAAGAAGCTTTTGATCGTTTTGATGACTTAAATTATTTAGATGGAGGAATGCTTCGGAAGGTTTATCCGGACAAAGCAGTGACTTTTGTAGCTAACCATGACACCGAAAAAGACGAAAATGAGGATAATAGGATAGCTTCAGAAAATAAAATGAAGGCTTATGCCTATATTTTAACACACGACGGATATCCAACAATTTTCTATTCAGATTACGAAAATGAGACTTTTAACGAAGAAATTAAGCAGTTAATCGAGATTCATAACAGTCTGGCAGTTGGTGATGTAGAAGTACTTCACGTAGATAAAGACGAATATTTAATGAAAAGAGAAGGTAATGCTGAAAACCCCGGATTAATTATATATATTAGCACCGGCAGCACTACCAAGCGTAGAAACGTTCAAACTAATTGGAATAACGTTACCCTTTTAGATTATAGTGGTAACACAACATATACCCCTACCTCCGATGAAAACGGAATGGTAACGATTGAAGCTCCCGCGAATGGATATTCAATATATTCCATCACGAAATAGGTTTTATTTTGAATTTTCATAGGTGTTAATTCAAAGACTGGCTGGTTGTTAATTCAACCAGCCTCTTTTTTTCCAGCCATTCGGCTTTTACTCTTCCAAACAATTTTTTCCGGAATCAAATAATTTCTCTTTTTCAAACTGAATAAATAGTACAATTTTTCGCGAATATTGATTAAAATTATTCGTAAATTTTATGCGATTTTCAGTAGAAATTACTTTCTGCACTTCAGCTTCAGCAGTTTACTCCCGCCCAAACTTTAATTGACTTTTTTTACAAATTTGTCAACTTTTTAATGTTGATAAATTCGTATTTAACTGACAATTAGCTTATTAACAATTTTTGTTTGATAACTTTTTTTAACAAGATTTTATATTCTTGTACATCTTTGTCTATATTTACATTCCGCTTGAAACAATTACTAATCCAAAATCTAAAATTAATATGGGTGTGAACACTACTACCGCCGCTCCTAAGACGTATAGCCAGGATGAGGCTTTTAAAGCTTCGTTAGACTATTTTAAAGGAGATGATTTAGCCGCACGGGTGTGGGTAAACAAATATGCTCTTAAAGATTCTCAAGGGAACCTTTATGAACTTACGCCAAACGATATGCATCGTAGAATTGCAAAGGAAATTGCCCGTGTAGAGCAACGCTACCCAAACCCAATGAGTGAAAATGAAGTTTTTGACCTAATTAAAGACTTTAAATACATTGTTCCTCAAGGTAGCCCAATGGCCGGTATTGGTAATCCATACCAAATTGCTTCTCTTTCTAACTGTTTCGTTATTGGTAACGACGGGGATTCAGATTCTTATGGGGGGATCATGAAAATAGACCAGGAACAGGTTCAGCTTATGAAACGCCGTGGCGGTGTAGGTCATGACCTTTCCCACATTCGTCCAAAAGGTTCTGCGGTGAAGAACTCTGCCCTTACCTCTACCGGAATTGTTCCGTTTATGGAACGTTACTCCAACTCCACCCGCGAAGTGGCTCAAGATGGTCGTCGTGGTGCGCTTATGCTTTCGGTTTCTATAAACCACCCAGATTCTGAAGATTTTATAGACGCTAAAATGGAGCAGGGAAAAGTAACCGGCGCCAATGTTTCAGTACGAATAGATGATGAATTTATGCGTTCGGTTAAAGAAGATCGCAATTACGTTCAGAAATATCCAATCTTTAGCAAAAATCCTAAGAAATCTAAGGAAATTGAAGCTAATAAACTTTGGAAAAAAATAGTTCACAACGCCTGGAAATCGGCTGAGCCGGGAATCCTATTCTGGGATACGGTAATTAACGAATCGGTGCCAGATTGTTATGCCGATCTTGGTTACAAAACGGTTTCTACCAATCCTTGTGGTGAAATCCCGCTTTGTCCTTACGATTCATGTAGACTTTTGGCCATAAACTTATTTTCTTATGTAGAGAATCCGTTTACGGAAAATGCATCCTTTAATTTTGAACTTTTCAAAAAACATATCGCCGCTGCACAGCGCATTATGGATGATATTATTGATCTTGAATTGGAAAAAATTGATGCAATTCTTGCTAAAATAGAAGCCGATCCTGAAGGACTGGAAATTAAAGGTGTAGAATATAACCTTTGGAAAAATATTCAAACTAAAGCTAAAGAAGGAAGAAGAACCGGAATTGGCATCACTGCAGAAGGCGATATGCTTGCCGCTTTAGGTATTAAATACGGAAGCGATGAAGGAGTAGATTTCTCAGTAAAAATCCATAAAACCATCGCTTTAGAAGCTTACAGGGCTTCGGTTTATGCAGCAAAAGACAGAGGTGCTTTCGGTATTTTCGATTCTGAAAGAGAAAAAGAAAATCCTTTCATTCTTAGACTTAAAGAAGCCGACGAAAAATTGTATTACGATATGCTGGAATACGGTCGTCGTAACATTGCTTTACTTACTATTGCTCCAACCGGGACAACCAGTTTAATGACCCAAACCAGTTCTGGAATTGAGCCGGTATTTATGCCGGTTTACAAGAGAAGAAGAAAAGTAAACCCCAACGATAAAGATTCGCGCGTAGATTTTGTTGATGAAGTTGGGGATTCCTGGGAAGAATATGTGGTTTTCCACCATAGATTCAAAGAATGGATGAAGGTAAACGGCCACGAAATTACTGATGATTATTCGCAAGAAGAATTAGATAAACTGGTAAAAGCTTCTCCTTATTATAAAGCAACTTCTAATGATGTTGACTGGTTAAGTAAAGTGAGAATGCAGGGCGCAGTGCAAAAATGGGTAGATCACTCAATTAGTGTGACCATTAATTTACCAAACGATGCTACGGAAGAATTGGTGGGTCAGTTATATTTAGAAGCCTGGCAAGCCGGTTGTAAAGGAGTTACTGTGTATCGCGATGGATCACGCTCTGGGGTTTTAATTTCTAATGAAGAGAAGAAAGAGGAAGCCGAGGAAGAAAACAATACGCCATTCCCAACTACCAGACCTGAAACTTTAACGGCTGATGTGGTTCGTTTCCAGAATAACAAAGACAAATGGATTGCTTTTATTGGTTTAATAGACGACAGGCCTTACGAGATCTTCACCGGATTCGCCGATGACGAAGACGGAATCTTACTTCCGCGTTGGGTTACTGAAGGCGCTATTATTAAAGCCCGAAATGAAGATGGAACCTCCCGTTACGATTTTCAATACGAAAACAAACGAGGCTATAAAACTACTATTGAAGGATTATCACATAAATTCAATCCGGAATACTGGAACTATGCAAAACTAATTTCTACCACCCTTAGACACGGAATGCCTATTGAAAAAGTGGTAGATTTAATAAACAGCCTGCAGTTAGACAGCGAGTCTATAAATACCTGGAAAAACGGGGTTGCCCGCGCGTTAAAACGCTTTATCGCCGATGGTACCGTTGCCAAAAAACAAAAATGCAGTAACTGTAATTCTTCTAATCTTATCTATCAGGAAGGTTGCCTTACCTGTCAGGATTGCGGCTCTTCCAAATGTGGATAGAATAGCTCTTGTTAGATTAGATAAAAAATGCCTTTTGAGCTTTTCAAAAGGCATTTTTGTTTTGTAGAAATGTCGCTTCCCTGGAGCTGTATCTTTAAAATTCTGCTGTACTATAAATATACCGCCGCTCTGAGGCTCATTAAGATTTTGATCCTGGGTTTTTATATTTTAGAGATATACAATGGTAAAACAAGGTTTAAACATTCATCTATATTTTCTTTTACTCCAAACTCACTGAAATAATCCCCACCCCATGCGGATTTTCCAGTTCGTTATCTTCAATTCCGGGACCTATAGAAAATTGCAGGGCTTCCGCATTTTCCAACTCCAAATCTCCTTCATAAGAATGCTTAAAATAATATGGCAAAAAAGACGGATATGGTCTTGGTAAACTAACCGTTTTAACCGGTTTTAATGAAGAAAGTTCAATTTCGTAGGTTTCGGTTTCTGCATCTAAATCAATTAAAGTCCCAAAAGCTGCACCGTTTTTCATAATAATTGCAACCTGAAATTTATCTGTACTTTCAGTCAGTGCCCGAGCCTTAATTATAATTTTTTCTTTAGAGTCCAGCTCAGTTTTACGTCCCTCAATTTTTCTGCTAAAATTATATCGAAACGAATAATCATAAACAGGCTCTGCTTCAGGATTTTCAACATCTTCTTCAAAAAGCTTTTCTACTTTTACCTGGTATTCTGCTTCCCCGGGATTATTGGTTGGCACTAAATTATTCTGCGGACTCCACTCCCCTACTATATAATCTTCATCTTGGGATGCATTAAAAATATATAAAGGTTTTTCTTCTCGTACCACCCTTGTGGTATACTTTGCTTCGGAATGAAAATCCCAATCTTCTGGACTTCCTGAAACTTCCCCGGGAAAAGTTTCTTTTCCTTTATCTGTAGTTACTATAATCCTATACTCCAAAAACCCATTTTTTAATAGATTTTCAGGGATTTGGGCTGAAAAATTATAAGTCCTATCATTTTCTAATTCTACCGAATCATAAGTGTTTCCATTTTTTAACCAGGCTTCTACTCCTTCAATTTCTTTATCTGAAACGATCTCCGCCGTGATTTCCAACGAGGAATTTGCAGTAATCTCCTTAACTGGCTCGTGTAGAACATAAGTTTTCTCTACGGTGGATTCCGGCGCGGTAAACTCTTCCAATTCAACTCTTAAATCCAGCTCTGTGTTTTTATCCAATTCAGCACCATTATTTTTTAAAAGATAGGTGCCGGGGCGAATTTTAAAGGATTTTCCTTCAATTTCAGGGTTAAACGAATTATTTTCATTTATAGCTTCCAGACTGAAATTATCGCTTATTCCTGGCAGGTTTAAATCCATTTGCCAGTTCTCCCAGTTGATCACCGCCACGGTTTTATCAAGGCTGTTGCTTCCAAAAGGATTATCAACCAGAATAGCATCGGGCATTACTTCCAGCCGCCAGACACCATCGGTTAATTTATCCAGAAAATAAGCGCCTTTACCTTCATATTTAATCACTTCAGAATTTCCAAATCCGGCGACATGATTCAGGTTTTCTATAGATTTAGGCTGAACTTCATTGGTATTCGTATAAATAAATTTTCCTTCAGAATTTAAAACGGCCAGGTCATTTTCATAATCTATTGTAAAATCCTGGAATTCCAGATTTTTGGGAAAAACCCCAAAATCACTATTTACAGGAACCTGATGAAAAATCTCCCCTGCAATCATTAAAGCTAAAGCCCTTTGAGGCGTGTAAGCAAGGTTCATATAATGGGTGTTATATTCGGTATTCCCAAATGCCAAATAAGTAGGATCGTAAGCAAAATGAGTCCCAATTTGAATCCCTGCTTCCCTGAAACTCCTCGCCATTGCGGCATAGATGTAAGATTTCATCACATCGGCCGCATCAAATTCATAAACCAGTTTTGCCGCGTTATTTTCTTCAATCACATCATTAAATGGAATTTGATATTCGTTCACGTTTGGTAATAAATTTCCTTCCAGTTCCTTCTGAAATCCGAGCCCGGTTGGGTACCACTGAAAAGTTCCGCCATCTATTCCCGCGTCAAAATAGGTTTCGGCGAGATGAATGCTATGGCTTACATTATAGAAAATTGGTTTTTCTGTACCGGTACTTTTCATTGATTTAACCATTTTCTCAATGAATTCCTTTACTTCTTCCGGTTTACCTTTATGATGCGGTTCGTTGCTAATTTCAAAAGCAATAAGGTTTGGCTCATTTTTATAAGCCACGCCGGTATGCGGATTTACGTGATTTAAAAATTGCGCTAAATAGTTTTCCTGTGCTTCAATCGCACCCGGTTCGGTAAGGCTTCCTGCTTTTCCGTATTTATTGGAGAATCCGGGCGTGTCCTCATCGGGTTCGGGCCATCCATTTCCCCAATAAGCAATGGGTGTTATCACGAAATTGATATCGCGTTCCTTCAGTTTTTTCAGTAGATAATCGAACAATTTTAAATGTTCATTTTCTATTAAATTTCCTTCTTCATCGCTAATTTCGGTATCCCAAACGTGAATTCTAAAAAGATCAAATCCCAGTCGGGAAAAATGGTAGACATCTTTATCTATAGCCTCTTTTAAATTAACACCTAGTTGCTCGCCGCTTCGATAGCCGTGGGCAAAAGGAACCGAATAATTCACTCCAAAACCTTTGACTTCTTCATCGTTATGCCCCCAACGCATAAGACCTTCATCATCTACATAAACATCCTGTTTTTCCTGGGCAAAACTTATAAAACTGATTACGAAAAATATAAAAGTCAAAAAAAATCTCTTCTTCATATATAAATTTTAAACATCACAAATTTCAATAGCTTTCTTTAAGGAAGAAATTTCATCAGGATGGGTAGGAATAAATTCCTGGGCAACGAAACCGTCAAAACCGGTTTCTACAATTGCCTTCATAATCGCAGGATAAAAAAGTTCCTGGGAATCGTCTATTTCATTCCTTCCTGGAACTCCTGCGGTATGATAATGATTTATGTGCTTGTGGTGTTTTTTGATGGTAGCAATAACATCTCCTTCCATCACCTGCATATGATAAATATCGTAAAGCAATTTAAAGTTATCAGCCCCCATTTCTTCAGCCAGCGCCACACCCCATTCGGTATGGTCTGCCATATAATCGGGATGATTTACTTTACTGTTAAGCAATTCCATTACCAGGGTTACATTCTTCTCTTTTGCATATTTAAGCAGCGGTTTTAAACCTTTTGAGCAATTGTTAATTCCGGTTTGCTCATCCATTCCGCGCCGATTTCCGGAGAAAACGATCACATTTTTAATTTTACGCTTAGAAGCTTTATCGATTAAACCTTTATATTTTTCCTGAAGATCTTTATGATTTTTTGGCTCATTAAATCCATTTTCAATATTGGCAAAATCATCTGTGGCCATAGAACAAACCAACCCATATTTCTCTACCGTAGCCCATTCGGAAGGTTTTAAAAGATCTATTGCCTGAATTCCCATATTTGCACAGGTTTTCGCAAACTCGTCTAAAGGAATATCCTGAAAACACCAACGGCAAACCGAGTGTTTAATATTGTTCCTTTTACTAGTAGGTAAATTATTATTGTCTATATAATTCATAGCAGCAAAAGAAGATGCTACTCCACCAAGGCTCAAAACTCCTGAACCAATTGCTATACTCTTTAGCGCATCGCGTCTTGAAAATTTCTTATCCATTATTTATGTATTAAGTTGGTATAATAAATTGAAAAACAGAAAAGTCAAAATTCGGGTAAAACTCAAGGTGAATAAGACTTTATCAATAGAAAATTAAACTGAAGAAAAAGCGATTTACGCATTAAAAATGTATCCCAAATCATCCTTTTCTTAGCAAATTATCATAAACGTAATATTTACAATTATTTGTCAGTAAACAAATTTTTTGGAATAATTTTTTAATTTTTTCTTAACAAATTTAAGCTATGGAAATTTCAGTTATGCAATTTCAAAATTGAAGCCTGATTCCTGAAGTTTAAGGTATTTTTTACGGTCAAATTTGTACAAAAATGCACCACGGCGGGAGGTTGACATATCTTTTTCGTCTAATTTAACGAGCACATTTAAGGAAAGTACTTTTTTTCTGAAGTTTCGAGCATCGATTTCTTTATGATAAACTGCTTCATAAAGCCTCTGTAATTGCGGAATTGTAAATTTCTCAGGAAGTAATTCGAATCCGATGGGTTTATACCTTGCCTTTCTTCGAATTCTAACCAGAGCATCTTTTACCATTTGGTTATGCTCCAGCACCAAATCGGGCACATCTTCAATATCATACCAATGCGCACCGTGTCTTTCTACCAATTCTTTATCATATTCTCCAATCCTTATTAAAGCGTACTGGGCAATAGAAATAGTGCGATAACCCGGATCACGAAAGGTGGTGCCATAGGTTTTTAGCTCTTCCATAAACACGTTCTCAAGACCGGTTATTTCCTTTAAAACACGTTTTGCGGCTTCTTTTACATCTTCATCCAGCTTTACAAAACTTCCTATAAGAGACCAGGTTCCCATAAGCGGTTTTACCCTTCTTTTAAAAATTAGAAGCTTCAGGTTTCCTTCATCAAATCCAAAAATTACGCAGTCTGTTGCCACGTACATTTTATCTTCCTGAATGTAGAAATCCTTTTGAAACGGTTTCATTAAAAATTGAAGTTTAAACTAAGATATAAAAATTCTTTAAGCTGTTATTTTGTACTTATTTATTGAGCAAAATAAACATAAATAAATACCACGAGTACCACAATTCCCAGCCCAACCGGTTTTACCAGTTTCCAGGGTTGAATATCTACCTGCCTGGTATAATCCAAAATGAAAGGTTCAATTCTTGGTTTCCATTTTCCAATTATAAACATAATAAGTACGTTAAGAACAAATAATATCGCCATTACGTGAAGATAATGCGGTAGTGCATCTTCTCCTACCACAAAGTACTTTAGTCCCAAATAGATTAAATAGAAACCAACCCCACTAAAAATTGCGACTTTTGCTGCGATAGCGGGGATTCTTTTGGTCAAATAACCCACAATAACAATAGTTAAAATAGGAATACTGTAACTTCCGTTTACTTCCTGTAGATATCCGAAAAGACCCTGAGGAGCATTAGCAATAAAAGGTGCAATAAGCATCGCTCCAATGGCCAGAAATATTCCGAAGCGTTTTCCTTGTTTTACCACTTTAGCTTCACTAGCATCCTTGTTAAAATATTGTTTGTAAATATCAATTCCGAAAAGTGTAACCGAACTGTTCAATGCTGAATTAAAAGAACTCAAAATTGCCCCAAAAAGTACAGCCGCAAAGAAACCTGTAAGAACCGGTGGAAGTACCGCATTTACCAAAGCAGGATACGCCTGGTCGGCATTATCTAAATCGCCCTGAAACATATGCCAGGCAATAATACCCGGAAGAACCACAATGATTGGCCCCAGAATCTTAATAAAAGCAGCAAGCATTAAACCTTTCTGGCCTTCTCTAAGGTTTTTCGCTGCTAAAGCTCGCTGAATAATCGCCTGGTTGGTTCCCCAATAAAACAATTGAACCAACATCATCCCGGTAAATATGGTGGAAAAAGGCACCGAAGCATCGGGCCCTCCAATTGAATTAAACTTCTCTGGATTGGAATCTACTAAAACTTCCAGACCATTAATAATTCCGCCATCTCCAATAGCCATAAGTCCAAAAATGGGAATTAAGAGACCTCCAATAAGCAGACCAACAGCATTAATAGTATCTGAAACAGCAACAGCTTTTAATCCCCCAAAAATTGCATAAATAGATCCAATAATACCAATCCCCCAAACCGTAAGCCAAAGTGCAGTATTTGAACTTACTCCTAACATTTCGGGAATTCCGAACATCGTGCTAATAGCCAATGCCCCTGAATACAAAACAATAGGCAGGAAAATAATCATATATCCTGATAGGAATAGACCCGAAACCAGGGTTTTGGTTCCTTTATCAAAGCGTTTTTCTAAAAATTGCGGTACTGTGGTTAGTCCTCCTTTTAAATAACGCGGTAATAAGAATAATGCTGTGATTACTATGGCGATGGCTGCCAGGGTTTCCCAGGCCATTACCAAAATCCCTTCACTAAACGCCTGGCCGTTTAAACCTACAATCTGTTCAGTAGATAAATTTGTGAGTAAAACTGAACCAGCAATAACTCCAGCGGTAAGACTTCTTCCTCCAAGGAAATATCCGTCACTCGTACTTTCATTGGTTTTTCTTGTGGCTAAATAGGCAATTATAGCCACTAATAAGGTAAAACCGATGAATGATAAAATTCCAACCATAGCTTATTTAAAAATTTTGTTAAATATAAAATTTTATACGAGAGTTAATCCTACTTCAGCCTTAAACTTATTATTGACCGCTAACAGAAAATTTATAGGAAATCCAGTTATAGTATTGTTCTCCAGGTTTTAAAACCGCCTCAGGAAAGTTTCTAAAATTAGGTGCGTCAGGAAAATTTTGTGCTTCTAAACATAACGAAGGATATTCTTTAGCAATTTCCGTATGGTAGGTCAAATCTTCAGGAAGATTTTCAGGAGCATAAGCCACCAGGCCTTTTTGATTGGTTTTCACCTCCATCTTTATTCCTGTTAACGGAGCAAAAAGCCTTGCGGCAACTTCATCTTTATCAGATTTTAAAACGTAGGTATCGTCAAGACTCCGGTTGCCTATTAACTTACCTTCAATAAAGTTTTTTGGGTGTTTTTTCAGCTTTGTTAAATTTCCGGTAGGCAATAGATTTTTATCTACTTCAAGGATCTTTTCAGCTGCAATCTTTAAAAAATGATCACTTATACTTCCGCTGCCATTGAGATTAAAATAAGTATGATTGGTAAGATTAATCACCGTTTTTTTATCGGTTTTAGCCGAATATTCTATAAGCAGTTCATCATTTTCGGTAAGCGTATATTTAACCTCCACCTGTAAATTCCCGGGGTAATATTCTTCGCCGTCCTTACTAAAATAACTGAGTTTCACTGAAGGATTGGGAGCAGCTTCCTGCTCTTCAACTTTCCATATTTTATACTGAAATCCACTCTCGCCACCGTGAAGATGCACGTTGTTTGTCTCGCTTAATTTATAGGTAGTATTATCCAGTTGAAATTCACCATTGGCTATTCTACCTGCATAACGGCCCACTGAAGCACCAAAACATTTGTTATGCTCTTTGTAAACTGAAGTTATAAATTCTTCGGCTCGTGGGCTAACAACTACATTTATTTTATTCCCCGCCTTGTCTTTAATTTTAAAGCTTAAAACAGCTGCTCCATAGTTAAGAACCTGGAGTTCACTCCCGTGATTATTGATAAGATTAACTGTTTTTAGATCTTCTTTTTGAGTTTTCAAAATCAATTTTTTAGTTGGTTTTACCGGAAATCCAGTCATCTACTTTTTCTTCAAGAATATTTAAAGGTAGAGCTCCGTCTAATAGAATCACATCATGGAATTCCCTTATGTCAAAATCTTCACCCAGTTTCTCTTCTGCGTTTTCTCTTAATTCCAGTATTTTGTTCATTCCAATTTTATAAGCTGTAGCCTGGCCGGGCATAACAATATGCCGTTCCACCATTTTCACACAATCACTTTCTGCATTTGGTGTATTCTCTTTATAATATTCAATTCCTTCCTGTCGGGTCCATTTTTTAGCGTGAATTCCTGTGTCTACAACAAGTCTGCAAGAACGCCAGAGCTCCATTGCCAGGCGTCCAAAATCGGAATAAGGATCTTTATAAAACCCAATTTCTTTTGGCAGCAATTCGCTATACAGCCCCCAGCCTTCTACATAAGCGGTATAAAAACTAAATTTCCTAAACTGCGGAATCTCCTCTAATTCTTGTGCAATGGCAATTTGCATATGATGCCCGGGAATTCCCTCGTGATATGCCAAAGCTTCCAATTGATAGGTAGGCATAGCGGCCATATCGTATAAATTAGCATAATAAGTTCCCGGCCTTGAACCATCTTTTGCAGGTTGCTGGTAAAATGCTTTTCCGGCGCTTTTCTCCCTGAATGGTTCTACTGCTTTTACTACTAATTCTGCTTCGGGTTTAGTGAGAAAAAGTTCGTCTAAGTTCGCCTTCATTGAATTTATAACATCGGTAGCTTCAGCAAGATATTTTTGTTTACCAATAGAATCGTTGGCGTAATAAAATTGCTCATCGGTACGCATGAACTCAAAGAAATCCTGCAGTGTACCTTCAAAATCTACATCTTCCTTAATTTTTTCCATTTCGCCATGAATACGTGCCACCTCATCCAAACCAATTCGGTGAATTTCCTCAGCCGAAAGATTAGTTGTTGTAGTTCTTTTTAGGGCGCTGGCATAAAACTCATCTCCTTTTGGAAATTTCCAGGCCCCGGCATCATTATTTGCGCGTTTCTGCTGGGTTTCAAGAAAGGAAATTAAATTTTCATACGCGGGTTTCACTTCCTTAACCAATGCATTTTCAGCTTTAGAAATCAGTTCTTTTTCCTGCTCTTCTGAAATTTCCAGGTTAGAAATCTTCGATTTAAAATCGCTTAATAACGCACTGTTTTCTACAGATTTCCCGAAAGGTTTGCCTTTAATAACGTTTCGACTTGATTCCAAAACCCTGTCAAACACAAAAACCGGTGGCACAATCCCGTTTTGTTCCCTGATTTTAATATTTCCAATCACCTCTTCCATCACCTTTGGAATACCTTTTAACCTGGCAATATAGGCTTCGGCATCGCTTACAGAATCTATACGGTGCATATTGATTAAAAAAGCAGGCAGCTCGGCATGGTGACCAAACATTTGGTTTACCGGATAGTTATAAAACCGGAAATCATAATCGGCTAATTCATTTTCCAATTTCTGCTTGTATAAATCGTAACTCAAACGTGTTTGCTCGTTTAAAGCAGAAACATCTACTTTTTTTATATACTCCAGGCGTTTTTTAGCTTTTTTACGATCTTCAGCATATTTTAAATGTGAAAAATCGTCCCACTTACCGTAATTGGTTTTTTGTCCCAATTGGGTTTGCATCATAGGCGATTCTTCAACATCTTTTTGAAATTCTTCTTCAAAATAATCGTTCAATTCTGCTGAATGCTCTGCGATTTCTGCTTCGGAATAGTTCTCTTCCTTTTGATCACATGAAACACCCAGAACCAGTAAACTGATAAAAAGGAGTTTATGAATAATTCTAATGCTCATTGGCTATTCTTTTATTACTGAAAATTCTATTACAGAATCTCCAAAAACGGTATGGGTTTGCTTCTGAAAATCCTCTTCTTCCGCTTCAAAAATATTTGGAACATAAGTTTGCGGATTTCTATCTATAAGCGGAAACCAGGTACTTTGCACCTGAATTTGCAATTTATGTCCTTTTTTAAAGGTATGGTTAATATCCTGAAGCGTGATATTCACCGGTGTTTTCTTGTTCGCTTCAAAAGGCTCCGGGTTTTCAAAACTGTTTCTAAAACGCCCTCTCATAACTTCACTACGCACCATCATATGGTAATTCCCCATATCTAGATGTTTCATAGTTTCTTCATAATTTTCGGCATCCGGAGGGTAAACATCAATTACTTTTACCACCCAATCTGCTGCAGTTCCAGTTGTTGCTACATTTAAACGAGCCAAAATCTTTCCGGTTAGTTTCATGTCTTCTTCCAGCACTTCGGTTTCAAAAACCAAAACATCCGGTCTTCTGGCAGCGAAACGCTGGTCGCCAGTCATATACTCTCTTGGGGTGAAAACCGCTTTAATTTCATCATTATAAGAAACCGGTTTGTCGGGGTCGCTTACGAATGTTTCTTCATTATCGGTAGCTTCACCGGTTAACTCCTGATCATCTCCCAGGTAAAAAACCTTTTCTTCGGTATTTTTTGGAGGCCAGGCTTCATAAGAATTCCATTTTCTGGCACCGGTATCGTAAACATAAGCTTCAGCAAGATCCACATCGCCATCGCCGTCTCCTTTTAGAAAATGATTAAAGAATTTTGTTTCAATATTCCTTTGATAATCTTCAGATAGGTTATCACCAAAATAAACATTCCCTACCGCCTGTCTTTCGGTTTGCCTGGCCCAATCACCGTGGCTCCACGGGCCAAAAACCATTATATTATAATTATCGCTGGTTTCTTCAATTTTCTTGTAAGTATTAAAAGGCCCGTAAAGATCTTCAGCATCAAATAGTCCGCCTACGACCATTACCGCAGGCTCAATATCTTCCAAATGCTGAATAATCCCGCGACTTTGCCAAAATTCATCGTAATTTGGATGTTCTTTTAATTGTTGCCAGAATACATTGTCTTCACCATAATATTCATCCAGATTACTTAGCGGACCAACATCTAAAAAGAATTGATACTGATCTTGAGTACCAAGATCCGGCAAATCGTACCAGGCCTCGGTAGTCGGGCCGGTTTTGTCATATCCAAAAAGTGCGGTTACTCTCCAGTAACTCAGTAAATAAGCGCCATTGTGATGAAAATCGTCAAAAAAGAAATCCCCGATTCCGGCTTGTGGCGAAGAAGTTTTTAACGCAGGGTGCGCATCTACCAAAGAAGCAACAGCGTAGTGACCGGGATATGAAATTCCCCAGGTCCCTACCCTTCCGTTATTATTATCCACATTCTCAATAAGCCATTCAATGGTATCATAAGTATCACTGGATTCATCAAATTCATCTCCAGATTTATTCGGAATAATAGCTCGCATATTATCATATTTCCCTTCACTCATCCAACGTCCGCGTACATCCTGATACACAACTATATTCCCTTCTTTCATCAAATATTCGTTAGGACTAATTAGGGAACGGAATTGATCTTCACCATAAGGCCTGGAGCTATATGGCGTGCGTTGCATTAAAATAGGATATTCTTTAGAAGTATCTTTTGGGGAGTAAATTGTAGTGTGAAGTAAAGTTCCATCACGCATTGGGATATCTACTTCCGTTTTATTGTAATGTTCTTTTACATCATATTCTTCCTGTGAAATGAGGTGAACAGGTAAAAAACTCAAAAACAGAAGGATAAAACTTAACCGCAGTAATTTCATAGTTTAGGAAAATTTAAGGGCCTAAGATAGAAATTACCCCGATAAACCTAAAGGAATTTTACTCGATAATCGAGAATTAAATACTCCAGGGCTTAACTAATAATTCAAGTATAATTTTTTCTAAAAACTTCTCGTAATTCTGAAGTAGATTATTTCCTCGCGGTTTCCTGAAATTTGGCAAGACCTTCTTTTAACCAGCTTAAATATTCTGATTCGTTTGGCGTATAACCAACAGGTTCATTAAGAAGGTTCACGTCATTATCTAACAAGACGTAAAACGGCTGCGAATTATTCTTGAAATTAAGAGTTTGGAAAGTCGCCCATTTATCGCCAATAGTTTGAATAGGTTTTATTCCGCCTTTTGGTTTTAGATAATTAAATTGCTCATCTTCCGGTAAATCTTTTCTATCATCTACATAAAGCGAAATAAGGATATAATCATCGTTTAAAACATCAAAAACTTCGGGATTACTCCAAACCTGTTCTTCCATTTTACGGCAATTTACACAAGCCCAACCCGTAAAATCAAGGATTATAGGTTTGTTTTGTTCCCGGGCTGCTTCCAGGCCTTTATCCCAAACTTTATAGGCTTCCAGGCCTAAGGGTGCTTCAGTTCCTTTATCGTAAATACTATAAAATAATGGAGGTGGAAACCCGCTTAAAAGTTTAAGATTTGCTGCAGAGGTATTGGTTAAACCAGGAATCAAATAAATCACGAACAAGAAAGTGATTACGCCCACTCCAAACCTGGCTTTACTAATTCTCTTCTTTGGCCCATCGTGAGGAAAACGAATAAATCCGAATAAATACGCCATTAGACCTAAACCAACGAGAATCCAAATTCCGAGGAAAATCTCACGTTTTAAAAGTCCCCAATGCTCTACAAGATCGGCATTAGAAAGGAATTTAAAGGCCAATCCTAATTCTATAAAACCTAAGGTCACTTTTACCGTATTTAGCCAACCGCCGCTTTTGGGTAACGAATTAAGCCAGTTAGGAAACAATGCAAAAAGCGCAAAAGGCAATGCCAGGGCAAGCCCGAAACCGCCCATTCCCATAGAAAGTTGCATTGCACCACCATCACTGGTTAAAGACCCGCCTAGAAGCGAACCTAAAATTGGGCCGGTACAGGAAAAAGAAACCAGTGCCAAAGTAAGCGCCATAAAAAAGATACCGACAAAACCACCAACACTGGAAGCTTTATCATCCATTTTATTACTCCAGGAACTCGGCAAAGTAATCTCGTAATATCCAAAAAAGGAAAACGCAAAAATTATAAAAATGATAAAGAAAATAATATTCAACGTAACGTTGGTGGAGATATTGTTAAGAATTTCAGGGTTTACGCTGTCCAGTAAATGAAATGGTAAACTGAGCAACAGATAAATTATGAATATAAAAAAACCGTATAAAATTGCATTTACCAGCCCCTTTTTTCGGTCTTTAGCTCCTTTGGTAAAAAATGAAACCGTAAGCGGAATCATAGGGAACACACAAGGCGTTAACAAGGCGATTAAACCCCCAATAAATCCGAGTAAAAAGATATTCAGGAAATTATTGCCCTCTTCCTCTTCAGGAGCAAACTTTTCCATTCCGGAAACTTCTATATTTAAAGCTTCGGTTAGTTCTTTATCTTTTTCTGAAATTTCCAGGTCGGTAAAACCTTCGGTTACTTCATTTCCATCCAGAGAAATCGTGAAACGCTCGGTTTCAGGAGGTAAACATTTTTCATCATCACAAACCGAAAAATATATTTCAGCAACAATTTCTGGTTTAGATTCCCCAGGAACTTTAATTTTTTGGGTAAAAACCGCCTCATCTTCAAAATAGGTAATATCGGCTTCAAAGACCTTATCGTAAATGGGTTCTATCTCAGGCTCTGTAGTTTCCCCTATAAGCTCAAAATTCCCTTCAGAATTATAAGAAAAAGTGGTGGCAATTGGCGCGATATCAATATCGGCCTCTTTTTGTGAATATAAATGCCAGCCATCTTCAAGATTAGCCGTGAAAATAAGGGTGAAAACACTGTCATTTTCTTTTTCTACCGACGCCTCCCAGGTAATAGGATCTGCCATTTGAGAATCGCCGCTACCGTCGTCAAAATATTGTGCCTGTAATTGAAGTAAAGGAATTAAGAATAAAAGCAGACTCGCCAGATATTTCATAAACTGAAGGTAATTTTTATAATTTTTTGATCGGGTGAAGAAATTGAAAAACGCCTGTCGGCGCGTTGATTGATCACCCAGACAATTTTATCTCCCGAACACAGCAACCAGCTGTTTTCTTTCTCGGGCAAAGATAATTTTTTGTCCTTAAAGAAGTCGCTTAACTTCTTTTTTCCTTTCATTCCAAACGGATAAAACAAATCGCCTTCCTGCCATTTTCTCACCGTAAGCGGATAATCAAGTTTTTCAGGATCTACATAAATACAATTGGAAGCTTTTTCTTTTATTTCTTTAACTTCTGAAAACGAAAAAGTTCCCATAGGCAGCATCGCAAAATCTTCATCTTCAGCAATTTTATAAACTTTATCTTCCACCTGACTTTTTTCAGTTAAAATCAAATATTCCCGGTCTTTCACTAGTCTATGGGATGCTGAAAAAACCATCTTCCCGGGCTGAGCATCTAATAAATTATATACATCGTTCCATTCGGTAAAACCGAAAGATTTAAGCAACTGATACAACACCGCCGAAGTATTCGGAACTTTTTTAAGGTAACCTATGTCCATGCTGTATCCGTATTTTGTTTTTTCTATAATTTTCGGGTAGAGCAAACTCATATAATCCTCAACCAGTTCTTCGTTTTCCTTTAAATGCGACTGGGTTTTTAAAAAAGTTTCTAAAAATTGAGGATTAAGTTCCTCAAAAACCGGTACAATGTCGTGCCGAATTTTATTCCGAAGATATTTAGTAGAAGTATTGCTGCTGTCTTCCCGCCAGGAAATATTATTTTCTATTGCATAAGCTTCGATTTCTTTTCGGGAAAAATTAAGTAAGGGTCTGATTATTTTATTGCTATCTGAATTTATCCCGCTTAAACCTTCCAAACCGGCCCCACGTAATAAATTGATAAAAAAAGTTTCCAGGCTATCGTTGGCGTGGTGAGCCGTTAATGTATAATCATATTGATATTTTAGCCGTAGTTCCTCAAACCACTCATACCGAAGATCCCGCGCCGCCATTTGAATGGACAAGCCATTGTCTTTCGCATACTGCTCAGTATCAAAATTTTCTACAAAAAGTTTTACTTTCAGCTTTTTTGCAAAATCGGCAACAAAATCTTCATCGGCGTCACTTTCTTCATCCCGAAGGTTAAAATTGCAATGTGCCAAAGCGAAATCAAGTTTGGCTACGCTGCACAAATGAGCAAGAACCACACTGTCTACCCCACCACTAACTGCCAGTAAAAGCTTGGTATTACACAGGTAAGGAAACCTGGTTTTGATCTCGTTTTTGAAAGCTTTTTCCATAGAAAATCAAAGATACGAAAAGAGTTTGCAGTGTTTAAGCAAGCAGTCTACAGAATCTTATGATCACTATTTATTAAAGGAGCAATCCACCACTAATTTAAGAGATTTTTACTTAAAAATGCTAAGAAAGAACCTTTCTCATAGCGGATGCTTTCAGCAAACATTCTTCGTACTCTTTTTCTGAATCTGAACCGGCTGTTATCGCACCTCCCACCGAAAAAGAAACATATTTTTTTGCTGAATTATAAAGAATGCTGCGTATCACTACATTAAAATCAAAGTCACCGTTTGGGGTAAAATATCCAACCGCGCCGCTGTAGAGTCCGCGTTTGGTTTCTTCCAGCTCTTCGATGATTTTCATCGCTGAAATTTTTGGAGCGCCCGTCATACTTCCCATTGGGAATGTGGCACGCAAAGCTTCAACCGGTGGAATACCGTGGTCGATTTCTGCAGAAATGGTAGAAATCATTTGGTGCACCTGTTTAAAGGAATAAACCTTGCAAAGTTCATCGACTTTTACACTTCCCTTTTTGGCTATTTTAGAAAGATCATTTCTAACCAGGTCAACAATCATCACGTTTTCAGATTTTTCTTTTGGATCGGTGGAGAGTTGATTGGCAATTTCAGCATCTTCTGTGGAATTCTGAGAACGTCGCGCAGTTCCTTTTATAGGTTGAGAGATTAATTTATCTCCAGATTTCTTTAAATAACGTTCCGGCGAAGCCGAAAGCAAATAATGTTCTTCCAGTTTAAGAAAAGTGGCAAATGGTGGACCTGAAATTTCATTGAGTTCCTGAAAAACATTAAAAGGTTGAATCTCTCGGTTTTCAGCAAAAAACTCCTGACAAAAATTGGCTTCATAAATATCTCCCCTTTGAATATAGGCTAGCATTTTCCCGACTTTTTTCAGGTAATCCTCTTTAGAAATTCTGGCCTGTATAGGTTCTCGGTTATCAGTTGTCGGTGGGCGGTTATCAGTGATTGTGAGATTTAAAATTTCATTAAAATCATCTTCAATTTCATCATCAAGCATATTTAAATAATGCATCTCCAATTGGTCACCTTTCAGCAGAAATAATTTTTGTGGCTGGAAAAAATAAAGATCCGGAAAACCGAGTCTGTCGTGGTTTTTGGATGAAAGCGCCTCTATATCATTTTTAAGATCATAAGACAAATAGCCAAAAACCCAGTCTTTGGTAGTTTGCTGGTATTCCTGAAGTTTTGCAAAAGCCTGGTGATAATCGGTTTTTATCGCGGTAAATGCTCCCAGCGCGAGTAGCGCATCAAATTCACCGTGCTCCTGCTGATAATTATTGCTATCCAGCCAGGCAATTTCCTCGAACTCCCGGCTCCATTGCAACAGTTGTTGTTTAAATTTTAAAGGCTCTTCTAAAGTGTAAGTCGATTTAGTGCGCACCTGGCTTTTAATTTGGAGCGCAAAGGTAAGAACAATTTGACGTAGCACATATTTTAATCCCTTTACAATTTGCTGAAAACCTTTTTAGAAAAATCTACAATTTTAAAGAGAAAAGAAATTAACTAAAAAATACTTTTGAAATTGTTGGAAAAAAGTTTAATATTAAGATAAGACTTCCAAAGTACGAATTACAAGATAAAGATCTAATATTCCCAATGTTTACAGATACAGAAAAACTCACTTTAGCCGATATAGAAAACCTGGATTTCACTACTGTAATTTGGATTGCTGCCCCACTTATGTTTTTGTTTGTTCTCATCGAATTTTTAATCGGAAGAAAAAAATATAAGAACCTTTACTCGGGGAAAGACTTTCTGGCTTCTTCAGCTATCGGAATCGGTAATTTAATCCTGAATGGTTTTATGAAAATAGGGGTCTTTATGATTTTTCTTTTCTTTTTCAATCTGGCGCCCTTTAAAATACCACCTACCTGGTGGTCTTATGTTTTGTGCTTAATACTATTGGATTTTAGCAGGTACTGGTCACATCGACTCGCACACGAACAACGTTTCTGGTGGTCTACGCACGTTGTTCACCACTCTTCAGAACATTATAATTTATCTACTTCTTTTAGACTCTCCTGGACACAAAATTTAAAAATAATTTTCTTTTTACCGGTAGTTCTATTAGGTTTCCATCCGCTAGTATTCTTTATTGTTCATCAACTGGAAGTGCTCTATCAATTCTGGATTCATACGGAATTGATAAAAAAATTACCAAAACCAATAGAGTATATATTTACCACGCCATCGCATCACCGTGTGCACCATTCGGTTAATGAAAGATATTTGGATAAAAATTATGGATCTACTTTTATTTTCTGGGATCGCATTTTTGGAACATTTCAGGAAGAAGATGAAAAGCCTCGGTACGGGATCACTAAACCGGTAAATTCATACAATCCCTTTTTCCTGGTTTTCCACGAATGGATTGATATTAGTAAAGATATCTGGAAATCGAAATCATTAAAAGAAGCCTGGATAATTTTATTTGGAAGCCCTGTAGACAAACACAAGGAAGATATGGGAATTAAAGGGAAATCTGATGCTGAATTGGCCAATATTGGCAAAGCAAATGAAGAATTCAATATAAAAAAAGCAAGGTGATTTTTATTCTTCCAATTGATGAGAAAAAGTAGTTAAAACGTCCTGAATTCCCATATCCAGTACTTCGTTCAACATTTCGCCATCTTTAAAATTATCGTTGAAAGAAGGAAAACTAAAACTTTCTATCACTTCGCCACCAAACCTTGGTAAAATTCCTTTGGTATATTCTAAAGCTGATGCCGCTCCGCGTTTTCCGGGTGATGTACTGATTAATAAGATTTTTTTTCCGTCCAGGAAATTCCGGTCTAAACGTGAAAGCCAGTCAATGATATTTTTAAAATACGCCGAAACATTGCCGTTATGTTCGTTTACCGCAATTACCAGCGCATCGTGTTCTTTGATAATGTTATTAATTATTGTGGCGCCTATAGGCATTCCTTTTTCCTTTTCCCTGTCGGCACTGTAAATAGGCAGATCATATTGCTTAAGATCCTGGATTTTCACCTCGTGCCCCTGGATGCGATTGGCGACGTGTTTTAATAATTGAAAATTAATAGAGGTACTACTATTTGAACCGGCAAAGGCAAGGATCTTTTTCATCTTGAGTTTGAATTTCACCAAAAATACCGAAATAAATGAAATAACTCATTTTGATAATATCAGAGTTTTTCTTGATTCATAGTTCGTAATTGATTACGTCACCCGGAAACCTGTGATAAAAAAATTATCTAGCCTAGGATGACTTTTTCGACCATAGCGAGTTTTAAATTCCGTGTGTGAGTGTAGAAAATCAGCAACGTTAATAATTTTTGAAACCTTGGAAAAAATTTAGCTGCTGATTTGCGATTTTTTGGTCTTGTTGCCAAAAAAACACCTCCACACAAAGGACGCCCTTTTTTGTTTCGTTTCTTGGGCGAGCGAAAAATGAAACTTCCCAATCTGGCAAGTCCCTATTAAATTAATTAGAGCAATTCTAAATATCAGAATTTAAAAAACATCAATGGTAAAATGTTTATCTCAGATGCTGAAACAAATTCAGCAAGACGGAATTATAAAATTTTAAGTATTTTAGTTTGAGATCCCGCCCTGCGGCGGGATTAATTCAACTAACTATATTAAAATTGCCTACAGCAATTTTAATATAGAGTTTCACTAACTTTGCCGATTCATAAAAACTTCATTTAGTGACTTTTCAAGACTTAAATATTACTACTCCTTTACGCAATGCACTGGAAGATATTGGGATTACCACGCCCACTCCTATTCAGGAAGAATCTTTTTCTACCATTATGTCGGGAAAAGATATGGTGGGAATTGCCCAAACCGGAACAGGGAAAACCTTTGCCTATATGCTTCCCATTTTACGTATGCTTAAATATTCGGAACAGAAAAATCCGCGGGTGCTGGTTTTAGTTCCTACGCGCGAGCTTGTGGTGCAGGTGGTTGAAGAAATTGAAAAGTTAACCGCTTATATGAATGTTCGCGTTACCGGAATTTACGGAGGCGTAAATATGAACACCCAGCACCAGTCGCTTTTGCAGGGTCAGGATATTATTGTGGCCACGCCGGGAAGGTTGTACGATCTTGTGCTTAGACGCGCACTTCAGCTAAAATCTATCCAGAAACTGGTGATAGATGAAGTTGATGTAATGTTGGATCTCGGTTTCAAATTTCAGATAAATAATATTTTTGAATTGCTTCCACAGAACAGGCAAAATATTATGTTTTCGGCAACGATTACAGAAAATGTTGAAAATCTAATTGAAGCTAATTTTAAAAGTCCTGAAACGATTTCTGTGGCAGCGAGTGGAACGCCACTGGATAATATTAAGCAAACCGGGTACAAAATCCCGAATTTCTATACTAAGGTAAATCTACTGAAGTATCTTTTAAAAGATAAGGAAACCTACTCCAAGGTATTGATTTTTGTGGCTTACAAGCGAATGGCCGACCGACTTTACACCGAATTACAACAGCATTTTACGGATGAATGTACAGTGATTCATTCTAATAAAACACAGAATTACCGCTTGCGGAGTATAAAACAATTTGGCAGCGGATTTTGCCGAATTTTGGTTGCTACCGATGTTATGGCGCGAGGCCTCGATATTGAATCGGTAAGCCATGTAATTAATTTTGATACGCCAAAATATCCTGAAAATTATATGCACCGAATTGGTCGAACCGGAAGGGCCGAGAAAGAAGGCAATTCAATTTTAATGACTACCGAAGCTGAAATGGAATACCTTGATAAGATTGAAGCCTTAATGAAAATGGAAGTTCCGCAGGAAGAATTACCAGAGGAAATCGTGGTTTCTTCAGAATTAATTCCCGAAGAGCAACCAAAAGTTTTTGAAATTAACAATCCCGGGAAAAATAAAGATGAGGATGCGCCGGGGCCTGCCTTTCACGAGAAAAAAGAAAAAAACAGGAAAGAGAACCTGGGTGGTTCTTACAGAAGGGAAATTGCCAAGAAATATAAAAAACCTAAAACCCGCGGGGACAAAAATGCTAACCGCAAAAGGAAAAAATAAGCCAAAATGCACGAATTACAGAATGAATATCTAAGTATAAAAGTGAATCCCGTTGGAGCCGAATTATCCAGCCTGAAAAACCTGGAAAGCGGTATTGAACATCTATGGCAGGGAAATCCTGAATTTTGGGCAAGCCGGGCACCAAATTTATTTCCAGTAATTGGGGTTTTAAAAAATGGTGAATTCATTTTTGAAGGTAAATCTTATAAAATGCCCAAACACGGTTTTGTAAGATATAATGAGGAAATTCAGTTAAAAGAAAAAACCTCGAATGCATTGGGTTTTCAGCTAGAATATTCGGAGAAAACTTTAGAAAGCTATCCTTTTAAATTCAAGTTTGAAATTTCCTTTATTCTAAAAGATAAAAGTCTTGAAGTTCATCATAAAGTTTTCAATTTAGACGAAAAGCCCCTTTATTTCTCACTTGGTGGGCATCCTGCTTTTAACGCTCCTATTAGTAAAAATGAAGTTTACGAAGACTATTACCTGGAATTTGACCAAAAAATGGATCTTAGAACCCACGTTTTAAGCGAAAACGGATTGATAAGCGATAAAACCGAGGGTATTTTAGACAATGAAGATAAAATTAGGTTACACAAAGATCTTTTTGCTAAGGATGCACTGATTTTTAAAAATATTCCGTCTAAAAAAGTAGCTTTAAAAAGTAAAAATTCAGGAACAATCTTATCGGTAGCATATTCAGATTTTAAAAACTTAGGAATTTGGGCCAAACCGGGCGCGCCCTATGTGTGTATTGAACCCTGGCTGGGCATTGCAGATATTGAAGGTACCGATCAAAACCTAAAAACCAAAGAAGGCATTGAAATTCTTGAAGCCCATACAACTTTTGAAGCTACTTATACAATTCATATTAATTAGCATTTTTTCCGAAGTATTTTTAAAATATTTTTAACTTAACATACTAATTTTTAATCTCATTTTAGCATAAACTTCTGAGCATGAGTGAAAATGGGAAAAGGAAAAAGTACCGTAAGAAAAGGTATGTCTTACCTATTCTTATTGTTTCGTTAGTGATAATTGCCAGGATAGCACTTCCCTATATTCTTGAAAATTACGTAAATAAAACCCTGAATAATATTCCCGGTTACGAAGGTAGTGTTTCAGATATTGACCTTTCCTTATGGCGTGGCGCTTACCAAATAGAAGGTTTGATTTTGCGGGAAGAGAATTCCCTGGGAGAAAAACCCCTTTTAGACTTTCCGTATAGCGATATTTCTATAGACTGGGCCTCTTTATTTAAGGGAAAGATTGTTAGTGAAATTGAAATGCAGGATCCTAATTTCAATTACATTTTCGAAAATCAGGAAGAGGAAGATGAAGCAGATGTTGAAGATTGGACTAAAGCTCTTACCAATTTAGTGCCTATAGATATTAACCATTTTGTAGTGCATAACGGGACTGCAAATTTTGTAGAAGTATCTGCAGATCCTCAAATCAGTTTATTTTTAGAGAAAATTAGTTTAGAAGCACATAACCTTAGCAATGTTGTGAATAAAGAAAAAGAACTTCCCTCCCATTTATGGGCAAATGCTGTTTCTATGGGCGGTGGCGATGTAGAAATTCACGGAAATTTAAATTTACTGAAACAAATTCCTGATATAGATATGGAATTTAGCCTGCAAAAAGCCGAAGCCACTTCTTTAAACGACATTACCCGCCGCTATGCCGGAGTAGATTTTGAAAGCGGAACCTTTGAATTATACAGCGAAGTTGCTATAGCCGACGGTTTCTTAAAAGGCTATATAAAACCGATGTTGATAAATACAAAACTTCTTTCAAAAGATGACGACGGCGGATTCTTTAAAAAGTTATGGGAAGGTTTTGTTGGTTTCTTTAAGTTCGTTCTTAAAAATCAGGGTACCGATACTTTGGCTACACGGGTTCCTTTGGAAGGGGATTTAAAAAATGTAGAATCTGGCGTTTGGACCACGGTTTTAAATATTTTTAAAAATGCCTGGATAGAAGCCTTCAAGGGATCTGTAGACGAAGATATTGAGTTTGAAGATGCTAAACAGGAAAGTGCTGAAGAATAGTTGGTAATCTTTTCCTGAAAAATAAAATTAAAAAACCTGCATAAATAAGTAATTCATGCAGGATTCATATTGTTTTGAATCATTGACCGATTAATATCGAACTGTTAGTGGGAAGCGGCAGTTGAAATAGAAACGAGGTCAAGCATTTGTATCGATCTATCGTTTATCTTTCTTAGCGGTTTTTTCCTTCTGGCTTTGATCCATAAACTCCCGCTCTTCCCGGGCACTGGCTTTACCGGTTTTTGCAGAATCTTCTTTACTATCTTTATTTTTAGACTTGCTTTTATCCCTATCGCGTTCTTTTTGCTTAAGATCACGAAATTCTTCCTGCTCCCGGTCTTTATCCTCCTTTTTCAAAGACTCCCAGTTCTCCTCCATTTTTTTAATATCTTCCTTCTTAGCCATTACAATTTAATTTATTGGTTTTTTGTAGATAAAAGATACAAATGCAATTCCATCAAACTCAGGTTACCGGCAGTTTTAACAAGAATTTATTTTTTAGGTTAAATCTTTCAATTTTGTAGCATTAATATCCTGGTGAGAAGCATGGTGCACTACTTCTTCATTTTGCATAATAATTAACTGCGGACTTTCGTGTCTTACACTCAAGTCATCGGCCACCGCGTTAGAAACATCACGATGCTTTCTTAAATCCAGAAAATAGAGTTTTGTTTTTTCATTTTCTTCATATTCCCTTTCAAAATTCCTCAACACCATTTTACTAATTCCACAACTTGTAGAATGTTTAAAAATCGCTATCGTTTTTTCTTTAGATTCTTCTTTAGCGATGGTAATCTGGTCTTTATCGGTTAAATCTGTCCAGGGAAATTCAGATTTTTCTTTCGCTTCATCCCCATCACTTTTAAATAATTTATCTAGTAAACCCATAGTTTTTTCTTTCGTATAAAATTAATTCTTAATAAATTTAATCTCCCTCTCAAATCAAAATTATTTTCAAAACTTTAACCCAAGTGTCAATTTGACGTTAATTTCTGAATAAAATCGGTCATTTTGTCTTAATTTTTTAATGGTATATCAATTGCTTTATTCAATCAAAAAATAAACGACTATGAACTTTAATAATTTTACCATAAAATCACAAGAGGCCATCCAGCAAGCACAACAACTTGCGCAGGAATTAGGCCATCAGCAAATTGAAAATGAACACATTTTTAAAGCAATAAGTATTGTAGACGAAAATGTAGCTCCTTTTTTGCTGAAAAAGCTAAACATAAACGTCAACCTTTTTAACGAAATTCTGGACAAAACCTTACAGAGTTTTCCGAAAGTAAGCGGGGGAGACATTGTGCTTTCACGCGAGGCAGGAAGATCGGTTAACGAGGCTTCTACAATCGCTAAGAAGATGAATGATGAATATGTTTCTATTGAACATCTTATTCTCGCCATTTTTAAATCGTCCAGTAAAGTAGCCCAAATTTTAAAAGACCAGGGCGCGACTGAAAAATCTTTAAAAGCCGCGATAGAAGAATTGCGCAAAGGAGATCGGGTGACTTCACAAAGTGCCGAAGAAACCTATAATTCCCTTGATAAGTACGCCAATAATTTAAACCGAATGGCTGAAGAGGGAAAGCTGGATCCTGTAATTGGCCGGGACGAAGAAATTAGACGAATTCTGCAAATTCTTTCCCGAAGAACTAAAAACAATCCAATGCTGGTTGGAGAACCAGGAACTGGTAAAACCGCAATTGCCGAAGGTTTGGCGCATAGAATTATTGCCGGTGACGTTCCAGATAACCTTAAGGATAAGGTGATTTATAACCTGGATATGGGAGCACTTATTGCCGGGGCTAAATATAAAGGTGAGTTTGAAGAACGCCTTAAAGCCGTGATCAAAGAAGTAACCTCCAGCGATGGAAATATCGTGCTTTTTATAGATGAAATTCATACGCTTGTTGGTGCCGGAGGCGGCCAGGGCGCTATGGATGCGGCAAATATTTTAAAACCGGCTTTGGCGCGTGGTGAATTGCGTGCAATTGGGGCCACCACTTTAGATGAATACCAGAAGTATTTTGAAAAAGATAAAGCCCTTGAAAGAAGGTTTCAAAAAGTAACGGTGGATGAACCTGATACTGAAAGCGCAATCTCTATTTTACGCGGAATTAAAGAAAAATACGAAACTCACCACAAGGTTAGGATAAAAGACGAAGCTATTATCGCCGCCGTAGAATTATCTCAGCGTTACATCACCAACCGTTTTCTACCCGATAAAGCTATTGATTTAATGGATGAGGCGGCTTCTAAACTGCGCATGGAAATTAATTCTAAACCCGAAGAACTCGATGTTCTGGATAGGAGAATTATGCAGCTGGAGATTGAAATTGAAGCTATAAAGCGTGAAAAAGATGAAACTAAATTAAAAACGCTTCGGGCCGAATTGGCAAACTTGAAAGAAGAACGCAACGAGTTACACGCTCGCTGGCAAAATGAAAAAGGCGTCGTAGACAATATTCAGAATTTAAAATCTGATATTGAAAACTTTAAAATTGAAGCCGAACGTGCCGAACGGGAAGGCGATTACGGAAAAGTAGCCGAAATTCGTTACGGAAAAATCAAGGAGGCCCAGGAGAAACTGGAAGAATTGCAAACAAGCGTTGCTAAAAATCAGAATGAGAAATCGCTTATCCAGGAAGAAGTAACCAACGAAGATATTGCCGAAGTTGTAGCAAAATGGACCGGAATTCCGGTGACTAAAATGTTGCAAAGCGATCGTGAAAAGTTGCTGAAACTTGAAGACGAACTGCATAAACGAGTAGTTGGACAGGAAGAAGCTATAATTGCTGTAAGTGACGCGGTAAGGAGAAGTCGTGCTGGTTTACAGGATCAAAAGCGGCCAATTGGTTCTTTCTTATTCCTGGGCACTACAGGAGTGGGAAAAACCGAACTTGCCAAAGCCCTTGCAGAATATTTATTTGATGATGAAGCTGCAATGACGCGAATTGATATGAGTGAATATCAGGAAAGGCATTCGGTGAGTCGCTTGGTAGGAGCGCCTCCGGGGTATGTTGGTTACGATGAAGGCGGCCAGCTTACCGAAGCTGTTAGAAGAAAACCTTATTCTGTAGTGCTTTTAGACGAGATTGAAAAGGCTCATCCAGATACTTTCAATATCCTATTGCAGGTGCTGGACGAAGGAAGGTTAACCGATAATAAAGGACGCCTGGCAGATTTCAAAAACACTATTATTATAATGACCTCGAATATGGGAAGCCATATTATACAGGAAAAATACGAGAATGTAAAAGACTTGGATACCGCGATGGAATCGGCTAAAACCGAAGTGCTGGCCTTATTAAAACAGAACGTAAGACCGGAGTTCATCAATAGGATAGACGATATTATTATGTTTAGTCCGTTAACGCAGAAAAACATCAGGCAAATTGTTTCGCTTCAGCTTAAAGGTGTGAAGAAAATGCTTGAAAAACAGCATATAGTTCTGGAGGCTACTGAAGAAGCAATCAGTTATCTCGCTGGTCGCGGATTTGATCCACAATTCGGCGCAAGACCTGTTAAAAGAGTGGTACAACGGGAAGTTTTAAATAAGCTTTCCAAAGAAATTCTTGCCGGGAATATCCAGACCGATCATATTATTCTGTTAGATGAATTTGACGATCAACTGGTATTTAGAAATGAAACCAATCCGGTAGAAACCGAATAGTGTTAGAAAAAAATTATAAAAAAGGCTGGGTAAAAATTTACCCAGCCTTTTCTCTTTTTCATAGTTGTAAACTACATACTATCAATTTCTCTTTTCAATTCTTCTTTAGTCTTACCGGTTCTTTCCTGTAAACGACCAAGCATTTCATCAAATTTTCCTTCAGAATATGTGGTATCATCGTCGGTCACATCGCCATACTTTTGCTTAAATTGACCTCTAACTTGTTTCCACTTTCCTTCTAACTGATCATTATTCATAATATATGGTTTTTTGTGTTAATAATATATCCAATTTACAATATGACTCCTGCTTAAACTCTCAATAAACTCCCATAATTCTCTTAAGGATTTGTTATTTTTGAACCTCAAATTCTATTGATGAAAAAACTCCTTTTATTCCTTTTAGCTACAGGCCTAATTGGCTGCGCTACCACTAAAAAAATTGATGATTCAAACATTAAGTTGCGCTATTTAGACGATGTGGTAATTCCGCAAAATCTTGAAGTTGAAGGAACCAAAGTGGGCGGACTTTCAGGCATAGATTTTCACCACGGGAATTATTACCTGGTTTGCGACCAGCCTTCCAACCCGCGTATTTATAAAGCTGAAATTCCATTAATTAATCGTTCTATAGACACGGTTTTAATTACTGAAGTTATTAAACTGGATAAAAACGATGAGTTTTATAAAAAAAACACACCCGATTTAGAAGGAATTAGATTTGATGCTGAAAAAAATGAACTTGTTATTTCTGCTGAAGGTTCTATTCAAAATGGTAAAGATCCCTCGGTTTTTCATATTTCTACCGAAGGGAATTTTATTTCAGCATACGAGATCCCGGAATATTTTAAAGCTTTAGGAGAACAAAAACCCAGAAATAATGGTGTTTTTGAAGGTTTAGCCGAAAGTTATGATAAAAAAGCTTATTGGGTGGCAATGGAACTTCCTTTGGAAAAAGATGGCCCTAAACCTAAAATCTATGCTACCAATTCGCCTGTTAGAATTACTAAATTCAATAAAAATACGCAAAAGGCAGAGCGACAATTCGCATATAAACTGGATGGAATTTCAAAATTACCAATCAATTGGTTTGCGGTTAATGGTGTTACCGAAATTCTGGAATATGCCGACGATAAATTCCTGGTTCTGGAACGCGCATTTTCGGCCGGATATGGTTCAAACGGAAATACCGTGAAAATTTTTGATGTAGATGCTTCAAACGCAACTAATACTTTGGAAATGGAAAACCTCCGAAAATCTGATTACCAATATGCAGAGAAAAAACTGGTTTTCGATTTTAAATCGGTTAAAAATTCCCTCACCGAAGAAACCATAGATAATATTGAAGGAATGACTTTTGGACCCGATTTGCCTAACGGAAAAAAATCTTTAATTCTGGTATCAGACGATAATTTTAGTAGCTTTAGTGATCAAATTACGCAGTTTATACTTTTAGAACTGGAAATAAATTAAAATATGAAACGATATCTTTTAGTTTTGTGCCTTATTATTTTAACCTCCTGCAATTTTGGAGATAAAGAACCTGAGGAAATTATGGAAGATGCAAAAGATCCTTCAGAAGAAATCACTACCTATTATTTTATTCGCCACGCTGAGAAGGATACTACAGATACTAAAAACGAAGATCCTGATTTGACTGAAGCCGGCCGAAAAAGAACCCAGGATTGGGTAAAAACCTTTAAGGATATAGATTTTGATCTTGTTTATAGTTCAGACTATAAAAGAACCTTAAATACAGCCGAGCCAATTGCTGATTCTAAAAACAAAGAAGTTAAATTCTACAATGCAGAAAAGTTAAACGATAAAGATTTCCAGGAAAACACGAAGAATAAAACAGTGTTAGTGGTGGGTCACAGCAACCTCAACCCCGAATGGGTGAATTATATTTTAGGAAGAAAAAAATACCAGGATCTTGATGAAAAAGTTTACGGTAGTTTATTTATAGTAACCATTCATCCAGATGATTCAAGGACTTCGCAAGTTTTGTATTTAAATTGAAATCTAAAGCGCCTCAATTAAAATTGGAGTTTAAAATTCAATTTTTTAGAAAGAAAAACCTATTCCTATATTAAAAATCATCCCTTCATATATCAAGTCCAGGAAGCCACTATCTGCCGATAAATCCAACTCCTGGTTTTCGGAGGTACCATCTTCAAATTCAACAAGCATGGGCAGACTTGAGGGGAAAGGATTAAAAGCATACCCGATTTCTGGTCTAAAGTAAAAGAAACCTCCCCACTTCGCACCTGCTTTAATATTAACCGAATTATTAGAAAAATCTACATATCCGTCTCCCAGGGCCTCATTTTGATTTTCTGCAATATTTGGCACGGTTCCTTTTAAACCATAATTTGAATAAGTGATACCGGCATACAAACCTTTTCCCGCTTTAAAAAATAATAATGAAGACCTAATTCCAGACAATCAAACTCCTGTTCCAAAATTTCATTATCCCCTTCAGCCTCAAAACCAAAATCTCCCGTGTCCATATTTATTTTAGAATAATCTGCACTCACAGCGAATTTCCTGTTTAGTAAAGGAAGAACATATTCTATATGTCCGCTAAGCAAATTTGGAATACCAGATTTTACAACTATCCTAAAAGGTCTTACATTTTCATACCCCTCCCGGACAGTATTCCTCTCCTGGTCAAATATGGTAGTAGAACTTAGAAAAATACCACTGCTTAACAGCATATCCTAAAAAAGTAGCTTCATATCATTTGTTAATAAGATATTAATACAAATAAATTTATATCGCTCTAATTATTAAGGCAATACTATTTCTGTGGTATTTTTTATATATTGTAAATGTTAAAAATTTAACTTTTATGAATGTAGATTTTAACTCAATAGCGCATTACTGGAAGCATAGCTACTGCAAGCCCATAGAAAGTAAGAAGTATGCAAATACAGAGCAATTTAAGAAAATGGCAAAGCTTATGGCGCCGGGTAAATCCTATTATTATATTGCCAATTTTCAAACCCTGGAAATAGAAATGATCTCTGATTCGGTTACTCATTTTATTGGTAAAAATCCAGGTTCCATAGAAAGAAAAATTGAAATACAGAATTTATTAGCTTTAGCATTACCTGAAGAAATTGAAAAAATACAGAGGAAGGAGCAAGTGATCAGGGATTTTTTTATGGATTATCTTCCTTCAGAGAAAGTCCAGGATTATAAGGTTCTTTATACTTATATTTTAAAAGATTATGAAGACAGCCGCAGGGTGATGCTCCACCAGGCCACACCACTCTCTCAGGATTCTGAAGGGCAATTTGTTCACGTTTTTAGTATTCATACAGATATTAGTCACTTAACAAATCAAAGTGTAGAAGAAGTTTCATTTCTAAATATAAATGGAGATACATCTTACTTAAATGTTTGTACAAAAAATGGGCGGTTTGATCCCAAAACTGATCGAGAACGAAATATCAAGAATAACCTTTCTGAAAGAGAACTGGAAATTACTAAAATGCTCGCTAAGGGTTTAAATGCCGATGAAATTGCCGGTAAGCTCTTTATCTCCTCCCACACCGTGAGAACTCATAGAAAAAATATTCTTAAAAAAACAAACTCCAGAAATACTACTCAACTTGTGTCCCGATGTATTGCAGCAGGATTTATTATCCCTGAAATTTAAAGCCCTCCAATTCAATGATTCTTTTCACTTTTGAATTTAATTGAAACAAAAAAGAGGCTGAAAACTCAACCTCTTTTTCTAAATTTCAATAAACAGATCGCATTTCTATCCATTTAGGATATTAATCGCCTTGGCGTTTACAAATTCTTTAAGTCCGAAGCCACCGTGTTCACGGCCGTAACCTGAATTCTTCACTCCACCGAAAGGCATATTTGGTTGTGCGAGACCAAAGGAATTGATAAATACCATTCCGGTATCAAAATGTTTACTGGCCAGTTCTACCGCTTTATCTACATCTTCAGAAAATATTCCACCTCCAAGACCAAAACGGCTATCATTGGCAATTCGCATCGCATCTTCATCATCCTTAGCTTTTATTAACGAAGCCACGGGGCCAAAAAGCTCATCATCGTAAGCGGGTTGTCCCGGTTTTACATTCGCTAAAACCGTGGCAGGATAGTAAAAACCGTCGCCATCAGGTATATTACCGCCGCAAAGTACAGCTGCACCTTTTTTCACGCTGTCTTCCACTTGTTCGTGCAATTCTTCCCTAAGATCTTCTCGCGCCATGGGTCCCAGGTCGCTATCGTCACTAGTTGGATCTCCGGCCTTTATATTCTTCATCTTTTCTACAAAAGCTTCTTTAAATTCATCGTAAACTTTTTCTGTCACAACAAAACGTTTAGCAGCAACACAGGTTTCGCCATTATTATAAATTCTACCTTTTACGCACCATTCAACAGCTTTTTTTATATTGGCATCTTCAAGCACTAAATAAGCATCATTAGAACCAAGTTCCAAAACGGTTTTCTTAAGTTCAGAACCGGCTTTTTCACCAATTATTTTTCCTGCTCCGGGGCTTCCGGTTAAGGTTACACCTCTAACAAGATCGTGTTCAATTATAGAATCTGACTGGTCGTGATCTATTAAAAGCACTTTAAAAAGGTCTTTGGGCAAGCCGGCTTCTTTAAATATTTTTTCAAGAAGTAATCCCGACCCGGTCACACTTTCAGCGTGTTTCAGTAAAACTCCATTACCAGCCATAAGATTAGCAATTGTATATCTAATTACCTGATAAGCCGGGAAATTCCAGGGCTGGATTCCGTAGATTACACCAATAGGTGAGTATGTAATTATTCCGCGACCGCCATCGGGCAACTCCCGTTCTTCATCTTTTAAATTTTCAGGACCATTGGCTGCTGTCCATTCACAAATTCCTGCACAAAGATCAATTTCCTGTTCTCCCTGCTTGAGTAATTTACCCATTTCGGCAGTCATCAATTTCACCAATTCAGCTTTGTGTTCGGTTAATTTCTCCCCTATAGCTTGGATTACTTCAGCTCTTTGTTTTGGAGATTTTTCACGCCATTTTAAAAATGCCTGATGGCATTCTTCAACGGCATCTTTTGCTTCCTGGTCTGTAAAATAATTGTACGTGTCTAATTCTTTACCCGTAGCCGGGTTAATGGTTTTCAATGTTTTCTCTTTCATAACTATTTTTTTGGAAATTTAAAGTTATGAACTGATGCAAAGAATGAGGACTAAGGCGTTGTTAAAGCTTTTAAAACAAGGCGTTAATTAGGAAGAATTAACAGGTGTGCGTAAGAATATTCTTTAAAATTATTCTAAACGTTTCACTTCTATATTCTTGTTTTCGATTTTTGAGAGTAATTCGAGTTGTCGGGCTTCGTAAAGATCATCCAATTGGGTTAAAGGCGTATCCAAATCATCGGTTTTGTAATTTTCGTAATCTACAAAACGAATTCCTTCAATAGTTCTGGGGTTGTAAGCTTTCCTAAAACGCAATCCGCCATCATTGACTTCAAAACTATAGGCCAGGTAATCTACGTTGTAATTCTGAGTGTCAATCCAGTACATATATACATCTTCATGATCGGCGCCGCCACCTTCAACATTAAATGTAACTTTTACTTCATAGTATTCCTTATCGTGAATGGTGTCTTTTCCTATTAATTCTTTATTTACAGCGTCATCATTTAAACCGAAAGGTAATTGCACAAAATAGTGAACCGAATTCACCGAATTTGCATAGACATTTTTCATAGAATCTGAGAGCTGCACTACGGTATCCTTGTAATATCGGGTAAAACCTTCGTTAGTTACCACATCGCGATACTGAGTTCCGGTAGAATCGGCCAGAACACGCTCTAAATGAAATTTTCCACCTTCTCTTTCGCTTTTATAGGAACCCTTTCTAAAATCGAAACTAATTTCGGCATTTTTATAGTTGTCTCCGCCTGCTTTTTCAATGGCTTTATCTATAATTTGCTGTGCATTTTCCTTATCGGAATTACAGGCAAAAGTTACTGCGATAATAAGTGCTCCTAAAAAGTATTTTTTCATTTTTAAAACTATAAATATTGAAGGCTGTTGAAATCCCAAAATTGTTTGCAAAGGTATATAAAATGCTGAATTGACATGTGACCTAAGTTACATATTGAAGTTGTGAAATTACCTATTTCATTTTCATTTTACTATTTTGCAGCTTCTAACTAAATACACCTATGAAAAAACAAATTTTACTATTAGCATTTTTAAGCTTCGGGTTATTCACCGCCTGCGACACAGATGATGATTCACCTGACGAAACACCGCAAATCAATGAAGAATTAGTGGGTATCTGGTATATTGATGATATGATTGTTGATGGCGAGAAAATACCTTATAACGACCACGAAGATTGCGGTAAGGATTATATTGAATTTAATGAAGACGGAACTTATAGGCAGATTGATATATGGGGTTGTGAAGAAGACGTTGATGAGGAAGGAACATACACCGCGACTGATAATACTATTACCCTTACCATTTCTGGAAATGATGTGGTTGTTATGGATATTGTTACGCTAAATTCTGAAACGCTCCTGGTAGAAGGAATGGATGATGTAGATGATGACGGCGAAGAGGAAGTGGTACAACAGCGGTTTACAAGGGAGTAAAACTACTAATTCTTCGTAAAATTGATTTAAAGTGTTACGAATTCCGTAAATACAGGTAAAGTTTCTGTAAAGCTTCCTATTTTTGTTTCTTATGAAGAAGACCAGCAATACCATAAATATAAAGAATAGAAAGGCTCGATTTGAGTATGAAATCCTCGATAAATACGTGGCGGGGATCAAACTGGCCGGGACCGAGATAAAAGCCATAAGACAAGGAAAAGCTTCTATAGCCGAGAGTTTTTGTGAGTTTCAGAACAACGAATTATTCGTGATTAATATGCACGTTGAAGAATATTCTCACGCCACGCATTTTAATCATAACCCAAAAAGTGAGCGCAAACTCCTTTTACAACGTCGGGAATTAAGAAAACTTGAAAAAGAAGTAAAGAATTCCGGACTTACCATTATTCCGCTGCGTGTTTTTATTAACGACCGCGGACTCGCGAAAATGCAAATTGCGCTGGCCAAAGGTAAAAAGCTCTACGATAAAAGAGAGACAATTAAAGACCGCGAAAGCAAAAGAAAATTAGACAGGATTAAGAAAGAATACAAATAAATCTGGATGCAGCCGGCAAAACAGATTCTCCCCTTAATCGTTTTTTCCCAGTTTTGCTGCACCTCGCTTTGGTTTGCCGGTAATGCCGTGATGCCAGAGCTTTACCTTAACTTTAATTTAAATGATGAAGCCCTTGGGCATTTAACCTCGGCGGTACAATTCGGTTTTATTTTTGGTACGCTCATATTTGCTTTTCTTAACCTTGCTGACAGGTTTTCTCCATCAAAACTCTTCTTTATCTCTGCTGTTTTCGGTGCGGTTTTTAACCTGGGTATTATACTCGAAAACAACAGTTTAAACACCTTACTCCTATTGCGCTTTCTCACCGGATTTTCATTGGCTGGAATTTATCCCGTTGGAATGAAGATCGCTGCAGATTATTACGATAAAGGCCTCGGAAAATCGCTGGGTTATTTGGTGGGCGCATTAGTTTTAGGTACTGCTTTTCCGCATTTTTTAAAGACTTTTACCGGTGCAGAAAACCTTCCCTGGCGCTGGGTAATTATTGCTACTTCCGGTTTTGCATTCCTGGGTGGACTATTAATTTTGCTGTTTGTTCCCAACGGTCCATTTAGAAAAGCAAAAAGGAAGTTTAAAACTGATGCCATTTTTAGCGTTTTTAAAAATAAAAATTTACGCAGCGCTGCCTTCGGTTATTTTGGGCATATGTGGGAACTCTATACTTTTTGGGCTTTTGTTCCTATTATCTTAGCCGCTTATAAAATTTCATTTTCAGATAGTAATTTTTATATTCCGTTTTGGTCGTTTATAATTATTGGAATTGGTGGACTTTCCTGTGTGTTGGGTGGTTATATTTCGGAAATCTTCGGGGTAATACGAACCGCCGCTACGGCTCTGCTCCTATCTGGTTTATGCTGCATCATATTTCCCTTCGTTTTTCTTCAGCCTTCAGCTTCAATTCTTATCGCATTCTTATGTTTTTGGGGAGTTGTGGTAGTGGCCGATTCTCCCCTATTCTCAACATTGGTGGCTGGAAACGCCCCACCGGAAATCAAGGGCACAGCCCTCACCATTGTGAATTCTATTGGTTTTGCGATTACTATTGGGAGTATTCAGTTAATTACTTATTTAAATCAAATAGAACCAGTTTATAGTATGAGTTTACTTGCATTTGGACCGGTCCTGGGATTATGGGGATTATTTCAGAAGAAAAAAGTCTGAAGTTCCGCTTTCAGCAATTTCAATAAACTCTAATTATTTTGTCTATTTTGGCTGCATCAAAAAATTCATCATCATGCAGCAAAAAATCATCATCATTTTTCTTATTTTTTCATCAATTAACTTATCTGCCCAAATAACCGGAAAGCTTACCGATACCGAAAACAAGATACTTCCTTATGTAAATATTTATACGGAAGACGGAAAATTTGGAACCACCTCTAACGAAAACGGCGTTTATGAATTAAAAATAAATCAGACGGGAGATTACAATTTAGTTTTTCAATATTTAGGATATCAAACACAGAAAAAGACAATTTCAGTTGAAGCATTTCCTTACGAATTAAATATCAGCCTGAAACCGGAAACCACCAGTTTGGATGAAGTAAATATTTCATCAGGTGAAAATCCCGCAAACGCAATAATCAGGAAGGCGATTGATTTCAGAAAACGAAATGCCGAAAAACTTGAAGCTTATACCGCCGATTACTATTCCCGCGGATTATGGCGAATTAAAAATGCCCCGGAAAAGATACTTGGCCAGGAAGTTGGTGATCTTGGAGGCGGACTCGACTCTACCCGAAGCGGTATCGTGTATTTAAGTGAAACAATTTCTGAGATTTCCTATAAACGGCCCGATGATTTTAAGGAAAAGATCATTGCTTCTAAAGTCAGTGGTGACGATAATGGTTTCAGCCTAAATTCCGCACAGGAATCCTATTTTTCATTTTATGAAAATACTATTGAAATTAACAGCGAGATGGTTTCCCCAATCGCCGAATATGCTTTTAATTATTACGATTATAAGTTAGACGGAATATTTTATGATGAAAACGGAAACCTCATCAACAAGATAAAAGTTAGTCCGAAGCGTGAAAAAGACCGGGTTTTTTCTGGCCATATTTATATCGTGGAAGACCTCTGGCAAATTTTTGGCGTAGAATTGCAAACCAACGGGCAGGCTATACAGGTACCACCTATTGAAACTTTAGATTTTAAACAGAATTACCGCTTTTCTGAAGAAAACGGCTTTTACGTTCAAATTTCCCAAACTGTTGATTTTAAATTTGCGATGTTTGGGATTTCAGGAGATGGAAGATTTACCGCGGTTTACAGCGATTATAATTTCGAACCGGAATTCAATAAAGATGATTTTGGCAGGGAAATTATGTCATTTGCTGAGGCTGCCAATAAAAAAGATTCGGTTTACTGGGAAAAATTGCGCCCGGTGCCTTTAACCGATGAGGAAATTGGAGATTATGTAAAAAAAGACAGCATTCAAACGCTTCGAAATTCCAAACCCTATTTGGATTCGATAGATAATGTTCGCAACAAATTCAATTTAACCGATCCTATTTTTGGCTATTCCTGGCAAAACTCCCACAAAGACAGGTACTTTAATATAAGTTCACCTTTAATGGGTACGCATTTTAACACCGTACAGGGCTGGAATACATCTACTACAATTTCTTACAGGCAAAATGACAAGGAGGATGAAAATTCAGGGAAATTCTGGCGTTTATATTCTACAATTAATTATGGTATTAGTGATGACCGCTTTAGGATAAAGGGTGGTTTTCAGAAACAATTCAATAATTCCAGCAGGCCGGTTTTAAGTATTTCCGGTGGAATTGAAGCTACACAAATTAACGATAGAACACCAATTTCTGAACGATTAAACGATATTACCACCATATTTTTCGAAAGAAACTACCTGAAGCTTTACGAACGTTCCTTCGCTGAAATTGCTTATCAGCAGGAAATTTTCAACGGATTCTATCTTTTAGGAGACGTTAGTTATGAAAACAGGAACCCGCTCATTAATTCTACAGACCAGGTAATTATTGATAATGATGATATACAGTACACCTCTAACAATCCACTGCAACCCGATAATTTCAGTTCGTTGCCATTCAGGGAACACGACATTTTTAAACTAAACCTGAATACGAGATTTAGGTTTGGACAAAAATATATGAGTTACCCAAGTGGGAAGTTCAATATCAATAATGAGAAATACCCGACTATGTACCTGGGTTATGAGAAGGGCTTTGGCGCGAGTATAGAAGAATATAATTTCGACCAATTTAAAGCTTCGGTAACCCAAACTTTAAAACTTGCCAATAAAGGAGAGTTCGGTTATAATTTAAATGGAGGAACCTTTCTTAATGCCCAAGATATGGCCTTTGTAGATTACAGGCATTTTATAGGTAATCAAACCCGTGTAAATAATGGTTTTAGCAACTTATCAAGGTTTAATCTTTTACCCTATTATTCGATGAGCACTAATAAAACCTATGCTGAAGCTCACGCCGAACACGATTTCAAAGGCTGGGTTTTAGGGAAAATTCCATTTTTAAATCAGTTGAATTACAACCTGGTAGTTGGCGCTCACGCACTTTATACGCAAGATAATAAACCCTATTCTGAATATTCGGTTGGAATAGATAACCTTGGTTTTGGAAAATACCGCTTGCTACGTTTGGATTACGTGGTTTCCAACCAGGATGGAAATCGGGAAGGTGCTTTTGTTTTCGGTCTAAAGTTTTTGGGCGTGCTGGATTAAATTTTAGCAGAAATGTTATCAAGTTTGATCCCGGAATAATTTCAGAGCAGACTCTGAAACCATTCCGAAGCTTAGGGATGGGGCAACGAAATCAAACAATTTTTGACATTCTAAAAAATCATCAAAAAAATAATATTAACTTACAGGTAACGAATATCATCTTGACGTTTTCTATTTGTGAATTAAACTACAAGCATTATAATTAAAATCAATTTAAAATGAAAAAAATACTCTTTTTTCTAACAATCCTGGCTTTCGGCTTTCAGGGAATAGCCCAGGATAAATATCTTTCTGAAGAAATCCAGGTGAAAATGGCAAGTATGGCTGCGCCTGAAGAAGACAGGGATGCAGTAACTGTTTACGGCTATGATCGTGAAGGTAAACCGGTTTTATTAAAAGAAGGCACCAATAATTTAGTTTGCATTGCCGATAATCCTAATATGAATGGGATTTCGGTAAGTTGTTACAACAAAAAGCTGGACGATTTTATGTCCCGAGGAAGGGAATTAAGTGCGGAAGGCAAAGATATGATGGAAACCCGCGCTATTCGCCAACAGGAAGTGGAAAGCGGAAAATTAAAAATGCCTGATGCACCAAGTATGACTTATATACTGTCGGGAAAAGAAGCGAATTTAAATCGTGAGACCGGGGAGCTTAAAGATGCAAAACTGCGTTATGTTATTTATATGCCTTATGCTACTACCGAGGAAACCGGACTTCCAGATAAACCACATACTCCCGGCATGCCCTGGTTAATGGATCCCGGAACGCATCGCGCGCACATTATGATTACCCCGGCTGATAAGGAGTAATTGAAATTGAAAATTTCTTACTCTTCAATGTTCTCTTTCTGCTTTTTAAAGAAAAGCTGGGAAATGGGAATAAGCATTAATGCTGAAATAAAGAAAAGGATAAAAGATACCTTCAAATTAAATAGATGCGCTAAATACCCAACCAGCGGTGGCCCCAGGAGCATTCCTACGATAGCATAGGTTGTAATAATGGATATGGCCATTCCCGGGGAATATTTTTTAGAGGATCCGGCTAAAAGAAATGTCATTGGGATTATTGCTGCGACCCCAATTCCTACTAAGCAGAAACCAATTAATGCCGGCCAGAAATAAGGAAAAATAACCATTAGCAGTACACCTAAACATACCAGACAGGCACTGATGATATAATTCTTTTCCATTCCTATTTTTTCTACAATTCTATCTGAAGAGAAACGCGATAAGGCCATAAAAACCATAAAGATCAAATAACCCAGCGTAAAAATATCTTCATTCACCACTTCTTTAAAATAAACCCCGCTCCAATCGAACATTCCGCCTTCGGTAATTGCGGCAAGAAAAACTATAAAGCCAAGATACATCGTTGGTTTATCAGGTTTTCCAATTCGTAGTTTATTCCCCTGGGTAGATCGATCTTTTTTCAGTAAAAATGAAAAAGAAGAAAAAGCTATAACAAGCGTAAAAATTGCAACTGCTGGTAAATGCTGATAAATAGGGACATCAAATTTTATAAGAATTGTTGAGAAAGCTACACCTAAAAGTCCGCCGGTGCTCCAAAGTCCGTGGAAAGAGCCAATAATCTTTCGCTTAAAATTCTTCTGCAGGGTTAAGGATTGCGTATTCATAGCAATATTAAAAATTCGCATAGAAAAGGCAAAACAAAATATTCCTGTAATTAGTAAAAAGAGGCTATCCGCTATACCGATTATACTAAGGGAAGCCGCCAGTAAAATGTAAGAAACGATAAGTGGATACCGACTTTCAAAACGGGAAACCAGCCAGCCAGAAACCGGAAGCCCAATTAACGAACTTATCGGCATCACCATTAACAAATTCCCCAATTCGGCTTCATTGAAATCGAAAGCCATTTTAATGGTTGGAATTCGCGAAGCCCAGGTAGAAAAGCAGAACCCAGATAGAAAAAAGTACGTACTAAGTGCAATTCGCTGTTGGTTTTCGATCTTCATTTTTTGAAACTTATGAGGGGATAAAATTGGTGTTTATTTTTATCAGGACAATTATTCAGAAAACTAAATTTTTCTAAAAATTAAAGCTGGCGATGTCGGTAACGAATGGTTCTTAATTTCCAATAACCCATTTTATAATAGGTAAAGGCTACAATTGCAGCAATAACATTAGAAATTGGGAACGCCCACCATATTCCTTCAAAAGAAAGATCGGTATTATTAGACAGAATAAATGCCGTGGGAAATCTTACAATCCAAAGCGCAAATACGGAAATTAACAAAGAGGCTTTTGTAAATCCGGCGCCATTGAAAACACCGTTTAAAACCTGCTGCACACCCAGAACGCCAAAACTGGGCGCCATTATTTTAATGAACAAAGAGCCATCCCTAATCACGCCGGGATCGTTGGGAACAAAAAAGGCGGTAATTGGTTCAGCTAGAAAGAAAAGAATTAAACCAACCGCGGTAAGGCCGAAAAAGGCGATTTTAGCACTTAAATTTCCAATTTTTTCAGCACGTTTTATTTTTCCGGCACCAACATTCTGCCCTACCAAAGTAGTGGTGGCAATGGCAAATCCAAGGGCGGGTACCACAATTAGGCTTAAAACCCTGCTTCCAATTCCGTAAGCCGCGACTACTTCGCTTCCAAAACTGGTTACCAGCATCACCATAACCGTCATTCCGCCGGCACGGGTAGACATTTCTATACTGGAAGGAATCCCAATATTGAACATACTTCGTGTCCAGCCAAAATCGAATTTCATTCTACTAAAACTAATTTTTATGCCTTTATTTCCGCGGAAAAGAATAAGTAATCCTATTAAGGCCGATAAACCCTGGGTAATTACACTGGCAACAGCTGCTCCCGCAACCCCAAACCCCGGAATAGGCCCAAAACCAAATATAAAAAGCGGATCTAAAATTAAATTGAGAAAAACCGTAGCCAAAACGATATACATGGGTAGTAAAACATTTCCTATTCCGCGCATAAGCGACTGGAAAACGTAGAACATAAAAAGGAAAATAAAGCCCAGCGACGAAACTTTAAAATAGCTTACAGAATCACTTAAAATTTCGGGGCCCGCGCCTATAAGTCTCATTAAGGGTTCTGAGGAAAAATAGCCTACTATAGCCAGTAAAACCGAAATAAAAAAGATCACAAAAACGGTTTGCGAAGAACTGTAATTTACCTGGTCCTGATTTTCAGCGCCTTTATATTGAGAAACAATCACCGTCCCGGCCAGCGTTAAACCAGCTCCCAGCGATAGAATAAGAAAAAGTATAGGAAAACTAATACTCACCGCAGCCACGGCATCGGCGCCCAGTCTTCCCAGCCAAAACGTATCGATTAACTGGTAGGCGGTTTGCAAAATATTAGCCAGGATTATAGGCCAGGCCAGGTTGGCCAGGGAGCTAAAAATCCTGCCTTCGGTATATTTTATGGGCTGCCTCTTCTTGCGCAATCTCTTTAAATTTTTAAAAAATCTTCCCGGTAAGAAAATTTCAATATCCTACTCAGTCATTATTTTATCAGCGTTTTTTAAAAAGTAATTTGCAAAAGTAAGAAACAAGCCCTGTTTTTTTCAAGTAAAATGGCTTAAACTGATTTTCCTCATAAAATTTTCCGAGTCCTGCCTTTAAATTTGTGCTAAACAAAAATCAGAAACTATGAAAGCTACTATGTTATTGGAAGAACTTAATGTTGGTAATTGCATAACATACATTACCAGGGAACTTTCTAAAATTAAAGATATCTGTGATATTTATGCAGATTCAGAAGCGTCTAAAATCACTTTTACTTATAATTCAGAATTTGCGGCTTTGGAAGCTGTGGGAATTCTAAGTTCTTTCAGGAATAAAGAAAACGACGAAGAATTTAATGAAACCCTTAAAATTGCATAATTTAGGGAAAAATTAAATTTTATGAATTTACTGGGAATGATTGGTGGTACCTCGTGGCATTCTACCATAGAATATTACCGACTTTTAAATGAGCTTGTAGGCGAGAAAATTGGGAAGCAGCAGAATCCGCCGCTACTTTTATACAGTCTCAATGTAAAATTGATGCGTGAGAACGATCCCAGGAAAATTAAAAAATCATATTTAGAAATTGCTCAAAAACTTGAAAATGCAGGTGTCGGCGCTATAATAATTTGTGCCAATACACCGCATTTGGTTTACGATTTTGTGCAACCAAAAATTGATATTCCCATACTTCATATTGCCGATGCCATAGCCAAAGAAGCGAAACAGAAAGGTTTTAAAAAACTTGCCCTACTGGGTACAAAACCCACGATGACAGGAGATTTTATCCAGGGAAGGTTAAAAGATCAACATCAAATTGAAACTATAATTCCCGCACAGGAATATATTGATGAAACCCACAGATTTATTTCTGAAGAACTTACGCAGGGAAATTTCACCGATACCGCAAAAAATTTCTATTTAGAACAAATGCAACTTTTAAAAGATCGCGGAGCTGATGCAATAATCTTAGGCTGTACCGAACTGCCGATGCTTATTAAAGAAAAGGATACCGAAATTCCACTTTTAGATACTACAAAGCTACACGCGCAATTAGCTACTGAATTTATTCTTAAAGATTAATAGTTTTCTTTTTTTGAATTTCAGCCTGGTACCCGGCATAAAGAAAAGGCATTTTCAAACCTCTATTATCGAGTAAATTTCTACATACTTTTACGCAACCATTATCAGTTTTCTGTATCTTATAGAAAATGATTAATTTATGTTACAAAGATTTATTTTATTTATCGGAATTATTTTATTTACTTTTTCCTGCGGAGAAGACGACAGCGGGGAATGTAATGGAATTTGCACCGAAGAATTTAAAAGTATTAATGTTGAAATCACAGACTCTGAAGAGAACCCGGTGGTTTTAGACAGTACTAGCCTCACCGATATTACAAACAATCGAGAAGTTGATCTCAATTCCACGGGAGATATTGAAAACGGCTTTTATACTATTTTTAATGATAACCTGCTTCCGGAATATAAGAATGAAGAGATAGATCTTCTTTTTAAAGGATTTCAGGAGGAAAATTTAATTGTGGAACAGGAATATAGAATTGGTGCAGATTGCTGCCACGTTTATCCCATTTCAGGACCTCTGGTAATTCAGTTAGAATAAAACTCATAAAAAATCCCGGAAGCTATTTTCTTTAATAGGAAATAACCACCGGGATATATTTTTAGTAAAAAACTTTACTAATATAAAACCCTGAAACGTATGGTTCCTTTCAGGCCTTTTAGGTCTTTGATTACTTTTTTATCGTATTTCTTATCTATATCGGTAATTACATAACCAATAGTTTCATTGGTTTTTAAATACTGCCCTTCAATATTAATATCGTGCCCGGCAAGGATCCTGTTGATCTCTGCCAAAATTCCCGGCCTGTTTTCGTGAATATGAATTAGCCTGTGGGCATTTTGCAATACCGGCAATTGTAAATTAGGGAAGTTAACCGAGTTGGTGGTGCTGCCTGTATTTATATATTCAATAATTTTTCCCGGAACAAAATTCCCAATATTTTCTTGGGCTTCCAGGGTGCTTCCGCCAATATGTGGCGTTAAAATTACATTTGGTAAATTCCTTAATTCGGAAACAAATTCTTCATTATTGGTCTTCGGTTCCTGCGGATAAACATCTATCCCCGCCCCCATTATTTTACCAGATTCTATATTCTTTTTCAGCGCTTGTATATCTACCACGTGTCCACGGCTTAAATTCAGGAAAATGACGTTATCTTTCATATAACCAAATTCCTTTTCACTGATGATATTCTTATTTTCTTTTCTTCCGTCTACGTGAAGCGTAACAATATCTACGGTTTCAAGAAGTTCTTTTAAGGAATTACACTTGGTAACATTTCCCATTGGCAACTTTTCCTCAACATCGTAATAATAAACATCAAACCCAACAGATTCTGCTACCACTGAAAGTTGTGCGCCAATATTTCCATAACCAATAATCCCCAGTTTTTTACCCCGGGTTTCAAAACTGTTGGTAGCAGATTTTTCCCATTTCCCTTCGTGCATTAAACGCATTTTATCGGGCAGGTTTCGCATTAGTAAAATAATCTCGCCAATAGCTAATTCAACCACAGATCTCGTATTACTGTAAGGCGCATTAAAAACTGCAACGCCTTTCTTCAAACAGGCCTGAAGATCTATCTGATTAGTTCCTATACAAAAAGCACCCACCGCAATTAATCGGTTGGCATTTTCCAGTACTTTTTCGGTTAAATGTGTTTTAGAACGAATCCCTATTACTGATACATCTTTGATTTTTTCACAAAGTTCATCTTCATCCATCGCGCCAGGATGTACAGTTACATTATAACCTTCTTTCTTCATAATGTCTACCGCGTCCTGGTGTACATTTTCAAGAAGAAGTACGTTAATTCGGTTTTTGGGGTAAGAGATTGCTTTGTTCATATTGTGTACAAATAAAAATTCGTCTAAACTTGGAGTGATATGGTCTGCCTTTTCAAGAATATTTGCTCGCTCTACGTTTTCGGTAAAGGCATAAAACTTATTGGCGAGTCCGGCGGCTTTTATTTCATAATCGGTATAACCATCACCAATTACGTAAACATCCCCTTTTAATTTTAATCTTTTAAGTTGCTCTACTTTTCCATTATTTGAAGAAAGTACGTTTTCTTTATCAAAACCAACAATTTCACCTTCTTCGTCAAACTCAAAAGTATTGGCAAAAACATTTTCGGGCTTTACCCCGTAAGGTTCAACTATAGGAACAATAAATTCTTTAAAACCGTTGGAAACAATATAGATGTTTTCGTGATAATCGTTAAAGAATTCGCGGTTTCTAACAAATGAGGAAGATACCCGCTCACTTAAATTTTCTACCAGTTTTGGCAAATCACTTTTATTGGCTTTTAAAAGCCGAATTCGCTCTACCAGGGATTCCCTAAAAGAAATCTCTCCCTTCATTCCTTGATCGGTTAAGGCTTCTACCTCATCCAGGTTCTTTTGCTTATCGGGATCGTTAGCCAGGGATATTTCTCCCAAAACATCCAGGGCTTCTACCTGGGTAAATGTGCTGTCAAAATCAATTACAAAGTGCTTGTTCTCACTCATATATAAGGTACTCTAAAATGAAGCCTAAAACTACTATTTTTAGCAATCCTAGCGCACCAATTTCAGCAAAAATAAAGGGACATAATTTTGATTTTAGCCATATTTTCAACAATTCATAAAATGAGACGCTATAAAATATAGAGCTCATAAAAACATTCTGAAATTAGTAGGTAAAAATGAAATTTCTTCGGTTTTTTAAATAAAAAACTTTTAGGAATAACTAAAAATAGGCCCCACAAAAAGAGAAGCTGTTCTAAAACAAAAATGCCTTTACCTAACGGAATTCTCCGAAGTAAAGGCATTTTCAATAATATTATAAAAGTTTTTTACTCTACGATAAATTTACCTTTCATCACAGAATAGTGACCCGGGAAGCTACAGATATAGTCATATTCCCCGGCTTCAGGAGCTTCAAACTCTATGGTTACTTCTTCTCCACCACCAATCATTTTAGTGTGGGTAATAACAGCATCGGTTCCTTGAGGAATATAATCGTTATCCTTTGCCTGAACAGCTTTTTGTCCAAATTCATTGATCACGGTTCCTTTGGTTAGCAATACCCAGTTATGGCCCATTACGCTTTTTTCCATTTCACCAACGTGCTTTAAAGTAAGTCGAACAGTTTGTCCGGCTTTCACTTTAATCTCGTCTTTGTTAAAACGCATCTGGTCATTCCCTTCAATAGTTACTTCTACCACATCTTCGTCTGAAGAATTCATTTCTGAAGCTGATTTATCTGTAGCGGCTTCAGTTTGAGATTGTGGGCTGGTACCATCACCAATAGTAATTTTATCTTCCTTTTCTTCTTTTTTATCTCCGCAGGCAATCATTGCAACGGCTCCTAGAATCAAAACAGTTTTGCTTAAAAATTTCATATTTACTTATTTATAGTTTGTAATTAGTTATTTACAATATCAAAGATAAATTATTTTTAATTGTTAATGTATTTACGCCTCAATATTTCATATTTCAGAGAAAATCTAAAAGTTCTATAGCAGCCAATTTTCCCAAAATCACTACCTTCATAGATTAGAAATAAAACCACACAAAATGAAAAAAGAAATTATAAAAAGCCTGGGGATTTTAGCGCTGGTCGCAGGATTTCAAGCTAATGCCCAGGAACAAAAACCCGAACAAAATATGGATAACATTTTACTTGCTGAATGGACCGGCCCTTATGCCGGCGTTCCCGCTTTTGATAAAATGAAAGTAGAGCTTGTAAAACCGGCAATGCTTACAGCGATGGACAAGCATTTGGCTGAAATTGATAAAATAACCGAAAACTCAGAACCGGCAACTTTTGAGAATACTATTGTGCCTTTTGAAGATTCTGGTGATCTTTTAAACAAGGTGTTTACCTATTACGGTATTTTTAGCAGCAATGTTTCCAGTCCTGAATTCAGGGAAATTCAACGGGAACTTTCTCCTGAAATCTCTGAATACAGCTCAAAAATCTCACAGAATACCCAGCTTTTTGAGAGAATTAAAACAGTTTATGAAAATTCAGTAGAAAATCCACTGCCGGCACCAGAGCAACGTGTTATCGAACTTATTTATGAAGAATTTGCGATGGAAGGCGCCAATTTAAATGAAGAAGATAAAAAGCGTTACGCCGAAATAAACAGTGAACTTTCTGAATTATATACCAAATTCTCTAATAATGTTCTTGCGGAAGAAGAAAACTACATTGTTTATTTAACCGAAGGCCAACTTAGCGGTTTACCGGAATCTTACGTAAAATCGGCTGCCAGCACTGCTGAAGCTAATGGCGAAGCGGGGAAATATGCGGTAACCAACACGCGTTCTTCTATGGATCCTTTCCTGACTTATTCTGATGAACGTGAACTGCGCGAAAAAGTTTGGAAAAACTATTACTCACGTGGTGACAACGACGATGAATTTGACAATAATGAAGTGATTAAAAAAATACTGAAACTGCGCGACGAGCGTGTAGAACTCCTGGGATACGATAATTTTGCCCAATGGCGCTTACAAAACCGGATGGCAAAAAATCCCGAAAATGCCATGGAACTTATGGAAGCCGTTTGGCCTGCTGCACTTGCCCGTGTTGAAGAAGAAGTAAAAGATATGCAGGCAGTAGCCGATCGAGAAGGGGCTAATATTACTATTAAACCCTGGGATTATCGCTATTATGCCGAAAAAGTAAGAAAAGAAAAATACGATCTGGACAGTGAAGAAGTAAAGCAATATCTGGAATTAGGTAACCTCACCGATGCACTTTTCTACACAGCCGGTGAATTGTTTAATTTCGAATTTAAACCGGTTGAGGAAGGCAGCGTTCCTGTTTTTCATGAAGATGTAAAAGTCTGGGAAGTAACCGATGAAGATTCAGGCGAACTTATAGGGCTTTGGTATTTAGATCCTTTTGCCCGCCAGGGAAAACGTTCCGGGGCCTGGGCCACAACTTACAGAAGTTATTCTGAGCTGGAAGGTGCAAAACCTGTATTGTCTTCCAATAATTCTAATTTTATTAAGCCTGCACCGGGTGAACCGGTTTTGGTTTCCTGGGATGATGCTACCACTTTTTTCCACGAATTTGGGCACGCCCTGCACTTTTTAGCTGCCGATATTAAATATCCCACCCTAAACAGCGGCGTTCGTGACTATACTGAATTCCAATCGCAATTGCTAGAACGTTGGTTATCTACAGATGAAGTAATAAACCGTTACCTGAAACACCACGAAACCGGCGAGGTTATTCCTAATGAATTAGTCGCTAAAATAAAAAAAGCTTCTACTTTTAACCAGGGTTTCGCTACCACCGAGTTCTTAGCTTCGGCATTAATGGATATGAAATATCACACTACAGATCCTGATAAAATTGAACCAAGAGAGTTTGAAAAAGAGACTTTAGATGAACTTGGAATGCCAGAGGAAATTGTAATGCGTCATCGTTCACCGCATTTTGGACACGTATTTTCCGGGGAAGGTTATGCAACCGGATATTACGGTTATTTATGGGCAGATGTATTGACTTCTGATGCTGCTGAAGCTTTTGCCGAATCTCCCGGCGGATTCTACGATGAAAATATGGCAGAAAAACTGGTAAAATATCTTTTTGCACCAAGAAACGCAATGGATCCTGCTGAAGCTTATCGTAAATTTAGAGGGCGTGATGCTGAAATTGACGCACTAATGCGCGATCGCGGTTTCCCGGTTCCTGAAGGAGAATAATTTATCAAATAAAATTTTGAAAAACCTGCCTGGAAGATTTCTTTTGGGTAGGTTTTTTTATTTTATTCTATTTCGAATTATTCAATTGCTGTAGCCACCAGTTTATTTGGTCCTCTTGAAAAACCGTACAGAAATAATTTATCTTCGGTTATTTCTTCAATAGGAACCGCAGTAATTGCATTTCCATACCTGTGAATTACCAGGAAATAAGTCTGATCTATTTTCTTCAAATAAGAATGCATAATTTTACTATCGGGATGATTTTTAAAATCTATTTCGAAACTTTTTCCACCCCGTTCTAGATTGTATTTTTTCTGTTTAATTTCTTCTACGTTTAAATCTGTTTTAGTAGGAACCAAACGTATATAATCTATAGGCCGTTCCAATCTTTCGGAAGAAATAATTAATCGGTTTGGATTTTTAAAACTGAAATCGGCAAAAGCAAGCGTATCTATTTTTAGCTTATTTTCTTCAGTAGTATAGGAAGTCTTGGTAATAAACTCATCAAAGTTATAATGCAGTAATGAATCTTCGCTCACTTCCATTAAATGTATTCCAGGGAAACCACCAAAACTTTTATTTCCCGAGACAATCCATTTCCCTTCCAACTCCTGTGCAGTGATTGAAGTGCCCAATAATAAAATAAAGACCCAATAACTATCTAAAAATTTCATCATACTACTTTTAAATTCAACAATAATCTAAAAATAAGCTAGCAAAAAACCTTATTTATTCGATAGTGTTCTAATTCTCTAGATGAAATACGCAATTATAACTATTTGTAGGACAATATTTAGGATCGGGTAGAAAGGTAAGGATTATTTCCCTACCTGTCCTCCCACACCACCCAGCATACGGTTCCGTACTGGGCGGTTCCCTAATTTACGTTCTAACTTTAAGGTAATAGTCCAGAAGAGAAGTGTAACCAGCCTGTCTCAGTCTGTGGATGGTAATAGTCCTTTTGAGGATAAAGCTGTTAGCTGTATGCCAGTAGCTTTTCCTCGTGTTGGCATATTCCCACGCTTTCCACTTGTTCAGGCCAAGCTTGATAAGCATCTTTCCTTTCGTGCGGATGCGTTTCCATTGTTTCCAGATACACATCCTTAGACGTCGACGGTACCAGCGATCTATGTTTCTCAGCAGGCTTTTTATATCTGCCATTTTAAAGTAGTTCACCCAGCCTCTAACATAGTGGTTGAGTTCTTTCTTTCTTTCGTTCTCTCCCCATCCCTTGTTCCTTGATGTCAGCTGTTTTAGCCGTTGTTTCATCTTTCGGATACTTGTAGGATGAGCTCGGAGTCTACCTTTTCCGTGACTTCGATAGAAGGTATGTCCGAGAAATTTGATTTTGGAGACGTGAGAAACATTTGTTTTCTCTCTATTCACTTTCAAGAATAACTTATCCTCGATAAAAGGAATAATATTCCTTAGCGTTCTCCCAGCGCTTCGCTTGCTTTTGCAGA